>NZ_OY761823.1:10000-752500 GCF_963664965.1 uncultured Pseudodesulfovibrio sp. | reverse complement strand
TCCGGCTACCGGAAAACCCTATGGCACGGAATTTCCCGTGGTCACCATCGGCGACATGGTCCGCTGCCAGCGACGCCTGATCGATCACCTCGGCATCGACACCCTGCTCGCGGTTGTGGGCGGTTCCGTGGGCGGCATGCAGGTGCTCGAATGGTCCGTGCGGTATCCCGACCGCGTCCGCGCCGCCGTGCCGCTGGCGACCACCACCAAGCATTCGGCGCAGGCCATCGCCTTCAACGAAGTCGCACGGCAGGCCATCATGGCCGACCCCGCATGGAACAACGGCGACTATCATGAAACGGGCCGTCCCGAGCACGGACTGGCCGTGGCCCGCATGGTCGGGCACATCACCTATCTTTCGGACGAATCCATGCGGCACAAGTTCGACCGCAAGTTGCAGGACCGGTGTGAACTCTCCTTTGATTTCGAGGCGGACTTTCAGGTAGAGAGTTATCTTCGCTATCAGGGGAACAAGTTCGTGGACCGTTTCGACGCCAACAGTTTTCTGTATCTCACCAAAGCCGCGGACTATTTCAATCTGGAAAACCAGCACGGTCAGGGGTCCCTCGTGGCCGCGTTTTCCCGGGCCACCTGCCGCTACCTCGTTGTCTCGTTCACGTCGGACTGGCTCTACCCCACCTATCAGTCTCGGGCCATGGTCAAGGCCATGAAAAAGAACGGTCTCGACGTCAGCTTCTGCGAGATCGAAGCCCCATGGGGACATGACGCATTCCTGCTTCCCAATGAACGGTTTGAAGCCCTGATTGCCGGTTTTCTCGGTCGTGTCGGTGCCGAAGTTCAGGCCGGAGCCACAGGAGGAGCCCGATGAGATTTGACCTGCAAGTCATCGCCTCATGGATCGAACCCGAATCCAAGGTGCTCGACCTCGGCTGCCGCACCGGTTCGCTGCTCATGCATCTGACCGAGCAGAAAGGCATCCGCGGCACCGGCGTGGAGATCGACGAAGACGCCGCCGGACAGGCCATAGCCAAGGGGCTTTCCGTCATTCACGGCGATATCTACGAAGAGATCGAGGACTATCCGGACAACGCCTTTGATTACGTCATCCTTTCCCAGACCCTCCAGCAGGTCTATGATCCCGCTATGCTCATTCGGGAGATGCTCCGCGTGGGTCGACGGTGCATTGTTTCCTTCCCCAATTTCACGCACATAAAGAACCGGTTCCAGATGTTCTTTACCGGATGCGCGCCCGTGTCCAAGGAACTGCCCTACGCATGGCACGACACCCCGAACATCCGCGTCATTCCCATTGCCGATTTCCGCCGTTTCTGCCGGGGGATGAACGTCCCCATCGTGCAGGAAACAGCCATCTCCACCCATCATCACGACACCAAGGGACGCGTCATCACCCTGCTCCCCAACCTGTTCGCCACTTTCGGCATCTTCATGCTCGGCCAGCCGAATAAATAACCAGACCAGAGTCTTTGCAAAGACGATTCTGACAAGGTGTTGCAAAAGGCCCGATTGCAGAAACGACGCAATCGGGCCTTTTGCAGCAGCTTGAGCCCTCTCACAATGAGAGGGCTCTACCCGACCATCCAATGGTTTCAGATGGTTTTTGTGACCAAATTTGGGCGCGGCTAGTATGTATTATAGTGGACGCGTTCTTCCTTGTACCGGCTTTCGGACTTGACGGTTTGTGCGGGCCAGCCGATGGGTACGAAACCGAGGGGGATGACCTTTTCGGGCAGGTTGAACATCGTGGTGAATGCCTTTACCCGGTCTTCCATGGGGTAAACGCCGGTCCAGACCGCACCGAGGCCGAGGCCGTGGATGGCGAGCAGCATGTTCTGCATGGCTGCGGAACAGTCCTGCGTCCAATAGCCCGGAAATTTTTCAAGCGACAAATCCGCGCACAGCAGGATGCCCACCTTGGCCTGTGTGACCATCTTGAGATGGGGGTGGATATCCTTGGTGGCATCGAGAAGTTCACGATCATTGACGACCACGAACTGCCACGGCTGGGCATTCCCTGCGCTGGGGGCCATCATGGCGGCGTCCAGAATTTCGCGGATCATCTCATCGGGGATGTCCCTGTCCTCAAATTTGCGGATGCTCCTGCGTGTACGGATGGCTTCCATCAGTTCCATGTCATATCTCCTGACGGCTAGAGTGTTCGTTTACGGCCATTCCCTTTTCTGATAATGGTAGGAAAAGATCAAGTACGCACTTGAATGTGCCATAGTTACCAAAAGGAAACCGTGCGTCACGCAAAGCACGGGGGAGTATCCGGGAGTCATCATGAGCGGGGAATGCGGGTTGAAGACATGTGGGAGCAAGCAGTATTACTGCAACGTGGAACTGACCCTTCAGGTCATAGGCGGTAAATGGAAGCCGATCATCATCTATCGTCTGGCGGAAGAGGGAGTGCTGCGGTTCAGCGAAATAAAGCGAAGTATCCCGAACATTACGCAGAAGATGCTCACCCAGCAGTTGAGGGAGATGGAGGCTGACGGCGTGGTGCATCGCAAGGTGTATCCGCAGGTGCCGCCCAAGGTGGAATATTCACTGACCGAGATGGGAAAAAGCGTCATGCCGGTAGTGGAGTCTCTGTGCCAGTGGGGAAAGTCATACGAGGCATGGCACCGGAAAAACGAAACGGCTGCCGAAGCCGTATGATTCTGGTAAATTATAATCCACTTTCTCCGCGCAGACAGCTTTACTATACTGTGACGCAAGACCGAAGATAAACCGCAACCTTCAGGCAGGACAAATGGCAGACAGGGAACATCCTTCCGACGACACTCGCTCGCTTCAGGATATACGGGAATCCGTGCGAAAGGCGTTGGACGAACAGGGCAGTGATTCCTCTGGCGTACCCGAGGAATATCGCGCCATCTTTGATGATCTCTGTAAATATCATGATGCTCTTGATGCACGTCAAACGTCTATGCAGGGCGCACTGGCCACACTGGTTGACGACATGTCACAGACCAGCCAGACCCTCAACGAAACCGGGACCCGGCTGGATGCCATTCTGGAGGCGGTGACGGATGTGGCCTTTGTGGTCACCCGGTGCGACACCGGCAAAATCGTCGAGTTCAGTGCCGGTGCCGAGCATATTTTCGGTTATTCGAAATCCGAAATCATGGGAAAGCAGCCGGATATGCTGCATCCCGCCAAGGACGTCCCCCACGGGTCCCCGACCGAGGCGATCGCGGCAAACCGCATGCTGCTGCGGCGTCAATCCGGGGAAGAATTCCCGGCTCTTGTCAGTTTCTATCCGCTCAGGAATTCTGTGGGAGAGGTGCAGGCCCGTCTGATGATCGCGGTGGACAATTCCCGGCGTGAGCTGGTCGAACGCTATCTTCGGGAAACTCGGGAAAAATACGAGGCGCTGGCGCTCAGTACCCCGGTTTCGATCATGGCCTTTGATCAGAACGGCATTGTTCAGTTCGTCAACGACTGGCACATGCAGATGTTTGACCGGGGACTCCAGAGACCGGAATTCTACATCGGGAAAAAAGTGTTCGAGCTCCCCGCTCTGGTCCGTGCCGGGGTCGGGGAAAAGCTCAGGCCCGTGCTTCAGGGGCAGTTGGTTTCGCTGGAAGACATCCGGTTTCCCCCGTTCGGTGACCGGGAGGAAATCTGGCAGAACATTCGCTGTTCACCGCTGGTGGTCGGTGAGGAAGTCATCGGCGGCATCATCATTCGCGAGGACATCACCCGCCGCAAGCAGACCGAGCATGATCTCAAGATGCTCATTGATTATTCACCCATTTCAATCCTCAAGGTGGAACGGACGGATGCGGGCCGTATCATCCGGTATCTCAATCCCGAGGCCCTGAGCATGTTTGGAAAGGATGCGCTCAATCAGCCCGAAGACCGGTTCATTGTCCGAGCGGACGGGCTTGCCAAAGAGCTTTCCGGACTGCGCGGAGAGCCGTGTCTGCTGCACACCCTGAACGGGCAGCGGCAGGGAATACGCTCCCTGCACGAGTCGAGCGGGCTGTTCGAGGTACACGCGGTCATGGATGTCAGCGTCCTTGTGGAGGCCAAGGAAGCGGCTGAAGACATTTCCCGGGCCAAGAGCGATTTTCTTGCCAACATCAGTCATGAAATCCGCACCCCGCTCAATGTCCTGCTCGGCATGTTGCAGCTTTTCCAGGACGAGGACCTCGGCGAGGACATGAATGAAATGACGGAGCACGCTACCGGGGCGGCTCTCAGCCTGCTTGGGCTGCTCAACGACATTCTCGACTTCTCGGTCGTGGAAGCCCGCGCATGGGAACTGGATGAACAGGATTTCAATCTCCCGGAGGTTGTCGAACTGGTCGCACGCCCCTACAGGTTCGAAGCCGAAAGCAAGGGGCTTGAGTTGGAATGCCTCCTTGATCCGACCATCCCGGAACTCATCCGGGGAGATTCCCGCCGGTTGCGGCAGATCATTTTTCATCTGGTCGGAAATGCCGTCAAGTTCACGGACAGGGGAAAGGTCTCTCTGGAAGCGGCCTTTCTCAAGCACCCCCGTGACGAGGCGGGACGGTTGATTCTTCTGGTTTCAGACACCGGCATCGGCATCCCGGAAGATCAGCTGGATCACATTTTCGAGCCGTTTCGGCAGGCTGACGGCTCCCGCACCCGCAGGCATGGCGGCACCGGCATCGGGCTCTCGCTCGTGCAGGAATTCATCTCCGCCATGGGTGGCTCCATCTCCATTTTTTCCGAACCGGGCGTGGGAACGGAATTCATTTTCTCCATTGACGTGACCATCGCCTGATTTCCCTTTTTGACGTCCCTCTTTCCGAACCCTCTCCGCTTGTGCTAGGTTCGGCTCTGGAGTTGCCTGTGGGACGTATGAACGACATCTTTCCGAAATTCTTCAGGGACCCGAAGGTCCCGCCGGAACTGCGTGACGAATTCCTTTTCGAGATCACCCTGTCCAACTGCCGCAGGGTCAAGGTCGTTTCGTGGCTGATGATTATTGTCGTGCTCACGTACCTGGTTGTCGACTTCATCACCATCAGGCGTGCCGGTACGCTCGTGGTTGCCGACATGTGGCTGATTCTCCTTGGCATGCGCTCATTCGCCATCGCCGTCTGCGGCCTGTTCCTGTGGATGCTCGGCCCCTTGCAAAACAATGAAGACGTCAGCCCCATGCACTACTGGCTGTGGAAGGTCTTCATTCTCTTCGCTCTGGTGTATACGGCCATGATCACCTGCTACACGTTCCCGCTCAAGATGAGTCTGGCCCCCGTATACATTTTTCTGCTTGGCCCATCGGTGTTTTTCGCCATGACGTTTCGGCAGGCCGCCACCCTGTTCGTCACAGGCATTATCGCCATTGCCGGGTGGCTGCATCTGTTTGTCCCGTCGGCGATCCCGATCGGGCACCAGATTCTCAACGTATCCATCCTGTCCGCCGTGGCACTGGTCATCGCGCAGACGTCCTACGTCAGCAGCTTCAAGGCATTCATGAACAAGCGGGTTATCGAACAAAAAAACATCCAGCTTGAAAACGCGCGTGCCGTGGCGGAAAAGGCGAGCGAGGCCAAGAGTGAATTTCTTGCCACGGTCAGCCATGAAATCCGCACGCCCATGAACGCCATTCTCGGCATGACGGAAATCACGCTGCACACACCGCTCTCCTCGGAACAGCGTGACTACATCGGGGCCGCCCGCGAGGCCGCCCTGAACCTGCTCGACATCATCAACGACATACTCGATTTTTCCCGTATCGAGGCGCGCGGCATCCGGCTCATCCCGGTGCATTTCGACCTGCCCGCCGTGATGCATTCGGCTGCCACGACCATACGGCTTCAGGCCGAGCAGAAAGGCGTGGAACTGGTCGTGGACATCATGTCCGGCACCCCCCGCTTTCTCAAGGGCGATCCGGGCAGGCTGCGCCAGATATTCATCAACCTGCTCAACAACGCCCTGAAGTTCACGGATTCGGGCACCATCCGCGTCACGGCCGGTCCATGGAGGCCAAAGGAGGCTGAGCAGGGGCGGCCTGTGGGCATCCGTTTTTCCGTCAAGGATACCGGCACCGGCATACCGAAGAAAAAGCTCCAATCCATTTTTCAGGCTTTTTCGCAGGCAGACGGTTCTTCCTCACGCAGTTACGGCGGGTCCGGACTCGGCCTTTCCATCAGCCGGAATCTGGTTGAGGCCATGGGTGGCACCATCCGCGTGGAATCGAGACCGGGCAAGGGGAGTGAATTCATATTTACCGCCCGGTTCGGCGAAGGCGACGGCAAGCGCGCCACCGAGGCCGACGTCATGTCCGCCTCGTGGAACGTGCCGCTGCCGGTCAAGCCGTCCCGCGTGCTGCTGGTGGACGACAACCCGCTCAACGTCAAGGTGGAAAAGCTGCATCTTGACCGCATGGGCATGGATGTCACCACGGCAGAAAGCGGCACCGAAGCCCTCATGCTGCTGGCCGAAGAGGATTTTGACCTTGTGCTCATGGACTTGGAAATGCCCGGTATGGACGGTCACGAAACGACCCGGCGCATCCGCAACGGCGAAGGGGTCGGCAGCCCGGTCCGGCAACCGGATGTCCCGGTGCTGGCGGTCACGGCACACGCCTTGTCCGATGTGCGGATCAAATGCGAAAACGAAGGCATGAACGGATTCGTTACCAAGCCCGCGAGTTTCGGCGATCTCGGCGCGGCCATGCGCCGGATTCTCGGCGGCAATTGGCAGCACTTGCCGATTTCAAAGAAAGAAACTCCGGATGAAGCTCCGGTCCTTGATATCGTCCATGCCGCATCGAATCTGGGCGTTTCGCAGGCAGAAATACGCCATCTGGTGCCCAATGCCATGAGCGAGATCCGGCTCAAGCTCGACCTGACGGAAAAGGCCGTGCAGACCGGCACCCTGCGAGAGGTGGCCATTCAGACCCACACCCTCAAGAGTGTGACCGCCTCCATCGGTGCCGAAGCCGCGCGGCGTGCCGCGGTTCGCCTTGAAAATGCCGCACGCAGGGAAGACGCCGGTCTCTGCCGGGAACGGTCAGTGCAGTTGAAAAAGGAAGTCGGACGGCTGGAAGTCGCGGTCAACGCCTTGTAAAAACCTGCCCCAATGACGGCTATTTAAGAGCCGCCATCCTGCGTTGCTGTTGTTTCAGTTCAACGAGAAACTGATTGCTCATTTCCACGACCTTGGAAAAGTAGTCTGTCAGCCCCAATCGGTGCTGGGCAGGATCATCGGATTCAAAGACCTTGTGGTGGAATTCTTCACTGTCGAAATCGTCAAACCGTTCCACCAGATAACTGACATTGACCTTGTCGAATTTCTCCAAGAGCGTCATGCCCGGTTCCACGGGCACGCCTCCGGCATGGTTCAGCAGGGCTTCGGCATTGTCCCTGACGGCCTCCCACCGGGCGCTCTCCTGTGTCGCATACTCCCGTATGGCACTCACGGACTCATCATGGCCGGACAGCCGGTGCAGGCTTGCCAATCGGTTCCGGTCCAACGTTCCGTCCAGTTTCGGACGTTCCTCAAAGCGGATGTCGGGACCGAACAGCAGGCTGTGGCGCGAAGTGTTGATGAACTCCATGCCTGAAATGCGGATTTCCTCGGTGAGCCAGATGGCGGCGTCACGAAAATTCAGCGAGGTATAGACCGTGTCTCCCATAGGGGTTTTCACCGGGAAAAGCTGCGGATACCTGTATGTCAGCGGTTTTTCCGGGATGGCAGAGTCGTTTTCGTGAACCGTTCCTGCTGCATAGCGCAGGCTCCACGGATCAAGAGAGCTGAGTTGCGCGCCGATTGAAACGCATCGCGTGCAGCCCAGGGTGCGGGCGAGGGAAAAGGCCGCAGAGATCACTGAACCGTGCATGTGCAGGCGTCCCCGTTCCCGGAACGGCGTTTTCAGTTCGCTGCCGAAAATGATCTTCTGCCGAAATGTGCCGCCTCCGAGAGCGGAAAAGGCGTGCCCGACAAGGATGGCGTCTTCACACGGTTCGATAAGATCGAAGACCTGCCCCGAGTGCAGGGACGCGTCATTGATGATGACGAAATGCGGCTCTATCCCGGCCTCGCGCAGCGGCTTGAGGGCATTGTTCACGCAGATGACCACGGCCTTGTCCAGATTGTCGGCGATGTAGTCGATATTCCTGCTGAGTTCGGGACCGGCAGCGACCAGAATGGCGGTTTCGCCCTCAAGGATGTTTTGAAGGCTGCTCAGGTCAGGGCATGTCAGGTAATCGCAGAGGTTCTCGTAAAGGTGCAGTTGCTGATCGTAGATCAAGCCGCGGTAAATATCCCTGAGAGGGAGCGAGCGTGCGTTGGTCTGACCGGAAAGCGGGTACAGCCTGTGGCGGAAAAAGAGTATCTCCAGATATTCGATCAGGTCGTTTGCCCACGCTTCATGGTCGCTGCGTATCCGGTCGGATGCGAAAAAGACCGGGAATCCCATGTTGAATATCTCTTCGAGAAGAATTTCCTGCAACGGCGGCGTGAACGTGCGGGCATGCCCGGAAAGGAAAAAGAGTCCCTGCCGCTTTAGTATGGTTGGCGGCAAAATATCCAGCAATGCGGCAAGACGGCTCTCGTCCGGTTCGAAAAGAAGGAGGATCGTATCCTCCCGGGCCAGAGCCGTGTGAAACTCCGGGCTGTTCTCCGCGCCCAGAAACACGGTCAGGCGTGTTTTTCCCCAGGCCTGCTGAAGAGTGCAGCCATCGGGCAGGAAATCAAAGACAGCCTCGTCGGACCCGGAGTAGGGACGCTGGCAGCGCGGCGATTCATATGCCCATACCGGATGATGGGAATAAAAGGTATGCGGTCCCTTGCCGGGGTCGCCATTTTTCATGCCCCCGCCGCAGTCTTTTCCACGGGCCAGCAGACCGATCTTTTCCAGTGCGATGAGTTTTGCCGAATTCATTCTTTTGCGGAGGTCTTGAGCGATATCTCGTGGTTTGAGGGTTGCAGGAACAGTAAACCACCGTACAGTTTTTTGTTTTTGAATGAAATGCTTTTCTCTGTATCCCGAGGCTACATAGTGTTGAACCGTGACTTTTTCTTGGCTTTTTCCCCGGCAGCGAATAGTGTTGTATTCTCTGCAAGCAGAGATCATCATCCAGAAGTTGATGACGAGGACCAAAAACTACGAGGTGTTCATGTCAGGAGAGCCGTTCGAATTATATTTCACCGAAGTCAAGGCGGGCTGGCTTGAATCCCGCGTCGTTTTGGACGGCTCCCATTATGAACTCAGCACCCAGTGCACTTTTTCCGAACCGCTCAAGGATCTTTTCCGCAGCCTGTGCGACCTGCATGGACTGGAAGCTCTTCCCGAATCCGACGACGAACCGTGCCATTTCGAGTTTGAATGGGGCGGCGAGGGATGGATCTACTTCTGGAAAATCGTTCCGCACCCCGGCGGCGAACTGGCCGTGTCCGTTGAATTCAAGGGCAAGCGGGAAGTCGGCGGGCAGGAATTCCCGGTCTGGCGAATCGACTTCATGACCCAATGGAAAACCATGGCGGAACAGGTGTTCACGCAGGCTTCGGAACTGCTCTGGATGTACGGATTCTCCGGTTACCATGAGCACTGGACTAAGGATTTTCCTGCTGGATGGATGATGCGTCTGGGGCATCTGCTGCACGGGCAACCCGCCGAAAGCACCGATTTTTCCCGAGAACTCGGCTACTTGGCTGAAACACGCTAACCACACTGCATCATGGCTGCAAGACTTCTCAATTTCTGCCTTTTCGTGTGCCTCTGCCTACTCCCTGTCTCGGGATGGACTGGAGAATTGCATATCATGGCGGAAGACTACCCCCCGTACAGCTTCCCGGAAAACGGGCAGGCCGCAGGCTTTGTCTCGGAAGTGGTCCGGTTGATACTGGATGAAGCCGGACAAGGGGAAACCGCGATTCATTTTTATCCGTGGGCCAGAGCATACATGAAGCTCCAGAACGGTTCCGGTGACGTGTTGTATCCCATGGCACGCACTCCCGGGCGTGAAGCCCTTTTCCGATTTGTCGGTCCAGTTTTCAGTGATGCGGTCTATTTTTACAAGAAAAGGAATGCATCCCTCACGCTGACCTCCATCGAGGATGCGAAAAAGGTGACGTCCATCGGCGTTACGCGGAATGATCTGTACCACCAGCTTCTCAAAGAAAAAGGGTTTATCAATCTGGATGTCAGTTCCAAGCAGGAGCATGATTTCAGGAAACTTTTTGAGGGACGCGTGACGCTTGTTCCCATGGGCGAAAAAAGCATACGGAATTTCATGGATAGGGTTCAGGGATTGGATTTGGACATGTTCGAAAAGACAGGTCCGATGTGGTACCGATCCGAAGCCTATGTGGCTTTTTCAAAACAGGTTCCGGTCAACGTTGTACAAAAATGGCAGGAAATTCTGGACCGTCTCAAGGGAACGGGAAAGTATGAAGCCATCATGAATCGATATTTCCCTGTAGCCGACAACTGATTTTTCCAGCGGGGAAACCATGCGACTGTGGACCGTCCATCCCGGATATCTTGACGCAAAGGGACTCGTCGCCCTGTGGCGCGAGGGGCTGCTGGCGCGGGCTGTTCTGCATGGAAAGACCAAGGGGTATCGCAACCATCCGCAGTTGCTCCGTTTCCGGGAACATCCCGACCCTCTGGCCGCCATCGACGCCTATCTTGCCGAGGTACTCAGGGAATCGCGACGGCGCGGCTATCATTTCGACGCCTCAAAGATAGACGAGAACGCACAGGCTGCAAAAATCGAAGAAACGGACGGTCAACTCGGGTACGAGTGGCAGCACCTCCTGCGAAAGTTGGCCGAGCGTGCCCCGGAGCTTTTCCGGGAATTTGAAAAATCCGTTCCCGAGCCGCATCCCCTTTTCCTGCTTGTCGCAGGCGGAGTGAGGGATTGGGAAAAAATATCATAAGGACAAACCATGAAGTCATATCGCAAGGAACTGTTTTACGAAGTCCCGACCCGTCGAGCATTCATCAACATCACCGACGACGTGGAGGCGTGCCTGCGTGCATCCGGCATCCGCGAAGGGCTGTGTCTGGTGAACGCCATGCATATCACGGCTTCGGTATTCATCAATGACGATGAATCCGGGCTGCACCATGATTACGAGGTCTGGCTCGAAAAGCTCGCGCCGCATGAGCCTGTGGGCCAGTACCGGCACAACGGATATGAAGACAATGCCGATGCACACATGAAGCGGCAGGTCATGGGCCGTGAAGTCGTGGTCGCGATCACGGACGGCCAACTGGATTTCGGTACGTGGGAACGCATTTTTTACGGGGAATTCGACGGGCGGCGCAAAAAGCGCGTTCTCGTCAAGATCATCGGGGAATAACCTTTTCCAAGAGTGCATCCGGTTCAAAGGGATTTGAAAGTGTTCCTCAGTCTGAGGAGCACTTTTTTTATGCGAACCGACGATCACTTGCCTTTCCTTGACTCGTGTCCTTGACAAAACTCCTGCTTGTGCCAGTGTCACTGTAATTACCCCTGCCAGAAGGAGAGAACCATGAGCCAAAACGTACACCCGTTCATTCATGAAGCCGCGGAGCAAACCCGGAAAGGCACACTTTCCCGTCGGGATTTTTTCAGATACGCCGCATGTTTCGGCGTAACGGCCATGGCCGCCGGTCCGCTCATAGGCATGACCGCTCCCGAAATCGCCCAAGCTGCCGCACCCGACTGGAAAGGGTTGTCCAAGGAGAGTCCGTTCGAGATCAAGAATCGGCTCATCGAGATGGCTGAAGACGCTTGCGCCAAGCAGGGCTGCTCCATGATAAACGCGGGCCGGGGCAATCCTAATTTTCTCAACACCACGGTACGCAAATCCTTGGCCCTGCTGACCCTGTTCGCAGCAGAACAGGCGGAAAAAACCGCCTCTGCCAAGGATACAGGCCTGCGTATCGCCCAGAAGGGCGTGGCTGCCGATTTCAGGAAATTCATCGTTGGCAAGCGGGGACAGTCCGGTGCGGCCTTTCTGGAACAGGCTCTGGAATACGCCACCGAAAACCTCGGCATGAACCCGGACGACGTGGTCTTTCAACTCACCGACGGCATTCAGGGCGACTTCTATCCCGACCCGCCGCGCATCTTCCCGGTGACCGAGGCCATCGTCAACCGTTACCTCGACCGGGTGGTCTTCTCCAACAACCCGCCCAAAGGCAAGTTCAATCTCTTCGCTACCGAAGGGGCCACGGCGGCCATGATATACATCTTCAATTCCCTGAAGGAGAACAAGGTTCTCGTTCCCGGCGACAAGGTGGCCATCGTCACCCCGATCTTTTCGCCCTACCTTGAATTGCCGGTACTCAAGGATTATGGATTGGAGCCGGTCTATATCAAGGGCGATGAAGCCATGAAGTGGCAGGTGCCGGACAGTGAAGTGGCCAAGCTCAAGGACCCCAAGGTCAAGGCGCTGTACATGGTCAACCCGACCAACCCGACCTCGGTCTCCCTGAACGCGGATACGGTCAAACGCATGGCCGACACCATCAAGGTCTACAATCCGGATATGGTTATCATCTCGGACACGGTTTACGCCAGCTTTGTGGACAATTTCAACACGTTCGGAGAATTGCTGCCCGAGAATATTCTCGGTGTGTATTCCTTTTCCAAGTACTTCGGCGTCACCGGCTGGCGATTGGGCGTGATCATGGTTCATGAGAACAGCGTCATCGACAGGATCATCGGCAAGCTGCCCCGGAAACAGCAGGCGCAGCTCGACATCCGTTACCGGCTGACCTCCACCAGACCCGGTTCCATCAAATTCTACGAACGACTGGAAATGGACAGCCGTCAGGTGGCCCTGGCGCATACCGGCGGGCTTTCCGGACCGCAGCAGGCGGCCATGTGCCTGTTCTCCCTGTTTGAACTGCTCGACGAAAAATACGTGTACAAAAAGACCATCATGGACATCCTGCACAGGCGGTGGACCGCCCTGTTCAAGGCGTTGCAGATGGACGAGCCCAAAGGCGACAACCTCACGCGCTACTACGCCCTCATCAATCTCAAGGAACTGGCGGTCAAGATGTACGGCAAGGAATTCGCAACCAAGCTGACCAAGGGCCACGCCTTGGAATACCTGTTCCGTCTGGCCGGGAATCACCATACGGTCTGCCTGCCCGGTGACGGGTTCGCCGGACCGCCGTGGTCGCTGCGAGTGGCTCTGGCCAATATCTCCGAACAGGATTGTACCGACATAGGCGAAAACATACTTGCGGTCATGGCCGGATACAGAAAGGAACTCGGCTAGCCCTCTTCCGGATCGCAACTCGGAGGGGGCATCCAACCCAAGGATACTTTCGGCGTGCCCATGAACGGGCAGGGCTTGGGGCTGCCTGTTCATGCATCGCGGGTGGTGGAGTGTGCGCGGGTGAAAATCCGGCCTTGGGACGCAGTCCGGCAGCATGGGGAATCCACGATTCCCCGGCCCCCTTTACAAACTCTATATTTGAAGCTTACTTAATGCCCGGGCACGGCTCGTTTGACCCCGAATAAAGTGCCAATTCGACGAATAAGCCAGATTTCAGGAGGCCTTTGGTGCTGAAAAGGACATATTCCGGCAAGCGTGTTTTCATAACGGGACATACCGGCTTCAAAGGGAGCTGGCTGTCGCTATGGCTCACCATGCTCGGAGCCCGGGTTCACGGGTATTCCCTGCTCCCCCCATCCTCGCCATACATGTTCGATCTCATCGGGCTTGATAACGACGTCTCCGGTTCCCACGGAGACATCCGGGATCTTGATTCCCTGCGTCGGGCCATGACGGACTTTGCCCCGGATATCGTCATTCACATGGCTGCACAGCCGTTGGTTCGCCGTTCCTATGTCGAACCGGTGGAAACCTTTTCCACCAATGTGCTCGGCACCGTCAACGTCATGGAAGCTGTCCGCCAGACCCCTTCTGTTCAGGTCATGGTCAATGTCACCAGCGACAAGTGTTACGAAAACACCGAAGCGGCCCGTCCCTTCCGGGAATCCGACCCCATGGGAGGCTCGGACCCGTATTCCGCCAGCAAGGGATGCGCGGAGTTGGCGGCGACCGCGTGGAACAGGTCATTTTTTCAGGACGGCGGTCCGTCCATGGTTTCGGTCCGGGCCGGCAACGTGATCGGCGGCGGCGATTTCGGCGAAGACCGTTTGTTGCCGGACATGGTTCGTGCCTATTCAAGGGGAGAAGCTGTCCAGATTCGTTCCCCCAAGGCTATCCGGCCATGGCAGTTCGTACTGGAACCGTTATCCGGCTACCTTCAGCTCGCTCAGGAAGCATTTCTGGGCAACCGGGATTGCGTGGGCGGCTGGAATTTCGGTCCTGAGTCCGAAGACACGCAGACCGTCGGTGAAGTGGTGGACAGTTTTACCACCCGCTGGGGCGATGGCGCGCGGTGCGAGATGGACCGGAACAACCACCCGCATGAAGCCGGCATTCTCCGTCTGGACTGCACCAAGGCAAAGGAAAAGCTTGGGTGGACCCCCAGAACGGAAATCGGTGTCGCCATCGACTGGTCCGCTGAATGGTACAAGGCGTGGCACCTGAATCCCCAGTCGTTGCGTGAGCTTACCGAAGAACAGATTCAACGTTTCGAGACGATGTAATGCGATTTTCTCCACTGCCTCTTTCCGGAGCTTTTCGTATCGAAGACGAAGCGTTCGTTGACGACCGAGGACGATTTTCACGAATTTTCTGCGCCAGGGAGCTGAAAGAAATCGGCCTGGAGCAGCCGCTTGCCCAGTCGAATCTTTCTCTGACACGGCACAAGGGCGCTGTTCGCGGCATGCACTTTCAGCGCCCTCCCCATGCCGAGATCAAGATAGTGCGATGCCTTCAAGGGGCCGTCTTCGATGTCATCGTGGACCTGCGTAAAGGCTCTGATACCTTCTTGCAGTGGCATGGTGAAATCCTGTCGCCGGACAAGGGGTGCGCGCTGTTCATCCCGGAAGGATTCGCACACGGTTTTCAGGTTCTGGAGGAAGAGAGCCTCCTGCTTTACATGCATTCCGAATTCTACACCCCGTCCAGTGAAGGGGGCGTCCGTTTCAGCGACCCTGCCATCAACATTGAATGGCCCCTGCCGCTCACCGACATTTCGGAACGGGATACGTCATACCCACTGATCAACGACCAATTTGAAGGAATCGATATATGAATTGTCGACATTGCGGCACAAAACTGAGCCATGTGTTCATTGACCTTGGACAGCAGCCTCCCTCCAACTCCTTTCTCTCTCCGGAAGAATTGGATCGGCCTGAGGCGGTCTTTCCGCTCAAGGTTTTCACCTGTCCGGAATGCTTTCTGGTCCAAGTGGACGAATTGAAGAAATCGTCAGAGATTTTCAACAACGACTACGTCTATTTTTCTTCCTACTCCAGTTCCTGGCTGGAACATGCCCGACGCTACACTGACATGGCTGCGGAACGATTCGGTCTGGGCAACGATTCCCTGGTTGTGGAAATCGCATCCAACGACGGATATCTCCTTCAGTACATGGTGGAGAAGTCCATCCCCTGCTTCGGGGTCGAGCCGTCCGTCGCCACGGCGGAGGCGGCCAAGGAAAAAGGCGTCGAATCGGTCTGTGACTTCTTTGGTCAGGCTCTGGCGGAAACACTCGCGGCAGAGCGCGGCAAAGTGGATCTGCTGATCGGCAACAATGTGCTGGCCCACGTTCCGGATATCAACGATTTCGTGGCTGGAATCAAACACATACTCAAGGATGACGGCGTAGCGACTCTGGAATTTCCGCACCTCATGCGGTTGATCGGTGGATGTCAGTTCGACACCATCTATCACGAGCATTTTTCCTACCTGTCCCTTGGCACGGTTCAGCGTATTTTCGAAAAGCAGGGACTGCGTGTTTTTGATGTAGAGGAAATCCCCACGCATGGCGGCTCCTTGCGGGTGTATGCCTGCCATCAGGAAGACGGCACCCATGAAACCCTTCCCGCCGTGGATTCGCTGCTTGAGGTCGAAAAGGCTGAAGGCATGACCTCTCTCTCCTACTATGAGACATTGCAGGGAGAAGCGGACCGCGTGAAACAGGAACTGCTGGATTTTCTGCATACCCAGCGAGATGCAGGCAAAACCGTTGCCGCATACGGTGCGGCGGCCAAGGGCAACACCCTGCTCAACTATTGCGGCATAGGCCCGGAGCTTCTCGACTTCTGCATCGACGCATCCCCCCACAAGCAGGGGCTGTTCATGCCCGGTAGCCATATTCCGGTCTTCGCTCCCGAGGTTCTCAGGGAACGCAGGCCCGACTACGTGCTCATCCTTCCGTGGAATATCAAGACGGAGATTCATGCCCAGCATGATTACATCAAGGAATGGGGCGGACGTTTCGTGACGGCCATGCCGACGCTCTCCGTACAGGAAAAAGCCTAAAAGACCGGCAGCATCACTGTCATCCAAGGAAAATCAGGGGAATCGAGGAATGAAGGATAAGGTAACCATAGTTGTCCCGACGTATAACCGGCATCACCATCTGGAACGTATCATTCCGTTCCTGCTGGATTTCAATATGCCGGTGCTGGTCGTCGATTCTACGGCAACTCCGCATGCTCCCACGGCTTCCAACCCGGATGTCGAGTACCTCCACATGCCGGGAGTCGGTTTCCAGCAGAAACTGAAGCAGGCAATCAGCAACAATGTCCGTACTCCGTACATGCTCATGAACGCGGACGACATTTATCCCCTCAAGAGCAGTCTCTCGCTCAGCTTGCAGTTCCTTGAAGAAAACCCGGACTATTCCTCTGTTCAGGGTTCGATTATTTATGAGACCAACGGGAATCTGGATTTATACAAACCCGAATCCTCTTTGCATCAGGTCGATGCCGAGTGTCCCGGAACCAGAATGTTGCAGCACATGGTGTATTACCACCCCGTGTTCTATTCACTGCAAAAGACCGACGCGTGGAAGACCGTCTTCCGGTATTACCCGGATGAAGTGGTGAATTACAACATGATGGAAATCCACATGGTCCTGATGATGCTCGCACACGGCAAGGCGGCGAAGATGCGATACCTGCATCACATTACGAGCATCATCCCGTGCGCCGAAAAGAGATCGCTCAAGACCCACGGGAATTCCCATGATGTGATACACAACGCCAGATATTATGAGGAACTCACCCTCGTAAAGGAAGCGGTCAGGGAATATCTTGTTCACGAAAAAGGGATGCCCGAGGTGTTGGCGAAGCGGCATGTGGACAATGCCGTTTCCCTCTGGCTGGTCAATGCCCTCCCCAAGAAGACTTACTACTGGCTCAATGACCGTCCTCCCAAAACGCTTTCGGACAGGATACGCAACGAATGGGATTCGTTGATGGGAAAAACCGTCCAGAAAAAACAGAAAGTGAAACGGAAGGAAAAGAAAGATTTCAATTTGCGGTTTGCCATTGACGAACTGGCGGCGGAAAGCGGTCCTGAAGGATGCAGGGAATTGGACGAAATCGTCGCAATACTCACCCAAGGTCAGCAATGAAGCCAGCCAGAGTACTCGTAACAGGGGCAACCGGGTTTCTCGGCAATCATGTCGTGAACGAACTCGTCAAACGGCGCATTCCCGTTGTCGCGACCGGACGGGATCAAGCCAAGCTGGACAGCGCCGGGTGGCCTGATCTGGTTGAAAGGGTATCCTTTGATTTGGCCGACTCGCACCAAGGGGTATTCGAGAGTTTCGGCCAGCCTTCGCACTGCATCCATCTCGCATGGTCCGGATTGCCGAATTACAATTCGGAAACGCATATGACGGAATGTCTGCCGCAAAGCCGTTCATTCCTGTTCGACATGATCAATGGCGGATTGCAGCACCTCCTTGTGACGGGCACCTGCTTCGAATACGGCATGCAGGAGGGGGAGCTGGACGAATCGACCGAGCCGAAGCCGTCGAACCCTTACGGCAAGGCCAAGGACAGGTTGCGGCAGGAGTTGGAAACTCTTGTGTCCGGCAAGCCCGCCCGTCTTCAATGGGCCAGGATTTTTTACATGTACGGGGCGGGTCAGGGTGAAAAATCCCTCTTCGCTCAGTTGCAGAAAGCGCTGGATGACGGCGAGACGACATTCGACATGTCCGGCGGGCAGCAGATAAGGGATTTCCTGCCCGTGGAAGAAATTGCCGAGGCATTGGCGGACATCATCTGCCACCCGACACATAGTGGAGTTGTCAACGTCTGTTCGGGGCGTTCTCTTGTCTTGCAGTCACTTGTTCAGGAGTACTTGCAGAAACGCAATGCTTCCATAAAACTGAATCTCGGTGTTTACCCCTACCCAGATTGGGAGCCTTTCCGGTTTTGGGGCAACGCCGAACTCTTAACATCCATCAGGAAAGAAGTCCGTGAATTGTCCTCTTTGTAACAAGGCCGAACAGAGCGTCATTTATACCGCTTCCGACGTCCCTGCCTTTCAGAACAAGGTTTACGAGGATATGGCAAGCCTTGAGGCAAGTCCCAGCTTTTCCGTCGAGTTGCTTCGGTGTCATTCCTGCGGGTTCGCCTGGAACAGCAAATTCCAGTCAGAAGCCATGGAGTATGATGATTCATACCAGAATGAACAGGGCCACTCCCCTTCCTTCCGGCGCCATCTGGAAAGGACGCTGGATCTGGTCGCTTCCATTGTCCGGCCGGGGCAAAGAATTATCGAAGTCGGCTGCGGAAAAGGTGTATTCCTCGCGATGATGCGAAATGCGGGTTTTTCCGTGACAGGTTACGATCCGTCACATGAAGCGGGTGACCCGGATGTCGTCAAGACCTATTTCGACAAGAGTCTTGAAGTGGACCCCGGTGAACTGGTCGTCCTGCGTCATACATTGGAGCATGTGCCCGCTCCGCTTGATTTCCTCTCGGCAATCAGTGAAGCCAACGGCAGGCAGGGCCGGATTCTCATCGAAGTTCCCCGGTTCGAGTGGATACTGGAGAATAAGGCCTTTTGGGACATTTTCCATGAGCACTGCAACTACTTCACCGAGCAATCCCTTGCGAATCTGTTCGAGAATGCGGAAGTCATTCCGTGTTTCGAAGGTCAATATATGTGGGTGATTGCCGACTTGAAGGACTTCAAGGGCACCTCAGTGACCGGAGGACTCGACCTCCCCCGCGTTGATGACAGACTATTTGCTACCGAAATCGGACGCTTCAAGGAATTTGTCTCGAAACATCGGGGATGCTGGGTATGGGGTGCTGGGGCCAAAGGGGTCGCCTTTGTGAATCAGGTTGACCCGGATGCCCGGTTTGTTCAGGGGTTGATCGATATCAATCCTGTCAAACAGGGCCGTTTTGTGGCAAAGACCGGACATCGGATTTTTTCGCCGGAAGAGTTCCGAAATAGTGAGGCCGGCGAGATCATCATCATGAACGACAATTACAAAGACGAAATACAGGGCATGTGTGCCGGTAGTGGAAGCACCTTGCTGACCATGGGGGAAATATGAGTAATCCAGTTAAGGAATTTGAGAACCAGCGGAAGCAGCGAATTGATGAACAGGGAGCGAATGCCCCCCTGAAGGATGCTTCTGACGAATTTATGCGTCACTCCATATCGTCAGGGTATTCATATAATTTTCAGTGGTTTGGTCGTCCGATCATCCAGTACCCGCAAGACATCATGGCTATGCAGGAAATTATCTGGGAAGTGCAGCCGGACATCATCATCGAGACAGGCATTGCCCACGGCGGCACGGTCCTGTTCTATGCTTCCCTGTTGCAGCTTTTGGGGGGTGACCGAAAGCTCATTTCCATCGACATCGATATCCGCGAACACAACCGGAAGGAGATCGAGTCCCATCCGATGTTCAGGAATGTCGAGTTGCTGGAAGGTTCCGCCATTGATGAAGAGTTGGTGGCTTCGGTTTTCGAGAAGGCGAAGGGATATGAAAATCCGCTGGTCGTTCTGGATTCCAATCATACCCATGAGCACGTCCTGCGTGAAATGGAGCTGTATTCCCCCTTGGTGAAAAAGGATTCATACATGGTCGTTTTCGATACGATCATCGAGAATCTCCCGGAAGAAGCATCCGCAGACCGTCCCTGGTCGCCGGGAAACAATCCCATGACCGCAGTCGATCAGTTCCTTGAAACCAATGACAGGTTCGTCAAGGATATCAACATAGACAACAAACTGATGTTTTCCGTTGCGCCCAATGGATATCTGAAGTGTGTCAAAGGATAGTAGGGAGTCACGATGGAAGTTGTCATCCTCTGTGGTGGGTTGGGAACGCGCCTGCGCGAAGAAACCGAATTTCGTCCCAAGCCCATGGTCAATATCGGTCCAAGGCCGATTCTCTGGCATGTCATGAAGATTTATGCCCATTATGGGCATACGAAGTTCGTCCTCCCGTTGGGATACAAGGGAGAAATGATCCGGGATTATTTCGTCAACTACGAATGGATGAACAACGACATCACCATTGAACTCGGCAAACCGGAAAAGCTGTGTCTTCATGAATGCCACGACGAAGCCGGCTGGAGCATCACCCTGGCCAACACCGGTCCCACCACGCTCAAGGGCGGGCGGATCAAGCAGATCGAGAAATACATCAAGGGTGATACGTTCATGCTTACCTATGGGGACGGCGTGGCTGACATCAACATCGACAAGTTGCTTGAATTCCACAAGTCTCATGGAAAAATCGTTACCCTGAGCGGCGTGAGTATCGCCCAGCGTTTCGGAGAGCTGCACACGGAAGGCGATGTGGTCCGTTCCTTTCAGGAAAAACCGAAGACGGCGATGGGCAACATCATCAACGGCGGCTACATGGTCCTCAACCGTAAGGTGTTCGATTACCTGACTCCGGACACGGATTGCGATTTTGAATACGGTCCTCTGGAGCAGTTGGCCGACGCAGGCGAACTCATGGTTTACCGTCACGACGGCTTCTGGGCCTGCATGGATACCCTGCGGGATACGGAACATCTCAACCAGCTGTGGAACGAAAACCGGGCCGAGTGGAAAATCTGGTAGACACCCAAAGGTCAGGCATGCCTTTTTTTCGACGGTAGGGAGGCGGTTGACGAAACAGCCGCATCCCTTGTCCGGGGCCGAGGCTGTTCACCGCTTCCGGCATCGGGCAGGCCGCTTCGCTGGCCGCAAAGTGTTTTCTTTTTCGCTGTCCAATGAACGGCTACAATGATTTCCCCCATTGAGCAGATGGTGCTGCCCGCAGGTTGCGGTGCCTTTTCATTTCTTGTCGGAAACGTGCCTGTTTCGCTGCATTTCATTTCTTTCCTTTCATGACTTTTCCACCGGGCTGCCGGTTCGTGCGGTTCGATTTTCCCCAGACGAGTTCTGCCTGCATGGCACAGGGCTGACTTGCCTTAATGCACAGAAGCAGGTGTTTTTCTTTTCGCGGATGGGATGAGGTAACGCCTATCCGTGACCCGACGTTTCCGGTTTCTGCAAGCGAGTCGGGCTACACTGATTGCTTTTTCTTCCAATAATGATACGTTTGTTTGAAATCGATAAACCTGTAATTGCCGGTTGTAATTTCAAATGAAGATTCGCAAACCGTCGCTGCACGTTACCATCCTGACGCTGTTTCTGTCGTTTATTCTGATAACGGCAGGCAGTCTTACCTGGTATAATTACAACGAAAACAGTCAGGCCGCGCAGGATATTGCGACCCAGCTATTGTGCGAAGTCAGTGACGAGGTTACGGCACGCATCGAATATCTTTTCGAGTCAACCACCCGCATGTCCAATGAAGTTGCGGAACTCCCTTACCTGTCTGACAAGCCGGACTTCATGCGTCATCCGGCTCAATGGCTTATTGCCGAAAGGCTTTTGGCGCGGCCTCATCTGTATTCGGCATATATCGGATACGCCGACGGCGATTTCTATCAGGTGATATCGCTGAGCAATGCTTCTCTGCGTAAGCACCTTCTGGCACCGGAGGAGACCCGGCTGGGAATCAGGAAGGTCTTTGACCGGCCCGGGGACGGAAAAAGAGTCGAGCTGTGGCAATTCTTTGACCAGGAGCGCCGTCTCGTCGGATCGCGGGGCCTGCGTTTTTCCAGTTATGACCCGCGGGAAAGGCCATGGTTCCGTCAGGCGATCGGCAAGGAGGGCATCGTCCATACCCCGTTTTACATTTTCAAGAGCACCGGCAGCATGGGAATAACGTTTGCACACCGCTTTGACGGCGATGTTCCAGGCGTTTTCGGAGTCGATGTCACACTGGCGGGGTTATCCCGGTATTTTGGCGATCTGAAAATCGGCAAATCCGGTTATGCCTTCATGTTCAACGAGGCGTTGCAGATCACTGCCCACCCTGATCAGGACAAGATTCTTACCATGACCGAAACCCTGAGAGGCCATCAGGTCGTCCGCCTTTCCCTCAAGGACATGGCGGACCCGATGATGGCGGAACTGACAAGGGAAATAAAAAACTGGGACCACAGGGAGAACATGATGCTGCTGGAGACGGGAGAATCCAGACATCTGGTATGCATGGCTCATCTGAACAACACCCATCTGCCCGGAGAAATTCTGGCGGTCACCGCTCCCCTGTCGGATTTCACGGGGCACATGGACCAGACCAGAAAGCGAAGCCTGTTGGGTGCTGCCGTCATCATTCTTCTCGCCATCCCCATTGCCGCCTACAATGCGCGGCAGATGTCCGTCGCATTGAACAGGTTGGCAAGGGAAGCGGACAAGATCCGCCATTTCAAACTGGATTCTACCGTGAACGTACGGTCGCACATTTCCGAAATCGCGGAATTGTCCAAGGCAGTCAAGACCATGCAGATGAGTCTCCGCTCATTCGGACGGTACGTTCCCAAGACACTGGTCAAACAGTTGCTGCTCGCCAAAAAGATCCCGGAACTGGGTGGCGAGCGGCGGGAAGCCACATTGCTTTTCTCTGACATCGCGGACTTCACGACCATTTCCGAGAGCATGGAGGCGGAAAAGCTGATGCTCAAGGTGTCGGAATATTTGCAGGCCGTGAGCTCAGTCATCCTGCGACACGAGGGAACCATCGACAAGTATATCGGTGACGCGGTTATGGCTTTCTGGAATTCCCCGTCTCCTCAGGAAAACCATGCGGAACTGGCCTGCGACGCCGCGCTCGGTGCCCGTGAGGCGTCCGAGGCGCTCAACAGGAAATGGACCGCCGAAGGGCTGCCAGCCATGCATACCCGTTTCGGCCTGCATACCGGCGACCCGATCATAGGCAACGTGGGGTCGGATGACCGGATGAACTATACGGCCATGGGAGCCCCGGTCAATCTCGCTTCCCGGCTGGAAGGCCTGAACAAGTATTGCGGCACCCAGATACTCGCCAGTGAAAGCGTGGTGAAGCAGGCCGGAGACGGTTTCCTCTTCCGTCCTGTCGGGAAGGTTATGCCCAAGGGAACGACCATCCCGGTGTCGGTGTATGAACTTCTGGGACGCAGGGGCGGTCCCATGGATTTCCATGTCTCCCCCGAGGAGTTGCCGCACTTTATCGAAACATGGGAAACGGCTTACACCGCTTATCTGGACCGGCGGTTCGAAGAAGCGGCAATACTATTTGATAAATGCTTCAGGATAAACCCCGGGGACGATCTCGCAGCCATTATGCGGGAACGGGCGGAAAAGCTGGCCCAAACACCCCCAGACAACGACTGGAACGGCGTCGAAGTGTTCCACTCCAAGTAACGAATCATGAAACGTATTCTCATTGCTATCATTCTGGGATGGACGTCTCTGGTGCTCCCGCCGCAGGCATCGGCGGTGGAACTGACGTTCTGGACCACGGAAATCCATGAGGACCGGATCAGGACGATCGAATTCCTCATCCGGGCCTTCACGGTCATGCAGGATGACGTGACGGTCAAGCTGGTCAGCGTAAACGAGAACGATTTGTGCAAACGTGTGAGCGAAGCCGAAAAAGACGGCATGGCTCCCCATCTGATCGGTGCGGGGTCTCAATTGCTGGTCGCCCTGAATGAAACCGGCACTCTGGGGAAGGATACCGCCTCCCGGATTATCCACAGTATCGGCCCGGAGCGATTTTATCCCGGTGCCCTGAAACGGCTTTCCGCTCCCGGCGGGGGCTGGTACGGCGTGCCGTTCCACGGCTGGGTTCAGGGAATCTGGTACAGGGCGGACTGGTTCAGGGAAGCAGGGCTAAAACCGCCCTGTGACTGGGCGTCCATTCTGGCTGCGGCGAAACATTTTCACGCCCCCGCAAGCGGGCGTTACGGCATTCTCGTCGGTACTGACGAGGACCACTACGCGACCCAAGTGTTCACCCAACTGGCCTGTTCCAACAATGCGGCCATGTTCGACGGTGACGGCCAGGTGCTTTTTGACAGCAAGGCCATGGTCGAGACCCTTGAAATGTATGCCACACTGGCGCAATGCGGACCGAAAGGTCCACAGACGTGGAGGGCGAGGGATTATTTCCTTCAGGGCAGGCTCGCCATGCTTTTCTACTCGACGTTCATAATGGACGATCTGGCGTTGGCGAATGTGGCGCAGGATTCGCTGACGGGCAACAACTTCAAGGAATTGAACGGAGCGGCCTTTGATCCCGATCTAGTTTCCAAGGTGGATATGGAGGCGACCCTGTACCACACCGGAAAAGCAGGCTATGGAGTGATAAACGGATTCGGTGTGGCGGCTGGATTGAGCGGGGAGGAGCAGGCTGCGGCAGAACGTTTTCTGGCATTCCTGTATGATCCGGCCCACTATGTCTCATGGCTTCACATGGCTCCCGGAGGAATGCTGCCGGTCCTCAGGGATGTTGCCGTCTCCGACCGGTTCCTGACAGACCCGTCTGGCATTTTCCGCCGATACGGACGGGTCAAGATCAAGAACATCATCGACGGCCTTTCGTCCATGGAATCCTTCTGCCTGATTGACGGCAAAGTGATTCCGGCTGCGTCCGTAGTCTATGCCGACGACATCATCCCCCAAATGATTCAGCGTACCGTATTCGAGGGAGTGCCGCCGGAAAAAGCGGTTGCACAGGCGGCACGGCAGATACGGGCCATCGTCCAAAAGGTAGCATCGCCCGAGAATGCCGCCTCGAAAAAAGGCACGTTTCCGAAAAAGCCCACCAGTTGAGAACAGAGGGTGATGCGTATCGGGCACTGAACTTCACATTGCATCCTGTCGCTTTTTTGATTGATTCATGGCAACTACATCCTTGTCCGGTCATGAGGCAGCACCACTTTTTTGCCCCTTTTCCGTGTTGCCGAGATGAAAGCCCGTAGCCCGTCCCATGGACGAGATGTCTTTCGGACTCAGGAGGTTCTCATGCGTGCAGCGTTGCATTATGTCGTCGCCCTCGGGCTTCTGACCGTCTACGGCGGACAGGTCTGTCCGCTTATCGATACGTTGACCCTTGTGCATTGGGGAACCATTGTCTCGGGCACATTCGTTCTCCTTGTCATGTCGCGGGCCGTGCTCGTGCCGCGATTGGTGGAGTGCGCGCCGCTGCTGGAACAATCCGTCCGCACCTTTTATCTGGAGCTGGGACTGTTCACCGCCTTTGGTGTCGGTTTGTCCGTGTTCGATCACGCGGTCCTCGGTTTTCCCACGCTGGAAAGCGGGGTCAAGGTCATCCTCGGCTTCATGACATTCGGCTTTTTCATCGGTCTGGACCTCGCTCTGGCTCAGGTCCGCAACTATGGCGAGGCGGTTCTGCGGCATGATGTCCCGCCACCGGAAATAGGTCATTATACCTCGCTGACCCGGAAGTTTTCCCTTTTCGCGCTGGCCACCGTAGCCCTGTCCGGTGGTGTCTTGATCCTTGCCGTGGCCAAGGACGTCTACTGGATGAAGCACAATGCGGACAAACTGCACGAATCCCTGACGCATCTCGCCATTCTTGCGGAGGTCGGCTTCGTTCTCATTCTGCTGTGCGGCTATACCCTGCTCATCATCTATTCCTACACCCGCAATATCCGGCTCTTTTTCGGCAGAGAAACCGAGGTGCTCAGGAAGGTTCGTGACGGCGACCTGTCCAGCCGGGTGCCGATCCTGACCCGTGACGAATTCGGTGAAATCGCGGACCATACCAATTCCATGATCAAGGGGCTGGAGGAACGCAATCGCATCAAGCACGTTTTCGGCAAGGCCGTCAGCCCGACCATTGCCGCACGTCTCATGCGGCAGGCTGAGAACGGTCTTTCGCTGGGCGGCTCCATGCAGTCGCTGGTGATCCTTTTTTCGGATATTCGGGATTTCACCGCCCGCACGGAATCCAGCGCGCCGGAAACCGTCATAGCGGATCTCAATGCGTGGTTCACCGAGGCCGTGGAGGCCGTCTGCGACCATGGCGGCGTGGTGGACAAGTTCATCGGGGACGGCATTCTTGTGGTTTTCGGTTTCGACGGCGACATGTCCGCCTGTGAAAAGGCCGTGGCCTGCGCTCGTGAGATGCTCGTCCGGCTGGAACGCCTCAATCCGACACTCTCCGCCCCGATCGACATAGGCATCGGCATCCATAAGGGAGAGGTGCTGGCCGGAATTCTCGGTTCGCCCGAACGGCTTGAATTCACTGTGATAGGAGACGTGGTCAACACGGCCTCGCGGATCGAGGGCATGACCCGGCGGCTCGACGCTTCCGTGCTGATCTCCGAAGCCGTGAAGCATGATCTGGAAAAGACGACGTCCTTTTCCGGCTGGCAGGATTTCGGTGAATCGGAACTCAAGGGCAAGACGCACCCTGTCAGGCTCTGGGGCCTTCCGATCGGCTAAAACAAGGTGAACTGCCCCGATTGGCACGGTTCCCGCACCCCTTTCTGCAAGGGAAAAAACGTCTGGCACCGGACGGTCACCGCCACCGCGCCACATGCTTCCACAGGCCTATATTCCCGCCTGTATCCTTCCTGATTATCACGCCTTCCCCGACCTTCCGAGCCTTTGACACCGGCCAATGGAGGTTGTCATGATTTTGACCAGTGAGCAGACTCAGCACGTCAAGGCTCTGGGCTGGAACCCGGAAAAGACCTATTCGGTCACCATCACCGATGTCTGGATCAGCCGGGACATCCAGATTTCCATAGGACGGCAGTTGCGCGCCCTGTGCATCAGCTACGGCCTGCCCTATGACATGCTTCGCGAAAGTCTGGTGCAGCAACTCTTCTGGCATGAAGAGAGCAACCGGCTCGGCATGATGATTCAGGTGCAGGGTTCCAGTGTCGAGTCCATGTATCTGGAAATCCCTGACGGGCATTGGGGATTCCGCAAGGAAGAGAAGGCCGCGACGCAGTAAATTCCGGTGCCATCTTGAAACCATGGTGAATCCTGCGTATATCCTTGGAAACCTCCGAGGTACGCATGAAAGTCCGGATTTCCAGTGACGTCGAATACAAGGATATCAATGATCGCGATTTCGCGGCCATTGCCGCACGGTGTGCCGAATATTCGCTGACAATACAGCGCGGCATCGAACCGTTCTACGGTCTGTACAAGGCCGTTGAATACGTTGTGACCCGCGATATCCCCGGCGACATCGTCGAATGCGGCGTCTGGCGCGGCGGATCGGTCATGCTCGCGGCCATGGCGCTTGCCCGTTTCGGCGACACCACGCGAAAGCTTCACCTCTTCGACACCTTTGACGGTGTGCCCGAACCCGACCCTGTGGACATGGACTGGAACGGCACCAGCTCGCATCCCGTCTGGAGCCAGCATCAGCAACGCGGAACCAAGTGGGGTTACGGCGGCCCGTTGGAAGACGTTCGCAAAAACGTGTTCCAGACCGGGTATCCCGAAGAAAACTTCCTCTTTGTCAAAGGACTGGTCGAGGACACCCTGCCCGATGCCGCGCCCGAACAAATAGCCCTGCTGCGGCTTGATACCGATCTCTACCGATCCACTGCCCATGAACTCGAAACCCTGTATCCGCGCCTCGCCATCGGCGGGGTGCTCATCATCGATGACTACGGATACTATCAGGGTGCGCGAAAAGCCGTGGACGAATACCTCGAAAAAACCAACGCCACAATCCTCCTCAACCGAATCGACGCTTCCGTCCGCGTGGGTGTGAAAGTCGGGTAAGGGGAGAAGGCGGTCCGCCTGTTTCGGACGTGACGTCCCAAAAGGCTGTTCACCCCCCTCCCGGACTCGCGTAATGGGGATTTTTCAATCCCGATCGGCAGGCCGGAACGAGTGAACATGTATTGGTCCTGTCAGCGGCCTGCCGGTGCCTGCAAGCCCTGCCGGACCGGGAAGCCGGGGCCGTGGTCGCACGCCATCGACAAGGCCCCGCTTCCCGAGGAGGGTGTCTTACGACGCCTTTTCAATTTTGCACTTGATGAATTTCAGGAGCGGCGTACCCCCGGTAGGCTCCGTCACGTTCGGCGGCATCAGCGCGCCGGGGATGTTCACTCCGCCCATGTCGGGATACTTGGGATCGGCCTCCAGTCCGCGCTTGTGTCCATACCCGCCCGCGGCTCCGAGCACGCCGTGGCTGATGTCCGGCGTCGGATGCAGCTTCGCCCGGCAGCTGCCCCACGGCGAGATGAGGCGGACCGTGTCGCCCTCTACCAGTCCCAGCCGCGCGGCGTCGTCTTCGTTCATCCACAGCGGGTTGGTCGGCTTGAGCTTCATCAGCTGGTAGTTGTTGAAGGTCGAGCAGTGCTCATGCTGGAAGAAGCGGAAGTTTCCGAACACGAAGGGATACTCTTCGTCCGGCGCGAATTCCGGGTCAGGCGCCTTGTAATCGGGCATGGGGTCGAGGCCCTTTTCATCGCTCACCGGGTTGACGAAGCAGAACTTGCCGCTTCGGCTCTTGCCCGAGGAGCCATAGCCTTCCGGAGGATTGCAGCCTCCCCACTTCTCGTACTTGCGATATTCCGCGGGGTCGGTGATGACGAATCCCTGTTCCTTGAGTTCGTCCAGTTCGACGCCTGTGCCGCGAAGCTGGTTGCGGAAGGCGTCGTCCAGATTGTCCCAAGGGAAGAATTCGCCCAGCCCCAGCTTCCCGGCGAGCAGCCGGGTGATTTCCCAGATGGGCTTGCTGTCGTACATGGGCGGCACGACCTCGGCGAAGTAGCCGATAAAGGCATCATAGAGCCAGTCCTGCTTGACCTGCGCCTGCTCCAGCCATGTGGCGTCGGGAAGCAGCACGTCGAAAAGCAGGGCGCTGTCGCACATGAAGGCCTCAATGCCTCCGGCAAAGCGCATGGCCTCGATGCCCTTGGTCTCAGCTTCGGAGTTGCCCGCCGTCAGTGCGGGGTCTCCCCAGTACATGACCATGCCTTCGATCTTGCCTTCCTCCACATTGGCTTGAAGTCGGGCCGGCGACCAGCCGCTCCACAGGCCGAAGTTGTCCACCTTAGGCGCGGATTTGGCTTCAGGCTTGGCCTGACCTTCACCCCATGCGCTCGAAAGCTTGCGCTTGAAGATCAGCCCCGGTCCACCGGGCGCGTCATGGGTGCCGCACAGGGTGTTCAGGGACTGAACCGCCCCGGTGCTCCAGTGCCCGTTCGGGTTCTGGGCCAGTCCGGTCCACGAAATCGCTCCCTTGGCCTTGGCCCCGGCGAATTCGCGGGCGATGCGGGCGATAGTCTCGGCAGGCACGTCGCTGATCGCCTCCGCCCATTCCGGCGTACGGGCGACGCCGTCCTCCTCGCCGAGGAGACGCGCCTTGAACCGGTCAAAGCCTTCGGTCCACTTGGCGACGAACGTCCTGTCGTAGAGGTTCTCGGTCACGATGACCCAAGCCATGGCCATGGCCACGGCACCGTCGGTGGCGGGCTTGAGAGGTATCCATTCCGAAGCCTTGGCCGCGGTTTCACTCTTGCGTGGGTCGAATACGACGAGCTTGGCGCCGTTCTTGAGGGCGTTCTTCAAACCGGCGGTCTTTCGCTGGCCGTAGCTGGTGGCCAGTTCGTTCATGCCGAAATGAAGGATATAGTCGCTTCCCTCGTAATTGATCCAAGGCCGCTTGTCGTTCTGCGTGTGTTCATTCCACATGCGGTTGGAGTTGTCGCACATGGTCCGGTGGGTTCCTTTGGGACACCCCAGCGCGCCGAACAGGGCCTCATGAATCCAGTTGCAGAAGTCGTTGCCCCGGAAGTACGCGAGCTTTCCTTCGGGAATGCTCCTGATGCCGTCAGCCATGCGGTCAAGGGCCTCGTCCCAGCCGGCTTTCCGGAACCGTCCGTCTTCCTTTACCAGCGGGGCCTTGAGCCGATATGCCGAATAGACGTGTTTGGGAGCCGAGCCGCCCTTTGGACAGAGCTTGCCTGCACCCTTGGGGTCGCCGGGCAATCCCACGGTTCCTGTCAGGACGCCGTCGGAAAGCTTGGCGGTCATGCCGCACAATGCGCCGCATGTGTAGCAATGGGTGGGAATCGCCGTGTCGGGAAGCGGAGGGGTCGCGCCCCCGGCCAAGGTCGTCAGGCCGTCCCCCAAGGGAAGCATGGCGAGCGAATCGGCAAGCGCCCCGGGAAGGGAAGCGCCTTCGTCCGCCAGAGCGAGGTATCCCAGTCCGAGCTTCGCCGCGGCGCGGTAAAAGGGCGACTCCGCCCGCTGGTACAGGTGGTCGAAGAACTTTGGTCCCCACTCCTGCAGCCGTCCCAAGATTCCTTCCGCCCCGGCATCGAGCTCGTTTTCAAGGCAGTGGGCAAGGAATTCCAGTTCAACGGCGATGTGTTCCTCGAGGTCCGCGTACTGCGGATTGGGACGCACGCCTGCCTCGCGGTAGAGGGCCCGGAGTTCAAAGACATTCTTCTGGCGCACCAGCGGCAGTCCGGTCAGGTGCACGCTCTCATAGGGGAACACGGGGTCCACGCCGACCCCGAGAAACATGTCGGCATATTCGAAGCGCAGCTGGCGGTACACGTTTTCCGGCCCTGTGTCGGCAAAGGCCTCTTCAAGAAGTGTCGCGGTCTGAATCCAGTTCGCATTTCCGGCCTCTTTCAAGGCAGTTCCGAAAGAATCGGCGAATGCCGGATCAGCCATGGCTGCGACGATCTGCTGTGTCGGCTCGTCTCGGAGCAGCACCGAAAGAAAACGGCACATGCCAGAATGCTGCTTGTCATGTTCCTTAGACACGGCATACCTCCCTTGCAAGTTGTGTTGATGACTCTTGCCCGGAGAACAGTGCCGGGGATTCATTCAGCTCAGGCCTAGTCGTCCCCGGCCCCCATCTCGATGGCCTTGCAGTCGGGATCGCTGCAGCAGGGGGCTTCTCCGTCACGATATACGTCATGTCCGGAGGCGGTCGGCTCCATGATGAACCTTTTGCCGCATGTTCCGCAGGTCAGATATCTGGGGGCATAATCTGCGGGAGCGGGATGCTCTTCCGAAGCCTCGCAATAAGGGCATATTACATTGATTTTCTTCGACATGTTTTCACTCCTGTAGGCTGTTGGGTTAATCACGGATATTGAAGCGTAACACGCTGAATCAAACAAAGTGTTGATCCAGATCAATTGAACGGGGTTTTTCCGCCATTATTTTCAGTTTATGCATAATTCGCGGCCCTGAGCTTTTATTTTTTGCAATTCACAGGCGGGTAATGTGCGCAGTGATTTTGCGCAGGCGTTCACGCACAATGACGGGACGGCGGAAGAAACCGACAGACGCACGCAAAGGGTGCAGCTGTTTTCAGGCGCTCATCATTTGCCGCGCCATGCGGAGATGTCCTGAAAGGCGTCCCTGTGTCCTAAACGGACAGGCTGGTGAACTGGGGGGCGGGGATGGTGCCGTATGACTGGTAGGCGGCCATGGCGTTGGAGGCGTTGGCCAGCGGGTTGAACTCGGCTTCGAGCTGTGAAGCGAGGTTCTGGAGTTCGGCGGTCTGGTCGAGTTCCTTTTTGAGGGAATCGAGCAGTTCCTGACTGGCGGACTTGGTGTCCTTGGAATTTCCGGTGGATTGCACGGCCCGCGTGAACAGGCGCATGGAGATGTCCTGCGTTGCGGACGGCTGGTCCACGGAGGGCGCGGCAGCGACGTGGAAGAGTTCGGACTTTCCGTTGTCGAAATAGGAGTTGAGTTCCGTATTGATGCCGTTGTTGAAACGGCTGATGGTCTCGTCGCCTGCGGCATACCCGTGATTGCGGTCAATGAACTTCAGCGCATTCAGGAACCCGTCACCGAGCGAGTCTTCCGTGACCTTGGAACCGGATGAACCGAGAATCATGCCGGATGCGGCGGCAGCGGTCTCGTCGCCGAAACGGTCACGAATCCAGTCGACCGTGGACCCGATGGAATGGCGGAGCCCGGAAACGTCCTTGGGCTGACCGTTTTCGTCTGTAGCGACGTCCATGCGCCGCACGATTTCGTTGGCAACGGTCTGGCCGAGCGTTTCCGGCGCTTTTTCGGGAAGCTGCCCCTGCTGGGCATGGACTTCCTGCGGGGCCACGTCGGGCAGTTCGGTTTTTGCCTTACTGACGTTGAGTCCCTTTCCGAGGCGCATCCCAACGGAATCCTGCAATAAAGACGCCGCAGAACCAAGGTTGGCACCCTGATTCTTCTGCGCCTGCAACTGCTGCATGAATCCGTAATTCAGATGGCTTCCGGAGATTATCATGCAAGTCTTATCGTCGGTTCCGCAAAAGACTTTACAGAGGACGCGCATAAAAAAAGGGCGAAGCTGGGACATGTCCGCACCTTGCAAAATGTCAGATTTTAGAGAAGGGTTGTTGAATGCATGCAACGACCGAGTCACTGGCCGTATTGGCCGATATCCATGGCAATGCCCTTGCCCTTGAGGCGGTCCTTGCCGATGCCCGGGCGCGGGGGCTGACGCGATTCGTCAATCTCGGGGACACGTTTTACGGTCCGCTTGATCCCGGTGGGACGTGGCTCATACTCCGGGAGATGGATATCCCCACCGTGCTCGGCAATCAGGACAGGCTGCTTCTGGAGGGCGGGCCGCAGTGGGAAAAGCTGCCCGTATACACGGCGGCTGTGAATGCTCTCGGCAGTGAAGGAATGGCTTGGTTGCGTTCTCTCCCGGCGTCCTGCCGGGTGGACGGGGATGTCCTGCTCTGCCACGGCACGCCTGACAACGACTCCGCCTACCTGCTTGAAGACGTGTCCACCGGCCTGCCTGTCATGAGAGATTGTCGTGACATCGAACGCGACCTGCTTCCATCGGCAGAGGGTTGCTCACTTGTCCTCGCCGGTCACAGCCATTATCCGGGACTGGTGCAATGCGGCGGCATCACGGTTGTCAATCCCGGCAGTGTCGGGTTGCCCGCCTATGACGACGATTCACCGCCACACGCCATGGCCAGCGGTTCCCCGCACGCCAGATACGCGGTGCTCACGCGCTCCGGCGGCGCATGGGAAGCGAAATTCGTGTCCGTGGAGTACGACTGGCAAGCGGTTTCGCGCATGGCTGCGGAGAATGGCCGTGACGACTGGGCCGAATGGCTCACGAGCGGAATGGCCTGATTCGTATTTTTGGTGCAAAAAAAACGATTTTCTCCACAATGCCCGCATTCTTTTCTGGACTTTTTTTAGATTTTTCTGAAAAATGCAGCCAAACTGTAGGCTTCACACGTGGGCCCTTGTGCGCTTTTTGCGTAACTGGGGAAAATCGACAAAAGCCCGACGAACGTACCGTATGAAATCGTTTCACAAGACCGTGAACCGCATCCTTCCGACACTGGCGCTCCTGGCGCTGGCCGCGCTTTTCCTGTGTCCTTCCTCCGCGCCTGCGGTTTCCGCAAAATCGTATTTCATTGTCGGCCATTCCGACTTCCATGCCCTTCTCAAAAATCGCAAGAAGGCCAAATTCCGCTCCAATTGGCAGAAGGTCGAGAAAAGTTTTTCCCGTTGTCTCAAGGCGGACCCGGACGGTTCGTATGCTCCCAAGTCCCTGTATTACATAGGCCGGGTGCATGAAGAGCTGGGCATCCAGAGTGGCTTGAAATCGGATTTCCGGCGTGCCGTGGATTACTTCGGGCGTGTGGTCAGCCGGTATCCCCGGCATGGTTGGGCTGATGACTGCCTGTACCGCCGTGCCAATGTGTATGCGCGTCGGCTCAAGGAAATCTCTGCCGCCCGCCGGGATCTGGCAAAAATCATCGTCGAGTACCCCCGTTCGGACATGCACGCAAAGGCCAAGGCGTATCTCAGGAAACTGGGCAAGTACGACAGTTCCATTGCCGCGGTCTCTGGGAAAAAGCCCAAGCATTCGTCTCTTGATGCAGCAGCCAAGTCCGCCGCGGTCAAGGCCAAGACTTCAAAAGCGAAAGCCTCTTCGAAAAAGATCAATGGCAACGGAAGGTTGAAAGACCCCTCCGGTCTGGCGCATCTCGACATGGTCCGCTACAAGTCCAGCGACGACTACACCCGTGTGGTCCTCGAACTGGATGGCCGCGTCAAGTACCGCTATCAGGTGCTTGACCCGAACCCCGCCGTGGATCGTCCCCATCGTCTTTATCTTGATCTGACAGGTTCCCGCCTCGGACATGACGTAGAGTCGGCAACCACTGTTTCCGACGGCATTCTGCGTTCCATTCGTACCGGCCAGTACAACAAGGACACCACCCGTGTGGTTCTCGATTTCCTTGCCATGCAGGAATACAAGGTCTTTCCGCTGGAGAACCCGTACCGTATCGTCATCGACGTGTACGCGCCCGACGGCAGCGTGCCGGTCGCCAAGGCCAAGCAGCCAGCCAAGAAAACAACTGCCAACAGCAAATATCGTCCGCCCCGCGGCAGCAAGAAGATGGCCGGAGACCTGCTTGAGCAGCTCGGCTTGACCGTGCGGACCATCATGCTTGACCCCGGTCACGGCGGCAAGGACCCCGGCGCGGTTGCCAACGGCCTGCGCGAAAAGGACGTGAATCTCCGTTTTGCCAAGATCGTCGGCAAGATGCTCAAGGAAAAGGGCTTCAACGTCCAGTATACCCGCCTCAAGGATATCTTCATTCCCCTTGAGCAGCGGACTGCCATGGCCAACGTCAAGAAGGCCGATCTGTTCCTGTCGATTCACTGCAACGCCAGCCGCAGCAAGAAGGTCAACGGGCTGGAGACCTACAGCCTGAACCTTGCCAAAAGCAAGGACGCCGTGCGTATCGCAGCCCGCGAAAATGCTGTTGATCCCCGCTCCATTTCCGATCTTCAGTTCATCCTCACCGACCTGATGGTCAATTCCAAGATCAAGGAAAGCCGTGATCTCGCCAAGGACGTGCAGGGCAGCACCATCAGCCGTGTGCGCCGGAGATGGCGTCTCAACAACCACGGCACCCGCGAAGCGCCGTTTTACGTACTCATGGGCGCGAAGATGCCTTCCGTGCTTGTCGAGCTCGGTTATCTGACCAACTACACCGAGGCCAAGCGCCTCAAGTCGGATGCCTATCTGCAATACCTCGCCCGAGGCATCGTGGATGGCGTAGTCGCCTACAAGGGCAAAATTGAACGATACGCCATGAAGTAGTGAGGCTGCGGCCCCTTTTCAGAAAAGAGACGAAAGGCGAAAGCCGGTCGCTCATGCCTTTTTAAAAAACATCACTCTAGCTACAACCGTCGCGACGACTCCGATTTCAACGCACGCGCGCCGTCGAGAGCCGCATCGAGTTCGGCCAGTGCGGCCTGCTTTCCCGAAGGAAGCCGGACCTTGATCGGCAGGTAATTGGAAGCGTGGTTGGCGAGAAAAAGACCGCGTGTCAGGTGCAGTCCGGCGAGCATCTCCCGAATTTCAGCAAGCATGCCCTGTGCATCGGGCAGAACGAATGCACCCCGCTCCCACAGATCATGCAGCGGGGTTCCGGGAACAAGCATGAGACTGAGCGCGCCGATCTGATCCGGGTCCATTTCCGAAAGGGCACGGGCGGTTTCACGGGCATGGCGCATGGAATGTTCCACACCGCCAAGACCGTTGATGACCGTGACGTTGAGCTTGAACCCGGCACGTCGGGCGCGACGCCCCTGTTCGATGATATCGGCACTGTCGCCGTTCTTGTTCATGGACTTCAGGATGGCGTCATCACCGGACTCCAGCCCCATGTAGACGATGCCGATGCCAGCTTCGCGGAGCTGGCGCAATTCGTCGTCGGACTTCATGCGTAGGCTCTTGGCGCTGGCATATGTGCCGACGCGTGTGACCCACGGCAGTTCGCGCCGGATGTCTTCGAGAATTTCAAGCAGGCGCGGCATGGGCAGGATCATTGCGTCACCGTCACAAAGAAAAACCCGGCGTTGGCTGCGGCAGTGGGCCGCGGCAAAAGCAATGTCACGGGCCACGGTTTCGCGATCCTTAATTCCGAAACGCTTGTCCTGATATGCACCGCAAAAGGCACACTTCCCGTGTGAGCACCCGAGGGTCACCTGCAACAGGATGCTTCCGGCCTCACTGGGCGGACGTATGATCATTCCCTGATGGTCCATGCCGCTCAGTACCATCCCCCGCCCTGATTTGAAACCATGAAGCACGCACGAAAAAACACCGGCAAGACCAGACTCTTTCCGTTTTCCGACAATTCAATTGACCTATTCCCGCCGGTTTCATACAGTTCGTATACGGTGGGAATCATTCTTGAAGTGAAAAAGGTTCAACGGAAACACCATGTCCCTGAATAAAAAACCAGCTCGACCTACAACATACGTGTCACTCGACGCAACCTCGCGCGCGCTTCTCGAAGCCTCCGTGGAATCCGCTTTTGTCATGGATGTGAGCGGTTACGTGCTGGCAGCCAACGACGCCGCGGCAAAACAGTTCGGCATGGAGCTGGCGACCGAACTGGAACAGACCAACATCTATGAATTGCTGCCGGAAAACACCGCCGACATCCGCCGCTCCAAGATGGAAGAGGTTATCCGTGACGTAAAACCCGTCAAATTCGAAGAGGAAGTCAAGGGACGGTCACTGGTCCATTCCATCGTACCGATCACGAACCCGTGGGGAGATGTGGCCCGACTCGCCGTCAACACGCTTGATCTTACCGACCTCAGACGAACCGACGAAGGGTTGCGCCGGGAGCAGCAACGGCAGATATTTTTCATGGAATCCCTGCCCGGTATCGTCTACCACCTCTATCCCGACAGGACCATCCGCTACGCCAACCGGTACTTCCGTAAATATTTCGGCAGCCCCAAAGGCAAGGACTGCAAGACAGCGCTCCAATGCTCCGACGGATACTGCAAGAGCTGCCCTCCCATGCTCGCCATGAAAGAGGACCGCGCCGTGGAATGGGACTGGACCGATTCGCAGGGGCGCACCTTTCACCTGCAATGCAGTCCCATGACCGACTCTGCGGGCGAACGCATGATCATGGTGCTCGGAATCGACATCACGGCCAGAAAGCGGGCCGAAGATGCATTGCAGCACGCACACGACAAGCTGGAAGACCGCGTCAGGCAGCGCACCGAAGACCTTGAAAAAGCCAATGACAAGCTGACCAGCAAATCCATACGGCTGATCAGCGCCATGAAAAAAGCCGATGCCGCCACCCGTGCAAAATCCGCTTTCCTCGCCAACATGAGCCATGAAATCCGCACGCCGCTCAATGCCGTGCTGGGCATGGCCGAACTGGCGCACCGTGTCCGGGACAGCAAGAAAAAGAACGACTACCTCAAACGGGTCATGGAAGCGGGCAACTCGCTTCTGAGCGTCATCAACGACATCCTCGACTTTTCCAAAATCGAAGCACGGAAACTGACGCTGGAAAAAATTCATTTCGATGTCAGAAGACTTCTGGAGTCGTCACTGGATATTCACCGGGTCCAGACAGCGGAAAAAAGCCTGATGCTGACTGCCCATGTCGATGAAGACGTACCGGAAGTGTTGGTGGGCGATCCGTCACGCCTCAAGCAGGTACTCATCAACCTCGTGTCCAATGCCGTCAAGTTCACCGAACACGGCGGAGTTGACATACGTGTCACCATGGCCGCGAACCCGGTCAGAGAACGCGGCAAGGACGAGGTCGTTCTGGAATTTTCCGTTACCGACACCGGCATCGGCATTCCCCCGGACAAGCAAAAGGCGATCTTCGAATCCTTTCTCCAGGCTGACGATTCCGTCACGCGCAAGCACGGCGGAACGGGCCTCGGCCTCGCCATCTGCAAGCTGCTGGTCGAACTCATGGACGGCCGCCTCCACATCAAGAGCGCGGAAGGCAAAGGCAGCACCTTCTCCTTTACCGGGCGCTTCGAAATCGGCGACCCCGCCCTCATCCCCAAAGACGTCAGTGAGGATTTTGAGGAAAACATTGCCTCGCTGCCGAAGCTCAAGGTGCTGCTCGCCGACGACAACCTGCTCAATCAGGAACTCGCCATGACCCTCCTGAGCGAACACGGGCACAGCGTCACCACGGTGGGAAACGGAGCCCTTGCCCTTGAGGCCGTCAAACAGGACACTTTCGACGTCGTGCTCATGGATGTGCAGATGCCAATGATGGATGGCGTCACGGCAACCCGCGCCATCCGCGATCCCAATTCAGGCGCGCTTGATCCGTCCATTCCCATCGTGGCCCTGACTGCCCACGCGCTCAAGGGCGACAAGGAGCGCTTTCTTGAGGCGGGCATGAACGACTACATTGCCAAGCCCATCAAGATGACGGAATTCTACACGACCATTGCCGCCGCCGTGGAAGGACGTCCCGCGCAGATGGAAAACGCCCCGGCAGAATCCGTGGCTCCCCACGCTGCCGAGGAAGCATTCGACCGCAAGACCGCGCTCGACATGCTGGGCGGCAGAGAAGATCTGCTGACCCGCATGGATGAGATATTCCTGCGGGATGTTCCCAATGAACTGGAAGAATTGAGTACATATATCAACAAGAAGGACTGGGAAAACGCCAAGCGGCTCGCCCACTCCATCAAAGGCTCCTCACGCACCGTGGGAGCGCAGCGTGCCGGTTCACAGGCCGAGCAACTCGAATTCTTCTGCAAGCAAAAAGACGAGCCTTCGGCAGAAAAAGAATTCGAATCCCTTGAATCCGAAGTGAAATTCGCGTTAGACTTCATTCGGAAGGACGCCCATCCTTCCCAGTAAAAAAGCTACCCAAGGAGCGGGATAATGAAAACAATACTTGTCGTTGACGACGCCCCCATGATCCGGGAACTCATCAAATCCGTACTGGAAGCCGAGGGTTTCGAAGTTGTCGAAGCCGCCGATGGAGAAGAAGCCATCCGCATGTGCAAGGACAGGGATATCGACCTCAGCATCATTGACATTTTCCTGCCCAAGAAAGGCGGCTTGCAGGTCATGGGCGAACTCATCAAGTCCGACCAGTCCCACAAGTTCATCGCCATCTCCGGCGGCGAAGCCTTCAATCCCGAAGCCATTGTTGAACTCGCCAAGGTCTTCGATGTGGTGGAAACCTTTACCAAGCCCATCGACACCCGAAAACTCGTCGAGACAGTCAAGACCGCACTCGACGTGGCGTAAGTTTTTTTTCGAAGTCCCCCTTCGGGAAATGACCGCACGCATTGTCATGCGGTCCTGAGCCACTCCTGCTCCCTGACGAAGACTGGAAGGAACGGCAACCGTTCCTTCCTCGCGCTTCCCTCAAGACTTTCCCCCATTCCAAAACCATTGGCTTTGGGGTATCACCATCACATGAAAATCGGACGTTATACGATACGCGGCCTGCTCGGCCGGGGCGGCATGGGAGCGGTATACAAGGCTGAGATGCCGGTGACCGAACGGATCGTGGCGCTGAAGGTGCTGCGTCCCGCCGAGATCATGGAAGACCTCATGGGCACCGAGAAACTGACCGAGATGTTTCTCAAGGAAGCCTCTATGATGGCGAGCATCAGCCATGGCAATATCGCGTCGATTCTGGACGTTCATGACGGCGCAGACGGCGTGCCCGTCCATTTCACCATGGAGTATTTCTGCGGCAACCTCGGCGTGCTCATGGGTGAGACCTATGAAGTGGAAAAACCGTCCCGCAGGCTGGGAGTCGAGACCTCGATACATATTGCACGGGAGATGCTGTTCGGGCTGGACCGGCTGCATTACGAAGGAATCGTGCACCGGGACGTGAAACCCTTCAACGTGATGCTGGCCGAGGACGAAGGCGGACCGGGCATGGTCAAGCTCATCGATTTCGGCCTGAGCAAACTGCGCGGCGAACGCACGCAGGGCCACAAGGGCATGGTCGTCGGGTCACCGTATTACACCGCTCCGGAACAGGAGGCAGACCCGGAATCAGCGGATGCCCGGTCAGATATCTTTTCCGTGGGCGTCACGCTGTACCGCATGCTGACCGGCACCCTGCCGCCGGAAGATCTGACCGATGCTCCCTCCATATGCGAGAAGCACCCGGACCTCGGCTGCGAATGGGACGAGCTGTTCCACAAGGCGCTTTCACGCGATCCCGCGCAACGCTTTGACGACGCCATGAAAATGGCCGCCGCACTCGATGAACTGGAGACCGCATGGAATGACCAAAAGGACGCGGAATGCTCCGGCGCGGACCTGCTTTTCGAACCGGTCCGGCATGACGCGGACTGGTCACCACGCTCCGCTCCCATCAAGACAGACACCAAAAAAGCGCGAAAAGCCTTCGGGCTGGACGAATTGTGGCGGCCCACGGAATACGGGGCAGGCACGTTCACGGACACCGGCAACGGCACCGTGTCGTATGACGCCAACGGCCTGACATGGGAAAAGTTCGGATCACGGTATCCGTTGACATGGGACCGGGCGCACGCCCATGTGGCCCGACTCAACCGGAACCGATACGGCGGACGCACGGACTGGCGACTGCCGACCATAGATGAACTGACCACGCTGTTCACGGGCAGGACCGAACCGGGGGATTTCTGCCAGCAGCCGGTGTTCGACCCGCGCAAGGCCCGTCTCTGGAGCTGCGACACCAAGGCCTTTACCGCTGCGTGGTACGCTGATGCGGAGCTGGGATTTGTCTGGTGGCAGGACCGGACATGCCGATTCTTCGCACGGGCTGTCTGCGGCTGATAATCTACAGGCCGTCAGGATAATTCATGGTGAAATACCGACGGATGGCGTCCTTTGCACTCTGGGCGAGGACGCCTTCTGCCATGGCCGGTTTCTCACGGACAAGCACGGCATAGGCCAACTCGCTCAGGCTGGCTGATTTCGCGGCAACAGCGTTGAGTTCGCTATCGGAAATCATCTTTCCGCTGAAACGATCCCAGAGGATGTACTTGAAAAGCGTCGCCCTGTCGGCAACGGGATTCTGCTTCTGTTTGCGCTTGTAGGCGCTCAGTATCTGCATGGCGGTATCGGTGGGCATGCCGAAGTGATACCGTGAGCCGTATTCCTTTGACAAGCGGTTTGGAGAAGAGGAGAATGTCGGCATGAAGACGTTTTCGCAGATAGTGTCCGAGGACCGCATAAAAAGGGCCATCAAGGAAGGCAAGTTCGAAAATCTCGAAGGGGCGGGCAAGCCGCTGCCCCCGGACGAAGCCGAGAACCTGCCGCCGGAACTGCGACTGGCCTATCGAATGCTCAAGAATTCCGGCTATGTCCCGGCTGAGATAGCAGAAGAAAAGGAAATCACCCGCACTATCGACCTGCTCGCGCACATGAAGGACGAGGGCGAACGCTACCGCCAGATGCAGAAACTCAATGTCATGATAATGCAGATGAATGAACGGCGGGGCCGTCCGGTCAATCTTGACGACTCGGATGAATATTATCGTCGGATAGTCGAAAAGGTGCGTCTTGCAGAAAAGCGTTTCGGACAGGAGACGGAACAGGACTAGCCGTGTTGCAGGATGTCGAAAAACATCTGGTCCAGCGCATCGGTATCAAGCGGTTTTGACAGGTAGCCGTCCATCCCCGCTGCCAGAAAGGTTTCCCGGTCCCCTTTCATTGCATGGGCAGTGAGTGCGATGATGGGAATACGGCTCTTCCCGTCGACCTCCTCGGACTCGCGGATCACCCTGGTCGCTTCCATTCCATTCATACCCGGCATCTGGATGTCCATGAGAATGCAGTCATACTCGTTATCCCTGAAGGCCTGCACCGCCTCAAGGCCGTTTTCCACTGTGTCCACCATATGCCCCCGCTTCTCGAGAAGCCGCGACGCGGCCAGCCTGTTGATGCGGTCATCTTCGGCCAGCAACAGGTATAACCCGGCAACAGGCAGCGGAGCGGCAACAGGTTCCTCTTCTTCCCTGACGGCTTCCAGAACCCGCTCGACCCTGACAGTGAAGGCGATGGTCGTTCCCACGCCCTTCAGGCTGTCCACCGTGATGGTGCCGCCCATCAGGTCCACGAACCGCTTCACGATACCAAGCCCCAGCCCCGTACCCTGATAACCTCGGGTATAGGAACCGTCCACCTGTTCAAAGGCCCTGAATACGGCGTCAATCTTGTCTTCGGGTATGCCGATGCCGGTATCCGTCACCATGAACAGCAGCAGTTCCTGTCCCTGACCGGGTGAAGCAAGGGACGAACACGTGACGGAGATTTTCCCGACATGCGTGAATTTTATGGAATTGCCAACGAGATTGAACAGTATCTGGCGGATACGTCCCTGATCGCCGATGTATTCGCTGCCCACCGAATCATCAATGTCCCAGAATATCGCAAGCCCCTTGCTTCCGGCCTGTACCGTGAAAAGCAGCGCCACGGAATCAAACAGGGCACGGGGCGAGAAAACCTTTCTCTCCAGCTCGATCTTGCCCGCCTCGACCTTGGAAATATCAAGCACGTCATTGATGACCTGTAGCAGGTTCCGGCCCGAAACCTTGGCCGTTTCGATGCATTCGGACTGGTCCTGCGTCAGCGGGGTGTCGCCTACCAGTTCAAGCATGCCGAAGATTCCATTCAGCGGGGTACGGAGTTCATGGCTCACATTGGCGAGGAACTCACTCTTGGACCGGCTGGCGGCTTCGGCAGTCTCCTTGGCAGCGATAAGAGTCTCCTCCGCCCGCTTGCGGTAAATACCCAAGGCAAAAAGGCCTGCCAGCGTTTCCAGAAGTTCCAGATCATCATCCGTAAAATCGCGACCGGGGTTGGCAACGGAAATCTGCCCGACTAGCTGGCCTTCATAAAGGCACGGGGCAGTCAGAAACTGCTTCACTTCCACATGCCCTTCGGGAATCCCCTCGGACAGCGGATGATTGGCGACGTCGTTGGTATAGAATGGCCTTCCCATGTTGAGGCTGTATCCCCACAGGGAGGGAAACTGGCCATTCCGCTTTTCAAAGACAATACTCTCTGGCGAGTCTATCCTGCACCCGGCTTCCATCATGGCGTCCATCTTGTACGTCGTCATGGAACTCCCGGATTCATCAAGTGAGCCGATATACGCATATTTGCTGCCGATAATACGCATGGCCCAGTCATAAACGACACTGGCGATTTTCTGAATGGTCGCGTCCGGGGCGGTCAGGGCGCGAACGATCTCCACCTGTGCAAGATTGATCCGGGCTTCACGCTGTATCTGCCGATCCCTTTCCTGACGGTCAGAAATATCACGAGCCATACCGAGAACGACGTTCTCACTGCCCAGCCGGATTTTGCCGCCCTTCACTTCCACGGGAAAAAGGGAACCATCCTTGCGCCTATGCAGGGATTCAAACATGATCGAAGACCGGGTCCACAACTTTTCCGGGTCCTTGAGCTCAGTGAACAAAGGATCGACGTCCGCAATTTTGAGCTGCATCAATTCATCGCGGGAATAGCCGAGACTGTCACACGCGGCGTCATTGACGAACTGAAACGAACCGTCTTCGTACGCCACAAATATGGCGTCGCCCGCCCGCTCCAGAAGCCCCCTGAACAGCTCCTCGCTTTTTCTGAGCGCTTCATGTGCGCCTCTGATGTCCGTCTGGTCCTTGCAAAAAACGATAATAGTGCCGTCATCAAGAGAGACACAGTCGACAAGCATATGCAGCATTTCACCGTTTTTTTGCAGCATCCTGCGCTCTCCGCTAAAAAAACCGATCGTCGACATCTGCTGAAAATCCGTTCTTGCCGTTTCCCTGAGATCCGGCGGAGTCAGATTTTCAATGACATGAAGGCCCGTAAGTTCCCTCTGGTCGTATCCGGTAAGACAGACGCCGGCCTCATTGGCGTGAAGCACATATCCCCGGGCATCCAGCAGAAAAACCGCATCGGATGCGGTTTCAAGAAACTTCAGGTATCGCTTTTCGTTTTCCAGCATCCGCTTTGCCATCGCAGCCCGGTCCCGGTACGAGCGCACCAAAAACAACGCGGTCAAAATCACGAAAAAGGAAACCACTCCCCCCAACAGAATACACGTCTGGTTTTCGGCAACAAACGACGGCAGCGAAGCCCCCCGAGAAATCGATGGGGGCAGAAAGAAAAAGGAAAAAAGAGTTGCAAGGAGAAAACGCATCGGCACACCTCAACCCTGTTTTGAACAACACCGAAAAAATATCCAAAATCATTGATCTGCGCCATTATTAATAGGAATAATCAGGTTCATCTGGCGTTTTTCGGCAAGGGGTAGTGATTTGGAGTTGTCTTTTTCGAAAAACGCCTATAGGCGTTGATCACCGCGGGGACGTTCCCGCGGCAAACGGATTTTCAACGGGTCGTTCGGCCCCATGCACAAGGCGAAGTCATGCACAAGTTCGGAATGGTGGCCCTGATCGGTCCGCCCAATGCGGGAAAAAGCACGCTCATGAACCAGTATCTGGGGCAGAAGGTGGCCATCGTGTCACCCCGTCCGCAGACCACGCGCAACCGTATCAGCGGCATTCTCACCAATGACGATGCCCAGATCGTTTTTCTCGACACACCAGGCATTCATCAGCTCAGAGGCAAGATGAACCGCTTTCTGCTGGAATCCGCATGGAACGCACTGGCAGGCTCCGATGTCGTGGTCGTCCTGCTCGACGCCGCCCTGTACGCTGCCAAGCCGCACCTGATGGACAAGGAACTCAAGCCGCTGGTGAAGCCGGTCAACGAATCCGGCAGGCCCGTGCTCATAGCCGTGAACAAGGTGGACCGCGTCAAGGACAAGCCCACCATGCTTCCGGTCATGGCACGTGCTTCCGAGCTGTGGCCCGAGGCCGAGTTCGTCCCCATCTCCGCCCTGCGCGGACAGGGCACGGACGAGCTGCTGTCCCGCGTGCTCGAAAAGGTCCCCGAAGGCCCGCCCATGTTCCCGGAGGATCAGATTTCCACCGCGCCGGTCCGCTTCATGGCCGCAGAAATCATCCGCGAGAAACTGTTCTATTCCCTGCGTCAGGAACTGCCGTACACCACGGCGGTTGAAATCGAAGTATGGGATGAGGAATCCAGAAAGGACATGGTCCTTGTCAACGCGGTGATCTACACGGCGCAGAAGAACCACAAGGGCATGATCATCGGAAAACAGGGAAGCAACCTGAAAAAGATCGGCACCGAAGCCCGCAAGGAAATCGCCGAACTGCTCGACTGCAAGGTGCATCTCGAACTCTGGGTCAAAGTCCGCTCCGGCTGGACCGAAGACCCCGGCTTCCTCCGCGCCATGGGACTCGGAGAATAAATTCCTGAAAACAAAAAAGCCGCAGTCAATGTGACTGCGGCTTTCTTATTGAAACGTCTTTTTATCCGTCGATAAATCCCGTCATGACCTTGAGCATCTTTTCCAGCGATTCCTGCTGATCGTCCCCGCCTTCAAGCGCTTCGGCGTGACAGCGCAGCATGTACCGTTGCAGGATGACCTTGCTGGCCGACTGAAGCGCGGAACGGACCGCCCGCACCTGCACAAGGATGTCCTCGCACTCCTTGCCTTCCTCGATCATGCGTTGGATGCCCCGCACCTGCCCCTCGATTCGCTTCATGCGCGAAAGCACCTTTTTTTTCAGCTGCTGCTGTTCCTGCTCGTCGAGTGCCATGTCGTTCCCTTTTTCCTTTTTCATCCGTTATCTATATCTTCATCGTTGCCGAGTCGTCAATTTTCCCTTATTCTCCCGAACTATCGCCAACTGTGGAGAACCGGAGAATACGCTCATGTCCGAATTCGCCATTTCCGATACCAGCGAACGAATCTTCCTCCTCAGCACCATCGAATTCGCGGCCGCCGTTTTTCGGGGCCCGGACCGCGACGGATGGGAAGGCATCATCTCCGTCGGCCTGCCGCAACTTGTTGCAGCTTCGAACAGGCAATCCCCTGTCATCACCGCCATCCTGAAAAAAATACAGGCCGCCCTTTCCAGCGACACACCGGATCAGCCCGCGCTGCTCCAGACCGAATATGAACGCCTTTTCACGGATATCGGCACTCCCGCGGTCGCCCCTCTCCAAGAATCCTGCCAGCTTGAAGAAAGCCCCCGCATCAGGAATGAATCCGCGGTTTCGATGCGTTCCCGCCTCATCAACGCCGGACTTGATCTCCCACTGAACTCCAGCGAACCGCCCGACCATCTTTCCATAGAGCTTGAATATCTCTACCACCGCCTTGCAACGGGCTGGTCCGAATCCGACCCGGAAATCGAATCCCAGGCCCGGAAATTCGCCCGCTGCACCATGCTCCCGTGGCTGCGCCATTTTCGCCGAAACCTCGCACTTGTCAGTCCGCACCCCGTCTATCTGGGTACTGCCGACCTGACCGTCGCAATCCTCGAAGCAATACGCTGACCCGTAAACAACCGCTGCAACTCGCCGTATTAAATGGTTTTTTCTTCAACCATAACAACAAGCTTCACATAAATTGGCGAAAACCCCTTGCCAAACTCCTTTTCAATGAGCATTATCCGGCTCTACCAATTGATAAGGATTTTCAATTATGCAGACAATACAGGCTCAAATCAAAGGCATGCATTGCGCTGCCTGTTCCGGACGAATCGAACGGGTGCTCAGTGGAATGGACGGCGTGGAATCCGCCAACGTCAACCTCGCGGCGGAAACACTCGACCTCACCTATGACGAAACCGTCCTGACCACCGAGACCGTGGGCGAACGCATCAAGGACCTCGGCTTTGAGGCCGTCTTCCCCGCAGCCGGGGGACTGGAGGAACTCAATCTCGCCATCGGCGGCATGCACTGCGCCGCCTGTTCCGGACGCATCGAACGCATCACCGGCAACATGGACGGGATGGATTCCGCCACCGTGAACCTCGCCGCCAACACCGGCAGTTTCACTTTTGATCCGGCAGCCATTTCCCGCCGCGACATCCGGCAGGCCATTGCAGATGCCGGATTCACCACCGAAGTCCAGTCCGAAACCGCCAACCTGTTCGAATCGCGCCGCCGCGAGGCCGAGGAAAAGCTCGCGGCCCAGAAAAGGGCGCTCATCCCCGCCTTCCTGTTCGCCCTGCCCCTGCTCATCCTTTCCATGGGCCACATGTGGGGCATGCCGCTGCCCCAATGGCTCGACCCCATGCACTCGCCGCTGACCTTCGCCCTGACACAGCTTGCACTGACCCTGCCCGTAATCTGGTCCGGCAGAAACTTTTACACTCAGGGAATCCCGGCACTGCTGCGCGGCGGCCCGACCATGGATTCCCTCGTGGCCATGGGTACAGGTGCGGCCTTCATCTATTCCCTGTGGAATACGGTCCTCATCGGTTCCGGCGATCATACGCACCTTGCAATGGACCTCTACTTTGAATCCTCCGCCGTACTCATCGCCATGATCTCGCTGGGCAAATATTTCGAGGCCCGCAGCAAGCTCAAGACCTCGGACGCGATCCGCGCGCTCATGCAACTGACCCCCGACACCGCCACCCTCATGCGGGACGGCGAGCAGATCGAAATCCCGGTCGGTGATGTTGAACCCGGAGACACCCTGCTCATCAAGCCGGGTGAACGCATTCCGGTAGACGGCGTGGTAAAGGACGGCCGTTCCAGCGTGGACGAATCCATGCTCACCGGCGAACCCATGCCCGTGGGCAAGGACGTGGGCGACACGGTTGCAGGCGGCACGCTCAACACCCACGGGGCACTCACCATCACTGCCGAACGCGTGGGCGGCGACACCATGCTCGCCCGCATCATCCGCCTCGTGCAGGACGCGCAAGGGTCAAAGGCCCCCATCGCCAACCTCGCGGACCGCATCAGCTATTATTTCGTTCCCACGGTCATGGGCATCGCCCTCCTGTCCGGGCTGGCATGGTACTTCATCGGTGGAGCGGACTTCCCGTTCAGCCTGCGTATCTTCGTGGCCGTCATGGTCATTGCCTGCCCGTGCGCCATGGGACTGGCCACCCCGGTGTCCATCATGGTCGGCACCGGACGAGGCGCACAGCTCGGCGTTCTCATCAAGTCCGGCCGCGCATTGCAGGAAGCGGGCGACCTCGACACCGTGGTCTTCGACAAGACCGGCACCCTGACCCATGGCCGCCCCGAAGTAGGTGCCGTGACCATGGTCCGGGGCACCATGGCCCAGACCGAAGCAATTTACCTCGCCGCGGCCGCCGAATCCCAAAGCGAACACCCTCTGGCCAAGGCCTTTGTCCGCCATGCCAAGGAACTCAACCTCGACTTCCCTGAACCCAATTCCTTTGAAGTCATTCCCGGCAAAGGCATCAAGGCGACTATCGGTTACCGGAATATCGTCATGGGCAACTGGGCATTCATGCAGGAACACGGCTATGGATTCGGCGAGGACGGCTTTGCCGAGGAGGCTGTGGGCCACTATGAGAAACAGGGCGCGACCGTGGTATACTTCGCCAGCGAAGACAAACTCAACGCCCTGTTCGCCATTGCCGACGAAGTCCGGGACGAAGCCGCCGAAGTCGTGGCCGAACTGAAACAGGCCGGACTGACCCCGGTCATGCTCACCGGCGACATCGAGGCCACTGCCAACGTCGTGGCCGAACAGGTAGGCATCGACACGGTCATCGCGTCCGTCATGCCCGACCGCAAGGCCGAGGAAGTGGAAAAACTCCAGAAGGAAGGCAAGCGTGTCGCCATGATCGGCGACGGCATCAACGACGCACCGGCCCTTGCCACGGCAGATATCGGCATCGCCATGGGCAGCGGAATCGACGTGGCTGTCGAATCCGGGGACGTGGTGCTCATGAAAAGCGATCTGCGCGCACTCATGACCGCACTGAACCTGTCCAAGTCGGTCATGAAAAACATCAAGGAAAACCTGTTCTGGGCATTCGCGTTCAACACCATCGGTATCCCGGTGGCTGCGGGCCTGCTGCACATTTTCGGCGGCCCCACGCTCAACCCCATGATTGCGGGAACAGCCATGGCCACCAGCTCGGTAACTGTGGTATCCAATGCTCTCAGGCTGCGTTTTTTCAAAGGGTAATAATCCATAACGAGGGAGGAATATATGCCCACCGTCAAAGTCAAAGGCATGAGCTGCCAACACTGCGCCAAGTCCGTCACCGAAGCTCTTGAGGGGCTTGGTGCGAAAAACGTGAAGGTCGATCTGCTTTCCGGCAATGTGGATTACGAGGAAAGCACCCCGATCACGCAGGACGCCGTCACGGAAGCGATCACGAAGATCGGATTTGAAGTCGTGTCCTGACCGTCCCGGCCACCACTGAACAATCTGGCCCCGGAAAGGATCCTTTCCGGGGCTTTTCACTTCCTGCCTTTGACTATCCCGCCCCAACCATTTAAAGGAGGCTTGGCGGCCGGACTTTCCATGGCCGCATTCAAGAGGAGATATTTTGGCTCGCGATCCAAAACTGCACTATCTGGGTAACCGGCACCTGCTCAAACGAAGCATCGGTTATTTTTCGCCATACAAGCTGCGTGTGACCATTGCGGTCCTCGCCATGCTGCTTTACGCCCCCATCGCCCCGGCGCTGGGCTGGCTGACCAAGTACGTTACCGATGACGTTCTCGTGAACAAGAACATGGAAATGCTCAGGTTCTGTATCACCGGTCTGGTGGTACTCATCGTGCTCAAAGGCATATTCCAGTTTCTTCAGGTCTACGTCATGAACTCCACCGGCATTCTCGTGCTCAGGGATATGCGCCGTGATCTCTATGACAAGATAATCCGGCTCCCCATGCCCTTCTTTGCGGAAAGCGAGATCGGCATGCTCATGAGCCGAATCGTCAACGACGTGGTGGCCGTACGCCAGAGCCTGCCCAGCATCATCATGTTCGTGCGCCAGATATTCACCCTGATCGGCCTGATCGCAACAGTTATCTACCTCGACGCCTACCTTGCCTTCTGGAGCCTCGTGGTCATGCCCGTGGCTCTGTATCCGATCGTTTTCTTCGGGAAAAAGGTCCGCAAATACGGGCGCAAGATGCAGACCGAACTGTCCGGGGTCAACATCGTCCTTGAAGAAAGCTTCTCCGGCGTCAAGGTCATCAAGGCCTTTGCCACCGAAGTGCGTGAATCCCTCAAATTCGGAGTTGAAAACGAAGGCATAACCAAAGTCATCATTCGCCAAATTTTCTACGGAGAAACCTCCTCACGCGTGATGGACTTCGTCTCTGCCGCAGCCGGGGCGACAGTGCTGTGGGTCGGCGGTTCCCGTGTCATCGAAGGCATCATGACCCCCGGCGAATTGACCGCCTTTCTGGTTTGCCTGATACAGCTCTACGAACCCATCAAGAAAATCAACATGTCCAACCACCAGATTCAATCCGGACTGGCCGGGGCGGAACGTGTTTTCGATATCTTCGACTCTCCTGAAATCCAGACAGAGGAAGAGGGAACAAAGGTATATGACGGATCATTCAAGGAACTGACATTTGAAAATGTCCACTTTCAATACCCTGCCGCACCGAAACCGGCTCTGGACGGCATTTCACTGACCATCCGAGAAGGCCAGCGCGTGGCCGTTGTCGGTCCCAGCGGCGGAGGAAAAACCACTCTGGTTAACATGATCCCCCGCTTTTACGATGCTCAGGAAGGAACCATCCGCCTCAACGGCACCCCGCTTGAGGACTACACCCTCGGCAGCCTGCGCCTGGGGCTGGGACTCGTCTCGCAGGATACCTTCCTGTTCAATGAATCAGTGCGTGAAAACATCGCCTATTCCCGCACGGAGTTTGAACAAAGTGAAGTCGAGGAAGCCGCACACGGTGCCTTTGCCCATGAGTTCATCATGGAAATGCCGCATGGTTACGACACCGTAGTCGGCGAAGGCGGCGTCAAGATTTCCGGCGGCCAGAAGCAACGGCTGACCATTGCCCGCGCCATCATGAAGGACCCGTCCCTGCTCATTCTGGACGAGGCCACCAGTGCCCTGGACACCGAGTCCGAACGCGTGGTCCAGAAGGCGCTTGAAAACCTGATGCAGGGCCGTACTTCCATTGTCATCGCGCACAGACTGTCCACCATTCTTTCGGCCGACGTCATTGTGGTCATGGAGAAAGGCCGCATCCTGTCCACGGGCACGCACAGGGAACTGCTCGCATCCTGCCCCCTGTATCAGCGCCTGTACAAAATGCAGTTCGACGATTCACAGGTTCCGGTAGAATAATCAGGGGAAAACAGTTCTTCCCACTGAGCATATAACGGACTGGCAACAATTCCGGGCTTGATGTACGCTTCATCCCTATCAGGTGAATCAGCAACGACCAGTGTCATGCAACCGGAATTCCCATGAGCCAGCTCATCGTCAACATCTCGGACATGAAGTACTCGCTCAAACGCGAGGACGTCATTGTCACCTACTCTCTGGGGTCGTGCCTCGGCGTCACTGCATATGACCCGAAATCAGGCATCGGTGCCATGATTCACTGCCTGCTTCCTTTCGCTACGTCCGCGCGAGCCAAAGCGCGTAGCAACCCGTACATGTTCGTCAATACCGGCGTCCCAATGATGGTCCGCAGACTTATTGAAAAAGGAGCCGAACGGAAGCGGTTGATCTTCAAGGCCGCCGGAGCAGCCAACATGAGGAATGACACCCTTTTCAACACCGGGGCACGCAATTTCGAAGCGCTGAAAAAACTGTTCGAACACAACAATGTGCAATTGGCGGCAAAAGACGTCGGGGGAACCATTCCGAGAACGATGTTTCTGCATATGAATACAGGACGCGTCATCGTCCGCTCACTGGGGAAGGAGAAAGAGCTATGAACCGGCGCAAGGAAATACTGGCACAGGTCGCCGAGGTCGTCGCCATCCCGTCATGCGCGCCCAAGGCCGCGGCACTCATCAACGACCCGAAAGCCGATCTCGAAGAACTGGCACGGATCATCGAGTATGACCCCGGCCTGACCGCCAACCTGCTCAAGATCGTCAATGCCTCGTTTTTCAGCGACAAACGCCCCATGACCACCGCCCGCGAGGCGATCGACCGACTGGGCACGGCACAGGTGCTTCAGTTCGTCATCTCCACCGGCGTGGCCCCTTCCTATGTTCGAAAGATCGAAGGGTACGATCTGGCCCCGACCATGCATTTGCAGCACTCTGCCACCGTTGCCATGGCCGCACGCGAACTTGGCCGGGAACTCGGGATCACTGTGCCGAAATCGACATTCACCGCCGGTCTGCTGTCCGGCGTGGGAAAGACTCTCCTCGGTGCCTATGTTGAAGTCGACGTACACCAGATTCTCAATCTGGCCTTCTCCGAAGGACTCAGCTTTGATGAAGCCGAAGATGCGGTGCTCGGCATCAACCACGCCGAACTCGGTGGCATCCTGCTTGAAGCATGGGGCCTGCCGACAGAAATAGTGAACGCGGTCCGATACCACCTTCGCCCGGATGACTTTGATGGGGAAAGCATCGTTCTGGACCTCGTTCACATAGGCAACGCACTGGCAAAAATGATCGGCGTGGGCCTCGGCATTGACGGCCTCAATTACACCCCGTCACAGCAGGTAGTCGCACGACTCGGCCTGACGCCGGACATACTGGATGCGGTCTCTGCCAACGTGGTGGAAGAACTCGGCGCCGTCTGGGACCTCTTCATGGAATGCACGGAAACCAGTTGCCCCATATGAAAAACCGGAAAAACCAAACGGCTTTTCCGGTCATCAAAGTCACTTGCAAACGTACTATTTCGCTCGATAGGCCTTCAGAATAACCACCGGCTTGACCGGAACATTTTTGCGTTGCCCGACTTTCTTTCTTTTGACCATGCTTATTTTCTCAACCACATCCATGCCCCGGATCACCTTTCCGAAGGCACAGTAACCTTGACGGGTATTGAACTCTTTTTGATTATATTTTTTGGCAGTCTGCTTATAGTCAAAAGCGGCATTGTCTATCGTGTTGATAAAGAACTGGGCCGTGGCCGAATCGGGATGCCCCCCGCGGGCCATGGCAATGGTGCCTTTCTTGTTGAGAAGCCCTGTAGCAGATTCATTGACAATGGGAGAATACGTGTCTTTCTTCTTCAAATCCGGCGTCAAGCCACCGCCCTGAATCATGGCATAAGGATATTCCTTGCGCGCTGTAATCTGACGTTCAAAATCCTCCTTTCTCACAACACGATGAAATACGGTACCGTTATAGAATCCCTCATCAACATACCGAAGAAAGTTCTTGACCGTTTTCGGCGCGTCCTTGGGATACAGCATGACGATGAAACGTCCCATGGACGTTTCGAAAATCACGACCGGGTTGGGCCCTGCCTGTGCCGACATGCTCATGCCGGGACCGATTGAAAGCAGCAGGGCAAACATCAAAAGGGAAAAACAGAAACAGATTTTTTTCATTGTCGCTACGCCTCGTAAATTGAATCTTTCGTGGACAATAGAAGAGAACGATTCATTTTTCAACAGTCACCTATCCTTTCAGCGAACTCTTCAACAAAGCTCTCGCCCCTTCCTCGTCCATATCCTGTCCGGTCCAAAGCCTGAATTGAGCCAGCCCCTGATGCAGGAACATTTCCAAACCGGAAATGGTCTCGCACCCGGCCTTGCGGGCTTCCCGCAGGAATGTCGTGTCGAGCGGATTGTAGACGATATCATATGCAATACACCTCTCAGGGAACTGACTGCCGTCCCACGGAGTCAAGTCCTCCAGTTCGCCGGACATCCCCAGCGGCGTGGTGTTACAGATCAATCCGGGAGCTTCGTCCATGCGGCAGGCCCAGCCTACGGCTTCGACATTCAAATCCGCGGCCAGCGCATCAGCCTTTTCCCGTGTCCGGTTGCAGACGAGAATGCGTTCGACCCCCAATTCCTGAAGACCGGCGACCGCAGCCCGTGCCGCACCACCCGCACCAAGCACCATGGCGCACTCGGGCAGGGAGTCACTCTTTTTCAGAGGAGCGGTCATCCCGATGACATCCGTATTTTCACCGCACAGCCTGTCGCCGTCCCAATACAGGGTATTCACGGCTCCCACGGTCAGGGCACGCTCGGTAATGTGGTCCAGATGGTCCATGACCCTCAGCTTGTGCGGAATCGTCACGCTCATGCCGGAAATGGGTTCGCTGCGGACCCGCTCCATGAACGAAGGCAGGTCTTCAGGGCGAAGCGGCCATGCCTCGTATGTCGCATCAATACCGAGTTCACCGAATCCCCAGTTATGCAAAGTAGGGCTCATGCTGTGACCCAAAGGCCACCCGATAATTCCGTATTTCCTGGTCATCTCAGCTCTCTTTGTGCCCACGCTACAGGGTTTCGATCTGTTCCAGACTGCCGACGGTCGCACCGGTCCACTCTTCTTCCATCCCCTTGAGATTAGGCTTGAGCATCTTGAAAAGCACGCCCTTGGGACCGACTTCGACAAATCTACGGACCCCGGTTCCGTACATGGCCTGCACGGTCTGAATCCACAGTACGGACGACGTCATCTGGCGCTGCATGATCTCCATGGTCTTTTCCGCATCCGGCTCGGGCAGGGCAGTGGCGTTGTGGAAAACCGGGAAGGCCGGAGCGCTCCAGCTCAGCTTGCCGAGAAAAGCGGCGAATTCATCAGCTGCCTCCTGAATCAGGGGACTGTGAAACGCACCGGACACGGCCAGAGGGATGGCACGGCCCTTGGCTTCCTTGACCTGTGCGGCCGCGCTCTCAAGCGCTTCCTTCTCGCCGCTGATGACGAACTGGGCCGGTGAATTGTAATTCGCCACGCGCAGTTCCTTTCCGGACTCTTTGGCAGCGCGGTCCACGATCTCTTCGACCTTGTCCTGCGCCAGCTTGACCACGGCGGCCATGCCGTGTCCTTCCTGTCCGGCTTCGGCCATGAGGCGTCCACGCAGGGTCACGGCCCGGACAGCATCCTCCATGGACAGCACACCGGCGGCGGCCAGCGAAGCGAATTCGCCGAGGCTGTGTCCGGCAGTGGCGGAAGGGGATACTCTGGATCGGACCTGCATCCACAGGGTGAGATTCGTCACGGTCAGCGCAGGCTGCAATGCACGCGTGTCCGCCATGTCCTCGGCTTCGCCGTCCCAATATATCTCCCGCAGGGGCAGGCCGGATTCGCTTTCGGCCAGTTTCCACAGGTCCAGAGCCTCGCCGCTCGCTTCGGCGACATCCCGGCCCATGCCTTTTTCCTGAGACCCCTGTCCGGGGAAAAGTATTGCGAGTTGAGTCATTTGTATTCTCCTTGAATGGTGTCGGGGCAAAAGAAAAACCCCGTGCAGCGCTATTTAACGCCGTGGGAAAGTAACCGTTATCGGAAAGACTCGCAAGTCAAGGCCGCTCAAACAGAAAAATCCGCATGCCTGCCACCCCTTCTCCGGTATGCAATCCACGTGGAAAGGAGACGGTTGACAGTAAAAAACACAACGCGGTATCAACGACACAGCGATTACTTGTCGAAAACTATGACAATCCCAAAAAAGGCACACTGCCGGGAAGCACATGAAGGTATTGATTATAGGCAGCGGAGGTCATGCAAAGGTCGTGGCCGACATCCTCCTTGCGATTCCTGACATGAAGCCGATTGGATTCGCATCACGGGATAGCGCGAGCACAAAAGTTCTCGGCTTGCCCATACTGGGGGATGACCGTTCCGCCAAAGATATTCCTCACGACGGACTGATCATCGCCATCGGCGACAACCGGTTGCGCGCGAAAATTCATGAGACATACGCCGGTCGCGGCGAGACATTCATTTCCGCCATTCATCCGTCAGCCATCATAGCCCCGGATGTGATCATCGAACCGGGCTGCATGGTCTGTGCAGGCGTGGTCGTGAACTCCGGAAGCCGAATCGGCGCACACACCATTCTCAACACCGGATGCACGGTCGATCACGACTGTACCGTCGGCCCGTTCGCCCACGTCGCCCCCGGCGTGAATCTGGCCGGAAACGTCACGGTCGGGGAAGAGGCGTTCATGGGAATCGGCTCATGCGCCATGCAGGGACTCACCATCGGCGACAGGGCCGTGGTCGGAGCCGGTGCCGCCGTCATCCGGGACGTCCCTTCCGGTCAAACCGTTGTCGGCGTTCCGGCACGGGAACTGTCCTCTGAAAAATAGGATACGATCTTGAGCAAAGACAGACTTTACCTCTCTCCGCCGCACATGGGCGGAAAAGAGATGCAATTCATACAGCAGGCTTTTGACGCCAATTTCATCGCCCCCATCGGGCCGCAGCTTGCCCGGTTCGAACAGGCATTCTGCGACCTGACCGGATTTGCACACTGTGTCGCCGTGTCAAGCGGCACCGCAGCCATGCATCTGGCCCTGCGCCAGCTCGGCGTGAAACCGGGCGACACTGTCATTGGCTCCTCCCTGACGTTCATCGGTTCGGTCACCCCCGTGACATTCCTTGATGCGAAACTGCACTTCGTGGACTCAAGCCGCGAGACATGGAACATGGACCCCGGGCTGCTGCGGCAGGCCATTGAGACGGTACAGGCTGACGGCGGACATGTCGGTGCCGTCATTCCCACCGATATCTACGGCCAATGTGCCGATTACGACGTCATACGGACTGTGTGTGACGAATACTCCATCCCGCTGGTCATTGACGCGGCCGAAGCCGTGGGAGCGACATACAAGGGCCGTCACGCCGGACGGGGCGGAGACGCGGCCATCTACTCCTTCAACGGAAACAAGATCATCACCACGGGCGGTGGCGGGCTACTTGCCAGCGACGACGCGGATTTCATTGCCGAGGCACGCCGCCTTTCCCAGCAGGCCCGTGACGATGCACCTTATTATGAACACTCGACCATCGGCTACAACTACCGCATGAGCAACGTGGCCGCGGCCATCGGACTGGGGCAGCTTGATATGCTCGACGGTTTCGTGGACAGACTCCGTGAAATATTCGACTGGTACGAGAAGACCCTCTCCGTCCTTCCCGGCATTGAGTTCATGCCTGAAGCCGCGTATGGAAAGGCGAACCGCTGGCTGACCGTCATGCTGGTGGATGAAGACACGTTCGGAGCGAGTCCGGAGGATATCCGAATCGCCCTTGAGATGGAGAACATCGAATCCCGGCCTGTATGGAAACCCATGCACTTGCAACCCGTGTTCAGAGACGCCGCCCACACCGGCGGCGAAGTGTGCGAAGACCTGTTCAAGCGCGGCCTGTGCCTGCCCTCAGGTTCAGCCATGACCGAAAACGACCTGAACCGCGTGGCAAAAGTCATACAAAGCGTGGCAAAATGAAACTGAGCCTGCCCAATCTGCGTAATCTGAACTTTTACGTCATGCTCCTCGCGGACATGATGATCTTTACGCTCGCCCTGTACGGAGCCTATCTTTTCCGGTTCGACCTTTCTCTGCCCCCGGCCTATTTCATCCAATTCAAGGGACTGCTCAAATACGTTCTAACTTTCAAGGCGGTCCTGTTCGTCCTGTTCGGCCTGTATCAGGGCATGTGGCGCTACACCAGCCTCGACGACTACTGGAAGCTGTTACGCATTACCGCACTCCAGAGTCTGGTACTCATCTGCTTCGTGGTTTTCCGCTTTACCTTTGTAGGCGTGCCCCGTTCCATTTTCGTGCTGGACTGGATTCTCACGCTCCTGATGTGCAGCGGCCTGCGTCTTTCCATCCGGGCCTTTTTCACCAAATCCGAATCATTGCTGGCACCTGCCGTCGACCGGAAAAACGTTCTCGTGGTAGGCGCAGGCGGTTCCGCAGAAAAGATCAGCCGGGAAATGACATCCAACCCGGCCCAATACAATCTGGTCGGCTTTCTTGACGACAATCCGGGCAAACAGGGACGCACCATCCACGGCAAACCGGTGCTCGGTCAGATCAAAAACATGGATACCGTGGTAAAACGGCTGTCCGTAGACGAAATCTTCATCGCCATATCCGAAGCTTCGGGCAAGGAAATGCGCCGGATCGCGGATACGTGCAAAGCGACTGGCGTCCCCTTCAAGATTCTGCCCGCCATGACAGAAATCATGGACGGCAAGGTGAACATCAAGGCACTGCGCGACGTGGATTATCTCGATCTGCTCGGACGCTCGCCCGTCAGCCTCGATACCGACCGCATCGAGGCATATCTCACCGGCCAGACAGTGCTCGTCACTGGCTGCGGCGGGTCCATCGGTTCGGAACTGTGCAGACAGATCGTCCGCTTCAAACCGCGCCACATCGTGCTCGTCGATTCAAGTGAATACAATCTCTATCAGATACAGATGGAGCTGCATTACGAGTTCGGTTTCACGGACTACACCACCGTGCTCGGCTCTATCGCGGACGCCGAACTCATGACCCTGACCTTTGAAGCGCACAGGCCGTCGGTCGTGTTCCATGCCGCGGCATACAAGCATGTGCCCATGCTGGAACGCAATCCGTGGCAGGCCGTGCACAACAACATCGTCGGCTCGGAAACGATCATGAAGGCCGCCGTGGCTGCCAAGGTCGAACGATTCGTCCTCGTCTCCACGGACAAGGCGGTCCGTCCCACCAACGTCATGGGAGCGAGCAAACGCGTCACCGAACTGCTGATGCAGTCCCATCTCGGCACCGGCACCCGGTTCATGGCCGTACGCTTCGGCAACGTAGTGGGCTCCAGCGGCTCCGTGGTACCGCTCTTCCGCCGTCAGATCGAGGCGGGCGGCCCGGTGACCGTCACCCACCCTGACGTGACCAGATACTTCATGTCCATCTCCGAAGCGTCACAACTCATCCTTCAGGCAGGAAGCATGGGAGATGCCGGAACAGGCGGGGAAATCTTCGTTCTGGACATGGGCGTGCCCGTCAAGATCGCGGACATGGCCCGTGACCTTGTCAGGCTGTCGGGCATGGAACCGGATGTGGACGTGGAGATCGTCTTCACCGGCCTGCGCGAAGGGGAAAAACTTTTTGAAGAACTCATCACCGAAGGCGAGGGCATTGTCCGGACCGAGCACGAAAAAATTCTGGTGCTCGGCAGCGAGGTCAAGGCCGACGGAGAGGCACTCGCCGTTGAGGTGGAAAAGCTCGTTGCAGCGGGCGATGCCCATGACGGCGACGCTGTCCGAACCGTGCTGAAACGCTTGGTTCCCGAATACGAACCCGACTCTAACTAGCTGAATTCAAAAAGCTTTTACTTTTCATATACGACTTTCAAACACAAAAAAACGGGCAACACCCCGATTTTCAAGACGAAATCTAGACTTTTTACCAAAGCCGCTTTTCGTCCGTCTGCAGATATTTGTGGCAAGTAACTTGATTTAACTGAATTTCTCAGTTAGTAATATGTCTAAGCATCAAGATGTCTCCGCATGAAATGACGCTCTCCAACCGGTGAAAACCGTTGAGATTTACTGATTGCGGAGGGGAGAAAGAACGTGAAGCCGAAAGATCCGGACTGTATTTTCTGTAAGATTATCGCAGGAGAAATCCCCTGCGCCAAGGTTTATGAAAGCGAAACCTGTCTGGCCTTTCTGGACATCGCGCCCGTGAATCCCGGTCATGCGCTGGTTCTGCCCAAAGGGCATTATCCGACGCTCATGGACATTCCCGCAGAACTCGGGAGTGAACTGACCGAAACCCTGTCAAAGGTCGGCAGGGCTGTTATGGAGGCAACAGGGGCCGACGGGCTGAACCTCATGCAGAACAACCATGAGGCAGCTGGGCAACTGGTCAATCACGCGCATTTCCATCTTGTTCCGAGGCATTCGGACGACGGGCTGCAACTGTGGCCCCAGACCGGATACGACAACCCGGACGAGATGAGCGGACTGGCGAAAACCATCGCCGGTCTGGTGAAATAGTTTTTGAAACCCATTTTGGAGGCGACCTGATGAGTACACTCACCAAAGCCGGCATCGTAGACTACATCTATGAACGCACCGACAAGAACCGCGCCGAAATCAAGGATCTCGTGGAATCCATCCTCGAAATCATGAAGAGCGCCATCAAGAAGGACCACGCCCTTCTCATCAGCGGATTCGGCAAGTTTGAGGCCTACGACAAACGAGCACGAAAGGGACGCAATCCCCAGACCAGCCAGACCATCACCCTGCCCCCGCGCAAGGTGTGCGTGTTCCGGCTGTCCCGCAAGTTCCGCGCAGAACTTAATCCGTCTTAAGCACGAACCCCTTGGGGTAATCCGTGTGCAGTTTTTCAAGTGCATTCCCGGCCGAGACCTCGTCCGGGAATGCACCTGCTTGTGCGCGGTACAGCCCGTCGTCGGTTCTTACCAGCCTGGAGCCCTTGTAGCCGTCTGAGATCAATCGCGCGAGGGCCCTGTTTGCGTTCTCAAGATTCGAGAATGCCCCGACCTGCACATAATACATCTCCTTGAGAACCGAGGTGGTCTGGGCAGACTCTCCGTCTATTACCGTCTCAACCGCAGCCGTCTCCTGCTCGGGAGAAGCAACGGCATCGGTCGCTTTCTGCTCTACAGGTGCGGCCTTGGACGTCCGGGCAGGCTCGTCGATCTTGCTGGCAGGCACCTTTTCACCGGTCACGGCAACCGGAACCGCCGCAGGAGAGTCCGCCTTGGTCACGACCGGCTCTTCACCCAAATCGCCTTCTTCCACCTTCACGGGGGCAGGCCCCTGATCCGGCGCATCCACCACATATGTCTCTTCTATTACTTCGAGCTTCTTTTCCTCGACCACTTCCGGCGCGGGCGCAGGCGTCACCTCAACGCGCTTGGAAGGACGCTGGGCAGGCGGCGAGGACGCGATATGCTTGCGGAAACAGCCGCCCATGACTGCCAGGGCAAGCAATGCGACCGACAGTATCAACAGGTTGCGTGAAAAAGTGATTTTATACATGAGAAAGCCCCTTGATTTGCGTTTGGAACAGGTGCATGCGGGTTATCATGCACCGGACCGCGAAGTCTAGATTTAATCTAAACTACATCAGCCGGAACCGGCTTGCAAGTCAGGGCCGACAAATGAATCCCACCAAAAAGCCGCCTCTTGAGGCGGCAGGAACGCGCATTCAACTTCAACAACCAGCCACCGCTTCGGAAGAAACGGCAACCGTCCGTCATGGAAGGTTATTTTGAAAAAAGAAATGGTATATTCAGTTAAAATTTTTCGAAAATCTGCAAGAGTTCATCATCAATGGATTCCGGTTCATCGGCATTCAACTGCACCAACCGATGCAAAAAGGTGAAACTGAGATCATCCATTTCAGTAAACACCATGCCAATGTCTTCCTTGTTTTCGGCACGCACGACCTTGCCGTCCACAACGATCCGGATACCGGGAGACAGCGGGATATGCAGTTCACATCTTGTGCCGGGATCACAGTCGTCACACCCGGTCAGCAACGCGCCTTTCATGCTCAGATTCTTGGTTTCCACCGGAATGACGACATCACCGATGGTCACATAGGCTTCAAAATCCGCATCCACCCTCGTTCCACGACGCTTTTCTCGAGACATGGCCGCACCTCCTTTCATCTATACCAATATCACAGACCTAGCCACGATTCAAAGTTACACGTGGTGGCACATCGAATAATGCAAAAAAGGCCGGAGCAAGCAATTGCCCCGGCCTTTGAATCATCTCTTTAAACTCTGCGGACAGCCTAGTCGTATTCGACCGCGCTGAACTGCATGAGCGCATCCCAGTTGTGGATGGCTTCAACGTAGCGGATGGTGCCGGTCTTGCCGCGCATGACCAGAGAAGAGGTCTCTGCGCCGTGACCGTGGTAGGTCACGCCCTTGAGGAAGGTGCCGCCGGAAATACCGGTAGCGGCGAAGAACAGGTCTTCACTCTTCACGAGGTCGTTGACGGTCAGCACGCGGCGAACGTCCATGCCGTACTCGGCCAAAGCGTTCTTCTCGTTCTGCTTCTGCGGGTCGAGCTTGGCAAACATCTCGCCGCCCATGATGCGGATGGCGATGGCGGAAAGCACACCTTCGGGGGTGCCGCCGGTACCCATCATGACGTCCACCTCGCAGCGCGGGTCGATGGCCATGAGAGAACCGGTGATGTCACCGTCGGTGTGCAGCTGAATGCGTGCACCGGCTTCGCGAATTTCGCTGATGAGCTTCTTGTGACGCGGCTTGTCCAGAACAAAGACCACGAGATCGTCCACATCCTTGTCCAGGGCACGGGCGATGAGCTTCAGGTTGTGGCCGGTGGGTGCTTCGATATCCACGACGTCCTTTGCCTTGGACGGCACAACGAGCTTCTGCATGTAGTAGCTCGGGCCCGGATCGAACATGGCACCTGCGGGGGCCACGCCGACAACCGAAATGGCGTTGGGACGACCGTTGGCAAGCAGGTTGGTGCCTTCCAGCGGGTCAACGGCGATATCGACCTTGGGACCGCGTCCCAGACCGAGTTTCTCACCGTTGAACAGCATGGGCGCATCGTCCTTTTCACCTTCGCCGATCATGACCCTGCCTTCAATCTCAAGAGTATTGAAGCAGAGGCGCATGGCGTCTACAGCCGCCTGATCGGCAGCGATCTTGTCACCTTTGCCGAGCCAGCGGGCACAGGCGAGTGCCGCGGCTTCAGTCACGCGAACGAGGTCAAGGGCGAGATTCTTCTGAGGGGCTTCCATAGCGTTCTCCTAATATTTTTCTCGGATCATCCGAGCAAAGTTTTCGGGGGTGAAGCCGTACTTGTCGGAAAGGATCTTGCCGGGAGCAGATGCGCCGAAGTGGTCGAGACCGAGCACGACGCCATCAAGACCGACAAATTTGTGCCAGAGGTCGGTACGACCGGCCTCGGCTGCTGCGCGCGCGGTTACTTCCGGCGGCAGCACTTCATTTTTATACGATTCCGGCTGCTCGTCAAACAGTTTGACCGAAGGCATGGAGACCACACGGACCTTGCGTTTGAAGAGTTTTGCGGTTTCAAGAGCCAGAGAGACTTCCGAACCGGCGGCGATCAGGATGAGATCCGGGGTGCCGTCACAATCCTTGATCACATAGCCGCCCTTGCGGGGACCGTCCACAACAGCCGGGTATTCGGCGGGATCGAGGACAGGCAGTCCCTGACGGGTCAGGAAGATGGTGGAGGGATTCTCCTCCTGCTTGAGGGCGATATCCAGACAGACTGCGGTTTCCATGGCATCAGCCGGACGCAGGTCGATGACACCCGGAATCAGGCGCAGGGAGCTGACGTGCTCGATGGGCTGATGGGTGGGACCGTCTTCACCGACCCAGAAGGAGTCATGGGTGAAGACATACAGGACCGGCAGTTTCTGGAGCGCGGACATGCGGATGGCATTGCGGCAGTAGTCGGCAAAGGTCAGGAAGGTCGCACCGAACGGCATCAGGCCGCCGTGCAACTGCAAACCGTTCATGATCGCGGCCATGGGGAACTCGCGGACGCCGAAGGCGAAGTTGCGGGCACCGAAGCCCTTCACGCCGAAATCACCATAGGTGTCGCGGAAGTGCTGGGTCTGGTTGGACGGATCAAGGTCTGCGCTGCCGCCCACGAGGGTGGGCAGGGATTCCATGACCGAGTTGAGGCATGCGCCCCACGCCTTGCGTGTGGCCATGGTTTCGCCGGGAGTGAACTCCGGCCAGTCGATGTCGAGTTCCGGACGCGGCTTGGTGACGTGGCCCCACATCTCTGCGAAACCGGCGTCGGAGCCGAGCTTGGAGTCAACCGTTGCCTCCCAGTCGGCAGCCTGCTTACGCAGACCGTCGAAACGGGCACGGTAGGCTTCGACAACATCTTCGGGAACGTAAAAGTCTTTATCAGCGGGCAGGCCGAGCTTTTCCTTGGTGGCGGCAATTTCCTCGGCGCTCAGGGGAGAACCGTGGGTCTTGTGGCTGCCTTCCATGGTGGCGGCGCCCTTGGCCATGGTGGTGTGACCGATGATCAGGGTCGGCTTGGAAGTCTCTGCCTGACCTTCCTTGATGGCGGCGCGGATTTCGTCGTGATTGTGTCCGTCCACGTCGATGACCTGCCAGCACATGCCTTCGAAGACCTTGCGGTGATCCGTGCAGTCCACGTCGCAGCAGGGACCGGCCAGCTGAATCTTGTTGGAATCGTAGTAGACGATGAGCTTGCCCAGCCCCCAGAGTCCGGCAAGGGAAGCCGCGCCCAAGGCAACGGGTTCCTGAATGTCGCCGTCACAGGACAGGGCGTATGTGTAGTGATCCATGACGTCGGAGCCGAGCTTTTCGCCAAGGAACGCCTCGGCAGCGGCAAAGCCGACGGAGACGGCAAAACCCTGACCCAGAGGGCCGGAGGTCGCTTCCACACCGGGCATTTCCACTTCGGGGTGTCCCGGAGTCAGGGAACCGAGCTGGCGGAACTGCTTGAGGTCATCCAGACTGAGCAGCCCGTTCAGGTGCAGCAGGCTGTAAAGCAGCATGGACTCGTGACCGGCCGCCATGATGAAGCGGTCGCGGTTGAACCAGTTCGGATCGTCCGGGTTGGTGTTGAGGAATTCGGAAAACAGGATGGTGGCGAAGTCTGAAGAAGACATGGCCCCGCCGGGATGACCGGAGTTGGCCTTGGCGATACCATCCATGATGAGACCCTTGACTACGGCAACAGTCTTGTCCGTCTGAGTCATGGTAATAGTTCCTTTTTAAGGGGAGTTTTATTTGGAGACCGTGTCGATGAGGTCGATGCGTCGCTGATGACGGTCGCCCCCGAACTCGGTTTCCAGAAAAGTTTTGAGGATGGACAGGGCCAGTCCCTGTCCGGTAACCCGTTCGCCGAGGCAGAGGATGCGGGCGTCATTGTGCTCGCGGGCCATTTCGGCGAGAAATTCGTTGGTGCAGAGCGCGGCACGCACGCCCATGCGGTTGGCGGTCATGGTCATGCCCTGACCGGTGCCGCAGATGAGCACGCCGAGTTTGGCGTCGTCCGCCTTGACCTTTTCGGCCACTCGCGCAGCGAAAAGAGGATAGTCGCAGGAATCCAGACAGTCGGGACCTTCGTCCTCAACCGTGTATCCCCACTCTTTCAGCGTCTTGATGAAGAGCTGCTTGAGATTGAAACCGCCGTGATCGGAACCGATGACTATGGTTTTGGTCACGTGTGTCTCCCTTATTGTTCCGAGTCGCGCAGTTTGCTCATGCGCGATTCCCGGTCGTTTGCGAGTTCGCTTTTCAGCGTCTCGATTTCTTCCTTCAGGAACCCGATCTGCCGAAGACAGAGTTCCTTTTCCTCTTTCCGTCCCCTCGGGGCCTCTGCGATGCGCCCGAGGTTGCCATATTCCTGTTCGAGTTCTTTTTCAAGTCTGCTGATTTCGAACCGCCCGAGCAGCGACTTGCCGAGCCACGATATCTCCGCAACCCAGGTTTTCAGACCAAGCAGAAAAACATCCAGAACCGATTCATTTCGTGTTTCACTCATGATTCATCCTCGTAAACCACGGGAATCCCCCCGTTTTCAGCAGGCCTGAACCCGTTGTCCAGGCGATAATATTCAATATCTTCGGGCAACTCGAGGTTGGTGGCCTTTGCCGGCCACTTCGCCTTCAACTCCCGGGACTTGACCCGCAGCACACCCTTTTCCCCGTTATCAAGGGAAAGGGTCAACCTTCCGGGTAAAGGCGCGATCTTGTTCGCACCCTCTTCGTATGTATTGATTTCAAGCCGCCAGTCCCGAGCGGTGTCATACGCTTTGGTGGTGCGCCCTTCAAGTAGAATCGGACGACCCGTCTCATCCAGCACCACACGCGAGACCAGAGAACCGTGCAACGTGTATACAAACCGGCCCTTTTCCTTCACGGCCTCAACATAGGTTCCCGGCACCAGTCCGGAAAAATCACCGGCAATCACACTGGCGAGTTCACTGAGGGTAAAGGGAAACGGCATGCCGAGCCGGGTGGCTCCAAGCACGGAATTCACATGGGCATACGCCCTCTTTTCCGTGGGATAAAAAACAAGAAGCCCGCCTGAATCCTCACGGATATGAGCGAGCAGCTTTCCCACGCCTGCGGCGATGTCGAGACGCATGGGACCGTCAAAATCCCCCCACATGGAAACAACAGTGCGATTGGTCCGGCGGTTGGGAACGACACGGGTATAGTACAGGGACGCCTTGACCAGCAGTCCCGGCTGTTTCGGCGGGGCGCAGTAATTCCTGCGAAACACCTGCCACGCGGCTTCAGGAGAATCCGGCACCACTCCGGCAGGCTTCTTCGGCGTACAGCCGAGGAAACCGACAAGCAGGGCAGCCATGACTGCCGCGTTCAGAAGGGTGAACCGGGTGGATGCGATCATAGGTCTTTCAGTTTGTTCCTGATGGATTTCTGGTCCTTGGCACCATATTTCAGGGAAAAGTTGTACCCTTTGCGCGCCTCTTTCTTCTTGCCCATGGCGCGGGCGATATCGCCGTAATGCTCCCATACCGTCGGGTCGGTATCAATTATATCCACGGCGTACCGGATGTTCTCCCACGCCTTGGAATACTCCTTCATTCGAAAATACACCCACGCCACGGAATCAAGGATATACCCGTTTTCCGGGTCGAGCAGCGACGCCTTCTGGACAAGGACCAAAGCCCGGTCCAGATCACGCCCCTCTTCAGCCAGAGTGTAGCCGACATAATTGAGCGCGTTGACGTGGTCCGGGTGCCTCTGAAGGATGCCCTCCATGATCGCCAGCCCTTCATCCCGCCTGCCCATGACTTCGTACAGCATGGCAAGCTCGTACGAAAGTTCGGGATTGCCCCTGAGATGTTTCAGCCCGTCCAGCAGCACCTTTTCCGCCCCGGAATAATCCTTTTCCCCCGCGAGCAGGGAAGATTCGAGAACGTAAAAGATCGTCCCGTCGGGGTACAGGTCCCGCCCCTGTCGGGCAATGGCAAGGGCTTCTTTCTCGCGCCCCTGGGCATTGTACAGCTGCGCCTTGAACCGCAGGGCATGCGGATACAGACGGTCGCCGGACGGCACCTTGGACAGGAAATCGAGCGCCTTCTGGGGATCGTTTTCTCCCTCGCTGGCGATGACCGCCTTGTAGAAATAGTATTCCGCCGGAATTTCACCCATGGAAGTGAGCATGTCGAGCGCGGTGGAAGCCTGCGCGTAGAACTTCTCGTTGATGAACATGAGCACGGCATCGAGGATGAAGCTCTTGGACTGCGGGCCGTTCAGTGTCACGTCAAGAGCGCGGGCCGGATTGTTCAGCTTGAGATTCAGGTTGACGAGCCGCAGCCGCGCTTCCGGAAAAGGATCACCCTGTCCGAGGATGCGGGTGTACATCTTTTCGGCAGCCACATAGTCCTTGGTCAGCTCGTACTGGTAAGCCAGCTCCACCATGGCCTCGGTAAATCCGGGGTCCATGTCCACGGCCTTTTTCAGGCTGGCGATGGCCGCCTTACGCATGCCAAGTCCCCCCTGCGCGCGACCCATGGAATACAGGGTGTCAGCAGAACGCTTGTCCGCGGAAATCTCCTTGAGCACGTCAAGAGCCTCGGCGTGCTTGCCCGCATCGAGCAGCATCTGACCCAGCCGTTCACGGGCGAGTATGTCTTCGGAGTGGACGGCAAGGTAGTCGTCCATGACCTCGATGGCGGCCTCGACCCGGTCTTCCATGATGTAGGAATTGGCGAGATAGATGGTCAGCAGCTGGTTGTCGGGAAAAACCGCAAGTCCCTTCTTGAGCGTGGCGCGGGCCAGAGACGTCTCAGCCGGATCGTTCCAGTAGAGTCCCGCCTTTTCGACATACAACTGCGGGGAAGGCGCTTCCGCGAGCAGGCGGTCCAGAGCCTCCCTCGCGCGAAGGGTGATCTCCTCGACCTCTTCGGGCGTCAGCTTGCTTCGCTCGCCTTCGGCATAATGTCGCTGTAACCGGCCCAACTGGTCCTGATACACGAGAAAATCGTAATTCGTCTGGGCTCTGCTCGTCAGATTGCGATTCGGAGCGGCAACGCGCGCTGTCGAAACGGTCTTCCCGCCGCAGGCGGTCAGGGAAAGAAGCAGCAGCACTGCAAGCAGGGTCGATGAAATTGGCCGAAAAGTCTGTGTCATGCGTGTTCCGTGTTTAATCGTGCTCAAGGACCCAGTCCTTTGAAAAACCCTTGACCTTGTCGGTCATGTACTCACGTATCTTGGACAGCAGCCGCGCCTCGATCTGGCGGACACGCTCACGCGTGACCCCGAAGCGCTCGCCGATTTCCCGAAGCGTTACCGGATCCTCGGAAAGAAGCCGTTCATCCAGAATGACGAGTTCCTTCTCGTTGAGGTTCGGACGGATGGCCTTGATGTTATCCAGCAGCAGGTTGACCATCTGGTCCCCGGCGATGGTATCTTCCACCCCCGGCCCCAGTGACGGCAGAAAGTCCATGCGGGTGGCGTCGGAATCATCACCCAGCGGCGTGTTCAGCGACATGTCGTTCTTGGACAGACGCTGATCCATCTCCACGATCTCGGATTCGCTGACGCCCAGGCTTTCGCTCAGGACCTCGGTGGTCGGCTCAAACCCCATGGCCTGAAGCCGCTGCCGTTCCTTGTTCAGATTGTAAAACAGCTTGCGCTGGGTCTGGGTGGTGCCCACCTTGACCATGCGCCAGTTATCCATGATGTACTTGAGAATGTAGGCCTTGATCCAGAATGCGGCGTAATAGGAAAACTTGATGCCCTTTTCCGGATCGAATTTCGTCACCGCCTTCAAGAGACCGACATTCCCTTCCTGCACCAGATCAAGCGCGTTCTGCATCCATCGGCGCTGGAAGTCCATGGCGATCTTGACCACAAGCCGCAGATGCGACGACACCAGCTTGAAGGCCGCGTCCTGATCATTTTCGTCCTGCACCCGTCGTGCAAGGGCGTATTCCTCTTCCGGCTCCAACATGGGAAACCGCGCGATCTCCTTGAGATACATCTGGAGCGGATCGCGAATCCGCACTTCTCGTGACGAGGGCTTGGCAAAAGCAGGCAGCTTTTCAAGCACTTCGGCCTTGGCCGGGGAGTTGACGGGCACCGCCGTCGCCTCACTCGGATCGACCTCGACAACAGGCTCGTCTTCCTCGGGATCAAGGATTTCCGGCTCGACGATTTCGGGTTCTGCGGGTATATCTTTTACGGATGTCATATTTTATCATTTACCGGACGCAGCCGCGTCCTGTTCAATACTTAATATAAGAGCAAAAAGTGACACTATCGGTTTTATCCGCAGTTATCAATGTTTTTCGGGCGGCGCTGAAGTACGAAAGCCTCGCCTCCCAAAGACTTTCCGGCAATGGCCGCCATGCTGAAACCGCTTGATTTTCACAACCCCACCTGCTATATCGAGATATCTTGATATAAGAATACATCACCCCCGGCTGCCAACGCAAGGAACGCATCAGGGATTCAGAGAGGAAAACAGTGCCCGATTTCAGGTCCATACTTCATGACGACAAGGTTTATTTCTTTGACGGCGGCTACGGCACGCTTTTGCAGAGCCGGGGACTTCCCGCCGGACTGTCGCCCGAACTCTGGGGGCTTGAAGCACCCGACGTCATCCGCGGCGTGCATCAGGATTACATCGACGCCGGTGCCAACGTCCTGACCACCAACACCTTTGGCGGCTCCCGCCCCAAGCTGGGCAATGACGCCGACCCCTACGAGCTGAACAAGCGGATGACGGAAATCGCGCGTCAGGTAGCCGGGGACAATGCTTTCGTAGCCGCGTCCATCGGGCCTACCGGCCATTTCGTCGAACCGCTGGGCGACCTGACCTTCCGCGAACTCGTGGACATTTACAAGGAACAGATCAAGGGCTGCGTGGACGGCGGAGCGGACCTCATCCTCGGCGAAACCCATTTCGATCTGGCCGAGGCCAAGGCCGTTGTCATTGCCGCACGCCTCGTCTGCGACCTGCCGGTTGCCATGTCCATGACCTTCGAGGGCACGGCAAGCCTGACCGGCACCTCGCCCCTCACATTCGTGGACACCATGCAGAACATGGGCGTGGAACTCATCGGCACCAACTGTTCCGCCGGTCCCGAGCAGATGCAGGACACGCTGCGCGCCTGGGCACCGCGGCTCGAAACACCGACCTTTGCCGAAGCCAATGCGGGCCTGCCGGAACTGAACGACGACGGCGACACCGTGTTCCGCCTGCCGCCCGAACCGTTCGCGGAACAGGCATGCAAATTCGCAGAACTCGGCGCGAAATTCATCGGCGGCTGCTGCGGCACCACCCCTGACCACATCCGCGCCCTGCGCGCCAAGGTCGGCGACACCGCATGGCAGAAGCCCCAAAAAACCGACGACGCACAGTTGGTGCTGACCTCCCGGTCCATTTCCGTACCCGTGGGCTTCAATCACCCCGGCGTCATCATCGGCGAACGCATCAACCCGACCGGCAAGAAGCAGCTCACCGCCGAATTGCAGGAAGGCGTGTTCACCGAAGCCCTGCGCTTCGCAGGCGAACAGGTTGACCTCGGCGCCCCCGTGCTCGACGTCAACGTGGGCGCCCCGCTGGTCGATGAAAGGATCCTGTTGCCCGAACTGGTCAAGACGCTGAACGGGCGCTTCCAGACTCCGCTGTCCATCGACTCCAACGATGCCGCAGCCGTGGAAGCCGGACTCTGGGTCTACCCCGGCTCACCGCTGGTCAACTCCATTTCCGGCGAACCGGGCAAGATGGAAGAACTCGGGCCGCTGTGCAAACTCTTTGGCGCGCCCTTCATCCTGCTGCCCATCGTGGGCAAGAAACTGCCCGTGACCGCCACCGAGCGTCTCAACGTCATCGCCGACCTGCTCGCCCAGGCCGACAGTCTCGGCATCCCGCGCCGACTCATCATGGTCGACGCCCTTGCCCTGACGGTCTCGTCAAAGCCCGACGCCGCCCGCCACTCATTCGAAGTCATGCGCTACTGCCGCGAGAAATGGAACCTGCCCACCACCATCGGGCTGTCCAACATCTCCTTCGGGCTGCCCGCACGCGAACTGCTCAACTCCACGTTCCTGTCCGTGTCCATGGCATCCGGGCTGTGCTCCTTCATTTCCAACCCCAACTCGGCCCGCATTCAGGAAGCCCTGCACACCACTGAAGTGCTTCTGAACCGCGACCCGCAGGCCGAACGGTACATCGGCAAATTCTCCGACTGGACCAGCGGACAGGGGTCCCAGTCCTCGCCAGCCGCTTCGGGCGGTTCTTCGGACACCGATGGCCTCGCTCCGGTGCAGGCCGCCGTGGTCAAAGGCAACAAGGACGGCATCGTCGCCCTTGTGGAAACGGAGCTCGACGCGGGGACAGCGGCCATGGACATCGTCAACGACCTGCTCATCCCCGGCATCCTCGCAGTGGGCGACAAGTACGAACGCAAGGAATACTTCCTGCCGCAACTGCTCCAGTCCGCCGAGACCATGCAGACCGCGTTCGAACGCCTCAAGCCGCTCCTTGAGGAAGACGACACGGCAACAGCCAAGCCGGTCGTGGTCATGGCCACCGTGGAAGGCGACATCCACGACATCGGCAAGAACATCGTCTGCCTGATGCTCAAGAACTACGGCTTCGAAGTGATCGACCTCGGCAAGGACGTTCCCGCCGAACGCATCGTCGACGCCGCCAGCGAGCACAAGGCGGACATCATCGGCCTGTCCGCACTCATGACCACCACCATGGTACGCATGGAAGACACGGTGAAGCTCGTACGCGAGCGTGGCATGGACACCAAGGTCATCATCGGCGGTGCCGTTGTCACGGAAAAATTCTGCAACGCCATCCAGGCCGACGGCTGGTCCACCGACGCCGTAAAGGCCGTGAAGCTGGCGCAGAGCCTCATACAGTAAAACAAGCAGCCTGACTGCCTGAATAGAAAACGCCCCGAAATCCAAGATTTCGGGGCGTTTGCTTGTTTCTGAAACAAATAATTCCGACTTTTCGAACAACAGGCCTTTGCAAAAAAGAAGAGATTGCATAATTCAAGCAGAACAAACCACGAAATAGGGGCTTTTTTCCTGTTGCCATCCTTGATTCACAGACACTCTTTTCATCTATACTCATTCCGAAATATATGGCAGTATTATGTCATGAGTATAAAATTCTCTTCCTTATTCATGAAAAACCCGGAAAAACGAACGGAAACTCGCCCTTGTTTACTTCAATTTGTTGGCGCGGTTACAAGCTAATCTCATGACAGCCCTTGAGGACCTTGACAAAACCGGGATTTTCTCCCAATCTACTCGGGAATTTCTCCCGATTTAGCAGAAAGCCTTGTACAGGCTATATTCAAACGTCAAATAAAAATGGTATAATCGCTATCGGCAGTCATGCCCGACAAGCAAGCAATTTCCTGCGGCGACATAATATACGATCGTCAGCAAAAAAAAGGACCGACATGCCCAAAAAGAAAAGACAATGCGATGAAGCTCAGTTGAAATGGTTTGAGGAAGCGCTCGAACGCATCAAGAAGGCCACTGGCGCGCGCACCCAGGTGCAGCTTGCCGAAGTCCTTGATGTCCGCCAATCCAGCATCTCCGACGCCAAACGCCGGTGTTCCATTCCGGCAGACTGGTTCCTCAAGCTCTACCGCAGCCACGGCCTCGACCCGGACTGGCTGTCCGAAGGCGTCGAGCCTGTCTACATCAACGACGCAAAGGCCAAGATTCCGGCAGACACCCTGCTCAAGGAAACCCCGGCTCCCTATGGCAAGATGAACTCCCGCAGCCGCGTGGTCCCCGTGTCCACCATGGCTGGCGCGAACAAGGAAGCAGCCGCATGGGAACCCAAGTCCGTTGAGGAACTGTCCGTGCCCGAATCCTTCTGCCGCCCGAAGCTTCAGGTCGTGAAAAACGACTCCGCAAGCATGGCCCCGGTCATCGGCCGCGGAGCATTCGTCGGCATCGACTGCAATCAGAAGGAACATCCCGACGGCGATCTGTGTGCCGTGTACTTCCCGCACCAGGGACTGACCATCCGCCGCGTATTCATGCAGGGCGACACCTTCCTGCTCAAGGCGGAAAACGGCCAGTACTCCGACCTGACCATCCCGGCCGCCGAAATGACCGAGCGCACCGTGGGCCGCGTCATCTGGGTTCTGCAAAACCTCTCTCCCATGTAGAAAAATTAGTTCCATACAACAAATGTGGGCCGTGCAAATCAATTTGCACGGCCCACATTTGTTTGTAGAGAAGGTTGGTCAGTTATTTTCTATTTGCACTTGGGATAGGAGCGTTTAATTCTCTCTCTGACAGGCCTTTTATGGCTGCGTTGTAAGACCATATAGATATTTGGCCGAGCAAAGTATCCCTTTCCTTTTTCAATGCTTTATTCTCAAGTTTCAGGCGCTCCAGTTGCTGAAGGGCTAAATCTACTTCTCTAGTTGTGTAATATTTCGGAGCCTTGCTTCCTGTTTTGAGTTGCTGTTTTCGCTCGTCAAAAGCTGCTTGAATTTTGGCCTTACTGGACAATGTTTGCCGACTGTACTTGCTGCCAATTACTAGAAAGACAGCATTTACCAGCAAAGGCCAGGAGAGCTTGCCTTCCCATTTTTCGATCAAGACAACGATGGCATCTATGGCGTCAGGGGTTAGATGTCGAGACATAATTCACCTACCTTTGCTAGGTATACAGAATCATCGGGCCTACCGCCTAAGAATTCATTTGTTTGCTCGTAGTACGCCACTTTCATTGTTGAAGACTCAAGCCTCGGATCAATCATAAAGTATGAACCGGTTGGATAGGACGGGTTATTCAAAATTGAAACGATATTGCTAAGGATCGCCAATTCCTGTTTCGTCTGAATAAGACGGAGATCCTTGCCTTGTGGCATTGGCTTTTCTTCTTCCATGAATCGGATTTTTTCTTTCAGGATTGCGATGTCTTCGGCCAAAAACAGGTCAAGCCGTTCGTCCCCTTTGATATAGACGTGACGGCTGCATGTATAGTGTGCCCCACGCTTTCTACATGGAGTCAGCATGTCGTGTGTGCAGAATCCAATTTTTGTAACGTGTGCATTACTAAATTTTGACTCAAGCATGAGAGCAATTGTTTCTGCCTTGTTGTAAACCGAGAGAGCCTTTTGGGTTCCAGCATCTGTTTGCAACAAGCCTCTGTCTCCAATGATTTCCAGGTATCCATCATTCACTTCTTTTGCTGTTAAGTGGTCATAGCTACTCAAGTGTTTTTCATTTTTTCTACCAGAGTAGTAGTTTATAAATGTTCGTGAGGTTCGCTTGTAAAGCATTGTCGTGTTTTGCCAGTGGCGAGCAGAGTGGGGGCGAAAAACAATAGGGGTTCCATCAGGCTCATTTAGACCATTATTATAGAACATGGACTTTGTAGGGTGAGCCTCGTATCCACCAAAAAGATACTGTAAATGGCTGTATGTAACTGGTTCAAAGAGCACTTTAGAGAAGGAATCTGTGTCTGCTTTAAAAAAGTAATATGGAACAATAAAGAGCATTTCACCATATTTAAGCCCTTGCTTATTTAGGTAAGGAAAGTTCTTTGGTAGTTTCGCGAGAACAACTTTCTCAAGGTCGCTGAACTTCATTTGCGCTGGTTTGAAGCTACCACCTATCGTTTTAAATTTGTGCTTTTGCTTGAGCCTCGTCAGTGTAATTCGACTCACATCAAGAAGTTCGCGGACGGTTGGGAAATCTATCCACTCCTCGTTCCGTAAGTGTTCATACTCCTTTGGGAGATACATGTGTCCGGGATTCTCTTCATACCATTTAGCAATATCTCTAGCTTCTTGAGTTATTGAAGTAAGCCGCTTCATCATGTCTTTGACAACATCCTCCCAAACCGGAAGGATTATTTTTTGTACAGGATCACCGCCTTTTAGTGGCAGCCAGTTCAGCGCGTAGGAACCAGGGATGCCCAGATGATCAAACATCTCGCAGTTATGTCTTTGCGTTAAAGCTTCAGTGGCACGGCAAGGATTAGATAGGAGTAATATTGCGTAAGAAGCTGCAATAATTTCCGGCATTGATTCAGTTGAATGGTAAATATCTGCTATAGCGTAAAGGCATGTGTCGGTTGGGACTTTGTCAGAGCGATATTGATCATAAGCCTCACCGATTTTCCTCCCTTCCCAATCTTTGTTTTTTACAGGCGACTTCCATTGGAAAGGGATGCATTTGACCATAAGATTACTGACCAAATGAATACCAATCAATTCCAGTTTTTTTGCAATTTGGTATTTGTTTCCCGCCCATTTGTTTTCAATCAGCTGACAGGCGTAATTAAGGATATCAATGTCTACATTTGTTGGGCAGGGCTCTTTGCCGCTGTCAACTAAAGCCTTTTCTAAAGCTCTAAGTGCATACACATCTTGATTGTACGAGAGCTTCCATTCAAGACCAGCAAGTTCCCTTAGGTAGGCCTTGGCATAGTCAAGAATAGGCTTCTCCATCGCTACAGCAGACCATTTGTTTTTAGTGTCAATTGTTCCCCAAAGGATGTTGTTGCTTTTCCCATCTCTCCTGACAGCATGTTTGCTTAAGTCCCAAACAATAGCATCCCAATCGAGATTAGCACCGAAAACCGTCAATTCATTCTTGGCCATTTCGATGAAAGCGTTGACGTTCTCAATTGCGTCTACTTCACGCTTGGGTTTGAATTGGATAATCTGCGTTTTGCTCATTATACCACCTAAATCCTACACCGCGACAATCAGCCGCGAATTCCCGTTCTAAGGCTTTTTCGATCTCTTTTTCGTCTCCGACCAATACAACCTGCATTTCGGCTCTTGTGATGGCCGTGTATAGCCATGAAGGGTCAAGCAATCTGGTTTGGTAAACCGGGACAATAACTCGCTTAACTTGGCTGCCCTGGCACTTGTGGCAAGTGATGGCATAAGCCAGTGAAAGGTCGATCAGTTGGTCCGCGTCAAAGCTGACAACTTTGCCATCAAGGTTTGCCGTGAGGTTGTGTTCGTCACGATCCACGTCCAGAACCGTGCCCAAGCTGCCGTTGAAGATAGTTCGCTGATAGTCGTTCTTGAGATGGATCACCGGCTCTCCAGGGCAGAAGTGTTGGCCCAAGCTGCCCTTGAGTTCGGGCAAATGGGTTTGCTGCATATACCTGTTATGGAACAGGCGGTTGAGCTGATCCACACCAGCCGGGCCACGATTGATTGCGGTGACGATCATCAGGTCCTCAAAGCCGCCGAAGTCGTCCACGACCTGCTCAATGATTGTCGAGATTGATTCCAGCGAAGCCGGGATGAAGGAAACACCTTCGCCCCTGCCTTGGTACTGAGAGACAGAAGGCATACGCCTTTCGCGCAGAGCCTTTGCCACCAAGGGAATACCGCTGTCTGCGGTCTGCCGATAAATTTTGCTCAAGGTGACGGTGATGGATTCATCCTCAACGAGCCGATGGAAGACAAGACCGAAGCCAATTGGTGGGAGTTGCGCAGGATCGCCAGACAGAAGCAATCTTGAACCTCTTTTCATGTGCTTCATCAGCGCATGAAAAGTTACCAAATCAACCATGCTGGCCTCATCAATAACAACCAGTGTCCTTTCGTTGATTTCTGCTAGGTCGTAGTCTTTTCCGTTCTCTTCTTCGAGTTCGGCCAAGGTGCGGGTTAACGTCTTTGCCAACAGACCAGTGCTTTGACTCAGCTTCAATGCAGCTTTTCCCGAAAGGGTTGCCATGAGGACGTTTCCACCCAACCGGTGCCAGAGTCGCACTACGTATCGCAGAATTGTTGTCTTGCCAGTTCCGGCACCGCCCACCAAGCAGGACAAAGGCGAACGAAGAATGTGAAGCATGGCCTGAATTTGTTTCTCATCGGGATTGATATGACCAGCACTTAGCTTTGTTAGTATATCTCTGATGTTTTGCTCATCGGCTTTGAGTTGGCCATCGTCTTGAAGCTGTCGCAAAGCACCAATTACCGACCTTTCCATGTAAGCCGATCCAGGCGGCATCCACTTCTTGTCGCTATGGAGAATTGCACCATATTCAAGACCAAGCCGCACGGCGTCATACACTAACTTAGAATCGTCCAGCTTGTTTTTCAGGAGTTCCTCCAGGCCGAATAGGCCGATGGAGGTAGAGCCGGACGTTAAAATGTCTCTAACTGCAGAATCAACGGCTCCAAGGAGTCGTTTGTTTGAAGCGTAAGGTGCAGCCGATCCGATCTCAGCTAGAACTTTGAGGCCGAGTGTATCGCATTGTTCCCAATCCATCATTGAGGACAGGCACCATGGGTTGCTACGGAGCCGACCCACAGCATTTGTTCCGAATGTTGTTGAACACAATTGGAGCAGCCTTGGGGAGTCAATCCCATGAGATTGAAACCATGCAGCTAAATTGGATTCAGCTTCCTGCCGTTTCCATTCACGGCAGACTAGAGAAGCAAGCCGAACAGAGAGAAGTGGGCGATTAGGCGCAATGACTTGAGCTATCTCTTCGATGTTTCCATTGGACAGCGCTTCAGCCAGACCATTGCCCCATTTGTCCCATAAACGTTTGGCTCTGGTTAGCCCTACGCCGGGGCAATTATTAGACAGGAAATGTATTAGGAGTTCACCTGTAGGCTTTATGCGGTAAGCATATTCAGCCTCCACCTGGTCACCCCATCTAGTCCTTTTAATGCCCCCAGAGATTTCCCATGTTTCCCCCAAGGAGGGCACGCCCACAATGCGCGAAGCAATGGCTTTGACCAGGATTTGATCGCCGACCTGTTTGCCAGTGAGGGCTTCTCCAGCAAAGATTATACCGAAAGCCTTTTGGCTGACTATGCGCTTGACTTTAATCTGCACTAGTCTTCCGGCCATTTGGTACGGATAGAGGTTCCAATGGATTCGAATTGAGCCAACCTTGAAAGAAGCATCGCATTCTCTTCGCGCAAAGATTCAATCTTAGCCTCTTTTTCAGCAAGAGCGCGAGCAAGATCGTTCTTTTCCGTTGCGGTTCTTACAAGACGCTTTGCAGCGGCTTTGTCGCCATGCTCTGCTAGCACACGGGAGCCAATAGGCTTAACTCCTTGGACTGAACATAGTGCGTTTATGGGGGCGGCAAGCTCTGGCTTGCGAAAGAAATGTTGCTCTTGGGTTTGGCGCAGGCCAATGGCTTTTGCAATGGCTCGCACGTTAATTTTTCTGTCAACTGTCACGGGTAATGTGGGCTGGCGCATGCCTTCGGGTTGGGCATCCCATGATGCATCAAGCTTCTCTAGGTAAGGTTCCAGCAGGGCGAGGATCTCAGGGGTGATATTCTTAGGCATTATATGCGGCCCCGCCAAAATCGAACGTAGAGATATCATTTTCAAGAATCTTTGAAAGGACCTCTTCAATGGCCCTGATAACAACATCAAACTGCATCGCAATGAGCGGCTGTGTAGCAGGCCCATTTTGCTTGTAACCTCGCAAGTGCAAGTCGCGCTCTTTCTTCATGATTGCCAGGTGCTCTTCGTGAATATCTAGGTCGTCAAACGCTTTAAAGTTCCAACAACGATAGCAAGAAAAAGGTAAGCCAGTTAAAAGAGTTTCAGGGTCATCATTTTCTCCATAAATGGCACAGCCAGAAGGTCGGACGCATAGCCCACACTCCCCACTTCTTGGGTCGTCTGCGCGAACTTCTTGATAAGTTTGATTGGTCCCAAATATGTTTTTCCTTTCTACCACCTCTCCTTTAAAGGCTTGCACAAGTGGATCAATATAGGGGGACAGCTCTTTGTCCATGAGCCAGTATAGCTCGTGGCCAGGCTGGATGTAGTGTTTGCAGGAATTTGTGTTGGAATGATCTAGCACGATAGCGATTTCATTTTCGCTGGCACCATTTGCCCCCATGCGTGTGCCAAGAGTTCGTCTTGAGCGATAGAACGTGACATTTAGCTTTCCCCCTGTCCTTTCAGAAATGACATCAATTTTTTTCTGCACCGCTTTCAAATGGCCATTCAATGAACCGTATGTCGAATGATATTCAAATCCAGGCTCGACGCCTTTAGATCGTTTCCAAAACGGAAAAAAAGGGAGTTCTTGAAGATTATAGCGAGTATTATCATCCAGTGCCCTGAACTCATCTTTTACTTGGTCTACCCAGTTTTCGATTATATGAGCGAAGTCAGGAGTGAGAGGACGTTCAGTGAACTCTGATCGCCGAGGTCTATTCTTTCCTTTCGCTCGTGGAATGTTCAGGCTGTACTCCACTCCTTCACCTCTTGATTTTACCAGAAAGTCTTGAATTTTTAAGTCAATTATCTGTTGAGGCCTAGCTCCAAAGACTTCGCACAGTAAGAAGAGAAGGTATTTTTTGGAGTCAATCAACTCATCACCATACACGCGGTCGACTTCATCATGAAGGTTCTGTGATTCTTGTTCACTGTATGGTCCCTCTATAGGGTCGAAGGAAAGAGTGAGATAATTATGGCTTATCTTGGGAGCCCTGATTCGTTCAAGGCTTCTTATGGCGTCTAGCTCCAAGCCTGGTAGGCCAAGCTCGTGAAGCTGTTTGAAAAGCAGAGGCAGATATATTTTATGATGTTTAGGAACATCTGAATTGATATGGCTAACGATTGCACTGACTTTAACTTCGCTCATGTTAGTGATGTTCAATCTGGAGATAAAACTAACCAGAATTTGCATATACAAGTGGCTAGTGGACACATGGTGGTTTGAAAGATGGTGAATGAAAAACTTTTTGAAGCTAAGAAACAGTTCGTCTGACAAGATATTTTTTATTTTATTGAAATAAAACCGACGGATAACGGACGCGGTTTCAAAGACCCAAACGTCATCACTAGGATCATACTCAAGCCCATCTCGCGTTGTAGCTTGGGTTGGCAATTCGAGAAACTGCGGTTGAAGTTGAGGCATCATTTCTTCCGGATAATTTTACTTTGCATTTCGAGAGAGTACTCATCGGCTTTTCTTTTTAAGCGCCGCCGGTTGTAACGAGCAGGCATACCCGAAGAAGGGGACCATCCCATGTATTCACGTCGAGCAAATGCTTCTTGTTCTGGTGAAACACCTCGCTCGTCACAAATCTCACTGAATCTTTCGTTCCACGCGTGCCTGAGGGTGTGCTGAGTTATGTCGTCTGGAATTCCATCAACCTGCCTTAGGCCAGTAACTATCCGGCGAGCAGAATCTCGCGAAATGGGTTGCCCTGATCTCGAAACAAACAAAAAGGGATGCCTTTTCGTTGCGGGGAGCTTGCGACGATGAATATCTATGTAGTCGCAAAGAAGATGGAACCAAGCTCGTTCGATCACTAATGTTCGCGGTAGTGTTTTTATATTTGGTTCTCGAATACGCGGATCTTCAGGGTTGTCTGGCTTCCTGTGAATTTGGAGATATGGCGGATTCGCTGTACGGACAATGTGTGTTACTTCTAGGCTTTCAGTGTCCCCCAGCCTCAACCCTAGGGCGAGGCACATGTTTACATACAAACAATTCCTGTGGCGCACGAAATCTCCTCGCCATGGGTTGTCTGGATGTGTAGGTTCGATAACATCAAGAATTCTGCGGTGTACAGTAAGATCATACCCTTTTGGAGTGCTTATGGCACTGTAGCTATCAGGCCTCATGTTGGGAATTCGTGCTTTAATGCATTGCAAAAAATCTTTCTTTTTCTCAGTGACTTCTGAAAAATTCTTGGCATCTGATTTTTTGAAAAGTTCAAAGATGAGCCAGTCGAGATATTTAATTATGTAGTTCAGCCTTATGCTTTGAGTTCCTGAGCTAACGAAGTCACCGAACTTCGCCCGTAGTTCAAGGACCTTGTTGGCTGAAGTGGAGCTACTTTCAATGTCCGCAACGAGGTTCTTATACGAAAGTTGGCACGCATGGACCAAGCTGTCGATTTGAGAGAGACTTAGCATCTTGCCAGAGACAATGCTTTCGTGAAGGTCTACTCCAGTTGTGTCGGCCCACGTGTATAGGTGCTTGATAGCTGTCAGTTCAGATACAACGGTATTTACGGATTTCCCAATTCGAGAAACGCTCATCGCATAATACGAGGGGTAAAATGGAACGCTTCCATTTGGATGAATCAGAACAGCATGACGTTCTCCGGACTTAAATTTAATTTGTCGGATTTGGTACCTATGAAGCATTGAGGCCTACTCGCAGTTGCTATCGCTAAGTTTTATTTGAATAAATAGTGGTCGTCATATAACACTATGCTGTCTTGAAAATCCAAACTTTTTTGCTGTGTGCAAAGAAAGATAGAAGTGGCGCCTTTGAAGGTGCTAAATAGCGCAATGCTAGACTTCCAGCGTACGCCAAAAAAGAATACCGTTGGCTTCCAACATGAAAACTAACAGCGACTCGTTATAAATTTCTAAGCAGATCTGACTCTATCCTGGAGTACCCATGCCACCAGAAGTTGATCCCAAAATTGCCCATCTCTCTCCAGACGACATCGAATTGCTTGTGGCTTGTTACTACGACAAGACGAACAAAGTTGTAGATATTCTTGAGCAGTTTGAAATTGATGTCCATCCCACCCAACTGCGTAAACTGCTTCCCCCAAGCATCACTGATGAGCATTGTCCATATTGTAGTGGCGCTTTGTACAAAGAGCGCCCTGCGAGGACAGAACCGTCATCATTGGACTGTGACCTCTTCTGCGATAAATGCGGGCATAGGGAGTTCGCCGAGTATTATTCATGGAAGACATGCAACTGCGCTGCCTGCACGGAAAGGAGGAGGATTGAGGCAAAGGAAGAAGCTCGCCTTCGTCAAAGCCATGAGGAAGTTGTGCGCTCAAGGGCACACTATTCATTTGGGCATGATAGGCCTTCGACGCCGTACACGATTTATGACTTTCAAATCACCGAAGCAGTGTACTTGCTGGCATTGATGCGGGCTTCTAGAGCTGAGAGCCTGCTTGCACTTGGAACCTTCAGTCCAAATGGGATTCAAGACAATATTACCACCTCGACAGATCAGACTTCATTGCTACTGAGAGAGCTTCGTGACGCTGGCGTGATTGGAGTGGCTGCTTACCAGTCCCCCATAGAAGCGTTTGATTTGGGGGATGATGACACTTTGTCTTACTATATTTTTAAGGTTCACTACGAAACAACGTTTGCGCCTGACGAAGACACGGCTGCAGAGCTGTTAAAAGAGATTGAGCAAGCTTTTCGAACTAAGAACTGGCCGCACCATTGGAGGTTCGATGGAGCTGAGGATTTGTACGATTTGTGGAAGAAGTTCGCACTTGAAGAAAGCCTTCAGTATCTTCGCTACTATTTGGAAGAGCGAAAACTTCCTTACAATCCTGGCCCCAAAACGTTGCAGGTGCTTGAATCTGCGCTCGAAAATTTTTCTACATCACAGGTCGTCAAAATGATTTGGGCAGCAGCCAAAGGAGCTGTCGACTTCATGCAGCGCAAAGGCGTTTCGGCTAAGCATGCAGCCAACACAGTGCCGGGCGCAATTCAACGTTACGCTGACCGGGTTTTGGCAGAAGGCTGGGACTACAAAGGTTTTGAGCGGAACTACAATATGCCCCGCTCAATGGTGGTGGAGATTTTGCATGATTTGGCTTTGCAACTCGGCAGCAAAGGGTGGTCAACGTCACCGAACTTGGAAAGTGTCTCTAACCAACCGTTGATAGACGCTTCAGAATAGCAGGGATTGATATCATAATGGGGCGCAGTTTTCTCAAGTGTGGTGTAGCATTATTATAAAACTGATTGCGCCCAGTGAAGTAATTTATCTTCTATCGCCTAAACAAAGAGTTGAACGAAGGTCACCAATGACTTGTTGACCTTCGGCTTACTTTCGCCCAACATTCTCTTAACTGAGTAATCATTTGCAACTACTCCGTATACTAGCCTTCAGGCTCGGCTATGGCGAGCATAGCCTCTAAAACCTCTGACGGAACTTTGCTTTTAACGGATTTAATTGCCAGTAAGTCATGATGTGAGCATGTCCTTTTACCCTTTTCTTTTGCGTCAAGTAACCAACTCTTAGTTGCCTTCATGCTAAGAGAGCCGCCACGAAGAAGGATTGTTAAAGAAAGAATACCGAAGATATTCATTTCAATGTCGCCACGTTGCTCCACATTATTCCCCTTCCAAGGGAGCCGGACAACGATATTGTTTCGCATCCCACTCGCATCCTCTTCAGTATAGGGTGTTTTGAAACGTAAGATGATTTCTGTCCCTTCGCCTCGTGAAAGCCGAAGGGTGTGGTCGTCACTCTGTGTTGTGATTTTTAATTCTCCAAACTGCGTAGCCTTAATGTAGTTGGCTATGAACTCTTCTATAGCTTTATCCCAATCGGACTTCTCTGAATTTATATCTTCACAGGTATCAAATATGTTGCGAATAGCTTTGGGCATATATTCCCAGTCATTTCTATAAGATGCCCCTCGGCTAAAAGCACCGCATAAATTCTCCAAACTATTACAGTAATACTTGAAAATGTTCGTGACAATTTTTTCTGGAGGGACAGTAAGTTCTGAGGTATTAATCTCATCTGCAGCATCTTTTGAGAACTTTTCGGCCATACCCGCAGGATTATCGCTCAGTATGATTGTTTCTGGGGTAGCTCCGTGTTTTAGTAAGCTAATGACTTCCTTGCGAGACAGCCTGAATCCCATAGGGCTTCCTTTGAAGAAGGCGAGCCCTTTAAGAGGCAAGCCATAGCGGAGGCGCATAGCCAAACTGGTCAAATCTCTTGCATGCTTTTCGCTTAAGAGAGTGTTGGAGAAAAAGAAGCGAAGACACATATCAGCTAGCCAAGCGGCTTTTTGACCATACTTGTCTCCATAGTTTTTTATCAGATCTTCTTCTGGTGGATCATCTGAACTCGCATAGCGAAGTCTGTTTATCTCCTCTAACTCTTCGCCCCTGACCCATCGCAGAAGAGCGACTATCATCCGAATGAAAACTGCTTGGCTATGCCTGTTAACAGCCTCATACTTCGTGCTGAGCTTAAGTTCACTACGATACGAATAAAACAAATCACCCACATGGTTACAAAGCGCATCGACCTTGCCTTCCATGTTTGGAAGTTTTCTGAATTCGTTTTTCAATAACGTGTTTGCAACTTCTAACCCTTTGTGCACTGAGCTCGCGTTTTCGTACTCAAACTCCTCGAAGAAGTTTCGATATGTGTGCCAAAGCTCTTTGCAGGCGACAAATGCAGGCACGAGCAGCTCCACGGGCAAATTTTCGTCCTTGGTCGAAGAAATTTTATCCAGCCAAAAACGCATTGGTACAATGGATTGCCATTTAGACCCCGTATCAATAAGAGCCTCTCCTTCCGAAGTTAGAGAGAATTGTTCTTCTTGTGATATCGGGTTTTTTTGGCAGACTATAATCTCTGGTATCTTTAAATCTTTTTCTAACCGAACAGTCTGCTCCAGCACCATATGGGTCAACATTTCAAGCTCTTTCGATTTTCTCTTGTGGTATCGCCATGTGAAAGTTTGTTTTAACAGTTGGAGAATTGTGGCCTCATTTACACTGTCTCCGCGTTCTTGCTGCTTGTATCTGAGAGCATCTAGAACCATTCGGAAGAAAGAATACGATATCTGCTGCAGATGAATTGGGGTTTGAAATGAATGATCTGTTTCTTTTTCAATGTCCTCAAGATACTCGGAAACAAGTTTAAGCTCTCCAGCAGAGACTCCTCCGCTGTGGCAGGTAGAGAGTCCTGCGTATTCATTTAAAACAGTGCGCGCTTCGTTTGAATTTCTAGCAATAATAACAACTTTGCAGCCCTTAGTGTTTTTCGTCTTTCCATATCTGCCTACTCGCCCTGTCAAATTGTGAAATTGCTGTTTGGAAAGAGGTTTGTCTATGTGTTGCCCGGTAATCGTGTTTTGGCGACTAAATATGATACCAGTGAGAATTAGGCAATCTGCTGGCAAGTTAAGACCGTAAGTAATTGTCTCGGTTGCAAAAAGGATGTCTGGGTAAGGAAGATCACTTTTGCTCTTTTGCCTGAAAAGATCGGCCATAAGTTTACGTACATGTGGGTCCAAGGAGGAGTAGTGGAAGAAAACGCCCTTTCGAGCTCTTTGCAACAACTGTTTGGCAAAAGATGTTGGCAGGTTAGACTTGTTTAATGCTTCAGAGAGACTGGCTTCATCTGCTGCACTGAGTCGGGAATAGTTTGACCGCTTTTTAGCTATTTTTTTCCCTTCTCCCAGCAAGATAGGAATGGCTGTTCCCGCTACGATTACTTTACGGTGACCGGTTGAATGGCTGACTATGTATTTTGAGACTGAGGTGCGTCGTCCGCTCTTCGTAGCGTCACTAATGTCTTGTTTAAGCTGAGAAAGAAGGAGTGGGGCAACATTACGGCTTAGAGTCCCTGTAAAAGTATTAATTTCAGTTGGAGGATACTCCATGTCACAGAAGTTTGGCTGAATATAATGTGCTACAGGGATGGGGCGATTGTGTGCCATGACAGTTTTGCACTTTTCCCCGCTCTTGCCTTGAAAATAAGCCTCTAAATTGATGTCGTCTTCGACTGCTTCGGTTGTTATGCCAAGCACTCGGAGGCTGTTGGAGTTAGTAAAGTTCGGGTCTCCTTTTCTCTTTTCCGCTTGGTCGAGGACTTTAGTTACAAATGTATCTAACACACCTCCTCGAGAGTCATCGGAGAACATGTGCAGTTCATCAATGGCAACAAAGGCCAGATTGTTTATTAGTTGTTCAGATTTAATAAAAAGGTTTGCTTTTTCATATACTATGAAGGCGACTTTAAAGCTCCCATTGGCTATTCGCCAATCGTTTTCTGCGTATTCACCCGTAGAGACAAAAACTTCAGTTGCCGAATTGATCATCGGTTTAGATGCTGACTTGGGATATTGAGGAAGGATGTTTCGAAAAGCCTCTGCGGCTTCGTAAACAAGCTCTTTCGTGGGAGCCACATATATGGCATTCCCATCGTACTCGGAGACTGCATTGAGTAGCAACGCATATGCCAGTAGGGTTTTCCCACAACCTGTAGCCCCCCCAATGAGTAAGTTGCCCTTTGGAAAATAGCCCGTTGTGCCTTTTGCAAAAAAACCTTTATCAGCTCTTACGGCGATGTCGAGAATGCCGTTCTTGAACAGATGGTTGTTGTCATAAGTATTTGTTGTAATGTATTTTTTGAAATCAGAGGGCTTGTGCTGGGCAAGACTGGGCAAGGCGCAGGAAAAAAGATCACTGAAAGTCTTATCGGAAAAAGCCACAAGATTTTCATCCTGAGTGCCTTTAAGTGGGACTCGTTGTGTGAGATTCAAGCCTTCTCCAATTGCGCACTTCCAATTATCTCCGTGTATGGCAATCAGAATATGGTTTTGTTGTTTTTCAAAATCCTCCTTTAGGCGCCTGCTATTGTTACTGACTTTATCTTGATCTGTTGCCACACAGTCTAGAGGGACAAGTAAATACTGAGATTGCTCTCCCTCTTCTCTGTCAGCTTTAATGTGGCGTTTGTTTATATATTCGGCATCTTCAAAGGGAACTACCAGAATCGCCGAGTGGTCAATCGCACACATCATTTTTTCTTCGACATGCCCTTTAGGGCCTAGAGCTCGTAGACAACCGTTGTGCACTTGACCAGTAAAAAGAATGTCTGTGTCAGAGGCGTTCGTTTTGAAAATCTTGCAAGCCTCCATACAGAGCCCCGCCGATTGTCCTGCTATTTCCACCCGACCATTGTCGGGCTTCAAGTCGAGCTCCGTGGTGAATGCTACATCAAATGCCGTTGTAATGTGGGACAGAATCTCATTAAAACTTGCGTTTCTCAGAATTGGCTTATCATCTCTAAGCCTCTCGCCATTCCAGGTAATGGTGGGGCCCTCTTGTACTTTGTCTCGCAGCCTAACCCAAACAGGGTAAGCCTTTTCTCTTTCTTCACTATATAGAGGAAATCCAAACCGCATAACTACTCCTTGCTTGAGGGGGCTGCGAGAACAATTTCAAATTCATCATTAATATCGTCACTTGGGTCAAAATACAATTCTGCTTCTGCTCCAGGTCGTATGGAGAACTGAAGAGTCTTACTTCCCCCTCTCTCTCTAAGAGGGATCGCTTGTTTCCGAGTTTTGTTGAACAGACCGGCTAGAACACTCCCATATGAATCAAGTCCAACAAAACGTATGGTAATTTTTCCTTTGGAGCTTTCAATGTTGGCAATTACCCCTCCTTCTCCTCCTGGTACTTCCCTTTCTATAGTCGTGGTCGCAGCTGCAAATGAGTGTTCAAGTTTTTCATCGCTACAGAGTAGCTCGTATCCAACGGGAACCTCAAAGAGTCGAGCCAAATAAGAGGGGGTAACCAGCGACTTGCTTTTCGATTCGACATAATCCGCAACTTCACACTCCTGCCTCCTAAATTGTTTAATTAGGAAAGGCAGCGTGTCTACCGGGGCCGTCTCTTCATATTTGCATACCGTTTTCACCAAGTTCGTAGAGACCTCTCCTACCTTCTTTTCCAGGCTGTCGATCGAAATGAATTTGGTATTCCACGGCTCAACAAACCCCGCATATGGAGCATCCAGTATCAGATCGCCTTGGTACGCCAACTCCTCAATGCCACATGTCTGGGCTGCGAGAATAGTTTGGTTGTCCTGAAAATTAAGCACCAGAATTGTCGGGCTGTTGAAATAGCGACCACTATCATCCCACCCTGCAAGGTCCGGCCGGATAGTCCAAAGGTCCCCGCTTGCCGGTCTTTGTTGGGTACTTGTTGTTTGTTGACTGGAATTTTGAGGGGTATATTCAAACTCGATAAACGCCTCGAGCCTGTCACGGCAAGATTCACAGTTGTCTAAATGGCGCTGCATCTGGTCGGATTTACGAGCTGTGAACAACTCGCTGTCAGGTGGACAGAATCGTTCTTCACTTGCCGCATTGAGTGCGTATCGGATTCGTTCCATGTAGTTGGGGATGTTTGTCAACTTTACCATTGCAGACACTCCTTATTGAGATTCAGTTCCTCGAACCGAGTTAGGATATCGTTTTTGACGGATTTCAAGCATTCCTTCATGACGCAGGAGGCGAAGTGCGTGTATGCCGTTTCGTCCATTGGCCACCCCTCAGAGAGATCCTGTATAGCCTGATTGCATCGGTCCACTATCTTAGAATATCCGTTCTTGGCGTTTGTCACGTCACAGATGTCATTCAAAAGGACATCAGTAGGCTCTTTAGGGCCCATGGTCCATTTAAGCACAAAGGCCATTTTCCACACGTCCTTGCAGCCGGAAAGAATCTCGACAGCTTTGCCCATGAAGGCCTTGTCGCGAGACTCGTCAACAGGAGGGGGGAAGACGCTGTTATCCGCTTTACTGCTGTCTTGGTGGTATGCCTCATCGTAGGAGAGGTTCTCCCTGCTACGTGTTCCCAAGCAGCTGTAATGTGTCTTGAGATAACCGATAAAGCTCTTAGTAAATACTGGAACAGAGCGCTGAGCTCGTTTTATTACCTCATGCCAAAAGTTTGTTGCCATCAAAACGATGTCCTTTGCGCGAACTTGAGCTATCAGCTGTGATTCCAAAACCGACGGAGCCGGATAGCTCTGAGTGCTGCCTAACTCCGCGAGCTCGTTCTCAGAGATGGCGTTGGTGGAGATCGGTTCTGTTGAATACTTCTGGTTGTCCATCTCGTATGTCGTTTGGATTTCTGACGAATTGTTGAGGGCGTCCCGTGTCCTGTCCCAGAAGTACAAGGGGAAGTTTTCCTCTTTGCTTCTTGAGATGTATGAATTGATGTACGAGAATTTAATCCACTTGAATCCGAATCCGTTGGCAGGCACTTTTTTTAAACTCCTGATGTGCATTCGGATATCTTCTCGAATGGCCTTCATCAGTTTCTTGTCACGTGGGTATTCTAGAAAAAACCAGTCGACGGAAGAAACCATTGGGTTCTTGGACATGCTTTTATAGACTGCCCAAGCAACGGCTTCCAGCAAAGTTGTTGCAGTTTCGTTTTCCCCGTCAAGTAGCTCTTCCTTTGAGAAAGTTTCAGGGCGATCACTATTTTGTATTGCACCATTCATTTCAGCCCTCACAAGTTAACTGATTATATTTATAGAATTTTAATTCATTTGCAGGCGCACAGTCAAATGTCAATAGTTAGGTTGTGTTCTAAATAGTCCCTTATCCAATATTCTCCAGTACCGGTTGATCTATGGCGCCATCCGTCTCTTGTGCCTTTCGTGCTGCTTCCATGAATGTCGGGCCAAACCTGGCATCAAGGGTTGAGTACGCTGGACGGACACCATAATTATTGTCTCCGTGCTCTTTGGAGAGCTCTTCCAGAGTTTGGGGGCAAATGGATTGAACTTGAACGCCGTACTCTTCCCCTAATTCCCTGATTTGCATTTCAAGGATTTGTTGACGGGTTGATTGGTCAAGGGGATGGAAAACTAGGAAGGTGGCAATGCGACCGAGTATCTCTCGCGGGATGCCGGCACGCAGCAGGTGTTTTCGGCATATCGCGTTCTTGGAGAGCCCTTCTTGTGTCCCTTGTGAATTACGGATTTCCTTCAGAATCTCGTCGGCTTTAAGATTGCTGGTGAAAAGCAAGGTCGCCTTGCTGCAGTCCACTCCATGGCCGCTTCCAGAGTCTGTGGGACTGGAGATGCGTCCGGCATCCATCATGTTCATCAGGAATTGGAGGATTGCAGGATGAGATTTTTCGATTTCATCAAAAAGTATAGTCACATACGGATTTTTTTGTAAGGTCGAAATCAACTGGCTGGTTTCGCCAAATCCGACGTAACCGTTGGGACTGCCGATCAATTGGCTCAAGCGGAACCTTTCCTGATACTCGTTCATGTCCAGGCGCAAGAACCCCCCGTTTTCATCCCTATCTCGCATGTCGGCGAGAATGCTTCCCAATTCTGTGCAGGTCCGGGTCTTCCCGACTCCACTGGGTCCCACCGCAAACAACACCGCAGGCCTGGTAGGTTTTTGGCGTGCATGCTGCCGTGCGACCACACCAGCCAGTATTTTCAAGGCGCTGCCTTGGCCAATGATCTTTTCTTGCAAACGGTCGTTGATTTCGTCGGCGTCTATATAAATGGGGTAGTGCTCTGCGAATTGACTGTCGACGACATTGACCCCGTATGCCGAGGCGAGGGAGGATTGGACCCATGCCCTTAACGCGTCGAAGCTGGGGAAAATCCGCTTGCCTTCCTGAAACCATTGCCTGACTTCGTCATTGTCTCCGGTGTAAACTACTCCATTGGAGACCCAAAGAGTGCTTTCGTTGCTGTTTGCGTCTCGTTCGAAGCCTATACTGGCCCTCTGGGGAGATGCCCCGGGGGGCATCTCCTGGTTTTGGTAGCGGAGGCAGGCGCCTTTGGCGCGGGAGGAAAGTGCGTTGAATCCGGCCTGGTCGGGGGTGAAGAACTGATACATGTTATACCTTCCTTGCTGTGCGTATTTGACGAGTGTCGGCGAACGTTCCCACTGCCTTCGACAAGTCCCCGGTGCCGCCGCAATCCGGGCAGATGGGGCGTTGTGGAGTTTGTCCGCAGTCTGGAGTCTGCGTGAGGAACAACGTGTCGAACATCTGAAGCATGTGCTGGTCATCCAACCCCTTCAGTCTGGAAGTGAAGGCATCTACCCCGAACCGTTTGTCGAAATGGGGATCCATTCTCAGGCGGAGGAGGTTACGTTGTCCCAGGTCCGCAATAGTATGTCCCCAGCGTTCGTGGTCAGTCCCGTGGTGGGTTACCGCGAGAAGCATATGACCGATTACCGCATTGAGATATTCAGCCGCGAAAATAGGGGCTCCCGCAGAGGTTACGATGTTGGTGTACCCCTCTTCAAGGTAGGCCTTGTATCGTGATGAGGTGATGCAACGGTGACAGGTAGTCGTTACTCCAGGAATGGTGTATGTGATTTCCCCGCCCAGTCCTTCAGTATACTCTTGGGCGCACACTGTGGGGATACCGAAGTGAAGGGCCAGCCGGTGGCCACGGCTTTGTGCGATGAAGCTGTCTGTCAGGACAAGCAGAATGGTCCTGTCCGGTGAGAATGGAGCCCATATCAAGCCTTTTGCCGTGTTGATTTGGCAGGAGCGGAGCGGGGCCTCATACAGCCGTTGCATCAGATCGTCGTTGATAGCATCCAGTTCAGCAGGGATGGCGAGCACGGAAGCAGTGGGGTTTATGTCCCTGATCTCTTCTGCGAGTCGTTCAACTTTGTGTTGCCCGATGGCGTGGGGTGAAGCTTTTTGCGTGCCGACATTGCTGCTGGAAATGATGTCCGGATCAATGAGGACGAATTCACCGAATCCCATCCGGGCGCAGTTGGTTACCAGAGAAGAGGCTCCGCCGGTGCCTACAATGACGAGCCGCGTCTTATCCAGGAGCGAGAGGTTGTATGAACCTTCGTGCCGTTCAAGGTGGCGATCACGTATGCGTGAAGCCTCGACATAAAGACTGGCTTCTTCTTTGGACAGGGGAGGCAGTTGTGTCGGCTGCCCCTGTCTGGCGATGCCGTTTTGTAGGGTTGTGCCATGAAGCAGGGTATGAAGTGTGGAGCATTCCAGAACCGCAGCGGACGGATTGTCGCTGATTTCGCTTTGACTGGCTACAAGGGCGTCGCATTTCAGTGTTCCTTTAGGGAGAGTGTTGTCCTCTTGTACTTTTACAGTGCCTTTTGGGCGATGGGCCTGGCTAGCATTGTTCACGGAGCGTTGCATAGTTACCTCTTCTACACTTTGATGTTGAGCAGGGAAGTGAAAAGGTCCTCTGGGCATTTGGGTCGTTCTGTCCATCTCCTCCCTTGTGGTGATGGTGGGGTTCGGGCTAGCAGGAGCCGCATCGTTTTTGGGGAGAGTCGCAGCTTTTTTTGGGGGTGTCGGCTTTAACTCCGCAGCATTGCTCCGGGGAGTGAACTTCTCATACAGTGAGTGTTTTGAGCGCTCCTGCCTGGTAAGCTGGCCGCAGGGAGGACCATAGATGTAGCAGGAATCAAGATGGTCCAAGTCGGTCGGCACACGGTTTCTTTCATACTTGTTGGAGACGGATGCGTATGCTTCGCCATGCGGGGAAACAAGGCCTAATACATCCAGGGATACTTTTCGGATTCTACATTTCTTGTGCTTCTTGCCTTCCAGTTCGGCATAATAGCCAAGGATGTCGAACCGCTTGGAGTCGATGCTGCTTTGAACGATGGGAAGCCAGAGCCGATCAATACTCTTGAAGATCTTCAGGATTTGGGCAGCGTACTGCCGATCTGCTTCCGACGGCTGGATGATGCCACGAGGATGGCTGTGAACAACGCCGCAGAAGGTAATGCCTTTTCGCTTCCACTGACTAATCCTGGGGTTGAGAAAAGCGACATCCGGAGAATAGGACGCATAGGATGTCTTGGCCCCGGCATCTGGGATGAAGTGGCGAATGACACCATCTTTGTCCATTCCAAGAATGCCGCCTCTTTCGGCAGGGTGTGAGCCGATGAATAAAAAAATCTGGTTGTAAACGATACCTGACATTTTAAGAGAGAGATGGTTGTTTCGCATGGAAGTATCCTATGGTTTAAGAGGATTTGTTGAGCCATCTACCGTAGCGGATGTAGTAAGCGGTTCTTCTGGCCCATTCGGCTGAGATGGCCTTTGCGCTGCTAAGGGACCTGGGCATGGGGTCGTAACAGATATATGGTCTTTCTTCGCCGAGACCGTATCGATGAGTTTCGTGGCCCCCAATTGCCTGACCGGGTTTGTAGGCCGGTTGTCGCAGGATGTAGATGTGGATCGTGCCGTTGTCCTGTTTCACGTAGTCGAAGGTGAAGGACATGCCATAGGAGGGGATGTCGTAGCTGTCCTTGTGGAGGCGTTTGAGGTCGGGCATGGTGTTGCTCTCCTGTTGGTTACTGAGTTTCCGTGCCGCCAAAAATAGGCTGGGTTTCCAAGTCAAAGGTTGTTTCGACCACGTATCGAGTCATGCTCGGGCTCTTATGGAAAGGGGTGGGTTGGAATTCATCGGTAATCCTGTGATGCATGGCTTTCTCCTTTGTGGTCGTTTTTGTGGGTGATCCCTGTTTGGTTGCTTTAAAAATCAAAAATGGGGCGAAGGGGAGATATTAAAAAATGATTTTGATTTTCTCTGATTGGAGAGGGCTGATAGCCCTCTCCAATCAGGTCTGCTGTTACGCTTCTTGTTCGCGCTCCTGTTCTTCCTCTTCCTCGTCATAGTCTTCTTCCAGGACGCTGAAGAAAGTAGAGGGGAGCCGGGTGATGTACCTGAATGTACCTGCCGGCAATTCTTCTTCGCCTCGAAATGTCCCGGCGGGAAGTTCTTCTTCTCCTCGGAAGGTCCCGGCAGGGAGTTCCTCTTCGCCTCGGAAGATTCCGGCAGGGAGGAGTTCTGAATTCATAAGGGTTTCGTTGAGAGCCATTGCCGTTTCAGAGTGAGTGTTGGTGAACATTTGTTCCTCCAGTTTGTTTGGTTGTTTGGTTTCCTTGCCGTTGCCGCTGTGTCTTTGAAAATTCAAGAGTGGTGCGAGAAGGGAATTTTGAAAAAACGATGGTGCATTTTTTTGTGCGGCATGTGGGAGGGCTGGTTCTATCTATGGAATTGTTGATTCCGGTTGATGAATTTAGACCACGCGGCAACCCAGAAGCCCGTCCAGAAAGGAGATCCTTGGTCGTACTCGGGAATGCCGAAAAGCCATCGGAGGGGGCTGGACATTCTCCAGATGGCCGTTAACAGCAGGCGCATTACAAAGATAAAAAAGATACCTGTGAGAAAAAGCAAAAAAAGCACTTCCATATATTCCTCCTTGTTTGCCAAGCAAGAAGCGACTGGAAGTCTTAATTTGAAAAATAGAGTGAGCTAAAGACGAAAGAAGGTGTAATACAGTTGCGATGGGTGAGGTGCTTTCTAAATGAAGGGTATGGGGCCTATTTGTTTTTGAGAGTGAGGTTTAGCATGATCTTAACGATTTGTGTTTATGCTACTTTAATCTGATTGTGCTTAAAGTCTGGGAGATGTGCGGCTTTGCTTTAGTTATTCGTAATAAAATATAATTTTATTAAAAATTAACCGCAATTTGATTCTGCATCTTAACCGCCAATCCAGCATCTCCGACGCCAAACGCCGGTGTTCCATTCCGGCAGACTGGTTCCTCAAGCTCTACCGCAGCCACGGCCTCGACCCGGACTGGCTGTCCGAAGGCGTCGAGCCTGTCTACATCAACGACGCAAAGGCCAAGATTCCGGCAGACACCCTGCTCAAGGAAACCCCGGCTCCCTATGGCAAGATGAACTCCCGCAGCCGCGTGGTCCCCGTGTCCACCATGGCTGGCGCGAACAAGGAAGCAGCCGCATGGGAACCCAAGTCCGTTGAGGAACTGTCCGTGCCCGAATCCTTCTGCCGCCCGAAGCTTCAGGTCGTGAAAAACGACTCCGCAAGCATGGCCCCGGTCATCGGCCGCGGAGCATTCGTCGGCATCGACTGCAATCAGAAGGAACATCCCGACGGCGATCTGTGTGCCGTGTACTTCCCGCACCAGGGACTGACCATCCGCCGCGTATTCATGCAGGGCGACACCTTCCTGCTCAAGGCGGAAAACGGCCAGTACTCCGACCTGACCATCCCGGCCGCCGAAATGACCGAGCGCACCGTGGGCCGCGTCATCTGGGTGCTCCAAAACCTTTCCCCCATGTAGGGAAATGGTACGAATGATTCAAAGCCGGACAGGAAACTGTCCGGCTTTTTTTTGTTCCATCAATATAAAAGACAAAATGGCTTTCTCCATGTACATTATCGCGTACCAACCCCACTCCCCCGCCTAGAGGTGCATATGGCCGACTCCCCCACAGTTCTACTCGTTGAAGATAGCAAGTTCTTTGCGTCCATGCTCCACCGAAGAATCCGCGAAGACCTCGACTTCAACGTGGAATGGAAAGCCACCTATGCCGACGCCGTAGCCGCCATCGACTGCTGTCAGGACGATTACCTTGTCGCGGTTCTCGACGTTACCCTGCCGGATGCGCCCAATGGGGAAATAGTCGAATACGCTCTGAAAAAAGGCATCCCGAGCATCCTTTTCACGGCAGGCTTCGACAGCGCCATCCGCAGCCAGTTCATCACATGGAACATCGTCGATTACATCCTCAAGGATTCCGGCGACTGTGTGGACACGCTCATCCACACCCTCACCCGCATCCGGAAAAACAGGGACATCAAAACACTGGTGGTGGACGACTCCAAGCCCATCCGCGAAGCCGTGGCCCAGTTGCTCGGCACCCAGCTCTATCAAGTCTTCACGGCCTCGGACGGCGAAGAGGCCTTACATGTGCTTGAAGAACACCCGGACATCATGCTTGTGGTCACGGACTATGACATGCCGAATATGGATGGCTTCGAACTCATCCGCCGCATACGGGAGCGGTACAGCAAAAACGACCTTGCCATCATCGGCATGTCCGCCGGAGGCGAGGAACTGCTTTCAGCCAAGCTCATCAAAACCGGAGCCAACGACTTCGTTCCCAAACCGTTCCAGGTGGAAGAATTTCACTGCCGTGTCGGGCACTCCATTGAAATGCTTGAAAACATTGCGCTTATACGCGACCTTTCTTACAAGGACCCGCTCACACGGCTCTACAATCGTCGGTACTTTTTCGAAAACGCCGAGCCTTTCATCAGCCATGCCCAAAAACACGGCAACAGGTACTGCGTTGCCATGCTCGATATCGACCACTTCAAGAACGTCAACGATACGTACGGGCATGACGCCGGTGATGAGGTGCTGAAAAACGTCTCAGCGCTCATCGCGCAGGGGTTTCCGGAAAGGGCCATCGTCACCCGTTTCGGCGGCGAGGAATTCTGCGTGCTGACCGCCCATGACGAATCGGAAGATATCCTCGGCAAATTCGAGGCGGTTCGCGCAACGGTCGAGGCCACCTCGGTAACGGTGAACGGCTCGACCATAGAGGTCACCATAAGCACCGGACTCTGCTGCGAACCGGAAAACCTTGAGGCCATGCTCAAGCTCTCGGACAGCCGCCTGTACGCAGCCAAGGAATCCGGTCGAAACCGGGTGGTCGCCTCTCCGGCTTCGCCCAACGTGCGTTCCTGAATAAGCACAGGCCTGCCACCCAAAACATCATGCGACAGGAAACCATGCCAAAAACAAGCTGCCCCACCCGCTCATGCAACGGCAGACACGTTCTTCTTCTGGACTCCAATGAATCCAGAGGACGGGCGGTAGCTGAAGCAATGGCAAAACGGATCGACCTGCCCATCTTCAGAGCCTCGACAAGGGATGAAGCGATCGCCTTCATGGAAGACCATGAAACGGACATCTTCGCGGCGGTCATTTGTCTGAAAGCACCTGAAGCCGCAACCGTCATGGAAAGGCTCAGCCAGCTCTCCATACGGGCGGTAGTGTATGCATCGGAACTCAGCGACGAAGAGCGCCTGAAATACAGCACATGGAATGTCGCGGATCTCATCCTCCGCGATTCCTTCTCGATCCCTCTGGCTCTGTCCCGCACCATTGAAGTTCTGGCCCGAAACCGAAATACGACCATCCTCGTAGTGGATGATTCCCGCTCCATGCGCGCCGCACTCATCCGCTTCCTCTCCTTGCGCTGCTACTGCGTCGTTGAAGCACTCAACGGCAGGGAGGCCCTGAACATCCTTGAAGCCCGCCCGGAAATACAACTCGTCATCACCGACAACGAAATGCCCATCATGGACGGGTACTTGCTGATTCAGGAAATCCGGAAACGCTACACCAAGGAAGAGATTGCGGTCATCGGCATTTCCGCCAAGACCAATGCCTTGGTTTCAGTCAAATTCATCAACAACGGTGCCAACGACTTTCTTCACAAGCCCTTTGTCAAGGAAGAGCTTTACTGTCGCGTGGAGCATAACGTGGAAATGCTCAACCGCATCGCCACCATCCGGGATCTTTCCTACCGCGACCCGCTGACGCGACTCTACAACCGCCGGTATTTCTTTGAAAACTGTGATGACTTCGCCACACAGGCCGAAGCCGAAGGCAAATCCGTCATCGTTGCCATGCTCGACATAGACAACTTCAAGCAGTTCAACGACACCTACGGGCACGACGTGGGGGACAAGGTTCTGCGGACCGTTTCCTCGATCATGGAAAGCAACTTTCCGGACAACGCCATCGTCGCCCGTCTCGGAGGCGAAGAGTTCTGCATACTGGCAGCCCATCCGGCTGACGACGACCTTTTCGGACGGTATGACAAGACCCGGCGCACTGTGGAGCACTCCACCCTGCGCGTCAACGACGAAAAGCTGGCCGTCACGGTCAGTATCGGCATCTGCACCCGTCGGGCCGCTGTCTCGGAAATGCTGAAAAAGGCTGACGCCAACCTGTACACCGCCAAGGAATCCGGACGGAACCAGATCGTTCTTATCTGAGAACCGGAAAACCTGACGGCAAATAAAGCCTTTCTCAATCCACCAGCTTGACTCGGGAACAGGGGAGCCATACTCTCCAGCCATGAGTACCACGCAAAAATCCCAGACTCCGTCCAAGGCCAGACCTGTCACCGCGCCTGAAATTCAGGCCCGCAAGAACGGTCAGAAGATTACCTGCATGACAGCATATGACTACTCCTCCGGCATGATCGTGGATCAGGCCGGAATGGATGTCGTGCTTGTGGGGGACTCTTTGGCCATGGTCATACTCGGCCATGAGGACACGCTCTCCGTGACCATGGACGAAATGATCCACCACACCCGAGCCACAAGCCGTGGCGTCAAGCATGCCCTGCTCGTCGGCGACATGCCGTTCATGTCCTACACGACCGTGGACAAGGCCGTGGACAATGCCGGACGCTTCATCAGCGAAGGCCGCGCCAAGGCCGTGAAACTCGAAGGCGGCGTGTCCGTGGCTCCGCAAATCAAGGCCATTGTGGACGCGGGCATCCCGGTCATGGGCCATGTGGGGCTAACGCCGCAGCATGTTGCCCGGTTCGGCGGTTTCAAGGCGCAGGGAAAATCCGCTGAAGCCGCCCGCGCGCTCGTGGAGGACGCACAGGCGGTCGAGGAAGCCGGAGCCTTTGCCGTGGTGCTGGAAGCCATTCCCGTGGAAGTGGCCGAACTGATCACCAAGGCCGTCAACATTCCCACCATCGGCATCGGAGCGGGCAACGTCACCGACGGACAGATTCTCGTTTATCACGACGTACTCGGCCTGTTTGACCGCTTCACACCCAAATTCGTCCGCCAATATGCCGAACTGGGCAAGACGTCGACCGAGGCGCTGTCCACCTACTGCACAAACGTCCAGCAGGGGCACTTCCCCGGCGACAAGAACACCATCTACATGTCTGACGATCAAGTGGGACAAATCCGCAAAATCAAGATCAAAAAGAAAAAATAGATGGAACTCGATTTCTCATGGCCCGTTCTCTGGAACGGGCTGGTCTGGCCGCTCATCCGGCTGACCTTTTTCATTTCGGTGGGCCTGTTCGTGGGCAATCTCATCGAATCGCTGCACTGGACCCGCTACGCGGCAAAACTCGCGGAACCGCTGGCAAGACGCGCACGCCTCAAAGACGTGTCCGCCGCCAGTTTTTCCATGGCGTTCTTTTCCGGCGTCACTGCCAACACCATGCTTTCCGAAGCCCACGACAAAGGGACCATTTCGGACCGTGAACTGATCTTCTCCAACCTGTTCAATTCCCTGCCGACCTACTTCCTGCATCTGCCGACCATCTTCTTCATCGCCGCCCCGTTCATCGGCAGCGCTGCCGCAGTCTATGTCGGTCTCACGGCCTTTGCCGCCGTGCTGCGTACCGGAGCGATCACCCTTGCCGGTCATTACATGCTGCCGCCGCTACCCGAAGGATGCCTGCCCTGCCGTCTGGACGAGGCCGAAAAAAAACGCGACACCTCGTCCGCGTTCAAAAAGACATGGAAACGTTTCAAGAAACGCCTGCCCAAGGTCATTTACCTGACCGCCCCCATCTACACCCTTTTCTTCATTCTCAAACAACTCGGGATGTTCGGATGGCTTCAGGGACTCATGGCAGGAAACGTGGGCTTCTTTTCCTTTCTCCCGCCTGAGGCCCTCGGCATCGTGGCCTTTCACATGGCCGCGGAGTTCACGGCCGGACTCGCCGCCGCCGGTGCGCTCATCGCTGACTCCGGCCTGACCGAAGCGCAGGTCGTGCTCGCCCTGATGCTGGGCAACGTGCTTTCGTCCCCCATGCGGGCGTTCCGCCACCAGTTTCCGTACTATGCAGGCATTTTCAAACCACGCATGGCCATGAAGCTTATCGTCTGCAATCAGGTGCTCAGGGCCGTCAGCATTGCCGTCGTCGGATCGGTCTACGCACTCTTCGCATAGAAACAGAATAAGTGCAGAAAGACGCATGAGGCCGCCTTTCCGATCACTGCCAGCCGACGAGCACGAATAAAGACCCCTGCCGCCTGAGGCGGCAGGAATCAATCATCCGATTCTTTTTTACCAACTAGTAGCGGGGACGGGGTTCGCGGGGACGAGCCTCGTTGACCTTGAGAGTCCTGCCGCCCATTTCGCTGCCCTCAAGGGCTTCGATGGCTGCAAGGGCTGCCGCATCATCCATCTCCACAAAGGCGAAACCGCGGAAACGGCCTGTTTCGCGATCATTGATGAATTTGACGGATGTGACTTCGCCATGCTCGGCGAAAAGGTCCTGAAGATCGTCTTCAGATGCACTGAAAGGAATGTTGCCGACGTAAATACTCTTCATCTCAAAAAGGCTCCACAAAAAAGGATTCCTGGTAGCGGGGGAAGGACTTGAACCTCCGACCTTCGGGTTATGAGCCCGACGAGCTACCAACTGCTCCACCCCGCGCCAATACGACAGCCGCCAAAAACCGCACCGAAGTGCAAATGATTAACGGATTGTGTTAGCCGTTACGACACTTGATGTATTTCGTCAAGATGATTTGAGTTTTTTCACAGCTGTGATGCAGAAAAAAGGGAATCCCGGCAAAACAGATTATACGTTTTTCGAGATGTTCCCGTCCATCGGACTGCGGTCCATGGTTTTCAGATAGGCTGACACGGCATTCTGCTGATAATTCTTCATTATGCCGCTTCCTTCCTGCACACCGAAGCCGACCATGGAACGGTGTTCAGCCATACTCGGGCCCATGGCACGTATCTGGCGTTCCTGCTCTTTCTTCTTATCCTCGTCATCCTTTTCAGGCATCTCGGCCGTGACATCGGAAACGCGGGAACGCATTTTCACGCCGGTGATTTTTTCCAGCTCTTTTTCGATCTCCCGAATGCGCGCCTTTTGCTCTTCAGTGGGCTGACCGTCAGTCAGAGTCAGAATCTGGGCCATCATGTCCTTGAGAAAGGTCACCCGCTTTTTCTCTTCCGGCGTCAGTTCCTTTCGAAAGGAAATAGGGGAAGAATTGGACTCGAGCTGTTTTTCCTCTTCAGTCTTTTCCGGAACAAGAGACATGCCGTCCTTTTGGACATCGCGCACAAGACCGCGCGCTTTCCCGGCAGTGCTCCCAGGAAAGGGGAAGTATGGCTTCGTATCAAGCGGATTGATCATGACTGAACCTCGCAGGAAAATTTTTCCACAAGGGAAATGCAGCAAGAATCACACCATGAAAGGAATTGCCGGAGGGGCTATGTAGTTGGTGTTTTCAAAGGGGAAAAAGGCGAAAGGCGGAAAGACAGAAATCCAGTCGCTGACGCTCCTTCCGTGTCCTGCGCGGACGGCGGTTCTTTCTTGGCTGAGCCGGCCCAAGAAAGAACCAAAGAAACCCGGCTTTGCCTTGATTTACCCGCCAAGTCCTCACAAGCCTAAGAATCTGATCTGCTCGGGGCGGCTCCACTCCATGAAAAGCGCAATACCTGCCATTCCGGTCTGTACGGGATTATGTTGATTTATACATATCCCATTACCAAAGCCGCCTTCCCCTCTCAGTCAGCTTCTAAGGCTGTGAGGTTAAATTGGCTCGTCCTCGCCTTCGGCTGCCAAGCTGGTGAAAGACTAGTGCGACGATGAAAGCACTTCTGCCGTTTCATTGCTTGCCTTTAATTCTATATCCCACACGAAGACCTGCCCTAGCCCTTAGCTTCGGAACCAAGAAGCTGACAAAACGGAAGCCGCGGCTCTTCGAATCCCGGAGCCGTCCCCGGCGACTGGATTCGGGAGCGGCCCGGTTTGATCAGATTCTTGGTTTCGAAGATACAAGGCGGTGAAGTTAAGAACAAAAGCAGTTTCTTTCGTTCTTTCTTTTCTGCTTTGGAAAAAGAAAGAACCCCGCCGGGAGGGCTCTTACAGCTTGGAGGAGCGACAGCGACGGCTCTCTGCCTTTCGCATTTTCAGAAAAACAAAAAGGGCGGAAGCCAATTGACTTCCGCCCGTTTGTTTTCATGGTTGCTTTCTAGAAGCGTTCAAATCCGCCGTCATCGTCTTTCATGTCCAGCGAGACTCCCGTAGGTGCCGTGGAAGCGGGGCGGGTTGCCGCAGGCAAAGACCTTGCCGTGGCTCGGCGTGCTACCGTGGTACGCGCCGAAGGCTGCCTGTATCCGGTCTGTCCTCCGATATTGAAGAAGCTCACCGACTGCTGAAGATTGACCGCTTCACCGGCCAGACCTTCAGAGGTGGAGGCCATTTCTTCCGACGCCGAAGCATTCTGCTGGATCACCTGATCCAACTGCTGCACCGCGTCGTTGATCTGGTTGACGCCCGCATTCTGCTCGTTGCTGGCTGCGGCGATCTCCTGAATGAGTTGTGCCGTCTGCTGAATGTCCGGCACCAGCGTATCGAGCTTTTCACCGGCTTCCTGCGCCACGGCCACTGTGGACGAAGACAGTTCACTGATCTCGGCGGCGGCGATTCCGCTGCGTTCGGCCAGCTTGCGAACTTCGGCGGCAACCACGGCAAAACCCTTGCCGTGTTCACCCGCACGGGCGGCCTCGATGGCTGCGTTTAGGGCGAGCAGGTTGGTCTGACGTGCGATCTCCTCAATGACGGAGATCTTTTCCGCGATATCGGTCATGGCGTTCATGGCCTGATTCACGGCCCTTCCGCTTTCCTCGGCATCGTTTGCAGCCTTGTTGGCGATCTGCTCCGTCTTGGTGGCGCTTTCCGCATTACTCTGAATGTTCGAGGCCATCTCTTCCATGGAAGCCGAGACCTCTTCGACATTGGCCGCCTGCTCGGTGGCACCCTGCGACAGGGTCTGCGACGAGGCCGAAAGCTCCGCGCTGCCGTTCGCCACATTGTCGGTAGCCGCCCGGACGTCGCCAATGATCGTCCGAAGCCGCTGGGCCATGGCGCGCAATGCATTGGCAAGCATGCCCACCTCATCCTTCTGCTCGACGTCGATATCCGTGGTCAGGTCGCCGCCTGCAAGTGTCTCGGCAAACGTGATCCCCTTCTTGATGGGAGCGGTAATGAGATTGGCAATGAAAATGAGAACAAGAAGCAGCACGATCACGGAACCGACACCGATGACCGTACTCAGGATGGCGATGGAGTGGGCCTGTTCCCGCACCTTATCCATGGGAATCATCACGGCCAGACTCCACGGGGTGGTGGTTCGACCGATCTTCACCGGAGCAAAATGCACATACTGTTCTTCTCCGGTCAGGTAAGAGGCTGCCTCATAGGAAAAACTCCTGCCCTCTTTCACCGCCCTCTCAATGCTGCCGCGATATTCGGGAGGAAGGTACTCACCGACATTCTTGTTCAGCAAATCAGGATTCGGATGGGCCACGATGGCGCCGGAATTGGAAACGAGCATGGCATACCCGGTCTCAAACGGCTTGATGCCGAGAACGGTGTCCTGCATGTCGTTCAGGTAGAAATCGAAACCCACAACGCCGACCCTTTTGCCGCCTTTTTTCACGGCAATACCGGCAGAGGCCAGCCAGAACGTCTTCCCGTCCACTTCCCACGGATACGGTTCGGTAAGGGTTTCCACCCGGCTCGCCATGGGCGTTTCAAACCAGCCCTTTCCGATGACATTGCCCGCACCGCGGAAAAGGCTGACGATCTTTCCGCCATCACGATGATACCAGTTCAGGTACGCACCCTTGTACGTATCCATGTATTCGTCTTCTCGTCCATCGTACCGGTTGGCAGGGAACCCACACCACGCACCCGCGATTTCGTCATGGGTTTCCAGAATCCCCACGAGGACGGAATCCAGATACTCACGATCGGGAATGGTCTTGTAGTCCGCACCCTTTTCAAACATGACGCCGGCCGCACGGGTCAATGTCAGGGCAAGATTCATGTCGGTGCCGACATCAAGGCTGTAAGCATGGGCCTGCTTGGCGGCCAGCTCCTTGGCCTGCGTGATGGCCAGATCCTGCGCCTTCATGGTCGTCGCAACCGTGCTGGCCAGCAGCACCAGCGACATTATGGTGAATGTCGGAATGAGTATCTTGAGCCTGAGACTCCAGTCCTTGAATCGCAACATAGTTCCCCCGGCGAATTACGCCTGAATATTCTTTGATCAGAGATCAAATTGATAAGGGAACGATATTTGCCATTATCCTTTTTATTTCGCAAGGTAACGACAAAAATGACGCGACAGGAAAGGTGCTGTGACAGTTCTGTCCGGGGAAAAGGGAGAGCTATTGAATCAGGCTGTAAATTTCTATCCCGTGGTCATCGGGATTGACGACGTCCATGATGGACAGATCGCCTTGGGAGAGGTCTTCGTCTTTCACTTCAAGCGGCTGCATGTTCTCGTCATACGCGACGCGCACTTTCGGCCGTAGCGGGTCCAGGGGATTGAGATCGGTAACCACGCCGTGCAGCCCTGAACTGAGCCGGACAAAACTGCCCACGGGATACACTCCCAGACTCTTGATGAAAAGCTCCACGGTATTGGGATGAAAATCGGTCACACGCCATTTGTACATCAGGGCCAGCACCTTGGTCGGCGGCATGGGTTCCTTATACACCCGCCTGCTTGTCAGTGCGTCATACACGTCCACCACGGCAAGCAACCGTGCGATATCACTGATCTGCTCACCTTTCAGGCCGCGGGGATAGCCGCTGCCGTCATACTTTTCATGGTGTTCCAGTGTGCCGCGCAGCACCTCCACCGGAATATTCTGTTGCGCCTTGAGGATGCCGTAGCCACGCAGGGGATGCGTACGCATGACCTCCATTTCATCCTCGGTCAGTTTGCCCGGTTTGTTGAGGATGCTCTCCGGAATGACCGCCTTGCCCACATCATGAAACAGGCCTGCAATACCGACCAACTCCAGCTTCTCCGGCGAATAGCCGAGCTTTTTCCCAAGGATAACAGCCAGTATCGAAACATTGATGCAGTGCGTGTACGTGTATTCGTCAAACGCCTTGAGCCGACCGATGGCTGCGGCCGCGGATTCGTTGCGGAACACGGAATCGATAAACCCGCTCACCAGCGGCGCGGCATCCTGAAAATCAAACGGCTTGCCGTCACGGACGTCGTCTATGAACTGACGAGCATACCCAAGGGCTTCACCGTACAGCTTGTCCACGCGCCGCAGTTCGTCCTGCACCGACACGAGATCGCTTTCACCGCTCTTTTCCCGAACGGTGTCAACACTCTTCTCTTTCATGGCCGCCCGCACTTCGTCGGCGGACATGGCGTTATTCCAAAGGCTTACCACTGCTATCCCGTCTACTTGAAAACCATAATCCAGCTAAATCAACCCGGACTCCCGCAGCCGATCCATGAGCGCACCCACGTCTTCCGCCACAAAATCAGGCTTGCACGCCGCAAACCCGGCCGCGTCTACACGTCCGCTCGTCACCGCCGCAGTCAGGGCACCTGCGGCCCTGCCCGTCTCGATATCCATGGGATGATCGCCCACCATCAATGACTTCGCAGGGTCAGCGCCCACGCACTCCAGCGCCTGAAACAGATGCTCGGGGTCCGGCTTGACGCCACGGGCACTCTCTCTCGGCACAAATGCCTGCGCCACGTCATCTATGTCGGGAAACACCACCCGCACCGCCGCTGAAATATTCCGGGTAATCACGCCTGCCGCCACATCCCGCTCCCTGAGCATCTCGAATGTCGGCCGCGTGAAATCAAAGAGCCGCCCTTCCCGGGCCGCGTCCATTTCCATGGCGGTTATCACCAACCGTCCCCGGCTGCGAAACTCCAGCCCCTCGTCACGATCCAGCACCATGGTCTGTTGCACCAGATGTTCCAGCCATTCCAAGGCGGGCGTGCCGTCCGGTTCGGGCCGTTCTCCAAGGAATACCTCGCCCAACGCCGCGATCTTCGTCTTCATGAAGTCGAAGTCAATGGTCAGCTCGGCCAGCGTTCCGTCAAAATCGAAAATGACAGCGTCGAGTTTACTCAAAATCATGCCTCCGCCATTTTCCGCAGGATGGCGAGATTGCGGCGGTCATCCTCAAGATCCTTGTCCTTGGGCGTCTCAAGCGTCTTGGGTATCTCTGCGAAGCGCGGGTCCTGCATGAGGTTGCGAAACCCTTCGAGACCGATTTCCCCCTGACCGATATGCTCATGCCGGTCCTTGCGGGAATTGAATTCGTTCTTGGTGTCATTGAGATGGAAGAACCTGAGCCGGTCCAGACCGATGAGCCGGTCAAAAGCGTCAAAGGTCTTTGCATAGGCTTCCGGGGTGCGGATATCGTATCCCGCCGCAAACGTATGACAGGTGTCGTAACAGACGCCGAGCCGGTCGGAGTGGGCCGACAGTTCGATTATGCGGGCGAGTTCCTCGAATGTGGAACCGAGATTCGTGCCCTGTCCGGCAGTGGTTTCCAAAAGTACCATGCCGGTCTGCGTACCGGAATCCTCAATGGCCCGGTCAAGATTTTCGACGTAGCGCCGAATTCCGGCCTCAACGCCCTCGCCGAGGTGCGAACCGGGATGCGTGACGAGATACGGCACGCTCAACGCCTCGATACGCCGAAGCTCCTCGGAAAAACCGATGCGCGACCGCTCGGCCTGCTCTTCTTTGGGTGATGCGAGATTGATGAGGTAGGAATCGTGTGCCGCGATGGGGAAATCTCCCCACTGCTCGCGCGCAACGGTGAACAGTTCGATGTCGTATGGGGTCAGGGGCGGAATTTTCCACTGCCGCTGATTGCGGGTGAAAATCTGGAGAGCAGTACCGTCTACGGCCTGAATGCGCTCAAAGGCCATATGAAGGCCTCCGGCGATGGACATGTGTGCGCCAAGGAACATGAAACGCCCCTGCTTTTTTCACATCGGCGGGGGAGCAGTCGCCCCGCCGATGCGAGAAATCATTTACTGAATCCAGCCGTTGAGGGCGTCGACGATCTTCTGCGCCTGAGCCAGACTGGAAATGTTGAATTTTGATTTGGGGCGGTATGTGCCGTCGACCTTCTGGTAACGGCGGATGGTGAATTTCTCCGGACCGTATTCGCCCTTGGCGCGGTTCAGTTCCTGATAACGGAAAATGATGGTGGTCCATGCGCCCTTGGACAGGACAACCTTGTCCAGCTCCTTGACGATAAGCTGGTTGTCCTCGGAATAATTGATCGTGATTTCTTCCACGTTGGATGCCATTGCATGCTCCTTCAAATATATCTTGTCATTGTCTCTGACAGAGCCTTCAACGCCTGCCAGAGGGTTCCCCCTGTTACATATGTCATGGGCAAACGCAAGGCCGGTATTGGGAGATTTTCCCGACGAAAAACACTTTCGGACCTTTAAGGTAGGAAGATAGATAGTATTGAACACCCCGTTGACGAAACCATTTCTCAGGCGTATCCCTCTGGGAATTATCACTTAAGGAGACGCGCAATGGAGACTTCCCAGATTGAAGAACTGAACGCCCTGCTGAATGACTGGACCGACAATGAAAACCAGACCCGAAAAGCTTTTGTCGAACTCAAGGAATTTCTTGAAGCCGGAGACGGCGTCAAATTGAGCTACGTGGCACGCCCCGGCATCACCTATTCGCTGCGGGCCGCCCATGAGAACCAGAAATCACGGGCACTCTTCGCCATGGTCGACGTCATTGACGACGATCCCGCCGACCGCTGGCTGTCCGTCTGCTTCTACAGCGAACTCATTTCCGACCCCGAAGAACGCGGCGACGAAGTCCCCGAAGGACTGCTCGGCGAAGACGCGACCTGCTTCGACGTGGACGCATGGGACGAGGATCTCATGACCTACGTAAAGGCACGTCTTGAGGAAGCCCGCCAAAAGGGAAGCCAAGGGTAACCCTTTCCGCACTCGGCAGACAGACAAAGCCCGGAAGAGAAACTCCTCTTCCGGGCTTTTTCAGATGTGTTTACGCGCTTGGGTCACATGGTGTTGACGAGAGAGTCGACCTCCTGCCCCTTCTTTTTCAGCCGCTTGTAGGCTCGCATATCCTTGTTGAGCTTGGTCAGAATGGCGGGAATGAGGTTCTTCCGGGTCGCTCTCCGGGTGGGGGTGGAAATCCTTCCACCGTCGACAATGAGAATGTGCATGTCGAAAAGAACCTGCGTCGAGGGAGTGACCTCCCTGTATTTGTCCTGCGTTGAGCACTCGACAGTGAGCTTTTCCACGATCTTCTCGTTCCGGTTGATGAATTTCAAAAGTCGGGCTATTTCCGCTTTACTGTAATCCTGACGGTCAAAATCGCCGGTGAAACGCAACTTCCGGTCTGCACTGCGACTGAATACGGATTCACCCTTGCGAACAAGATCAAGGTTGAAGAAAAAAGCGACTATGCCGACGGCAACAAGAATGAGAAACAAATTTTTGGCCCATTCCTTTCTCTTGTCGCGATGGCGGATGATCATTGATCAGGTCTCCTGTGTTCAAAATATGGCTGCGTGCCGAATTCCGGCTATACTATTAAATCGCGTTTTGGCAAAGTGAAGCCGCACAAGGCCAAGACGAAGAGAGAACCCCCTTCCGCACCTGCCGGAAACAGCTGCGGAAAAGACGCTCGGGATGGTGATATTGCATGAAGAAAAAGTATGATGTCATAATCTGCGGCGGCAGCCTCGCCGGTTCTGCCGCAGGAGTGGCGCTGGCTCGTCGAGGCTACTCGGTAGCCATGCTCGATCGCGCTGCATTTCCGAGAAAAAAACTGTGCGGCGGCCTGCTGACCTGGAAGTCCTCAAAACTGCTGGAAACACTTTTCGGGGAAAGCACGGACTCGTTGACCGAAGCGGGGATCATCAACTTTGCTTCGGACCGCTATGCCATCAGGTCATACACGGCAACACTGGCCGAAGGTACACTCCCGAAACCATTCCATTTTGTTGACCGGGAATTGCTTGATGCACGCCTTTTGCGCCATGCAGAAACGCTCGGCGCTGAAATCCACCAAAAGACCGAAGTCGTTTCATGCGACACCAAAAACGGTGTCGTCACCACACAAGACAACAGCACTTTTGAAGGGACCTATATTCTGGGAGCGGACGGGGCGAATTCCATTGTCAGGCGATCTTTTCCGAACATCGACAAGGCCAGATTCAGAAAGCAGATGGCACCGACCATCGAAATCACTCTTGATTCAAAGGACTTTCCCAGACCGGTTTTGTACCCCGAACTCTATGTCGGTCCTCTTGAAACAGGCTATGGATGGGTTTTCCCGAACAAAAACCGCGTCGTCGTCGGGATCTGCGGCTTACGGAATGATAATATTAACTTTTCCGATGTATTTAGAAAATATCTAGACTTTCTCAAGATCAAAGAAACAGCAATTCCGCCCAGTCACGGACATCCGTTGCCCTATGGGAATTACCTGACCAGTCCGTTTCATGACCGGGCGATGCTGGCAGGCGACGCAGGCGGTTTTGTGGAACCGCTGTTCGGGGAAGGAATCTTTTTTGCCATGTGTACGGGCCTCTATGCCGGTGAAGCACTCGCAGAAGGCCTTGATAAATGCACGTCTCCCGGTCCGATCTATGCCCGCCGACTGCATCAGCAGATCATGCCGGAACTCAAAGGCTCGGACAGACTCCGCTGGGCACTGTTTTCAGCCATGAAGTATACCGGCCCATCCAGCCTGAAACTCTTTGTCAACACAGCTGCCCCACGACTCGCAGAGATGGTCCACGGCATCAGGTCCTACTCCTGGCTTCGCAAAAAAACCTGGGATTTCATTTAATTAAAGAGGTTGTGCACAACCTCTTCCGGTTGCCGTCCTCCTCAGCCATATGCTCTTTTTCGCCCATAAGCGTCCTGCCCGTACTCGCCCAATCGGAACATCGGACATAATGAACACCCCAAAGAACTGAATGCAAATTCACCACTCTTTTTGCAATTGTTTCGTGCTGGAACAAAAAAAGTCCGTAAAAAAGCAAAGAGGCATCCAATTAGGTGTCAAAAACAAACAAATCGACACCTTTGCACACCAAGACAACATCAAATTTCTATCTGGATAGAAAACGGCACCGACCAGCCAGCATCAACGGCTACCTCTACAAAACACATTCGAAAAAAAGAGCCTTCCGGCTCGACACAAGCATTCCCGAAGCTCCATAGACAACGCGCCGAATTAACGAGCCAAAAGTTCAAACTCCCGACATTCAGGCCTTCTTCGAAACGTCATTTTCATTATCCACAAACTAAAAATAATGTCTTTTGCACCACGCTTTCACTTATTCATGGTATAAGGAAACTTCTTGTAAAAAAAGGCGGTCACCAGTAGCTCCGGGGAGGATAAAAATGCTCTGGCGAAGTGTGACTCTGACAATTCTCACCATCGTTTTTTCCGCCACGATACTCCCGTTGCACGCCATGGCGTGGGCACAGGAGCAACAGATCGTTGCAGCCGTGCCCAAGCACTTTCCCCCACAGTTCATCACAGACTCTTCAGGCGAAATCTCCGGCTTCGGAGTGGACGTCATGAACCGGGTGGCCGCCATTGCGGGCCTCGACATACGCTATGATGTTTACGACTCGTGGCCGAAGGTGTTCGAAGCCGTCAAAGAAGGGCGTGCCGACATCATCCCCAATATCGGCGTCACTGCCCGACGCGACGCCTTCCTCAATTTCACTCCGCCCGTGGAGACCTTCCCGATCCGCATATTCGTCCGCCGCGGCACCTCGGGCATCCATGAGTTGTCCGATCTCATAGGACATTCGGTGGGCGCCATGCAGACAAATGTAGGCTACCAGCTCATCAGAAAAAACGAGCAGATCGACATCGTGCTTGCAGACAGCCTGCCGGACCTGCTCTTTACACTCCTGTCCGGGCATGTGGACGCCATCGTCTATCCGGCCCCGGTCATCTCTCACATGGCCGAATCCATGGACATGGAAAACCGTATCAAGGCAGTCGGTTCTCCACTAATTGAAATCAAACGAGCCATCGGCGTCAAAAAGGACGGCCCCCGGCTTCTTGCCCAACTGTCAACGGCTGTGGACTCGCTTGTGGAGTCAAAGGAATATCAGCAAATCTACGTCAAATGGTATGGAAACCCCACCCCGTTCTGGACCAGACCCACCACCGCAGCCATTGCAGGTGCCGCCGTACTCTCCCTGATGCTTTTCGCGGCCATCTGGCGATACATCACGCTCCGGAAAAACACCGCAATACAGATGCAGGCAATCGAGAAACGCAGCCACAAGGATATCAAGGAGCTGCAAAAAAACCGCGCCCGACTTGCCGAGGCACAATCCATAGCCAAAATAGGCAGTTGGGAATGCAACGTGGAGACAGGCTCACTGATCTGGTCGGATGAAATCTATCGCATTTTCGGGATGGACCCGCTCAAATACAAGCCTTCCTACGAATCCTTTTTCGGACTCATACACCCGAAAGACCGTGCGACCGTGGCCGAAGCCGTCATACGGACGCTGGAAACACTGGAGCCTTATTCCATGGATCACCGTATCGTTCTGCCTGACGGAACAACACGGTTCATCCACGAACAGGGCAGACTCGTCCACGACGCCCAGTCCGGCGCGGCCCTCCTTCAGGGAACGGCTCAGGATATTACCGACCGCAAACAAACCGAAGAAGCGCTCAGAACTGCCCGTGACGAGGCACAAAACGCCAACCGGCTCCGCGATGAATTCCTTGCCAATATCAGCCATGAACTCCGCACTCCGCTCAACGGGATACTCGGCATGCTGCATCTGCTGCGCGACAGCGGCCTTGATGAAAATCAGAGCGAGCTGGCGGACATAGCGACCAATTCCGGACGCCATCTGGTAACGCTGCTTTCCGACATCCTCGACATCTCCAGCATCGAAGCGGGTGCCGTGAGTCTGGAATCCGCTGATTTCAGCCTGCATGAAATCGTCAACACCATTCACGAAATATTCATGGACGCAGCCAACGAAAAAAACATCGCCTTTTCATGCAGCATGGACCCGAATATCCCGGACCGGCTGGATGGGGATGGAAGCCGCCTCCGGCAGGTCCTGTTCAACCTGATCGGCAACGCAATCAAATTCACGGACTCCGGACAGATATCCGTCTCTGTCAGCCTTCTCGGGGACGCAACGGAAGACAGTCTTCGGCTCCTGTTCGAAATAGCCGACACCGGCATCGGCATTCCTGATGACAAGATGGATACCATTTTCAATCCTTTCACGCAGGCAGACGGCTCCCACACGCGGCGACACGGCGGCATGGGGCTCGGCCTGTCCATCGTTCAAAAGCTCGTCGGACTCATGGGCGGAAACATTTCCCTGGACACCGAAAAGGATGTCGGCACCACAGTCCGGTTCACGGCGCGCTTCGGCAAGGTAGCCCCGGCAACAACAATCGCATCCGCTTTCGAATGCATTGCCGGAAACATTTCCTACCGCGTTCTGCTGGCCGAGGACGACCGTGTCAACCGCATCACCGCGACCCGTTTTCTCGAAAAACTGGGACACGATGTCGTGGCCGTGGAAAACGGCTGGCTCGCAGTCGAAGCCGTGCTGAACGGCCACTTCGACGCCGTGCTCATGGATATTCAGATGCCGGAAATGAACGGTTTCGAGGCCACGGCAGCCATCAGGCGCAACAGCAGCATCGGTCCCAAGGCCAATGTTCCCATCATCGCGCTGACCGCCCATGCACTGGAAACGGACCGTGAAAAATGCCTTGCATCGGGCATGACCGATTACATTGCCAAACCCGTTGAAATCCAGACACTTGCCGAAACGTTGAACCGGAATGTCCACGCAGGGGAAAGCGAAATCACGGTCGAAGATGCAACACTGCACTGACAGCGACACGCCTCACAGGGATGCGGTCTAGCAGACGTCTACGGTGATGCCCTCGTTCACATAGTAAAGGACGGTATATTTTTCCTGAAGGGTCTCGACGATCTCCTCAACCGACCTGCCGTTGAGGCTTTCGAGACGTATATAGGCATTTCGTGAGCCGGGATGCGTGGCGTCGTTGGCGGTGAAGACACTTGAAAATGCCAACCCCGCTTCACGGATTTCATTGAGAAGGCTTGCCAGTGGTCCGGGACGGGCTTCGAGCCGGACGGCTATCTGCGTTTCGGAACGCAGGGTGCCGGACGCCGCACAGAGGAAGCGCAGTACGTCGGCCTGCGTAATGATGCCGACAAGCTCGCCACAGTCCACCACAGGCAGTCCGCCCACCTTGTGCCGGACAAGCATTTCAGCGACTTCGTTGACTGCCGTATCCGAAGTGACGGTGATGGGATCGAGCGTCATGATGTCGCTCGCGGTCAACGTGTACAGTCCGCCGCCACGGCCTTCGGCATTGTCGCCGGGAATGAACTTGGACGGCATGGCGTCACGAATATCGCGGTCGGAAACAATGCCGACCAGAGCGGCGTCCCGGTCGATGACAGGGAACTGCCGAATGTTCTTTTCATGCAGAATTTCCGCGGCATCCATTACGGACGAATTGACCCCAAGGGAAATGACGTTGGCCGTCATCCAGTCTCTCACCAGCATATCCAACCCTCCGGCTCTCCCTGACGACCTACGTCAGGGGGTCAGAATCTTGTAATCTCTCGCTGAACAAATTGCAATGGCAGGCAGGATTACAACGTCTTGACACGTTCGCGCACGGCATTGACCAAAGCCACAAACTTGGGTCGGAGTTCACGGGCTCCAGCCATGGCTTCATCAAGGCTCCCGATATAGCACATCTTTTCCAAATGTCTGGAGCGATTGACGATATCCATGGCAAGAACATGACTGGCCATGTTGGTGATGGAATGCAGGGCTGCGCCTATCCGGGTAGGGTCTCCTCCCTCAAGTCCGGCATCAAGCTGTTCGAGTTTCTGGTCGGACTCAATCAGGAAAAGGGACAGGATGTCCCTGAGCAGGGTGAGATTTCCCTCAAAACGATCAACCAAAGCCTCCATATCGAGCTTGACGGGAACCTCAACAGCAGGTTGTTCCTCCTGAACACGGCGCATGGCCGGAACCGGAGCCGATCCCTTATCCTGTCCGGCCACGCTGCGGGCAATGGCTGCGGACAGCTTCTTCATGTCAACGGGCTTGGTGACGTAGTCGTTGAACCCTTCCTTGAGGATGCGCTCGCGGTCCCCCTTCATGGCATAAGCGGTCAGGGCGATGACAGGGATATCCGATGGGAAACGCTTGCCGTCGGACTTGCGGATGGCGGCAGTCGCTTCCATTCCGCCCATCTCCGGCATCTGGATATCCATGAGCACAAGGTCGATCTCCCGACCCCGGCGCTTGAGTTCGTCAAGCGCTTCAATGCCGTTTTCAGCCACGATGACCGTATGTCCGAACATGGACAGAAAATGTGTCAGGAACTTCTGGTTGAGGGGATTGTCCTCGGCCAGCAGAATCTTCAGGTGCAACGCCTTGGGCGCAACTTCCCGCGCAGGAGCGGGCTGGACGACCACGGTATCGGACTTGTCAAACCACGCCGTAAAGGAAAAGACACTCCCCCGGCCCAGTTCGCTTTCAACGCCGATCTGGCCACCCATCATTTCCACGAGTTCCCGGGAAATGCTCAACCCGAGGCCGGTCCCCTGATGTTTCTTGCGAACGGAACTGTCAGCCTGGGTAAAGCTGTCGAAAATCGTATCAAGCTTGTCTTTGGGGATGCCTTCACCGGTGTCGCGAACGGTAAACAGCAGGCAGACACGTCCTGCCTCCTCTTCCTTGATCTCAACGTTCAAATCAATCAGCCCGCGCTCCGTGAATTTCAGAGCATTGCCCAGCAGATTGATGAGTATCTGACCGAGCCGGTCCGGGTCGCCCTGAAGATGGACAGGAACGCTGCTGTCGACACGATGCTGGAAAACCACCCCTTTTGCGTCGGCCTGCGGCCCGAAAGGACGCACGGACGTTTCGATGGCAGGGCGGAATTCGAAATCACGGGGCCGAAGCTCCATCTTGTCGGCCTCGATCTTGGAAATGTCGAGCACGTCGTTGACAATGGACAGCAGGGAGCCTGCGGCATCACGGATCATGTCCATGTGCTCGCGCTGTTCGTCGGTCAGGCCGGTGGTGATGGCCATTTCCGCCATGCCGAGTATGCCGCCGATGGGCGTGCGTATTTCATGGCTCATGTTGGCAAGGAACCGACTCTTGGCCTTGCTCGCCTCAAGGGCCATGGTCTTGGCCTCTTCAGCCGACCTGTTGGCCTCGACAAGCTGATCCTCCATCCGGCGGCGCAGTACACACGAACCGAAAATATCCGCCATCAGGGTCAGTGACTCTATCTCAACAGGCAGCCAGTCCCGCTCCTCACGGTGTTCGGACATGCCGATGAATCCCCACCATTCGTTATCCAGAAAGACCGGGACTATCATCAGGGACTTGGCACCTGTGCTTCTGAACGGCTTCTGTGCATCGCCCTGAAAATTCCGCACATGGCCCGCCACGACCTTGCGGCGGAGCAAAGTGGATTTCCACCTGTCGTACAGGGGGGAGAAAGGCTGTTTCTGCACTTCGGGAAGATCAATGACGGGCTCGATGAAAGAGGCAGCCCACTCGTATTCCATCTTCATGTAGGCAAGCCCGTCACTGCCGGTGAACTTACGCACGATATACGCACGGGAGACATCCATGGCCTTGCCGAAGTCCCGCAGGGCGCTGTTGATACCGCTTCGCCAGTCGGATTCCCGCAGGAAGCGGGCCGCGAACGAGCCGATCACCTGCATGATGGCGTCACGCCGAAACAGGAACTCCTCGAATTCCCTTTCCGAGCTGACGTCGCGAACCATGCCGTAGGCACGCTTCACATTGCCGCCCGAATCAAGCTCCACCCGCCGATGCAGGTGCAGATGCCGGATTCGCCCATCCACGCCCTTGATACGGTACTCGAAATCAAGCGGCCATCCCTGCTCGAACGTCGCCCGGTTGGCGGCATCGTAAATCTCAAGGTCTTCAGGCAGCACGAACTGCCGAATGCTGGTAAATTCCTCGGAAAGCAGCCCCTCGGCATCGCCGAGAATTTCCCTGAACCCATCCGACCAGGTGGTCCGGCCCCCGGAATCCATTTCCCAGCTGCCGAGCCTGCCGGTCTTCTCGATCCAGTCTGCCATCGCATGCCCACCGGCAGACTTCCTTTCAAGCTCGACCTGACGGTTGAGAAGACGAAGGGTTCTGGCGAATTCCTTGGGCGTGACGCAGCCGAACTCGAATGCGTCAACGGCTCCGGCTTCAAGCGCCTTTTCCTCGACCCCGGCCCCTCCTTTCTCTGCAAGCAGTATGACGCTGAGGCCATACTCCTTCCGTATCCGGGTTATGGCCCGATACCAGCTCGCGTCTTCCGGCCCCGGAGCCAAAACGACGATATTCCAAAGCCCCTTGTCCAGACGCCTGACGCCTCGCGAGACCGAGCTGTAGCGAACCATCTCGTATTCAGTATCACCGAATAAACGGTCCACCTGTTCCTTATCAAGAGCCTTTCCGGCCAGAATCAGTATTCGCACGAACTCTCCGCGTCTTCGACAATTTGCTGTTCAGGGGGCTTTCATCCACGCCCGATTACATGTGAGTATAGCGTCTTTACAATGATAATCAACGCCCTGCGACACAAGAACCACCATAAAACCAACGGGACAGGGCTGCAACCATCCGAAAAGACTCTACTAAAAAGGAAAGCTGCTTGCTTTCTCGTGACACAGGGTTTACAGATAGGCAAGGATGGATTTTTTCTCTCCGCAAACATTTAGCAACGGGTACACGCATGAATTTTCTGCCTGACAGCGACATCCTGACCCTGCTCACGGGCGCGACTCTGGCCGTGAAGCTGGTAATGATCTTTCTCGGCCTCATGTCCCTGTGGAGCTGGACCATCATTTTTTTCAAGTTCTTCACCATCGGTTCGGCGCGCAAGAAGGTCATGCGTGGGTATGACGCCTTCATGGAAGCGGGCGACCTCGCTTCCGGGCTCAAGGCCATCGGTTCCAAGGACGATTCCCCGTTGGCACGCGTCAGCACCATGGCTGTGGCCGAATTCCGGCTGCTCGAAAAGGCCGAGGTCAACCGGGAACGCAAGCGGCTTCTGGTCAAGGACACTCTTCGCCGCGTGCTCAAGCAGGGTGTCACCAAGGAGATGCGCGTCCTGACTCGCAACCTGCCTTTTCTCGCCACCTGCGCCAATGCGGCCCCGTTTATCGGCCTGTTCGGAACGGTCTGGGGCATCATGCACTCATTCCATTCCATCGGGCTGGCTCAATCCGCAGCGCTCGCCACTGTCGCTCCCGGCATTTCCGAAGCCCTGATCGCCACGGCCATCGGCCTGCTCGTCGCCATCCCGGCAACCATTTTCTACAACTACTTTCTTGGAAAGCTGAACGAAGTCGAGACCGGCCTGATTGATTTTGCCGGTGCCTTCCTCAACCGTGCCGAACGCGAAATCGCGTGGGCTTCCAAAAAAGACCACAAGTAGGGGATACCCATGGCGATCAAGACCGGCGGCGGATTTCTCAATGAAATCAATGTCACTCCCTTTGTGGACGTGATGCTCGTCCTGCTCATCATCTTCATGGTCACGGCCCCGCTCATGACGCAGGGGGTCGAGGTCGACCTGCCGACCACCAAGACCGTGAAGAACCTGCCGCAGGATTCCGAACACCTTGTCCTTTCCGTGAAAAAGGACGGCACACTGTTTCTGGACGAATTTCAGGTCGGCATGGACGAGCTGGAAGATCACCTGAAACGGCTGGTGGCAAAGCAGAAGAAACAGCTTTTCCTCCGGGCGGACTCGGAAGTCGCCTACGGTGTCGTGGTGCACGTCATGGGTGAAATCAAGGCTGCGGGCATCGACCGGCTCGGCATTGTGGCCGAGCAGGACCGTCCCGGACCGGGCAGGAAGGAAAAGAAGTAGCACATGCGGTATCTCAGCTGGGCTTGTTCCATCATCCTGCACATCGCAGTGCTCCTGCTGCTGATTCATTCAGTGTCGCTTGAGCCGTTCGATGTGCAGCAGCTTATGGAACTGGACCTGACCGAGATAGAAACCCCGGCAGACGAACCGGACATTATCCAGCCAGTCCCCATGCCGCCGCCCGCCCCGGAAACAGAACCTTCACCACTTCCGCCGGAGGCTTCCGTGGCCCCCATGCCCCTGCCCATGGACAAGACCGTCGTGCTCGACGATTCCCCGCCCCAGCCGCCAGAACCGGTGCCAGCCGAAGCCCTTGAGCCGGAACCCGCACCCGAACCGGACGTCGTGGAAATCAGCCCGGTCAAGACAGAAGAGAAAAAGCTCCCGCGCAACATCAGGGTACGAAAGGACTTCGTGGTCCACCGCGGCCATGAAGCGCGTTTCGGCCGCACCATGCTGGCCGACTACTACTCGTACGAGTCCACGGAATTTTCCGGTCATTTCAAGACCAAGGATAACCGGACCATTTCCATCATCGACGCCCGCAACACCAAATACGGGCGGTTCCTGATCTATGATTCCAAAAACAAGACCCTGCGCCGCCTCAAGCAGGCACTGGGCAAGTACGTCTACACCATCGGCCCGTCGCTGGATGCGGATGAGCCGGTCGTGGGCACGGTCACCTTCCTTGCAAAAAACGACCGTATCGAACGTTTCATTCTCCAGACCGACGATGACCGCATTGCCCATTTCCCGCGCAAGGTGCATGTCCGCGAGGCGGATGTAGCCTTTCCGACCCCGGACGGGGAGATGACAGGGCAGATTTCGCTGCCGCCGTCCGGCGAGGGGCATCCGGGGTTCGTGTTTGTCCACGGCAACCTGTGCGTTGACCCGGACATGGTGCGCGGCTTTACCCGTTCCCTGTCCATGGAAGGACTGGCATCCCTCGCGTTCCAGCCTCGCGGCTGCGAATCCGAAGCCGAGACAGGAGAGCCGGAACCGGCTCCCGGCGGCCATCTCGCGGCAGATGTCGCGGCGGCACTCGACTACCTTTCCGCCAGACCCCAGACAAAAGGCGGACGCCTCGGACTCTGGGGCAACGGACCGGGCGTGCCCGTTGCCGTACAGGCGGCACTCTCTCCGAAACAGGTAAAACCCGCATTTCTCGTCTGCCTGCTCAACGACACTGTTTCCCCCGGTGAAATCCCCGACACGAAAACCCTGTCGAAACTCAACCTGCCGACCCTCTGGCTCGTGACCGGTCGGGACACCGGGAAATGGCGACCGCTCATCCGCAGTCTGGAAAAGCTGCGCGATGGACAGAAGCGTCCATTCACGATCATTCTGGCCCCGCTCAAGGCGAGCCGGGAGGTGCTCAAGGCGCAAGGCGACCAGTCCGGCTGGGTTGAACAGGTCACGGAAAAGCACTCCGGTCTGGCCGTGTCGTGGATACGCAGTTTCGGGAAATAAGCCTCTGCCACTCCCCGGACGACAAGCCGCTGTTTTTCGAATCTTTCTTCCATTTATCCGATGATTCGGCTATGTTCTGACTTCAAGGCCAGTTTCATCCACCCCTGACCCGAAGCAAAGCATCGTGAAAAAGCACAGCACCCCGGATATAGTCCCCCAAACACTCAAGCAGGCAGCCGATCTGGAGAACAATCCACACCTCTTCAGGCAGATACTTGATGCGTCCGGCGTAGCCATGTCCATCAGGGACGGCGACCTCATCCCCATCTTTGCCAATCAGGCCTTCGTGGACTTCTATGGATATTCAGTGGAAGAAATACGGTCTGGCACCTTTGAAACCGTACTCCCGGAAACAAGTCTCACCCTCTTCAACGAAACAGTCATCCCAACGGTTCAGTCCGGCGAAAGCTGGGAAGGCGAATATACCATCCAGACCAAAAGAGGGCGGCAACACGCGGTATGGGGCCGTTTCGACCCGGTTTTCGACATACACGGAAACCTGACGCATGTCGTTTCCATCATGCGCGACGCCTCGGACACCATGCGCCTGCGTAATGCCCTGACACAGACCGAACGGCACCTGAACTTTCTGGCCGAAAACACCAGCGACTGCCTGTTCCGGCTCCGCCTGACTGACGGCCGATACGACTACATCAGTTCCGCCGTCGAGAACATCGTCGGGTATACGCCGCAGGAATTCTATTCGGAACCGTGGTTCATTCAACGCCTTATCCCGGAAAAATGGGAAGACATCTTCACTCTCTGGATTGAGGAACTCAAGGCCGGACGTTCCCGTTATGAATACGAAGCCCCGCTCATTCACAAGAACGGCTCCCAGAGATGGGTCAACCAGCGAATCTCCGTCGTCACGGACAGCGACGGTTTCCCCCTTGCCGCAGAAGGCATTTTCACCGACGTCACCGAGCGACGCAGAACACAGGAAGAACTGGCTGCCGCCCGGATGAGCCTGAATTTCATGTCCCAGTCCACCAGTGACATCTTTTTCCGCATGAAAATACCGGAGGGGACGTATGAATACATCAGCCCCTCGGTAGAGCGCTTCTCCGGGTATTCGGTCAAGGATTACATGGAAACGCCGCTGTTCGCGGGTCAACTGCTGCACCCGGACTGGATCGACTACTCCATCACCATATGGGAAGAAATGCAGGCGGGACACATTCGCCCGGAATACGAATTCCAGTTCATCCACAAATCCGGGGAAGTTCGCTGGGCCAGACAGCGCGTGGTCCTGCACAAAGACGAACAGGGTAACCCCATGGCCATTGAAGGCATCGTCACGGACGTTACCGCGCACAAAGAGTCCCAGGAGGCTTTGACGCGAAGCGAAGCCCGTTTCCGCACGCTGTTCGAAGATTCGCCCATATCGTTGTGGGAAGAAGACCTGACCCGGCTCAAGGCGTATTTCGACGACCTCAAGTGGCGGGGCATCACCGATTTCAGGCAGTTCTTCTATGATAACCCTGACGCCCTGATACAATGTGCGACCCTCGTGGACGTGGTGGACGTCAACAAGGCAACGCTTGACCTGCTTCACGCCAAGAACAGGGAAGATCTGCTGGGCAATCTGGACAAGGTCCTTACGGACAGTTCGATTGCCGCATTCACCGAAGAAATGATCCTGCTCGCCTCGGGCGGCACTGAATACTGCGGCGAAATAACCCACCGCACTCTGGACGGCGAGATCATCTGGGTCATGGCCCACTTTACCGTACCGGAGGAATACCGGGAAACCCTTTCACGGGTCATTGTCTCGCTTCTCGACGTCACTCCCCGCAAACGGGCCGAGCAGGCACTCATGGAGTCCGAGGAGCGCTACCGCGTTCTGGTGGAGAACTCGCAGGAAGGCGTGGTCGTGGCCAAAAACAGGCGAACCGTTTTCGTCAATCAGGCCATGGCCGACATCACCGGATATCCGCTTGGGCAGCTTGAAGGCATGCGTCCCGTTGAAATCGTTCACGAGGAAGACCGGGACGAACTTGCAAGCAACATGGCCCAATATCTGGCTGGAAACGAAATCTCCGACAACACCTCGTTTCGGGTGATTACCCGAGACGGGACAGTCAAGTGGCTGACCCTGACGGTCAAGCCCATCATGTGGGGCGGGAAACAGGCCCACCTCGAAATACTGAACGACATCACCATCCACAAGTCACTTGAGGAAGAACTCCGCTCCGCCCATGCGGACATGGAAAGCAAGGTGCACGAACGGACACTCGAACTGTCCGAAGCGAACATCCGCCTTCAGGTAGAGGTAGAGGAAAGACGAAAGGCTCAGGACCGCATCCTCTCCCTGACCCGCGAGCTGTTCCGGGTGCAGGAAAACGAACGGCAACGCATTTCCCGCGACCTGCACGACAACGTGGCCCAGAACCTTTCTTCCATCGTCCTCAAGATGGAAACCTTTTTTGACGGGCACGAGGCATGCGCTCCGAACCTCAAGGAACGAAGCCAGAAAATCACCGAGGTCGCAAAATTGACCGTGGCTGATGTTCGCGACATAGCATACGGTCTCAGGCCTCCCGCCCTCGACCAGCTCGGACTGGTCCGGGCCGTGCAAAACCATGTTGAAGACATGGCGCGAAAACTCGGCAACCCCATTGACTTTCTGGCGGTCGGCATTGAGAATGTCATTCTGGATTTCGATACCGAAATCAATATATACCGCATGATACAGGAAGCGACCAACAACATCGTCAAGCACTCCGGCGCTTCCTCGGCCTCCGTACGTATGGTCAAGAGTCACCCCGACCTGCTCATTCGCATCGAGGACAACGGATGCGGGTTCGACATGGACCGGCGCATGAAGGAAGTGACTGAAGAAAAACGCATGGGCCTGCACAGCATGGAGGAACGGGCACGGCTCGTCGGCGGCACCATGGAAGTACAGTCGCTGATAGAAACCGGAACCCGCGTCATATTCAAAATACCAATTGATACCGGCAGGAGACGGAAACAGCCATGAACATAATGATAGTTGACGACCACCCACTGTTCCGCGAAGGCCTCAAGGCCATTGTCAGCCGCAACGAAAAATTCGAAGTCGTGGCCGAAGCAGGCAACGGAAAAGACGGCATCCGTCTCGCAAAAAAGCACAAGCCGGACATCGTCATCATGGACATTTCCATGCCCGGAAAGAACGGCATTCAGGTTATACGCGAACTTCGCAACAAACTGTCAGACACGAAATTCCTCATTATCTCGATGCATTCCGAGGCCGAATATCTTCTGGAAGCATTCCGCGCAGGTGCCACGGGCTACATGATAAAGGAATCCGCGGCCTCCAATCTGGAACAGGGACTCGACACCGTAGCCCGCGGCGAACTCTTTCTGGACAGCGCCCTGTCGCAGGAGGTGGTCTACCGCCTGTTGCAGGATAACGCCCAAGACAGCAGCGAGGCTCAGGACCCATACTCCACCCTGACCGCCCGGGAACAGGAAGTCATGCGTATGCTCGCCGAAGGGCTCAATGCCAAGGAAGTGGCGGCCCAGCTCTACATCAGTCCGAAAACCGTGGAGAATCACCGCACCAACCTGATGAAAAAGCTCGACCTGCACAGCTCCGTGGAACTCGTCCGCTATGCCGCAAAGCTCGGCCTCATCGACCTTGAGACATGGGTGATTTAAGACGAAGCTGAACGGTTCACCTGCAAACATCCAAAACGCATCGGCACCATGCCGGGACCAGATGACTACAGCTTCAGAGCAGCGAGGATATCAATGGCGATCTGCTGCTCGTGAGGCAGCATGGTCATGAGCTGGGACAGGGGCGGCAGGCAGTAGACGACAGTGTCTTGCAGGAAATGCGTGGTAACACCGGACGGGGCATCCGGCAGGATGACCCTGAGCGCCTCGTCGCCGAAACAGGCGATATGCGGCGTTTTCCAATGCTCCCATCCTTTCCAGAACATGCCGGGATTCGGTTCGAGCGCACCGTTGTTCAAAGCGGCCACGGGCCAGAAGGCCGTAGTTCCGGGCGGCCACCTGAGATGGCTGATGAGATTGCGGAGCACCCCGCTGCGCTTGCGGTCCGACTGTCCGCCGAGATCAAGGCCGAGCTCCATGTACGTCCACATGACCTTGGGTTCGGTCGCCTTGACCTTGGCAAAAAATCCTGCCCACGGTTCCGGGAAATGCACTTGGCGCGGCGGCGCGGCAACAGGCTGCTGCATCGGCTGCCGGACCTGCTGCTGTCCCTGTGGCGGGACCTGTTGCGGAGGCTGTTGCTGTTGCACGGGCTGCCGCATCTGCTGCGGAGCCTGACGGGGCGATTGCGGTGCGGCCTGCTGATACTGCTGCGGCGCAGGGGCGTGCTGTTGTACGGGCGGCTGTGAATTCTGCTGCACGTTCTGCTGTACGGGCGGTGTGACAGGTTGTTCGACAGCTTGTGCGCCACCCGGATTCAGCACGTACTCCAGCCCGGACTCGACCCAGGGTCTCAGGGATTCAGCTGTTTTCAGTCGAGAAGAAGGTGTTCCCATAAACGCCATGCCACTTCGGTTTTCGGAAGCTGCGGCCACATTTCCTTGCGGCCCGCCTTGTCCAGTACGAACATCTGGTTGGTGGACACGCCAAAACCGCTGCCTTCCCTGGAAATATCATTGGCCGCGATGAGATCAAGATTCTTGCGCTCCAGCTTGCCCTGCGCGGCTTCCCTGATGTTGTCCGTCTCGGCGGCAAACCCGATGAGCTTCTGCCCGTCCTTCTTGTTCGCGCCGAGTGTTTTGAGGATATCCTCATTCGGCTCGAACTCGACGGTAATGCCCTTTCCTGCGGAATCGGCCTTCTTGAACTTGCCCTTGCCATGCGGGACGGGCCGGTAATCGGCCACGGCTGCGGTGCAGCAGCCCATGTCCATCTCGGGCCAGACATCCATGGCCGCAGCGTACATCTGGCTGGCGGTCTGCACGGAAATGACCTCAATGGCGGAAGGAAATGAAAGTTGTGTGGGACCGGCGACCACGGTGACGTCCGCGCCGCGCAGGTAGGCTGCCATGGCAAGACATGCGCCCATGGTTCCGCTGGAAGGATTGGACCAGAATCGCACGGCGTCCCATGGCTCGCGGGTCGGTCCGAGCGTGACGAGCACCTTTTTCCCGGCCATATCCTGCGGGCTGAGCGCCTTGAGTGTGGCCGTGAAAATTTCTTCCACGGGAGCGAGACGGCCGCTGCCGGTGTCGCCGCAGGCAACATGCCCGCAATCGGGCTGCACACGGATATAACCGAGTTCGCCCAGCATCTCCCAGTTGCGCTTGGTGGCCGGAGCCTCCCACATGCGGGGATTCATGGCCGGGGCAATCACCTTGGGACCGGCAAAGGCCAGCGCCTGACAGGAAAGCATGTCGTCAGCCAGACCGAAGGCGAGCTTCGCCATGGTGTTGGCCGAGGCCGGGGCAATGACCATCGCATCGGCAGTCTGGCCCGGTTCGAGATGCCCGAAAGCAGTATCGGACTCCGGCCCGCCGTCGAACATGGACGTATACACGGGAGAAGCGCCCAGAGCCTCAAAGCTGAGGCCCTGAACGAATTTCGTGCAGGAATCGGTCAGGGTCGCAGACACCATGCAGTCCGCCTCCTGCAATGCGCGCAGAAGCTCAAGCGCCTTGAAGGCGGCAATGGAACCTGTGACGCCGAGATGGACACGCTTGCCCATGAACCCGGCAAACCGATAGTGCGTCTGCATCGGCTACTTGACCTTTTCGTCGTTCCGGATGGCGGTTTCTTCAGCGCCCTTCACTTCAACGGCGATGATGGTAATCTGGGCAGAGCCGAAGCTGTCATCCACCTGAATCACGCAGCTCTTGTTGAACTTCTCGAAATTCAGCACGGACAGCTTGCCCGACTTGTTATTGGACTGGAGGGTCCAGTTGTCCTTGGCCATGTTGTTGACGAAGTACTGAACCAGTTCCAGAACCTCGACACGGCCCTTGAACTTCATGATGGCGGCGCGGAACTTGGTATTGTCGAGCTTGTAGGACTCGTCATCCACGTAGGAAATTTCCTTGGGGATCAGGATGTCATCGAAATCATAGTAGTAATCCGGTTCCTGATACTCGGCCCCTGTGCCGCCTGCGGGGTCTGTGCTGGCGGATTTGGAGCCTGTGGTGGTGCAGGCAGCGAACATGGAAAGCAGGGCAATAAGACAAAGAATTTTGGTGAAAGAACGCATACTGTCCTCCTGTACGTTCCTGTGGTTGCGTCAGAGCAGCGGCCCGTCTATCAGGACCCGGACCAAAAGAAAAGTGCTATGATGAAACGCCTTTCAGTCGTTCGATCTTATCCTGAAGGTATTTTTCCATCTCGCGTCGGTCCTTGCGGAGCCGAACCAGCTCGGATTCGAGAATCTGGAGCTTGGCCTTGAGGTCCGAGGTGTCGAAGGTCAGCTTCAATGCCATCTCCTCGATCTCGGCATCCTTTTTCTCAAGAGCCTGTGTCTGCTCGATGATCTCTTCAGGAATGACGTCACAGCCGGTCGGAAGTTCCTTCATCTTCTTCTGGCTGCGGGCAAGCATCACGAAAGCGGTCTTGAGCTTCTGGATATCTTCCTGCTGCTGGTCGATGATGGACTTCTGGTTGGCGATCACTTCCATGCAGGACGCGACTTTGCCGATGACACCGTTGAAACTCGATGCGAGCTCGGCATACACCTCCTGCTGCGCGGCAGGGGGCTGCGGCGCGTGATCAACATCAATGGTGCGGGGGAACTCCGTACGCAGGCCGTCCTCGATCTCGGAGGTAACCCTGCCTTCGCCGTACATGCGGGAAATCCGCTCGAAAACGACAATGGATTCTTCCGGATACTTGGTGACACGTCCCATCTTCCGTCCGCCGAGAAAGTCCTTGAACAGCGAAGCGTACCGACGCGCGGTCGGTGCGGGGATACGGGTAAGTTTGGCTATCTCAGCCACGGAAAGCCAATTCATGTCTATGAAATACCACGAATACCGCCAATATCAACCCCAAAACCCCATTTTCGCCATACCTCAACTACCCTATTGAAATAATTGAGAAAGAAAATGATACATTTAGATTCCAAGCTGTTGTAAAGAATAAAGGAGTGCCTCCGGCGCCCAAGCTCGCACTTGCCTTTCAACGATGTATCAAGCAGAAAAGCCGCACCAGCCCTTGATAACGAGGCCTGGAAGCCAACAAAACAGGTAAGGCGGATCTCTTGGCACTATAAAGACGAATTTACTGCCCCCTCGGTTGAACAAAACGGCAAGGTTTCTGATTTTCAGAAAAGGAGCCGTCCGGTTTTGATCGGATTCCCGCCGAGCTATCACCGGGCGGCCACGTTACGAAAAGCCGAGTTTCTTTGCTTCTTTCTTGGGGCGGCTCAGTCACAAATCCGCAGGACAGCGGATTTGGACGTCGGTTCTTTACCGACGCCGCGAAGCGGTGAGCCACAGGACGTGGCGAATCAAGGAGAAGTCGCGCCCGGAGGGTGCGAAATCCTCTGACAATCATCGCCGCCAAAGGCGGCATCCACACCCGCCTTTGGCTTTATTAAAAATAAAACACCAAAAACCATTATGACCATACCCCCGGATTTTTCCCTCGAATCATACAATTACGACCTCCCCGAAGACCGCATCGCGCAGGAGCCTGCGGACCGGCGTGACGGATCGAAGCTGCTGGTGCTCGACCGCGAGGCCGACAGCCTGACCCCGGTGGATTTCACTTCACTGGCCGACCACCTGCCGAAAAACGCCCTGCTCGTGGCAAACAACTCCCGCGTCATTCCGGCACGCATCTTCGGCATGAAACCCACGGGCGGGAAATGCGAATTCCTGCTGCTCACCCCGCTGCCGCTCCTTGAACCCGAAGAACGGGACGGATGGCAGACGGCACGGGCCGAAGGCCTGCTGCGGGCTTCCAAGACGCCCAAACCGGGCACGACCATCACCTTTTCCGACGATTTTCGACTGGTGGCGCAGGAGGCCGGACACTTCGGCCGCTGGCAGGTGGAACTACAATGGAAAGGCGACCTGACCGCACTGTTTCAGGAAATGGGGCACCTGCCCCTGCCGCCGTACATCAGGCGGCCCGACACGGACGCGGACAGGGAACGGTACCAGACCACCTATTCCGACAAAGGGAAAACAGGGTCCGTGGCCGCGCCGACCGCAGGACTCCACTTCACGCCCGCGCTGCGGCAGGAACTGTCAGACCGTGGGTTTGAATGGGCCGAGGTGACACTGTATGTCGGGTACGGCACATTCAGTCCGGTACGGTGCGAGGACATCCGGCAGCACCAGATGCACCATGAGTACATCGAGGTTCCCCGCGCCACTGTGGAGGCCATACAAAAGGCCAAAGCCGAGGGACGTCCGGTCATTGCAGTGGGTACGACCAGCGCACGCACGCTTGAGGGAATGTTCCGTGAATGCGGAGAAATTCAAGAATTTCAAGGCGAAACGGATATTTTCATCTATCCGGGTTACGAATTCAACGTCATAGACGGCATCCTGACCAACTTCCATTTGCCAGAATCGTCGCTCATCATTATGATCTCTGCTCTTGCCGGAAGACAGACCGTGCTTTCAGCATATGAATTCGCGCTGAACAACAGCTTTCGCTTCTTCTCTTACGGCGATGCGATGCTGATTAGATAGAAATACGTCAATACAACTTTTCATTAACCCAAATGGAGTTGAGAGAATGTCCCGAATTGAAGTCCAGGAAGATCGCTGCAAGGGCTGCCTGCTCTGCACAACGGTCTGTCCGGTCGACATCATCGTCCAGTCGGACCGCTTCAACGTCAGCGGCTACAAGGTCGCCGAGGTTCCCGAAGCGGACGCGGACAAATGTACCGGCTGTGCATCGTGTGCAATGATCTGCCCCGATATCGCTATCAAGGTTTACAGAACCCCCAAGAAGAAAGGGGGCAAATAATATGACCAAAAAGCCCGAACGCATTTTCGTCAAAGGAAACGAGGCCATCGCACGCGGCGCTCTCGCCGCCAAGTGCAAGTGCTTTTTCGGCTACCCGATCACGCCCCAGAACGACATCCCGGAATTCATGTCCTCGGAGATGATCAAGGCGGGCGGCGATTTCGTGCAGGCCGAATCCGAAGTGGCCGCAGCAAACATGCTGCTTGGCGCCGGCGCTTCCGGCATCCGCGCCATGACATCTTCTTCCTCTCCGGGCATGTCCCTGAAGCAGGAAGCCATTTCCTACATGGCTGGCTCCGAAGTCCCGGCGGTCATCGTCAACGTCAACCGAGGCGGCCCGGGTCTGGGCGACATCGGTCCGGCACAGGGCGACTACTATCAGGCCACCCGCGGCGGCGGACACGGTGACTACCGTCACTTCACCCTCGCCCCCGGCAATGTTCAGGAAGCATACGACCTGACCATCCGCGCCTTTGACATCGCCTTTGAGCACCGCACTCCCGTGCTGCTGCTGGCAGACGCCATCCTCGGCCAGATGAAAGAACCCATCACGCCGTGGGAACCCGAAAAGGTCGATGAAGAATCCGGTCGCGACTGGGCCATCACCGGCCGTGACGGCGGACGCGAAAAGCGCCTCATCAAGTCCCTGTTCCTCGCTGAAGGCGAACTCGCCGGACAGAACAAGCACTTGCAGGCCAAATACGACGCATGGACCGATCTGGCAGAAGCCGAACAGTTTGAGACCGAAGACGCCGATCTCGTCATCTGCGCCTACGGCTCCATCGGCCGCATCGCCAAGACCGCTGTCCGCAAGTTCCGCGCAGAGGGCAAGAAGGTCGGCCTGTTCCGTCCCATCACCCTCTACCCGTTCCCCAATGCCGAACTTCTGGAACTGGCCAAGCAAGGCAAGCGTTTCCTGACCATCGAACACAACCTGGGCCAGATGCTCGACGACGTCCGCCTCGCCATCCGCACGGTGGCCGATTCCGACTTCTACGCCATCTATCCCGGCAACCTGCCCACCCCGGACGAGCTCGAGGAGCCGATCCTCAAATGCCTGGAGGGTAAATAAATGTCCGAAATGAACGAAAAACTCGTATTCGATAAGCCCGAGTCCGTCATTGACCGCGCCACCCACTACTGTCCGGGCTGCCACCACGGCATCGCCCACAGACTGGTCGGCGAACTCCTTGACGAGATGGGCCTTGCAGAGAACACCCTCCTGACCGCATCCATCGGCTGCTCGGTGTTCCTGTACAACTACCTGAACGTGGATGCCGTTGAAGCCCCCCACGGACGCGCTCCGGCTGTCGCCACCGGCGTCAAACGCGCACGTCCGGACAAGTTCGTGTTCACCTATCAGGGTGACGGCGACCTCGCTTCCATCGGCATGGCTGAAATCATGCACGCCGCCAACCGTGGCGAAAAGTTCAGCGTCGTCTTCGTGAACAACACTGTCTACGGTATGACCGGCGGCCAAATGGCCCCGACCACCATGATCGGCCAGAAAACGACCACCACACCCGCTGGCCGCTGCATGACCCATGAAGGCGCGCCCATCCGCATGACCGAAATCATCGCCTCACTGGGCGGAACGGCCTTTGCCGCACGAGGCTCCCTCGACTGCGTAAAAAACATTCGCAAGGCCAAGAAATACCTGAGAAAGGCATTTGAATTCCAGCAGAGCAACACCGGCTTCGGCTTTGTCGAGCTGCTGTCTGCCTGCCCGACCAACTGGAAGATGACGCCGCTTCAGGCCAACGAACGCATCCAGAATGAGATGATCCCCTACTTCCCGCTGGGCGTTTACAAAGACGTGTCCGAGGAAGGAGGTGTCTGCTAATGCGTTACATGGATTCCATCATCGCCGGTTTCGGCGGACAGGGCGTCATGCTCATCGGTAACCTTCTGGCCTACGCAGGCATGAAGGACGGCCTCAACGTCACCTACATCCCGGTCTACGGCCCGGAAATGCGCGGTGGCACCGCCAACTGCACCGTGGTGCTATCCGGCGAAGACATCGGCTCCCCGATCATTCACAGGCCCAAATCGCTCATCGCGATGAACCGGCCTTCTCTCGACAAGTTCCAGCCCCGCGTCGTGGACGGCGGCATCCAGATCATCAACTCCTCGCTCATCGACATGGAACTCGCCGACACCGAACGGCTCACATGCTACGGCGTTCCCTGCAACGAGATCGCGGATGAACTCGGCAACACCCGCATGGCCAACATGGTCGCCATCGGCGCATTTGTGCAGGCCACGCAGATCATCCCCATCGAGGCCGTCATCGACTCCCTCGAAAACGTGATCTCCCCGCGCTACCACAAGCTCATCCCGGCCAACACCGAAGCCATCAAGGCAGGCGCCAAACACGTCAGCTAGCATTCGGTCCGACTCGGATAAAAACACAGGTGTCCCGGTCCATTATGGATCGGGACACCTTTTTTGTGTGCTACATATGACGACAATGTGTGCCCCGCCCTCGCCGGGCAGGCGTCTCCGACGGGTCGGAAACCTCTTGGAAGAGGTTCTTAAGAATCTCCAGAACTTTTTGGTGCGCCTTCGGCGGGCGGGGCGTGCGGGAATGCTGTACCTTTCTCGGTTCTTGCCTTCGATACCAATAAATATTATATTCCTCTAAAGCAGGGAGGCACAAATGCAAAAAAACACCAGCGTTACGCTCGGACCGCATTTCGACAACTTCATTTCCAACCAAGTCAAGGAAGGGCGTTTCAATTCCGCCAGCGAAACCATACGTGCCGGGTTGCGCCTCCTTGAGGAGCGCGAAGCCAAGGTCAAGGCGCTTCAACTCGCTCTCATCGAAGGCGAGAAAAGTGGCATTGCCGATTACTCTTTGGAAAAATTGTCTGCCGAGTTGGACTAAATGCAATTTCAGCTTACCAACAAGGCGTATGCTGACCTCAAAAGTATTGCCAAGTACACTCAAACGACTTGGGGCGTTGCACAGCGCAAGGAGTACTTGTCGAAATTGGATCAATCCTTCCACCTCATTGCTGAGAATGTCTGCATCGGCAGAAATTGCGACCATATCAGGGAAGGATACTTCAGCCATCCGGTGGGCAAACATCTCGTCTTCTATCGTATTGAGGACGAGACAGTGACTGTCGTCAGAATTCTGCATCAAAGCATGGATGTAGAGCGGCAATTGTAACTCAAGATTTGGAAAGCCCCCGCTCAACCAAAATCCAACACCTTTTTCAGGAAGTTGTGTACGCCAACACTGACATAAACATACAACCTCCTCGCTCAATACATTCCCCTCCAAACGCCACCACGTCGATTTATCGAGCTACTCCCGCCGGACCTTGTGGCGTGGGCACTGTTGGAAAGAAATCGCGGCAGCCGAAGGCACCCCGGGATCCCAAAGGGTTCACGCCCTTTGGCCGCCGGAGGCGAACTCACCCGGCAAATCCGCCGAAAGGCGGCTTCCTCTTCTCTCTTCCCCCTTTATCCTCCCCTCAAACACGGAAGCCCCCGGTCCTGTGTGGGCCGAGGGCTTCAATATGGAGGTAAGGAATCGGTTAGCCTGTGGTTATTTCAATGCGCCGGGGCTGGGTTTTTTCCACCTTGGGCAGGTGCAGTTCCAGCACGCCGCCTTCGAGATTGGCCTTGATCCGCTCTCGGTCAACGATGTCCGTGATGGATATGGAACGCACATATTCGCAGTCGCCGAACTGCATTTCCACGAAATGTTCCTCGCCGCGCTGATCAAGTTCCACCCTGCCGGTGACGATGAGTTCGTCTTCCTGCAAGTCGATGGAAAGCGCCTCGCGCTTCACGCCGGGGAGATCCATGTAGATATGGAATCCGTCTTCCCGTTCGATAATATCCGTGGCCGGACGGTAACGGGGCAGCCCCTTGTCGATCTTTTTCACTTCACTCATGTCGGGCCTCCCTTACGCGATTTCGATGTTGATGGAACGAGGCTTGATTTCCTCGGATTTGGGCAGGGTCACGGTCAGAATACCGTCGACCATGGTCGCGGTGACTTTGTCCCGATCAATGGGAACAGACACGTTGACAACCCTGTGGAAAACTCCGCTCGGGCGCTCCTGTCGATAATATTTCCCCTGCGGTGCGCCGCGCTCTCCCTTGAGCACGAGCGTCTTGTCGGTCAGGGTGAGTTCGATGTCCTCAATGTTGATTCCGGGCAGTTCAGCACGGACATACACATTGTCGTCGTCGTTGCTCAAATTGAGCGGAGGGTAAGCCAGACGGCGGTCATTGCCCATGGGCGGCTTGAAGAAATCCTCAAACACCCGGTCAAACCGGGACGGGAAATTGTAGAGAGTATTGAAGTCGATTACCATGTAATGTTCCTCCTTGTGTCGATGTCAAAATGAAAAGTAGGCACGTTTTTTCTCTCGTCAAGAGACCCTGTGGAAAAAAATGTTCCTTTCTGTATTTTTTTTAATAGAACCACTATTTCATTCGAACAAAAAAAGGGGGAAAGGCAGTGCCTCTCCCCCTTCGAAAACAAAGGATGCAATACCAGCTTGAACGTTACACCATTTCATTCACCGCTTCAAAAACTTCATCGACCGTGACGGTCCCCACCTGCACACCGGGCTGTCCGGATTGCACGATACGGTGGATATCGGCGAGAGGACGCCAGCACTCGAAGGTGAAATCCGCGAGTATCGCCACCATGGGCACGTCCACCGCGGCAGCCAGGTGCATCGGGCCTGACGAGCTGGTCACGAACAGGTCGCAGGTGCCGAAAAATGCGCCGAGTTCCTGCAAGCTTCCACCCGGATACAGCACGCAGTCATCGCTCCACATAAACCCGCCGAGCAGCCCCTCGTCACCGGGACCGGCGACGATATGCACCTCGGTATCCCCCCGCTCGACGATACGGCGAACCAGCTCCACGAACCGGTCCTCGGGCCAGCGGGTGTCCACCTTCTTGGCATTGCCGATAAACACGGCCACCCGTTTTTTGCCTTCCCGCCGGGGAAACTTCGCTCGCGCCCGTTCCTTCAGGTCTTCGCCCACGGGGAAAGACCATGGACACGTCGTCGCTCGGAGCGCCCACGGCAGCCGCCAGCTTCAACTGCTGGTCAATGGTGTGGTCACCCGGTTCGAGACCGACCGTCAGGTCATAGTAGCCTTCTGTCTTGCGCGCCCATGTCCCGGCCTTGAATTTCGGATTAATGAACGAAACCAGCCGCGACGTGGTGGTCGAAATCCCGTTGAGCGCCACGGCCATGTCATAGCCGCGCAGCTTGAGGCGCAGGAAGTGATACGGCCACAGCCAGTACTTCTTGAGCGGGAACACGAACAGGTTGTCGATGTGCGGGTTATCCTGCACCACGGCACGGTTTCCCTCGCTGCACACCAGATCGATGGTCGCGTCGGGGTACGCCTGCCGAAACGCCCTCAGCGCGGGAGTGGCGCAGAACATGTCGCCGATACGGTCCATACGCAGGAGCAGGATTTTTCTCGGATTCAGGGTCGTTATGTCTATCATCTTGGTTTCTCTGTAAAAGTCATTATTGAGCCGAGCGTATCCTAAAAAGTCGAGGCAAGGCGTGTCAAGGAGGGAGGGGGATGGGGGGATTTTAATGAGAGAAAAGACAAAAGAGGAAAGGCAAAAAGGCAAAAATCCAGTCGCTGACGCTCCTTCCATGTCCTACGCGGACGGCGGTCCTTTCTTGACTGAGCCGGCTCAAGAAAGGACCAAAGAAACCCGGCTTTACCTTGATTTACCCGCCAAGTCCTCACCGCCAAGAATCTGATCTGATCGGGGCGGCTCCACAGCAGGAAAAGCGCAGTACCTGCCATTCCGGTCAGTACGGGACTATGTTGATTCATACATATCCCGTCACCAAAGCCGCCTTCCCCTCTCAGTCAGCTTCTAAGGCTTGTGAGGTTTAATTGGCTAGCCGGGGTACTTCGATAGTTAAGGGAGCGAAAGGCAAGTGCGGCAACGAAAATCCACCTATTGTTTCCCTGCTTGCCTTTCATGTTTGTTCCACACGAAGACCTAGCTTAGCCCTTAGCTTCTAGGCTCCGAAGATACCAGGCGGTGAAGTTAAGAACAAAAGCAGTTTCTTTCGTTCTTTCTTTTCTGCTTTGGAAAAAGAAAGAACCCCGCCGGGAGGGCTCTTACAGCTTGGAGGAGCGGCAGCGACGGCTCTCTGCCTTTATTGCCTTTCATGCCATCGCCGTCAGCACAAACTCCCCGCCGTCCACGTAACGAACATGTATTTTGTCCAGCCCGATTGCCATATACGGTTTGTACAGCTCATTGCCGTGCCCGAAAAATTCACCCTGATAGCGGCGCGGCACGTCAATTCGGATCGAAGCCGCTCCAAGGGTTTCAGCCTGTTCCAGCACCATGTTGAACAGTGCCAGCCCGCGCGCGGATTGCCCGAGTGCCGGATGCCACGGTCCGGCCAGGATGTTTTCCTGAAGCGTGCCTTCCGGGGCGAGGCCGAGCCGGATGACGCGCACGTTTTTTTCCCACAGCACCGGAAGTGCCGCTGCCAGTTCTTCCCGCGCCTGTTCAACAGACCATGGTTCGTATTCACCGCGTTCCCACAACCGGGCGAGCGGCGTGCCCTTGATGACAAGGCACGGGTAGAGCCGCGCCGTCTCGGGTTCCATGTCCGCAGCGACTTGCACGTCTTTGGCAAAAATCCCGGGCCGGTCACCGGGCAGTCCGGGGAGCAATTGCACGCCCAGCCCGAGTCCGGCTCGTTTGACCATGTCGCAGGCCTGCCGTGCCGTGTCGCCGTCATATCCGCGTCCGGATGTTTTCAGGGCGTCGTCGTCAAACGACTGGATGCCGAGTTCCACCATGTCCAGTCCCTGCGCCCGAAGCATGGACAGGGAAAAGTCGTCCACGCAGTCGGGCCGGGTGGAACAGCGTACATGCGTGACAAGACCGCGTTCCCGGTAGCGCATGGCCAGACCGAGAAACATCTGGGGCCACGGTTCGGGCAGGGCCGTGAACGTGCCTCCATAAAAGGCGAGTTCATACGGTCCCTTACCGTTCGCCAGTGCCTCGTCGAGGTCGTGTTCCAGCGCGTGGAGAATCTTTTCGAGTTCCGCGCCGTCCTGTCCGGTCTGCTTGTCCTGCGCGCAAAATACGCAGCGGTAGGGACAGCCGGCGAAAGGCAGGAATACCGGCCAGACGCGGGTGGGATGCGGCGCGGGTTCTAGGTGGGTAAAGACGAGGCGTTCCGGCATGGCGTTTATGCCTGACTCTGCATCCAGTTCCAGGCGTGCCCGATGGTCTCGGTGATGTCGGTGAACTGCGGTTCCCAACCCAGCTTCTGCTTTGCCAGCGTGCGATCGGCCACCAGACGGGACGGATCGCCTTCGCGGCGCGGACCGAACTGCGGCTGGATGTCCACGCCGGTCACCGAGCGGGACGCCTCTATAATCTCCTGCACCGAGTTGCCGGTGCCGGTGCCGAGGTTGATGGCTGCGGAGCTGTTGTCCGCGAGATAATCGAGCGCCCGGATATGGGCATCGGCCAGATCGTTGACGTGGATGTAGTCGCGGATGCAGGTGCCGTCCGGCGTGTCGTAATCCGTACCGAAAACCGTGATGGGCTTTTCCGGGTTGCGGGCGGCCTGAAGCACCAGCGGAATGAGATGCGTTTCCGGGTCGTGCGCCTCACCGATTTCGCCGTCCGGGTCGGCCCCGGCGGCATTGAAATAGCGCAGGGCGCAATGACGGGTGCCGTAGGCCCGTCCGAAATCTTCAAGCATGCGCTCCACCATGAATTTGCTCCACCCGTACGGATTGATGGGCCACTGGGGATGGCTTTCCACGATGGGCACGGCCTGCGGCATGCCGTACATGGCAGCGGTGGAAGAAAACACGATGGGCTTCACGCCATGGTCGCGCATGGCCTCGAGCAGGGTCAGGGTGCCGACCGAATTGTTGCGGTAGTACTTAGCCGGATCCTGCACGGATTCACCCACAGCGATGAAGGCGGCAAAGTGAATGACTCCGGCGGGGTTGTATTCCTCGAATACCGCGTCGAGTGCGACCCGGTCCGCGATATCGCCCCTGACAAGCGGTCCCCATTTCACAGCCCATTCATGGCCGTAGACCATGCTGTCATAGGTGACGGGTGTGAACCCGCGTGCTGCCAGCGCCTTGCAGGTGTGGCTTCCGATGTATCCGGCACCACCGGTCACGAGAATATTCTTGCTCATTGTATGTACTCGTTGAAAGGATTGTGTGTCATGACATGAGGCGGGCAAACGTTCCGGCCCGCTCCTTCAGCCCGTTCAGCATGGTCCGCGCCTTGTTCAACTGTCGTTCAAGCACCCGCCGCTGTCCTTCGGTTTCCTCGGCCTTGGCAAAACTCCGCCTCGCCGCCTCACGGGGAACGAATTCATTGAGCAGGATACAGCACCACTTGATGCCGAACAGCGGGAACATGGCAACGGCCCGTTCATGGCGGTAGCCGTTCTTCTCCAGCGCGGGCAGCACCGTCGATACAAACCGCGCCTGCATCGGTTCCGCCAAAGTCATGGCTGGATGCAGACAGAAGTCCGCCAGCATCTTGGACGGGTCGTCCCATCCGAAATATTCGTAATCGAAAAACGACAATCCGCCGTCGGGTCGGCGAAGGGCGTTATGCAGACCGAAATCCGACGGGCTGAGGATACGCCATTCTTCCGGGATTTCCCGGTCCATACCCATGCCCGCCGCTTTCAACTGTTCCTCACAGGATTCCACATATCCCGCAAAGGCAGGCCGCAGGTCGTTGTTCAGAAAGGCCATTAATTCCCGGCACAAAGGGCAGTCGTCGCTCACACCGTCGAGCCGTGCCAGCCGCATCTCGATATTGTCCACCACTTCGGATGCCGAAAAGAATGCTTCGGATGCGGGATTGAACCCGGCCTCATCCGCTGCCGCCGTAGCGGAAAGCTCGATGAGACGAACCATGAACGCGCCCGCCATATCCATTGCAGCCGCATCCGGTTCGGTGACTTTTTCCCCTTCCACGAGGGAAAGCATGGACGCCTGCCGGTCCGTGTCGAGCGTGAGTAGCAGGGGCGATTCCTTCACTCCCGCCTGTTCCAGAAAACGAAGTGCGCGAGCCTCGGTCCCCTGCCGGTCCCGCTTGTCCCGCGGGTCCACGAAATACCGCTTGAACACGAGCGGTTCACGCCCCGGCGGTTCAAGCAGGAACACCTGACTGTTGCGCCCGCCGCCCAGCGGTGTCGCCTTGGTTCCGTTCGGCATGCCGAAAAAATCGACGTCCACATAAGCGGCTTTCTTCATTCACTGCTCCTGCATTTGCAACACGGCGCCCCATTACGCCAACCGCAAAGGTAACAATTCCATGGCCTCAGGTCCAGAGACGCCTCGGAAGGACAGGCGGGCCGCACTCGGTATCGGTCACGGCGCTTTCCCATTGACGCCAGCCTTCAATCTGAGGCAGGACAAGGCATGCGTATCGGTCTGGATTTTGACAACACACTTATCGAGTACGGCCATATCTTTCGGGAACTGGCTGTGGAGTGGGACTTTGTCCCGGCAACCATAGCCGAGGACAAAGGAGCTGTGCGCGCCCATGTCTGGGAGCATTTCAGCGACATCGAGTGGCAGAAGCTGCAAGCCGCAGTCTACGGCCCGGAAATCGGGCGTGGCCGATTCATGGAGGGGGCCGCGGATTTCCTCCGGCTCTGCCGCGACAAAGGCGTGGAGCTGGTGATCGTCAGCCACAAGAGCCGGTATGCGGCAATCGATCCGGGAGGCACGGACCTGCGTCAGGCCGCGCTCGGATGGATGGAAAGCCAGGGGTTCTTCCTGCCGGTCTGTTCCGGCGGATTCGGTTTTTCTCCGGGCGAAGTCTTTTTCGAGTCCGAACGTGAGGCCAAGGCGCGGCGCATCAACGCGCTGGGATGCGACATTTTCATTGACGATCTGCCGGAAGTGCTCACGCATCCGGTTCTCGATCCGGCCATTGAGCGCATTCTCATCACGAATACACCCGGCGAATGCACGGGCTGGAGCTTTGCCGGACCATGGCCCGCCATCACGCAACACGTCTTCCCTGACGCCCGGAGCTGACAGCCGCGGGTTGCCCCGCATTCCGCTTTGGCGTATCAGGAACCCATGAAAATAGGGCTTATCCAGATCAATCCCGTGGTAGGGGACCTTTCCGGCAACCGTACGAAAATTCGGGATGCCGTCATCCGGGCCGCAGAACTCGGCGCGGAACTCTGCGTCACGTCGGAACTCGCGCTGACCGGCTATCCGCCCCGCGACCTGCTGCTGTACGGCGGGTTTGTGGACACGGCCCGCGACGAAGCGGAAGCGCTGGCCCGCGATCTTGCGGACGCTCCTCCCCTGCTGCTCGGCTGCGTGGGAAAAAACACCACCGGACAGGGCAAGCCGGTGTTCAACTGCGCCCTCTTCTGTCAGGAAGGGGAAATCCGCCGCACCTTCAGGAAAACACTGCTGCCCACCTATGACGTATTCGACGAAGCCCGCTATTTCGAACCCGCGCCCACAGGCAACCTCAAGGGCAACATTCTTGAACTGAACGGCTCGACCATTGCCGTGACCATCTGCGAGGATGCGTGGAACGACAAGGACTACTGGGATTCCCGCACCTATTCGCGTGATCCGCTCGAAGAGGCGTCCGCCTATTCCCCGGACATCATCGTGAACCTGTCCGCCTCACCACTTTTCCTCGGCAAGCAGGAGCTGCGCGAGGACATGCTCGGCACCGTGGCAAGCAAGTACGGCATGCCGCTGGTGTATGCCAATCAGGTGGGCGGAAACGACGATCTCGTCTTTGATGGTCGCTCCTGCGCTTTTTCCAAGGACGGAACCCTTATCGCACGCGCTCCCGGTTTCATCGAAAATGTTCTCGTCGTAGACACCGAGGCCACGGAGCCGTCCGTCACGGAAGACGATTTTTCCCGCGAGTCCGAGACATGGCGCGCCCTTGTGATGGGCACCCGCGACTATGGACACAAGAGCGGTTTCACCAAGGCGCTCGTCGGTTTGTCCGGGGGCATCGATTCCGCAGTGACCGCCGTGGTCGCCGCCGAGGCCTTCGGGCCTGAAAACGTGCTCTGCGTGCTCATGCCTTCGCCCTACTCCAGTCAGGGCAGCATTGATGATTCATTGGCCCTTGCAAAAAATCTCGGCATCGAAACGCTCACCCTGCCCATCGAGCCGATCATGGAGCGGTTCACGGCCACTCTTGCCGCGCCCTTTGAAGGTCTCGCGCCCGACACCACCGAGGAAAACATCCAGTCGCGCATTCGCGGGAATCTGCTCATGGCCCTGTCCAACAAGCACCGCTCCCTGCTGCTCACCACGGGCAACAAGAGCGAACTCGCGGTAGGGTACTGCACCATATACGGCGACATGGCCGGCGGATTCGGCGTCATCTCGGACGTGGACAAGACCGCGGTCTTCGCGCTCGCCCGCTGGTACAACGAGCACGTCGGGCCGCACATTCCCGAGGCGATCATAACCAAGCCGCCGTCCGCCGAACTCAGGCCGGACCAGAAGGATCAGGATTCCCTGCCGCCCTACGATATCCTCGACGCCATTCTCGCCCTGCATATCGAGCAGCACCAGTCCGCACGGCAGATCATCGACGCAGGATTTGAACCGGAAACCGTGGAGAAAATCCTCGGCCTTGTCCGGTTCGCCGAATTCAAGCGGCGTCAGGCCGCCCCCGGCATCAAGCTCACCCCACGTTCTTTTGGCACCGGCTGGCGCATGCCGCTGGCGTGTAAGCGGGAATTGTAGAGTTTTCCTTGGGTGCCTTGATTAGAACGGCAAAAGACGAAAGGCAGAAATCCAGTCGCTCACGCTCCTTCCGTGTCCTACGCGGACGGCGGTTCTTTCTTGACTGAGCCGGCTCAAGAAAGAACCAAAGAAACCCGGCTTTACCTTGATTTACCCGCCAAGTCCTCACCGCCGAGAAGCTGATCTGATCGGGGCGGCTCCACTCCATGAAAAGCGTAGGCCCTGCCATTCCGGCGGGTACGGGATTATGTCGATTCATACATATCCCGCTACTAAAGCCGCCTTCCCCGATCAGTCAGCTTCTAAGACTTGTGAGGTTTAATTGGCTAGTCGGGGTACTTCGGTTGTTAAGGGAGCGAAAGGCAAGTGCGGCAACGAAAGCACGCCCTTATGCTTCCCTGCTTGCCTTTCATGTTTGTTCCACACGAAGACCGGCAATAGCCCTTAGCTTCGGAGCCTAGAAGCTGACAAAACGGAAGCCGCGGCTCTTCGAATCCGGAGCCGTCCCCGGCGACTGGATTCGGGAGCGGCCCGGTTTGATCAGATTCTTGGCTACGAAGATACTAGGCGGTGAAGCTAAGAAAAAAAGCAGTTTCTTTCGTTCTTTCTTTTCTGCTTTGGAAAAAGAAAGAACCCCGCCGGGAGGGCTCTTAAAACTTGGAGGAGCGGCAGCGACGGCTCTCTGCCTTTATTGCCTTTTGTCTTTTGCTTTTTCTTTATTTCAAAAAAAACATCCCACACACTCACCTTGCATGTCTCCACGCCTCGCGTTAGTGAAGGGAAAGTCGTTGTATCGTGGTTTGATACGGCAAGGGAAAAGGATGCATCCATGAGAATCAATGTCCCCAGAGTGCACGGTGATACGCCGAAGGAAAAAATCATCCGCTCCATTGCGCTTGTGCTCGTCTTCGCGGCCGTGGCGTGGGCGTTCATGGCAAACAATGAGCGCGTGATCGAGAAACTCAACCGTGAAGGCTCGGTTTACGACGAGACCCACACTCTCGACAACGAACAGAAAAAATTCATCATATCCTTTACCCGCGCCCTCAAAAGCGAATTCGGCCTGTCCTGCAAGATACACATCTACGGCGGCGATTTCGTGGTGCCGGAACTTGATTCCAAGACCATGTACATCGGGCTGGCTCCATCCATCGGCGAAGTGGAACTCCGCTTTCCCGGCATGATGCGTCAGGCTCTCGGCGACGACTTTATCCGCGCTCTCAAGTTCGAATACCTGCTGCCCTCTTTCCAGATCGGCGACTGGCCGCAGGAGATACAGATCGTGCTTGCGGCCATTTTTGAAAAACTGACCGAAATCCAACAGGGAGACCCCTCACAGTGAGCGAACTCGTCACTATCTACACCGACGGATCATGCCTCGGAAACCCCGGACCGGGCGGCTACGGAGCCGTTCTCGTCTACGGCGAATACAAAGGCAAGGATGCCAAGAACTACAAGGAATTTTCACAGGGATACAAGAATACCACCAACAACCGCATGGAACTGCTCGCGGTGATCGTGGCGCTCGAAGCATTGACCCGCCCCTGCGAAGTCACACTCTGGACCGATTCCAAATACGTGCAGCAGGCCATCACGAAAAACTGGCTCAAGAACTGGCTCAAGAACGGCTGGAAAACCGCCGCCAAAAAGCCGGTCAAGAATCAGGACCTCTGGCGGCAGCTCGTCCCGCTCATCGAAAAGCACACCGTCAATTTCCACTGGGTCAAGGGACACAGCGGACACCAGTTCAACGAGCGCTGCGACATCCTCGCCCGCACCGCCGCGTCCGGCAGTGATCTGCTCGACGACGTCGAAGAGTAGCTGAGGACGTTCTACCGGCGCATGCCTCCGGCGGCCCCTTCGGGGGGACCGCTGCGCGGGCTGCTGCCGCGTGGCCTCCTTCGGAGAGACCAAAGCGCTGCTCTGGACTCGCTCAAGGCCGAAGGCCTTGAGAATCCCGTCTGCGCCTATCGGCGCAAAGTATTTAATAAAAAATTCGCACCGACTTTAAACAAAAACTTCCGCCGAAGGCGCGCCAAAAAGCTTAGGAGATTCTCAAGAACCCTTCACGAAGGGTTCTTGAGCCGCCGGAGGCAAACCCACCCGACACCCCGCCGAAGGCGGCTTCACTCTCTGATTTGACACGAAAAAGGGCCACCCGAAATGGGCGGCCCTTTCTGTTTTTCCGTGTCGAGACGGCTTACTGCATGTGCTGCAAGAAGCGGCTCTTGGGAGTCATGATGAATCGGGAATTCTTGCTGAAGCCCTTGCGGTATGCTTCGAGGCTGCGTGTGAACGCATAGAAGTCCGGGGACTGGCCCAGGGCTTCGGCGTAGATTTTGGTAGCCTGTGCATCACCTTCACCTCGGACGATTTCGGACTGCTTGTCCGCATCGGCGAGAATGATGGTGCGTTCCTTGTCCGCAGTGGCCTTGATCTTGGCAGAGGCCTCGCGGCCTTCGGAGCGGTACTGCTTGGCCTGACGCTCACGTTCGGCCTTCATGCGGCCGAAGATGGCGCGGGCGTTTTCCGCAGGCAGGTCGGTCCGCTTGATGCGTACATCGAGGATGTCGATGCCGTAGGGCTCGAGCAATTCCTTGGAACGCTTGGTGACCGCGGTCATGATCTCCTGACGCTTGTGGGACACGACCTCGATGAGGGTGTATCGACCAAGAGCAACACGCAACTGCGACCGGACGATATCGTCCAGACGGGCCTGCGCGCCCTGAATGGTGCGGACCTTGGTGTAAAAGGTCAGCGGGTCGACAATGCGCCACTTAGTATAGGAGTCCACGTTCATGTACTTCTTGTCCGTGGTGGTGATCTCTTCGGGCTTGGCGTCGAAATCCAGCGTGCGCGCATCAAAGAAGACGACATTCTGGACAAGCGGCAGCTTGAAGTGCAAACCGGGGCCGAGCGCCTTGTCGCCCACCGGACGGCCGAGCTGAATGACAATGGCCGTTTCCGTCTCGTCGACGGTGAAGGCGGTCTGGGTCAGCGCAAATGCGCCTACGATAATCAGTATAATAAAACCGAGTGTTGATTTTTTCATGCTGTGCCTGCCTTATTGCTTTTCCCTGGCCGGAGCCGCCTTGGGCAGCTTTTCCAGTGGCAGGTAGGGAACGGATTTTTTCAACGCGTCGTCGGACATGATGAGCTTTTCCACTTCTGGATTCTGGAGAATCCCTTCCATGGCTTCAAGGTACAGACGGCGGCGGGTGATATCCTTGGCCTTGTTGTATTCCTTGAGCACGGACAGGAAGTGGGCGGCGTCACCCTGTGCGCGACGGATCTTGGCTTCCTTGTAAGCCTGTGCCGCATTGACGATGCGGGATGCCTCGCCTCGTGCCTTGGGCAGGATGTCACGCTGATACGCCTCGGCCTCGTTGATGAAGCGGCTTTTGTCCTCGCGGGCACTGGCGACGTCCTTGAATGCGTCCACCACCTGTTCCGGCGGATGCACGTTCTGCATCTGCACGGCCACGATGTTGATGCCGGTCTTGTAGGAATCAAGGATCTCCTGCATGAGATCGCGGGTCTGGACCTGAATCTCCTGCTTTCCGGTGGTCAGCGCGTCGTCGATCTTGCCCTTGCCGATAATTTCGCGCATGGCCGCTTCACCGGCATGGATGATCGTCTTAGTCGGGTCATAAACGTTGAACAGATACTCTTCGGCGTCCTTGATCATGTACTGGACGATGAACTGCACGGAGACGATATTCTCGTCACCCGTGAGCATGAGAGCCTGTTCCGGCACGTCACGACTGATGCCCTGCTGAAAGCCCGCGCTTCGGGCGCGACCCGAAGAACGGAAACCGAATTCGATACGCCGGATCTGCGTGACCTTGGGGGTCAAGACGCTCTCCACCGGATATGGAATGTGGTAATTCGGCCCCGCAGTGGTGATGCGGTTGAATTTGCCGAACTGTTTGACCACACCTACCTCGTCGGGTTCCACAATGTAGAAACCGCTGGCGATCCAGAGAAGAATGAAAACCGGTACGATGAGTTTCCAACCGGGCAGCTTGAAGTTCTTGAACTTGTCAAACTGATCCTGGAAATCTTCGAAATTCGGCGGCTTGCCGCCGGGGCGCCCCTGTTGCTGCTTTTGTAATTTTTCCCAATCCCAATTCATAATAGGTCAGAAATAGGCTCTTAGACAGGGTAGGTCAAGACAGGATGGAAGAAACTCTCCGAAAAGGCGCGGTATTCTGCCTTTTTACCGTTTTCAAACCGCATATCGATCATTTTCCATATAAAAAACGGCTATAAGCGAACTTGCAGCACACAAACGATACGTCAACACCAAGCCTTCCATCCCGGCATACGTCATTCGAACGCAAGTATCCCTTGTTTCAAATCGCCCATATCCCCTTGAATTGTTCGCAAGAGACAGGCACACTCCGGACCATGAAAGACATAAAGCGACACATCTTCCGGGCATATGACATCCGCGGCATCGTGGACGAGGATTTCGACACCGAGTGGGTACGGGTTCTTGCCCGAGCCTGCGGCGCGTATTTTCTGAAGCAGGGATGGAACCGCGCCCTGCTCGGGCATGACTGCCGCGCCAGTTCCCCGGCGTATCAGGCCGCCATGGCGCAGGGGCTGGCGGAAACCGGCATCGACGTGGTCTGTCTCGATCAGGTGTCCACGCCGATTTTCTATTTCGCGGCCAAGCACCTCGGATTCAAGGCGGGCGTGATGATTACGGCAAGCCACAACCCGAGTGAATACAACGGGTTCAAGGTATGGGGCGGCGAATCCACCATCTTCGGAGACGATGTTCAGGCCATTTACGAACTCATGGCCGCAGGCGATTTCCCGACCGGTTCCGGCCTTGTCTCGCATCATGACATCCTGCCCACCTACAAGGAAGACCTGCTCTCCCGCGTGAGCATCGACCGCCCCCTCAAGATCGTGGTGGACGGCGGCAACGGCGCAGGCGGCGAAGTCACGGCAGACATCCTCGAAGCCGCCGGAGCCGAGGTGGTCCGTCTCTACTGCGAGCCGGACGGCAACTTTCCCAACCACCATCCCGACCCCGTGGTCGAGGAATACGTGGAAGACCTCAAGGCCAAGGTCGTCGAGGTCGGCGCGGACTTCGGCGTGGGACTGGACGGCGACGGCGACCGCATCGGCGCGGTGGACGAGACCGGACGCCTCATGTTCGGCGACCAACTGCTCGCCATCTATGCACGTGACCTGCTGCAAACGCTCCCCGGCGCGGGCGTGGTGGCGGACGTGAAGTGCAGCCATCTCCTGTTCAAGGACGTGGAGGACCACGGCGGCGAGGCCGAGATGTGCATCACCGGCCATTCCATCGTGAAAGGCCGCATGATCGAGACCGGCGCTGCCATCGGTGGCGAGATGTCCGGCCACATGTTCTTTTTCCACGGCTATCACGGCTTTGACGACGCCACCTTCGGCGCGCTCCTGCTCGCAGGCATCATGAGCCGCACCGACACCCCGCTGTCTAAAATGCTCGCGGACTGGCCGACCACGTACAACACCCCGGAAATCCGTATGGACTGTCCGGAATCCATCAAGTTCGACGTGGTCAAACGCGCTCAGGACTATTTCCGCGAGCGGTATGACGTCATCGACATGGACGGCGCACGCGTGGAATTCGGCGACGGCTGGGGACTGGTCCGCGCATCCAATACGCAGGGCGCGCTCGTGCTCCGTTTCGAAGCCGAATCACAGGCTCGGCTCGATGAAATCCGGGCCGTCATGGAAGTTCCCATCCTCGAATGGATCAGGGAGCTTGAGGGCTAACCCGTGAGTGAACTGCACGCCTTCACCGGCCTGTTCCGCCGCTTCCGCTCCTTTGTGCTGCGGCGGGACGTGGAGGTGACAGGCCAGTGCAAGATGTGCGGCGAATGCTGCCACGACATCCTGCTGCGCCACAAGAAACGGTGGCTCAAGAAGGAACGCCACTTCGAGGAACTCTGCCGGGAAGAACCGGACCATCAGCGTTTCAGCATCACCGGACGTGACGAATTCGGCCATCTGGTCTTTGCCTGTTCCCTTCAGGAAAAGAGCGGTCTCTGCTCCTGCCACGCCGATCGTCTTCCTTTATGTAGAAATTATCCTCCCAAGTCGCTATATTACCAGGGCGGCTGGCTCAGGCCCGACTGCGGGTACTCCTTCAAGGCCGTCACATTCCGTGATATCTTCATGCGCCGGAAACGGATGCGGATACCGAAATTCGCGGATGTGCTTCAACAGGAACAGGAACGCACGGAACAAAGCAGGCTCCCATGAAAAAACTCATATTCATACTCATCGCAGCGCTTATCACCGGCGGCGGCATCTGGTATTTCGTCGGCGGGAAATCCGCAGGCAAAATCAAGGTCATCAAGACCGCCACTATCGAGCGGGGCACAGTCTCGCGCATCCTCGAAGCAACAGGCATCGTCAAGGCACAGGTGGGCGCACAGGTCAAGATCGGCGCACGCGCAACCGGCGTGCTCGACGCCGTGCCCGTCAAAGTGGGCGACCAAGTCAAAAAGGGCGACCTCATCGCGGAAATCGACAGCCGCGAACTCCGCGCCCGTATATCGGAAGCGGCGGCAAACCTCCGCCTCGAACAGGCCAAGCTCGAATACATGGAGAAAAACCTGCCCCGGAAGCAGTCCCTCGTCAGGCAGAAGCTCGAAGCGCAGGACTCCCTCGACGTGGCCTATCAGGACGCGGAAATGGCCCGCCACGCGGTCGCCTCGTCCCGCGCCAAGCTCCAGACCCTTCAGGTCCAGCTTTCCTACACCAAGATTTTCTCCCCCATCGACGGCGTGGTCTCGCAGGTGGCCGCTCAGGAAGGCGAAACCATCGTCTCCGGCCTGTCCGTGTCCAACCTTATCACCGTGCTCGATCCCACACGGCTCGAAATGTGGATTTACATCGATGAGACCGACGTGGGGCGCGTCACCACAGGGCTGCCCGTGCGCTACACCGTGGACGCCTACCGCGACCGCGTGTTCGAAGGCACCGTGGACCGCATCTATCCCGAACCGGAGATCCGGGACAACATCGTCTACTACCGCACCCTCGTGCTCGTGACCGGGGAACAGGCCAAATACCTGCGCCCGGAAATGACCACCCAGTGCAAGATCATCGTCGAGACCAAGAAAGACGTACTCGCCGTGCCGAACAACGCCCTGAAATGGGTCTCCAATCGGCAGGTCTGTTTCGTGGTCACCGACCCGGAAAAGGAACCCCGCGAAGTCACGCCGGAACTCGGACTCGCCGGTCTCAAGCGAAGCGAAGTGCTCGGCGGCCTGAACGAAGGCGACGTGGTTGCCACGCAGCTCGTCCTGCCCGGTTCCAAGATCAAGAAAAAGGGCAAATAGCATGAGCGCCATTTCCCTTACGGACATAAACAAGACCTTCTGCCAGACTGCCGACCGCAAGAACGGCAACGACACGTCCGGCATCGAGGTGCTCAAGTCCATCACCCTCGACATCGGCCAGAACGAATTCGTCGCGCTTCAGGGTACCTCAGGCTCGGGGAAATCAACCCTGCTGCACATCATCGGGCTTCTCGACCGTCCCACCTCGGGCCGGTACGAACTCACCGGACTCGACACCTCCACGCTCGACGACGACCGCCAGTCCGATCTCCGGAACCGCGCCCTCGGATTCGTGTTCCAGTCCTTCTATCTCATCCCGTACGCCACGGCGCTTGAAAATGTTATCCTGCCGGGACTCTACTCCGGCGTACCGCGCACCGAACTCAAGGCCCGCGCCGAATCGCTCCTTGAACAGGTCGGACTCGCCGATCGCATGGACTTCAATCCGTCCCGGCTCTCCGGCGGACAGCAGCAGCGCGTCGCCATGGCCCGCGCACTGCTCAACGAACCCGACATCATCCTCGCCGATGAACCGACAGGACAGCTCGATTCCGCCACCTCAACCGAAATAATGAAACTCTTTCACACCGTGCACGACAGCGGAAAAACCATCGTGCTGGTCACGCACGACGAAGATGTGGCCAAGGAAGCCGGACGAATCATAAAACTCCACGACGGCATGATCGCAGAAGATGTGAGGTAAGAAGGATGCCTCCGGCGGCTTAAGAACCCTTCGAGAAGGGTTCTTAAGAATCTCCGAAGCTTTTTGGCGCGCCTTCGGCGGGGTGGTTATAAGGAGACTGGGGCTGAAACATAAAATCGTTCTTTCATATTTTCATATTTACTGATTTGATTTTAATAGCTTGAATTTGCTTTTTTTACGCCGGATTGCCTGAAACGTAATCCGTAACAATTTAATAAACCTCTCTTTCATCCCTCGCCGCACGCGCGCCTAGCGCATCCAAAAAGTTACGGGGAAAGGGATGGGGGAGAGAGTCCAGAGAGAGGGGGAAGGGAGAACCCCCCTTAGAAAGCGGGGTTCTCCCTTCCCCCTCTCTCTGGCCGCCGGAGGCAACCGCCTATGACACCGCGTCTGTTGTCACGAATTGCATCCATGGGGATGGAGGCTGTCTGGGCTTTCAAGCTCAGGTCTCTGTTCGTGGTTTTGGGCGTGGCATTCGGCATAGCGGGACTGACCCTGATCGTGACGGCGGTGGACGGCGCGAACCGGAAGGCGATGCAGATCGTGGACATGTTCGGGCCGGATTCGGCGCTGGTGTTCGGCGGCAATATCAAGAAGCGGGCCGTGGGCATGCGTACGCTGACCCTGAGCCGGGACGACGCCAAGCGGATGGAAGATTCGCTGCCCGGAGCGTATCAGGTGATACCCATGCGGGCACGGTTCGGCCAGACCGTGAAACATGGCAACCAAAACTATCAGGACGTGGTGATCGTCGGCGCGACCAATGACTATTCCAAGGCGTGGAACTGGCCGCTGGCGGAAGGGCGCGACATCACGAAGGAAGATGAACGCCTCGGCACAAAGGTGGCGTTGATCGGAAGCAAACCGTCGGAAGAACTGTTCGGCGACAAATCGCCCATCGGCGAGGTCATCTACATTTCGAACATCCCGTTTCAGGTGGTGGGCAGGCTTTCCTACCGCGGCTTCACGGGCGGTGGCGGCGGCGACATCGACAACCGCATCATCATTCCCCTGAGCACGTTGTTGCAGCGGTATAATCTGAACCGGAAGTATTTCAGGGCGTTGCGGGTGAAGTTCTACGAACCGGACTACATGGAAGCGCACACCGAAAACCTGCGCTCACTGCTGCGGGACCAGCACGGGCTGGACGAGACCGAGGACGATGACTTCACCATCCTGACGGCGGATGAGGTGCTCAAGTTTCTGGCTATTTTCAAGGGCGGACTGACGGTTTTTCTCGGTGTGACCGCGACCATCGCGCTACTGGTGGGCGGTTTTGTTCTGGCGAATCTCTTCTCGATCAGCGTGTCGGAGAGGAGCGAGGAGATCGGCCTGAAAAAGGCGCTCGGCGCGCACAAATCCGCGATCATGATGCAGTTCCTTGTGGAGGCGTGCGCCCTGACACTGCTGGGCGGCGTGCTCGGCCTGTTCCTCGGGCTGGGACTGGGCCAGTTCCTGTCGCGGCTCGATATCCTGACCATCCAATTTTCATGGAAAGCGTTCTTCATGGCGCTGGCCGGTTCGCAGGTCGTGGGCATCATTTTCGGCCTGAAACCCGCCAAACAGGCCGCTGATCTCGACCCCATCCAAGCCCTGCGCGGAGACGGATAGTCTTCACTTCTCTTTGATATGACGAAAACCTCGCCGAAGGCGCGCCAAAAAGTTCTGGAGATTCTTAAGAACCTCTTTCAAGAGGTTCTTAAGCCGCCGGAGGCAATCCTACAAACATTCCGGCAAGTTCACGACGCCGTTCCCTGCCGGTCCATGGTCCGGTAGTTGATGGCCTCGGCAAGGTGTTCGACGGCTATGCCGGGAACACCCTCAAGGTCGGCTATGGTCCGGGCGATCCGCAGTACACGGGTGTAAGCGCGGGCCGACAGTCCGAGGGATTCCACGGCCTGCTTGAGAAAGGCGTGTCCCTGTTCGCCCACTTCACAGTACTTTTCCTGCGCGGACCCTTCCAGCTCGGAATTGGTCAGGATGGACATGTCGCTGTACCGCTTTTCCTGAATCTCACGGGCGCGGGCGATCCGCTCCCGCATGGTGGCGGAATCCACGCTGCTCTTTGCCTGCTTGAGGTCGTCGTACGGCACGGCTGGGACATCCACCTGAAGATCAATGCGGTCGAGAAGGGGGCCGGAAATCTTGCCCCGGTACCGCTGCACGGCCAGCGGCGAACACTGGCAGGGGTGGGTCTCGTCCGTGAGATATCCGCACGGACAGGGATTCATAGCCGCGACCAGCATGACTTCCGCCGGATAATTCAGGGAGACGAGGGAGCGGGAAATGGAGACCTCACCGTCCTCAAGCGGCTGCCTGAGCACCTCGAGCACGGACTTCTGGAATTCGGGCATTTCATCGAGAAACAGGACGCCGCGATGGGCAAGGGACGTTTCTCCGGGCTGGGGATAGCGCCCGCTGTAATTTGTTACAATAAATGCGACAACACCCTCTAGAAGCCTTCATTTGATGGAATGGCCTCTTGAAATTAATGCGACAGAATTCTAAGATTAGATGCGACGGAGATAGATATGTACTATAATAAATGCGACAAAAAGCCACGTCAGGTCCGTAAGATTAAATCAACCCGCAGAAGTATCTCTGGTTCATATGTGTTCAGAGGAGAATCGGCGATACAGTTTGAATCTTCGCTTGAACGAGATTTTCTCATCAGGCTTGAATTTAATTTGGCAGTCCTTGATGTGATACCACAGCCTTGTGAAATTCCTTTCACAGATGGGAACGGCCAGTCGCGAACCTACACCCCCGATTTTCTTGTTTATTACAAGATGGGTAATTCCTGTTACGCCAACCATATTCGTCCTCAATTGATTGAGGTTAAACCAGAAGCACACTGGCGTGCCAATCGTCGTAAATGGTTATTAAAATGGAAGGCAGCCTATCGTTACGCCAAAGAGAAGGGATGGTTTTTTCATATTCACGATGAGTCGCGGATAAGGGACCAAGTGTATAAAAATATCCGCTTTCTCGAAAGATATAAACAAATGAGCTTTGCACCAGAAGAATCAGAATGGGTCACAAAAAATATCCAAACAAAGGGCGCGATCTCAATTGATAGAATTCTTGCTAGGCACTTTATGGGCAACTACAGATCGGAAGGCCTCAGTCATATTTGGTATTTATTGGCAACTCGCAAATTAGACTGTGACATGTCACTTCCCTTAAACGAACAAACAGAACTCTGGGTACCTACCAATGACTAAACATATAGATGGATATCAGGTTAAAGAGAGCTTTGAACCCCAACGAACGCCTGTCGATATCAGGGTGGGCAACCTCGTAGTTTGTGGGGAGCAGGTTTATCGCCTCTCCGAGATACTTGATTTCGAATCAGTAATTGGTGTTGAAGTGCACAGCGGGCGAAGCGTTCCGCTAAGAATTGGAGAACTACGAGCCCTTGAAGGCGAAAAAGAACAAACCTCTGTTGATCTAGATCTTGATGAAATCACAACTGATGACTGGAAAATAGCAGAAGAAAGATACGAAGCAATTGAACCCTTAGTTAAATTTGATTCTCCTGGGCGGAAGAGGGTTAATAATAGGGCGAATGAAGTTGGCGTACATCCCTCTACCTTATACCGTTGGCTGCGCGATTTTCAAAGCTTTGGCGTTATATCAGCACTAATCCCTCAGCGCAGAGGTTGGAAACAAGGTAAAGGGCGAATTTCCCATGCAGCAGAAGAGGTGATCGTCAAAGCCATCAGAGATTACTATCTCACGCCCCAACGGCCAACCCCGCAAAAAACTATTGTTGAAATTCGTTTGAGGTGCCGAGAATTGGGGATAGCCCCCCCTAGTCCGTCCACCATCAGGTCAAGGATTGCAAAGATTTCAGAAAAAGAGCGCCTTCGAGGACGTGGCTATAGAGAGAAGGCCAAAGCCAGGTTTCAACCAACGCCAGGTAATTTTCCTCATGCAGATCACCCTTTAGCCGTAGTTCAAATTGACCATACGCCTGTTGACCTTATTCTCGTTGATGATGAGTTTAGGCGCCCTATAGGACGACCATGGATTACCCTTGCCATTGATGTCTACTCAAGGATGGTGACAGGGTACTACCTTTCTTTTGATAGCCCCTCCGGTACTTCTGTTGCAATGTGTGTAGCTCATTCTATGCTTCCCAAAGAAGAATGGCTGACTCTGCATGCAGTAGACGCTGATTGGCCTGTTTGGGGAAAACCAACGACGATCCATGTAGATAATGGTCCAGACTTTAAGTCGGATAATTTTAAAAAATCTTGTGAACTACGCAAAATCCATCTCGAATACCGCCCCGTAAAAGTGCCGAGATATGGTGCACACATTGAGCGACTGCTTGGAACTTTTATGGAACAGATTCATGAGCTCCCTGGGACAACGTTCTCTTCGGTCCACCAAAAGGCCGAATATAACTCTGAAAAACACGCAGCCCTCACCAAATCAGAATTTGAAAAGTGGCTGGTTGCATTGATTTGTAAATACTACCACCACGAACTTCACCACACCATTGGCATGACACCAAGCCGTAAATGGGAAATCGGAATTTTCGGAAATACAGAGGAAGCAGGGATTGGCATGAGGCCACGGCCTTCAGACAGGCTGGATATCCTGCTTGATTTTCTTCCTTCTTTCAAAAGAACCATTCAAACATTTGGGGTCAACATTGACGGTCTCAAATACTACTCTGAAGCTTTGAGAAACTGGATCAATTACAAAGAACATAACGCGAAAGAAAAGCGCAAATTCGTCTTTCGGCGTGATCCAAGAGATATCAGTAGTGTTTGGTTCTTTGATCCAGAGTTAAAACAATATTTCAAGATTCCTTTCGCCAACCTCTCTTTGCCCTCAATGAGCGTTTGGGAGTATCAGCAAGCACGGAAAAAGTTGAAAGCCGAAGGAGAAAAAAGCGTCAACGAACATCGTATATTGGATGCCATAGTTGAACTTCGTGAAATGATTGAGGCTTCAAAAGAAAAAACAAAAAAAGCACGTCGCCAAGCACAACGTCGGAAAGAACACGAGAAGAACATCTCTCCAGCTACACCGTTTAAAAAAACGGCTCAGAAGGCAAGAAAACCCCAAAATAATGACGGCTTCGTTGATGGTGACGTCGGCGGATTTGGAGATATTTCCTAATGACCAACAGCTCAAAACAGCTAGCGATGCATATTCATCCTGATTTCCGACACATTGTTGGTTTGCCCTCTGAAGAGCGAATAGCCTTCATGGATCAACCCCGTTGGATAGGTTACGCTGCAGCAAAAAGGATTCTCGACACTCTTCAAGGCCTTCTACACAAGCCTAAGCGGCCAAGGATGCCAAACCTTCTACTGGTTGGCGACCCCAACAATGGAAAAACGACCCTCGTAAGGCGCTTTAAGGATCTTTGTGGTCAAGGTTATGTCAATGAGGACAATGAGCCAGTTAAGCCCATTATTATTGCTGAAGCGCCACCCTCTGCAGACGAAAAAAGTTTATACATTTCAATACTTGAACGGTTTTTCACTCCCTACCGCCCAACGGATCCAGCTTCCAAGCTTCGCTATCAAGTCATTCACCTATTCCGTGAGTGTCACGTCAGCCTACTCATCATTGATGAATTCCATTCACTGCTTACAGGAACACCCATCAAGCAAAGAGAGGTGATGAACGCAATAAAGCTTTTATGCAATGAACTCTCGATTCCTGTTGTAGGAGTTGGCACAAGAGAAGCTGTCACAGTTCTTCACACAGACCCTCAACACGCTAGTCGTTTTGATGTGCTTACTCTCCCCACATGGGAAACCAATAAGGACTTTCAAGCCCTTTTGGCTGATTTCGAAAAAATACTACCATTACAGAATCCATCCAACCTACATAATCCAGAGCTCGCACTTCTTCTCCACTCAATCTCTGGTGGAAATCTTGGGAACTTGCATCGCCTTCTGATCGAATGTGCAACTGAAGCCATCACAAGTGGCAAAGAGCAAATCGACAAATCAATTATTGAAGGCAAAAAATGGGTACAACCTACTCGTGGCATAAGGGAGCTATCAGGGTAAAACCAACCTGGGTAGTCTCGACGAATTTGCAGCCAGATGAAATCATTTCATCTTGGCTTGTCAGGAGTGCCCTTTCAAACGGCTGTGACCCCATGGCCCTAACATGGAACGTTTGGTCTAGATGGCGGCCATGGACAACCGACATAGACCGAAGTGTTGCCCTGAATAAGCTCAAACCTCTTTCTGTACTTTCTGGAATCCATGTAGAGTCACTCCAGTTCGCGACACTACGCCCAATCGCATCGTCAGTTTTCGCCCCCCTACCTACAAATTCTGTTTGGCCTTGGATCCTCGCAATCGGTTCACGAGGATCCAGTAGGCGTAGCGGTCAGCAATACTGCCCACATTGCCTCAAAGAAGATCGAAGACCATATTTTCGTATTCAATGGAGACTGGGATGGCATACCACCTGTCAAAAGCATGGTTCCTCTTTGTTAGACAGGTGTTTTGCCTGTCACCACCCGATTCAGCCCCATCAGTTAAAAGCTGAGGATCGGTGTATCACCGTCTGCCCAAAGTGTGGAACAGACCTTAGAGAAGCAGAAAGCCATACTGCCCATCCAAATCTCCTTTCTTTCCAAATAGCCGCAGACAAAGTTGTGGCAAGTGGACATGGATTCTATGGAGCCAATCATCTAGGTGTACCGGAGTGGTTTGAATTAGCTCACTTCTTTTCATTACTAGCTAGAAAACTCATTGTTGCATCCACCAGTGCATACAAGCACCTGGCAACTCTCTTTGGCCTAACGGATCTGCTCAAAAGCCAACCTCCTCCAAGAGATAGAATCGAGATTTTACGCATTCACCATCGACAATTATTGTTAAAGGCTGTCGCCGCGCTAATGGAAGAGGGGCCGCATCTTTTACAGAAATTCTTACAAGAAGCCCAAGCAACACGGCAAACGTTATGCTCCAAAGGTGTCCTATTGCCAAAGATTCTCCAACCAATCTTCAAATCGCTTCCAGACAACCCTAAAAGTCGCAAACGAAGTAACACAAAAAAAAGTAACCCTCCAAAGCCGACCCAACGCCATCTTGTAAAAAAACAAATGGAACATATCATGAGGTTGGTTAAGGAGCAAAAGCCGTGATGCCCATTTGTGACATATGCGGCAACTCTGTTTCTGCCCTTAAAAGGCGTTACAAAGATGAAGGATATTGCTCAAAATGTTATGATCGGTATTTCATAAAACGAGCGTGTCCTAGATGCCATAAACTTGCTCGATTGCCCCTTGATGAGCCATCTGCACTGTGCCGCAAGTGTGAAAGCTCTAAGCCCTGCATAAGGTGTGGCAAAGAGGAATACAAGACAGGAAAGATCACTCGATATGGTCCAGTTTGCAGCGCGTGTTCTGTTTATTTCCGCAAGCCGCGAATCTGTCCCAGATGTGGTAAGTCCTCAAGGAGGCTGTCACGGGCTTTCAGGCTTGGAATAACTGAGCAAGTATGCTCCAAGTGCGCTGGTTTAGATCGAGGCGTTTGTAGTTCATGTAAAAGGCACCGACGCCTTTACGAATCCCCATCAGGAAAAACGCTATGTAAGGCGTGCCTCGATCATGGAGATATCCTTTGTCCTGTTTGCGGCCTGCCAATGCCTGCAGGCAGGAAAAACATTTGCGAAACCTGTTATTGGCAGAAACTCCTTGAAAAACGCACGAGATTGGATTGTGCCGCCTTTAGTTCTCCAATAATGGCTAGTCACTTCAAGGCCTTTGGGAAATGGCTTGGAAGCCATACAGGATTCCACAAAGCAAGTTTAACAATTCACCGCTATCTGCCATTCTTCAAAGACATTGAATTAAAATGGGGGAAGGTACCGAACTACCAGGCCCTCCTTAGTGCGTTCGGAGCACAAGGACTTCGCCGGCAGCTTTTACCAATGAAATGGCTGGAGGAAAATGAACTAATTCAAATTGACCTTTCGTTAAAATCTACAACAACAGAAAAACGAAGGATTCAAAACATCCTTGACTCAGTCAAAAACGACAGTGCAAAATATCTAATTGAATATTATGACTTTTTAAAAGCACGCTACCTGTGCAATAAAATTTCACTTCGTTCACTCCGTCTAGCCCTTTGCCCTGCTGCAAAATTGATTTTAACTGCACGAGATAGTCAAGAGATCATGCCTGTTCAAAAAGACCTAAATTGTTACCTTAAAAACGTTCCTGGGCAACGAAACTCCATCTCAGGCTTTATCCGTTTTCTTAATGACAATTTTCAAGCCAACCTAGCCCTTCCTCCAAAGACTGCGCGGGCTGCGCTAAACAAGAAGCAAAAATCACGAAAGGAGCTCGTCCAGCTATTGATCAATCCAAATGAGAGCTTAAAGTACAGAAAACGTCTCTTAGGTGTTGCTTTAAACTACTTTCACGGACTACCTCTCACGTTGGGGGAAAAATTGTTGCAGGACATAGAACGAATGCCTTCAGGTGAAACGATCGTCCACCATAAAGGTCATAACTATTGGCTTCCTGAGGAACTACAATTTTTGCTATAAAAGACAGTATAACTGCTTCAAGGCAAATCGTATGTGGTCTAATTATTAAGTATGTCCATCCAACCCTCATAGATCATCACCATGGCAAAGGTGTCCAGTTCGCAATATTTCAAAAGAGCTTTGCGGATTTCTTCTCTCTCCTCATCGCTCATCTCTTCAAACTGCATCCTGGCATAGGCCGTCATTGCAGCCCCACCTTCTCGGATCTCATCACTATTCAAGATAGTAGAATCCTTGTCGGTCATATCCTCGAACATCTTTGGAAGACTCTTATATGGATCGGATACTTTGCCGTCTTCGATTTGCACCCATGTCCAATCTTCGAAGTTCATACTTGCGATGCCGCCTTCAGCTCCATATATGGGCTGAGAGTATTTGTCCTGGAGCACCTTGGAGACACTGAGAATGGACGGTAAGACGTATTTGATCGAATTGGAGCCATTTGTGCTCGGCTCATAGTAGAAGCGCTTTACCAACTCCAACATGTCTACCATGCTTCGTTCACCAGTCCAGCTCTCAGGACTGCCCCCGACAGAGGTGGTGATTGATTTAATGAAGTCACACAAATTCTCCCGATCTGGGATGTCCGCAGGATCATTTTGAAGCTGGCGGTAAATTGCATTAAGAACTGAGTTTTCATGAGCTGCATATCTGAAGATAGTTCCCCCGTCCTTGTCCAATTCGTCTTTTAATGTACGCAGGAAATCGTAATTGGGGAATTCCCCCTGTTGGGTGTTTATGTATTCCCCTTTGTGCTCGATAGTTCCGTCTTGATGAATGATGTGGTGGGAAAATTGGAATGCGATCATTTCATACGGGGTCATGTCCTTGTGAAAGGGGATAGCAACCGTTGTTGTCTCAAAATCAATGAAATGAAGAGGGTGTTTCCATGTTTGGACTTCTGCTAACAACCCAACCTTGTCTATCCAAGGACCAGGATCGCCTTGTTGGGCCATCTCAACTTGCATCCACTGCCTTTCAGATGCGGTAAGTCCTGGATTGTCATCATGTTTGACCCCGATGTCATCTACCGTCACTTCAGACAGGGCAATCCGACGTTGGTTTATAAGCTTATTCTTTTTCATGTAGTGCAAGTTCCAGATGTCAAAGATGGTTGGTTGACCCAACTCCTCTTCGCTCCATCCAAGCTGTTCGGCAAAACATTCATGGTGGCCGCTCTTCAAACCCTGCTCTGCGCCCAAATCGGTTGTATAAAACTCGCAGCCTCCACATGCTGAGGAAATCGGAGAAGATATCTTGGTATCGTTCGAGTAGTTGGTGGCATAATCAACCACTTCGGCTTCGTACCCTTCGCCTTTGATGACGCTATCGCATATCTCGTCTACATCGACTTGGATCATGATTCTGGGGTCAAGGTCGGCGTCAGTAAGTGAGGTGGACACAGAGATGCCCTGGCGGTTGTTCTCGTCCCTAGTGATCATGAACTTTTGGTTTAGTCCGTCCGTGGGGCATGGGGCTGACTTGTCCACCAACATCAGGTGTGCTTTGACGGTATGGTTTGGGAAAGCTTGAAGCATGACGTATTTTTGAAAGGCAACGTCTTCGAGATAGGGCTTCCACTTAGCAGCCAGCGAACCATTGTTGTTCTGAAACTTGTCTTTACCTGGCGCAAAGGACTTTGCCTTTACCTCGATGAGATCAAATGAATTACCTGTCTTAACCAGCACGTCGGCCCTGATGAAATAGTCGCCATGGGTAATGGCCGCTTCGTAGATGATGACATTTTCTTGTTTGAGGAGTTCGTTCGTTTCACTGACAGCTTGGCCGTAATCAAGAGTCTCGATGTCGGTTCCACTAGGGAAGTAATATTTAGCCAGCTCTCCAACCTGATAGCCGCCTTCGGCCAGAGCTTGAAGGAAGGAGTCTTCAAGTTTCTGATTTGCGTATTCATTAGCTTTGCCGGTGTAATAAAGCTTGGTAGGGCATTCCCTAGCTAACTTGTATCTGGATTTAGTGAGATACCTTGGACACATAATCTCCTCCTTTGAGGGTCAGGCTATCAATAACGCGTGAACACATATCTACAACGATTGCTGGTTGTATAAATCATTTTTACCTCCACATCCAACAGAAAGGAGAATTGTTTGAGGAGCTTTTCGACAATAACCGCAGTCTATTAGCCTGTTAGGCTTTAACAATATTGTTCCACAAAGAAACTCGTACGCTACTTTATTTAGCAGCACTATGATGCAAATATCATCATTCTGAATACTCTTTATGCTAGTTGACTCATTTTGATGCTAGTGATACTAAAGGGACATGCAGAACTCACAAAGAAAGGACGCAAAAAAAACACGGCTGACAGTCAGCTTGCCCACAGATCTCCGTGACGAGTTGCAGCTTTTGTCTGAAAAATACGACATATCTTTAGCTTGGCTTGCTCGCCATGCAATCTCTGACTTTGTCCACAAACAAAAGGAGCACCCCGAATCTCTTCTCGCCTTTTGTGAAGGGGGACGGCAGTTATGAGTGTTATTGACCTTTTCTGTGGGGCGGGCGGGCTTTCTGAAGGCTTTCAGCAAGTGGGTTTTGATATTTTGGCAGCAAACGATGTTGACCCATACGCTTCAGAAACATTTCAAGCCACTCACCCCCAAGCTGTTTTTTTCCAAAACAGTGTCACGGAATATACCGCGCAAGATTTTCTCGACGCAACAGGACTGCAGAGGGGAGAATTAAATTGCCTTGTGGGAGGCCCTCCTTGCCAGGGCTTCAGTGTATATAACCACAATCGAGGCATGCACGACCCCAGAAGCGGCTTATTCCGTGAATATCTCAGGATTGTCGAAGGCCTAGCCCCTCAATGGGTGGTGATGGAAAATGTTACCGGAATAATATCCACAGGGGGAGGGCAAGTAGTTCAAGAAATTGTTCAAGGACTTAACGCCTTAGGTTATCATGTCGAAAATAGGACCCTCTTTGCGGAGCAGTTTGGAGTCCCTCAAGAACGACGGCGAGTTTTTTTCATAGGAAACAATCAGGGGCTGCCTATCCCTTGGCCGAGCCCAACACACGGAAATGGGTTGCACCCTTATGTCACAATAGGTGAGGCTATTAATGATTTGCCTCCACTCAATAATGGTGAAGACCTTGGACTTACCGAATATCCAACTCCTCCTCGCTCCTTATACCAGCAAGAATTAAGAGGAGGTGGACAGTTGGTGCACAACCATTCCGCTCCACGTCTGGGACAAATCAATTTGGATCGCATGGCTCACATTCCACAAGGAGGCAGTTGGCGCGATATTCCTTTTGACCTTTTACCTGCAGGAATGAAGCGAGCTAAACGATCAGACCATACGAAGCGTTATGGCAGACTTTCGATGAATGGGTTGGCTTCTACTATTCTTACGAAGTGCGATGTTCATTGGGGAGCTTTCATCCACCCTGAACAAAATAGAGCCCTTACCGTTAGAGAAGCAGCAAGGCTGCAATCATTTCCTGACCATTATCATTTTGCTGGTCCAAAAACTGAACAATACGTTCAAGTGGGCAATGCCGTTCCCCCAATGCTTGCAAGAGCCATTGCTCAAGAAATCTTGATAACTATAGAAAACAACGATATCAATGCTGTCCAAGTAGCTTAATCGGACGGCAGGCTATACCCTTATTCAAGCCGTCCTCGCACGGAGGACATGTGACCAAAAAGGCCAACTACGGAATAGCCGATTGGTATGGACGTCTTTATCGCACAATGACCCAAGCAGAAAGGCTTGAGGTGCTTGATGACTACAAAGCAAAGACGAAGAAGCCTTGTCCTTTTAAAAACGACATGCCTGAGTTAGCCCCCAAATCGGGGACTCATTGTAGCAAAGTTGGCGGGGTTTGTTCGATTAGGCATTTTGACGAAGATCAGGACAGAATAAAACTTGGCCCTATTGCCGCAACATGTCCAAATCGTTTTCTTGAGGCTGGCTCAGTCTTTGAAACAATCGGCGAAGCATTACTTGGCACAAAGTCCCCTATCATAGTTAAGGAGATTCCTTTTCTTGAGCGTATCGTTGCTGCTGACCCTTCTACCGGAAGCGCCCTCAACGCTGACCGAGAAGACGTTGGTAGAATCGATATGGTGTGCGTTCATCCTGACACATCAAATTTAAGGTGGTGCGCGGTTGAATTGCAGGCTGTATATTTTAGCGGACCAGCAATGACCAAAGATTTTAAATTAATACAGGGTCATACCGCAAATTCACTCCCTCTTCCGGTTAAAGGACGACGACCGGATTTTAGAAGCAGTGGCCCAAAGCGCCTGATGCCTCAACTTCAGATAAAAGTGCCTACTTTACGAAGGTGGGGAAAAAAGATGGCAGTGGTAGTAGATAAACCATTTTTCGATGCTTTAGGGCCAATGGATAAAGTGTCTGATCTAAGCAATTCTGATATTGTGTGGATTGTAGTCAGATTCGACGAGGACTTTCAGAAAGGAAGATCAAAGCTTGTAATTGATGATATCAGACAAACGACTCTTGAAAGAGCTGTTGAAGGGCTAACTGCAGGAAGCCCAACCACTCTATCAAATTTTGAAATAAAATTACTTGCCAAAATCAATACCGCTTAACGTCTTCTTCCTTGCGATCTTGTTTGTTCTCCAGGCTATAAACAATCGTTATAGAAGCTTAAGGATATCTGTGTTTAGCAGCACTATTTGCTGCTCTTTTGGACTAGATCCAGTGTCTCGATGAAGACATAATTGTTTGAGCGCGTAAAAAAGCATGCTCTTTCTTACTATAAACGAAGCTTCACCATCAATCATTCCATAATCCATTTCAATTGTAGACCGTTGGTTTTCATCGAGTCTGGAATCTGGACCGATTTTGATTTTAACTGTTTCAATCCACTCTGTATCTGTTTCTGATGTCGCGTCTGGAGCACTCAGCTCTCCTGTTTCAACTATGCGACCTAGAACGAGATCAATGAATTTTCCTCGTTTTGAACAAAATGCCCTAACATGCCAACGGAAACCGTCATGAGCAAGGCTATGGGGCGTTATTCTTCGCCATGTTGGCTCGGCTCTAGACATTGATCGATAGCAAATTTCAATGGCCCTTTTGCTGTGTATGGCAGCCAAAAGTGATCGCAAAATGTTTACTGGGATGATTCTCCCTGGAACGTTTAAGACCGTGACACCTACAGATCCACTGAAAGCTCCCGTCGGAGCATAAATCTCGCCCAAAATCTCAGCCGAATCTGGCTCATACAAAACCGGCTTAAAAGCATCATCCGCGATATATCCATAGGACGGCCTATCCCAAACAGCGTTCCCTGGTGCAAGCTCATGATATTTTGAAAAATCATTCGTGGTTACCCTTGAAGAAACTTCAAACTGCTCTTGAATCTCCTTTCTCTTAACCTTTCCAAACCAAAATAGTTTCTTCTCAAGAAACAATAACCTCTCTAACTGACTCTTTTTCATACCTATCCCTCAAAAATTCCCTAGCGTTGACTTCCAGTGGCAAAAACTGCTATAAGCAAATTATACCATACAGCTTGAGTAATCTCAAGAACAGACATAGGAGGCACGATGCCTGGAGCATACGCACACCTTACCATGGTCAACAGATTCAAGACTCCTCGGGCACTTGAGGCCGTGCAAGGGCTGGCACCGGATAAAGCATACCAAGTTACCCGTTGGACTCGTTTTGTGGAACTGGGGGCTGTCAGTCCGGACTACCCATATTTATCCGTGATGGACTCCAACTCCAAAATCTGGGCAGATGCCATGCATTATACCAATGTGGGTGACCGGCTTAAAGCCGGCATTGAGGTCCTCCGTGATCTGGCTCCTCCTGTCCAAGACAAGGCCTTTGTCTGGCTGCTCGGCTTTGCTTCCCATATTGCCATGGACCTGACCATCCATCCCATTGTTGAGATGAAGGTCGGGGAATATGCGGAAAACGCCGAAGAGCACCGGACATGCGAAATGCATCAGGACGTCTTCATATTCGAAGAGATGAACTTCGGGCCTTTGGCCTTCGCAGAGTTCATCGATGCCGGCATTGGCCGTTGCAATGACCAAGGTGATGATGAACGGATAGATTCGGACATTAAACATATCTGGATGGAGATGCTGGAAAGGACTTCCTCGGTCGCGGTTCTTGAAGAGACGCCTCCGGACATGGACAAGTGGCACCGCCGATTCAGAACGATGGTTGACGACATCGCAGAAGAGACGCAGCGCCTGCCGGCGATCGCTCGACACGCACTTGCCGACATGGGCGCAGCATACCCTATTCGTGAGGAGGTCGACGACACATTCGTTATTAATATGAAAGTACCAGGTGGGGGCCGTATGAACTATACGGAGATCTTCGACAAGGCACAAAAGAGCGTCGCCTATCTCTGGTCACTTGTTGCCCGGGGGGTGTTCGAAAACGACAACGAATACAAGACCGCGATCCACAACTGGAACCTTGATAACGGCAAGCGTCCGGACGGCACGCTTGAATTTTGGAGATGACAATGAAGAAGACACTCGTTTGCATGCCTTTCGTGTTGGTCCTGCTTTTTGTCATGGGCTGTGCAAGCCAAGAGCACCAGCCAATGTACAGCCTGTCTGTGGAGCTCAACAAACTCACGGCTACGGCAGAGGGCTATGAGTACTATGCAAAACCCGATCCGGACATGGACTCCCTAGAGTTCCTGAAAAAGGCCACAGAGCACGATCCTGGCCTTTTGACGCCGTTTGATGGGTATACCCTCAAAGTGCTTCGTCAAGATGGCCACGTGAGCATTCTTGTCTGTTCTCCTGACGGTGCCCAGGCTCTTTTGCAGGACGTGGGGTGTACCAACAAGCACGATGATCACATTTGGAAACAAGAATCTCCCTGTCCCTGTGTTCAGCACGGGTCCGTTTTTTCAACCTGCAGCCCTGAGGAGTAAAATATGCCCAACTTCTTTGAACATCCGGAGCTCATGGATGCCCCCCCAATCAAGCGTGCCGCATACTCCGATCGCACCGCGTGGATCATGGCAGAACTCTCAAGGTTGGTTTACGAGCGTCTTCCCAATGAACAGGAACTCGATGAGCTCCTGAAGAAGCTCATGGGTGCCATTGAGAACGACAAACCCAAACGAGAGCTGATTTCCATGGCAGCGGAGTTCGCCGCCAGCACCAACGAAACACAGGAAAGCCGGACGGACGAGATCCTCAATGGGCAGAGCTATTCCTTGTTCACTTCCTACTCCAAGGGAGGGACGGAATGCATGGTCGTGAAGATCCCGCCCAAGCCAGAAGTTAATTTCGCAGGCATGTTCGTGATTGTGTTTCGAGGAACCGAGCCGACATCAATGGCGGATCTCAAAGCCGATTTGACTGCGAAGCTGACAGGGGCAGAAGGGGGAGGCAGAATTCATACGGGCTTTAAAGATGCCTATGAAAAGGTGGCCGAGGATCTCAAGAAAGACATCAAGGAGGCCGGGGACCTGCCGGTTTATATAACTGGACACTCTCTTGGGGGCGCTCTTGCGCTTGTGGCCACGCGCTATATTGGAAGTGATAGCGTCGGGGCCACGTACACCTTTGGTGGACCAAGGGTCGGTGATGCTGGCTTTTTCAAAGGCATCAAGACTCCGGTTTACCGGGTTGTGAACGCGGCTGATGGTGTTGCAAGAATACCCTTTGGGGCAGGCTGGTCTTTCTGCTTGGCGATTTTGAGACTGATTCCATTGAATGGGACCAAAAAGGTTACCGAGTGGCTTGAACGTTGGTTTAGCGGCTATATGCACTATGGAGACATGAAGATGTTGACGGTGCCCACGAAGAAGAAGCCGGTAGAAGTGCTTTCCAGCCCAACCATATTCCAAACTGTGCGAGTTGTTTTCCCGAGCATGGTTAAAACGTGGTGCAAGGCTTCGTTCCAGGATCACGGGATGGCTGGGTATTGTGAAAAGTTGGCCCAATACGCAAAGAGGAGAATTGGTTAATATTAGGCGACGGCCTGAAGCAGCAGGCTAAACAACAATGGCCAGTAAAACCAGATAGTAAGGATATTTTTTATGAAAAAAATACTCAGCATTGACGGCGGTGGAATCAAGGGAGTATTCCCTGCAGCCTTCTTGGCCGCCCTGGATGACCACCTAAAACATGACATTGCAAGCTATTTTGACCTGATTGCCGGTACATCTACAGGCGGCATTATTGCCCTTGGACTTGGGCTCGGATTCTCTCCCAGGGAGATACTTGCCATGTACGAAAGCAATGCCTCAACAATTTTCCCTTCTGGACTAGGATCAGCGTGGTCCAAAACCAAGCGGCTCAACGGCCTGATGAAACAACGCTATGATACGGAGCCCTTGGCCGACATCCTTCGCGCAATGTTCAGAGACAAACTGCTCGGGCAAAGCAACAACCGGCTCATGATCTGCGCAACCGACCTGACCACCGGCAAAGTCAATTTCTTCAAAACCGCACACCACGAACGCCTGAGAAACGACTACAAAATTTCTGCAAAGGAAATTGCACTGGCCACTTCTGCGGCGCCGGTCTTCTTCAAACCTCATACCATGCCCAGCGGCCAAGACCTCGTCGATGGAGCCATGTGGGCGAACAACCCTGTCGGTCCGGCTGCAGTTGAAGCTGTGCACACGTTGGGATGGGAACCCGAAGAAATTGCCATCCTCAGCCTGAGTTGTACCGGCGAACCAGCTTCATTCGCAAGATTGGCCAATGAAGATCCTGGAGCCGTCAATTGGGGAATGGGGCTCATCGAATGCTTCATGGCAAGCCAGAGCTCGGCTTCATATGGGACGGCGATCAACGTCCTGGGAGACAACAACATTGAGCGAATCAAGAGAATTGAGCCCATTGTTGAAAAGGATCTGTTCACTCTCGATGGCACTAAGAATCTCGGCCAGCTCAAGGGCCTGGGAGAAAATCAGGCCAAGCATGAATTCCCTCGCATAAAAGACCTGTTCTTTGACGAGCCGGCTCCTATCTTCGTCCCTGAGTATAAATTGTAGGAGCTGACATGGACCTGACATTCAAACGCAAGGCCAATGACTACCTCCTGAAGCTGGTCGACACGCTCGACATCACCGACACCCAATACGGGATCGCGGAAAACCGCTACCAGGCCCTTGGAGACTGGCTGACCCGTGACGGGAGTTCTCTGAGGCTGTACAACCCGACCGTTCACCCGCAGGGCTCCATCCTGCTGGGCACGGTGGTCAAGCCGTTCGGTGCCGAAGATGAGTTCGATGTGGATCTCGTCTGCGAAATCCTGATGGACAAGACCACGGTCAGTCAACGGAAGCTGAAACAGGCTGTAGGCAAAGAGGTCAAGGATTACGCGACCACCAATAATTTCAAGAAGGCCTGCAAAGAGGGAAAGCGTTGCTGGACTCTGGAATACGCTGATGACGCTAAGTTCCATATGGACGTACTCCCGGCCATTCCGGATAAGGATAAACTGCGGTTAATGCTTGAAGCCAGGGACTATGATGTTCCTGACCAGACGGACAAGGCTATAGCCATCACGGACAACACCTATCCGTCATATTCGATGGTTTCTCAAGACTGGCCGATCAGCAACCCAAAGGGCTACCATGAATGGTTCAAGAGCCGGATGCTCGTTCGGTTTACGGCCAAGCGTGATCTCCTGGCCGAATCCATGAAGGCCAACGTCGAAGACGTGCCTGACTACAAGGTCAAGACCCCTCTCCAACAATGCGTGCAGCTCCTGAAGCGCCATCGGGATATGATGTTCCAGAAGGACATGGACAATAAGCCCATTTCGATCATCATCACTACACTGGCCGCCCACGCCTACAACAACGAGGACAATATCGTTGATGCCCTCCTGAGCATTACCCAGAACATGCACCGGTTCATTGAAGACATTGCAGGAATTTCATGGGTAAAGAATCCGGTTAATCCGCTGGAGAACTTTGCGGATAAATGGCCGGACAACCCGAAGCTGAAAGAAAATTTCAAGGCATGGCTGACCCGGATCAGGGTGGACTTTGCGTATGCCCTGCAGTCTGCGGACTTGGCAGGTCTTGCCGACAGGCTCGGCAAGCCGATGGGAAGCGACCTGGCAAGCAAGACGCTTAACGAGGTTGAGGGACCGTCTTTGAAGGACATGCTTAAAACTGCTCTGGGAAGTGTGGCAATGCAGCCGTGGAATCTGCCCAAGTACATATTCCCGCATCGGCAAGTCCCGCCCTGGGATGAAAAATTGCTGGGCGAAGTAACTGTCACCGGCAAAATCAAAACAGGGCAGACTTGGAAGTCATTTGATAGCGATACCAAGGGACTCCCTAAACATCGTGAACTTGAGTTTACTGCTACAACCAAAGACATTGTACCACCATATTCGATCTACTGGCAGACAGTGAACACAGGATACGAAGCGGCTAAAAAGCCAGATTTGAGGGGAGGAATAGTAAAGGGCTCAGGGCCTTTTGGCGAAGTCCTTTCCAGGGAACGCACACTATACCGCGGCATGCATTGGGTTGAAGCTTTCGTCGTTCGAGATAACGTCATATTGGCCCGAAGCGGACCGTTTGAAGTCAACATCGGCTAAACTTTTAGTAATGCACCATAAGGCTAATGAGTTAAGGAGTTAGGTATGCCATTCAAAACAGCCCTAAAAAACACCGTATTAGCTTTGGCCTTTTCTTTGGCCTTCCTGACTTCTGGGGCGTATGGAGACGCTGCTTCTTTAAAAGTTGTTTCCTTCAATATCCAATTTCTTGGCCACTTCAAAAAGAAAGACAACAAAGCTCTAGCCAAGTTGCTTTCTGACTACGATCTTGTGTTCATCCAAGAGCTCGTGGCACCGCCTATCGCGGGTAAATATCCCGATGGTACGCCATTCAAAGCCGACACAGAGGCCAAAGGGTTCTTTGACGCCATGGCCATGCACGGCTTTTCATATAAGCTCTCTGAAGAGGATACCGGAACCGGTGAAAAGATCCACAAGAACTCATCAGCGACTGAGTGGTTTGTTGCTTTTTATAAACCCCACAAAGTCATACCTGCGAACGATCTAGCCCACGGTTTCCTCGCCGAAGACAGGTCGAACCACTCTGACTACGAACGAGTGCCCTACGCATTTCCTTTTAGAGCAGGGGGTGCCGATCTCGTGTTTATTTCAGTACACTTACAACCAGGAGGGAGCAAAAAGGAAACAGCAAGGCGTGCTCATGAATTTGAATCCATATTTAAATGGATTGCTAATCAAAATGCCCCCGAGAGAGACTACGTGATCTTGGGCGACATGAACATAGAAGACTGCGAAGAACTGGCTTCGATTTTGCCGACTGGATTTGCGTCACTCAATAATGACTGCATCCCTACCAACACGAGCCCCAAAACCCCAAAGCCATACGATCACGTCATTTACAATGAAAAAGATAGCGCCAACGAGATGGCCAACAACCATTTTCAGGTAATTGACTTGGTGGTTGCCATGGGAAAAAAATGGAGTGGCGAAAGAGGTAGTTTCCCCGGCAATCCATATAGGCACAAAGAGTTCAGGATGCGGTACTCAGACCACCATCCTATTGCGTTAAAAATTGTTATCGATGGCACAGATGATGATTAAAGAAGCCCACGTTAGAGGGGCTATCCGTAATAATCTAAATACACACGTCTTTTTCTTGTGGTGTTGGGAGCTATTTCTCCAATAGGTCAAGCCATCCTTCGTAACTCATCACCATTGCTAGAGATCAAAGGAATATCATAACTTTACTCAGAGCATTACGGGCTGAAGCCTCTTCTGGCCTTCTTTGATCACTCTTGCGCGAATGTTTGAAAGCGGCTCCTTTTTCTGGGCATAAACCAGAGATCTTAGAAAAAACACCTTTAGCATTTCGGACTTTTGATAGAATTTGCCTTAAATAATGCTCTAGTTTTGAGTGGTCTTTTAGAGTGAACACTAGACCCGTTAAAGACTCCTCACCTTCTGTGATTTCACCATTTTTATCTTTTTTCTTAACCCATTTTCTTTGTGTTTCAACGACATAAACATACTCTGAAGGTGTTGTAATTCTTATTACGAGCATGCCTCGTGGAAATTGTTTTTTCGCTCCATCAAGAAATAACCAGTTCCTTATTTCTCCATCGATCTCTTCATCAATGTGAAAAGGCTCTAATCCAATTAGTTTAAGCTCTTCCTCTTTGCTCAACCCATCAACGAAGGTAAACCACTCGACTGAAAGTAATTGCTTTGGATACGCTTGGTGTAAATACAAAAATGCTTCCCACATTTCACGTAACACCCCTTGAGACACAAACGTCTGAGGAGAGTGGATCAGCGCATAGCCTACATCTCCACCACTTCCATATGGTTCCCCTGTAGAAAATGCATTGGCCTCATCGTCCGTGAATTGCGTCTGTTGATTTCCCTCTATTTCATTTGTCTCGTCTATTACAACTCTTCTTTTGCCAAGTATTTCAAACTCCGAGCTCAAGATGTCAACGATAGATCCACCTTGGTTTGGCTCGTCATCATCTGTTAAGTCAATTTCATCAGGTGGCGTAACTAAATCAACCCGAACCCTATCTCTGTCCTCTTCTTCAGTACCTGCATTTTTGGGGGGGGATTTCTTTTTTTCGACCAAAACATGAATGGGTTTCCCCTCAGGCTCACTATGTCCTGCAATGCGTAAAGCGAGAAACGTTTTATTGTTGTTGAGCCATAACCCCCGAACTTTTACTTGGGCTTCCCCTTTAAACCATGGGCTAATTTTTAGATTAACAGGGGCACATCTTTTATCATCAAACTCTGCCGCAATTTGAGAGTGTATGCTTTTTGATACTCTTTTAGTGTAATCATCATATTTGTAGTGTGCGAGAAAAACCGAATCGTCTTTATGAGTGCGCAAACGTCTACGTATTCTCCATATGCCATCTTCTTCCGGCATCCCTAATGGGGCAAATAGTTTGTTTTCACAGTCTTTATGTAGAAAAGTTGCCAATACTCTTTTGATTTCCTCTGATGCTCCGTAGCAACGTGAAAAATACTCCATACATGGAATCAATAGAGTCACTTGATCTGTTGTGTTGAACACTAGGATTTGGCTTGGGTCATCACTATGTGACAACGGGTAAAATTCTTGGCGAAAGGGTGAGCTCTTTAGATATAAATTGGTATTTTCAAACGATGTGTGAGTCCATTGGCCTTCTGATAGATCCAAGTCAAACTTTGCCTCTTCAAAAAGGGCTTTCGCCCTGCACCGGCCATCTTGCCAGACTGTACCAATTCTAACTTTTCCTAAGCTGGTAAGAAGCAAATCTTGTTCATATGTTTCATCGCTGATCTGGTCACCAAATAGCTTGCGGAATACAACTCGAACATGTGGCTGACTCTTCGCTTTATGATTTTTAAGTACCCCCCTATACCACCACGTTAGCCATCGGTCAGAGCTATCATCCCACGACTTTTTTAGTCGAATTTCATGTGTGATGTCTTGAAACGGAAATGGGTAGGTAATTGGCATTAATTCCTCCTAAATGACAAAGCCAGCCGAAAGTTCTCGGCTGGCTTCAATGCTAGTAAGGATATGAATGTCGCACTTATTTTCAAAATGTCGCATTAATTTTAACAAATCACACCCGCCGCCGATGAGCCCCACGTCGGAAATGGTGTGGTGCGGGGTACGGAAAGGGCGGGTGACCATGAGCGCATGATCCCGCGGGAGCTGTCCGGCCACGGAATAAATCTTGGTGACCTCGAGGGCTTCCTCGAAACGCAGGGGCGGCAACACGGTGGGGATGCGCTTGGCAAGCATGGTCTTGCCCGATCCGGGAGGGCCGATGAACAGCAGGTTGTGGTTTCCGGCAGCCGCGATCTCGATGGCGCGCTTGGCATGTTCCTGCCCCTTAACCTCGGAAAAATCGGACAGAAAGGTCTGGCGCTCGGACCAGAGGGTGTCGATGTCAACCATGGCGGGTTCAAGGAGTTCTTCACCGAGAAGATGGTGCACGACCTGCGAGAGATCGGCAGCGGCAATGACCGGGATATCCTTGACCACAGCACCTTCACGCCCGTTTTCTGCCGGGACGATGATGCCGTTTCCGCCGTTTTCGCGGGCAGCCATGGCCAGCGGCAGCACGCCGGGAACCGACTTGAGCGCCCCGGTCAGGGACAGCTCGCCCGCCATGTACCAGTCACGGACCGCTTCCTGATCGAGAATCCCCATGCCGCAAAGAATGCCGATGGCGAGCGGCAGGTCATAGGCACTGCCCACCTTTCGCACGTCAGCCGGGGCGAGGTTCACGGTAATCCGGGCCGGAGGAATCTTGAATCCGCAGTTCCTGAGAGCTGAGAAGACGCGCTCCTTGGCCTCCTTCACGGCCCCCTCGGCAAGGCCGACCATGGTGAAGCAGGGCATCCCGGAACGGGAGAAATCGACTTCGAGACGAACGGGGTAGGCGTCGATGCCGCGCAGAGCGGCGCAGTGGGTGATGGCGATCATGTGACTTCCGGATGAGTTGTGTATTCGACCTGCAAATATCGAAAGACGTACACCCTTACAGATTCCGTTGCAACAACCTGTTGTGCCACCATCATTTACCGCAATCCGCATCAATGACACGTCCCTTCTTGCCATCCCCGCATACGTTGCGTACCCACAGTGATCATTTTGCACGACGTCGCAGTTGTCATGACGTCCCGCTTATCAATTTCAGTAACCGGAAAACCATGTCCGCACCACTTGAAACAGCACATCATCTACTCCTTGCCAAGCTCACCCTCCCAGTCCGCAAGCTCATGGTCCGCACTGCCGTTGAATGTGCTGGCCAGGTAGCCAAAGTCCTTTCCCTCGACACCCGGGAAACCTTCGCCATCAAACTGGCCGTGGACGAAGCCTTCTGCAACGCTGTTGAGCATTTCTCCGGCGACATCAAAGAAGACGAACACATTCACATTGCATTCTCTGTCAAAGCAGGCAGTCTGGTCATCTCCATCAGGGAAAAGGGCATTCCCTTTGACTCTGCACAGGCAGAACGATTTACGCCCGGAGATCTGGAAAGTGTCAACAGGCCCGGTCTGGGGTCGTTGCTCATGCTCAATGCCATGGATTCGGTGGAACTCTTGTCCATGGACGGGAAGGAAAGGAAGTCCGCCTGACCAAGAAACTCCGGTATGGCGCGATACCCACCGAGCTGATGGACACCATCCCTGCAAGGAAGGGAAAAAAGCGGCGCACGGTCAAGAACCCGGAAGTGCGTCTGGCCCGCTCCGATGAACTGGCTGAAGTATGCCGCCTTGCCTGGCGGTGCTACGGCTTCACTCAGGAAGAATTCCTCTACGACCTCCAGTCACTGACGGAAAAAATTGAAAACGGGGAGTTCAAGTCGGTCATCGGCATTGACCCTGAGAACGGAGCCATATTCGGCCACGCCGGTTTTAAATACCACGATCCTTCGGTCAAGGTGCCGGAATTGGGGCTTGTTTTTGTCGACCCGGCCTACCGCTCTCCCCGGGTCGGTCCGATGATGACGCAATTGCTTTTCGACATGGCAAGGAGCGAAGACGACAAAGGCATTTTCGACTGTTCGGTCACAACGCATTTCTTTTCACAGAAAGGCCTGCAGGAGCTGATGGGTTCCAGACCTTGCTGCCTCATGCTGGGCATTGCGGCTTCCGGCATGCAGGCCAAGGAACTGGCTACGTCGAAGCAGGAAAAAGGGTCGGTGGTAAATCATTACTATGCCATTGACCGAACGCAGAAAACGGTTTTCATCCCACCGCGCCATCAGGAAATGGTTGCCGACATCTATCGCTGGATGGAGGTCCCGAGGGAATTTGGTGTGCCGGACATGGAACCGCCCACAGGCGCGTCATCTGTCAGCCTGTTTTCCCTGCCTGACGAACTCAACGCCGCTTTCATCATCGTCCACTCCATCGGCGCGGACACCGTAAAGGAAATTGATGACGGATTGCAGCGGTACCGAGCGGACCGAATGGATGCCGTCTATCTCTTCCTTCCGTCCTGCGGCAAGGCGGCGGCTTATCTGATCGAACAATGTGAACGCCTACGGTTCTTCTTTGCCGGAGTCATGCCCCACGTTCACGACGGGCACGACAGAGTGCTGATGCAGTATGTGGACATACCTCTCAATATGGATGCGATCAGGGTATACGGCGATATGTCCCGCCAACTCAAGGCCTACGTCATGAAAGAACAGGGGCGCGTGCAGGAACTCCGATAACGGATACTCCCAGCGAAGCCAACAATGACACCGTGTTTGCAGGAGGCACTTATTATTCAAAAAAAGTTCATCAATGTATATAGTTATGATACATTTTTGTATTGTCACGAAAGATGCTACGCTCACATGATGAAAAAAGCCCTGCAAATTCTCATCACGGTCTGGTTTCTCGTCGGATCGCCCGCGGCATGGGCGCAGCAGGGGCAGTACACCATCGGCCTGCCCTGTCTGGAGTACCAGACATGCGCCTCTTCCGAAGCAGAGGCGTTTTTCACCGAGGTATACGGCAGGATCGGCATAGTGCCGGCATTCGCCTACCTGCCCCGGCTGCGGGACCTCGAGGATGCCAACGACGGACACACGGACGCCTGTGCCGGACGAACCAAGGCATCGTATCAGCCGTATGAAAACCTGATCCCCGTAAAAACGCCCGTGGCAACGGAAACCATCGTGGCCTTCACTCTGAAGGAGGGATTGCGGATCGACTCATGGAAGGACATCTCTTCCCTCAGGGTCGGGATCGTACGGGGGGCACAGCTTCCCCTGCAGCTCTGCAAACAGAAAGGAATCGAACGGTATGTGGTGGGCAACACGCTCCAGCAGGTTTTTCACATGCTCGCCGAATCTAGGGTGGATGCCGTGGTCCATCACCTTCAGGTCGGGTTGAATACGGCGCGGTCAATCGGGATTCCGGTCCGGATGTCCAATGTCCTGTACCGGGACATGGTCTATCACGTCCTCAACCGCAGACATGCCGGCCTCGCCCCGAAACTGGCCCGGATATTCGGGGAAATGCTGGAGGACGGGACCAGCGCCCGGCTCCTCGGCAAGTGGGCGGGCATGCTGCCGGAACCTCTTGAGTAGACGCAGGCGATCTTCACAACTGCCGTCCGAATCCAGTTGGACCTCAAAAAAAACCGGTTTGATTCAAATAATAACACATACTGATGCACCATTCCTGAATTCGACATGACAAAACCGCAGGATGGTAGTAGTGTTTCAAACAAATTCCTGCGCTTGCTTCAGTCGGAACAAAAAAAACCGGAAAACACCATGATTGGCGGAGAAATTCAGCCCGACATTGAGAATTCGTTCACAAGCAGGGGTGTTCTTCAGTATATTAGAAAATTGTGAAATAGCCTCCTCACATTAATGCCGTCTATGGCGGCGTAGTCATTCCTATGGAGCATTTCAATGAGTATCCGAATAAAAATTCTCGTACCACTGCTGGTCCTTGCACTGCTGATGATCGCAGGTGGATATCTCAGCCTTTCCTCCCAGTTCGACAATCTGGAAAAGTCCTTTGTCTCCCTCATATTGGAAGGGAAAATGGAGGAAGTGCAACAGTCGATTCGAAAAATGTCCAAAAACGCACTGGAGCAGGCCTCACTGTTCGGACGGATGCCCGCGGTCATCGACGCCTACCGTGTCGCCAATCAGGGTGACATGAATGATGCGAAGGATGCGGACATGCAGGCGGCGAGGGAGATGCTGCGTACCTCTCTGGCCCCGGTACTTTCCGGGTACAAGGAAAGCGTCGGTTCCGACTTCAAAATACATTTTCATACCCCGACCGCCCGCAGTCTTGCCCGACTCTGGCGTAAAAAACAGGCAAAGAAGAACGGCCAATGGGTCGATATTTCAGACGATCTTTCCTCATTCCGAAACACGGTCATCGACGTCAACAGGAACAGGGAAGCCGTGATGGGCATTGAACCGGGACGCGGTGGATTCACCATTCGCGGCCTCGCCCCGATCAGTGACGACAGCGGCCAGCACCTTGGCTCGGTGGAAGTGCTGATCAGTTTTGCCGGAATCCTCAAGAGCATGGAATCCTCGGGCAATGTGAAGGCGCTCCTGTACATGGATAAGGATCTTCTGCCCATCACCACCAAATTGCAGGATACAGCGAAAAATCCTGTGCGCGACAACAGGTTCGTGCTGGTCTACGGACAAAAGAATCAGGAAACACAAAACGTCACTTCCGCGGCGTTTCTGGACAGCGGAATGCAGGATGCAGCCATCAGCATCGTCGGCGAAACAGGCCTGTGTGCATTTCCCGTAAAGGACTACCGTGGGGAAACCATCGGCACCATTGTGCTTTCCCTTGATATATCCAGTCAGCAGGGCATGATCGCCGCTGTCCTCTGGATCGTCGGCGCGCTCTTTCTCACCATCATCCTGGTGCCCATCGTCATAATCCTCTTCGTATTGCAGAAATCCGTCATGGAACCGGTCAACAATTGTGCCGCATTCGCCACCCGCATTTCCCGCGGCGACCTGACCTATCTCGACAGCAAGGACCGCAAGGATGAGATGGGCATCATCCAACGCGCCATGCGTAAAATGAGTGAAAAACTGACTGCCATCATCAGTCACGTACAAGATATCTCCAATGACGTTTCCGGCGGCTGCAACAATCTCGCGTCGGCAAGCGATGTGCTTTCGCAGGGTGCCACACAGCAGGCCGCAGCTCTGGAAGAAGTCTCCTCTTCCATGGAGGAGATGTCAGGGAGCATCAAGCAGACAGCGGACATCGCTCATGAAACCGAACAACTCGCGGACAAGGCCGCCCGAAACACGCGCACCGGAGGCGAAGCCGTCAAACGGACCTATGACGCCATGACGAAAATCGCCAATGAAATCAACATCATTGAGGATATCGCCCGCCAGACGAACCTGCTGGCCCTCAATGCCGCCATTGAAGCGGCCCGTGCCGGTGAAGCGGGCAAGGGATTTGCCGTTGTCGCCGCAGAAGTCAGAAAACTGGCGGAAAGAAGCGGTATCGCGGCTGCCGAGATCAGCGAGCTATCTTCTTCCAGCGTCTCGGTCGCGCAAGAAGCGGGCGAACTGCTCACACAGCTGATCCCGGATATCGAAAAGACCGCAAGCCTCATTCAGGAAATATCCGCCACTGCCGGTGAACAGAACGTCGGCATTGAACAGGTGACAAAAGCCATTCAGGAATCAGACACGGTTATCCAGCAGAATGCATCGACAGCCGAACAGGTTGCCGCCACTGCCGCCGAACTGGCCGGCAAGGCCGCGGATCTGCAACACAGCATCAGCTTCTTCAAAATGGGGGACAACACCAGTCACCATTCCAAACGCATCACGCAGGGCCAACGCAGTATAGCGCCAGCTCATCCGGCCTTGCCCAGTCATGCCAATGACGAATTCGAAAAATTCTAACCCCTCCTAATATACCGGGACAAGCCCTCGAAACTTCACCATGGTTCGGGGGCTTGTCGTGGTGAAACTTCCCGCCATATTCACCTCACGCCTTTGCTGTCTTGAAAATCAGCAGATACTGACCGGAAGGGCTACTGTAAAATCGGTTCCGACACCGACAGAACTGTCCACCTCGACACGTCCCTCCATCGCCTGCACCAGTTGCTTGACCATATACAGCCCGAGACCGACGCCATCCTGCCGAAGTCGGGCAGGGTCATCGCCCCGGTTGAACGGTTCAAACACGGCTTTGATCTTATCCTTGGCTATTCCCTGTCCCGTGTCGGTTGAACGAAAGACAAGTTCCGGACGAGGGGTGTTCGTATAGGTGCAATGCACAGCGATACGCCCGTTTTCGGTATACTTGATGGCGTTGTTTATCACGTTGACATAGACAAGGCGGACCACGCCTTCATGGCTGACAACCGTGTCCGGAACCTCTTCATCGACGGAAACAGTCAGCTCCAAGCCTTTGTCCTGAGCGGCTCTCTCAACGGATGCGAATATGGAGTCCATTGTCTGCCGTACATTGAATGGCTTCAAATCTTTTTCACTGTGCCCCTGAATGACCTGTGAATAAAGCAACACGTCATTGATAAGAAGCAACCCGAATTGTGCCTTCTCCATGGCAAGCTCGAAAAACTCGCGCTCCTCTTCCTCGCTTTTCGCCATTTTCCGAAGCTGAAGAGCATTGGCAACGCCTATCAGAGGACTCCTGAGTTCATGGCTGGCAGCGGAAATGAACGTGTCTTTCGATCGGGAAAGGGCTTGGATACGAGCATAGGCATCGCTGAGATCGTCGTTCGCCTCGCGAAGGGTCTTTGCCATCCGATACAGTTTCCAGCTGCGTCTGACGGAAAAAATCAACAGGCAGACCAAGGCGAGCGGAATGGCAAGAGCAATTTCGTCAAGCTCGTAACTTTCATGATACCTACTGAAATCATAAAAGAATTCGAAGGCATCGACTGAAATGAGATATGCAGTACCGCCAATAATTATGGTCGCGTAGACAATCGTCTCTACCCAAATGGCTAACTTCTCCATGCAGGAAACATAACTAAAAACCATCCCCATGGGTAGCTATATAATTTGAAAAATTATGAACTCACATTATGTTTTTTCATTTGCAGAACTGCGAAACGTATTTTGCAAACCTCTCCCGGCAACAGAAGATATGCCGGATCCCGGTGTATCAAATGGTGGCAGGCAGTAAGGCAAACCGGACCAAACCTCGACATAAAAGTACTGATGGGATATGGACAGAACAGGTATTATTCAAATTCCAAAAAAGGAGCCTACCATGCGAAAAATTATACTGACGCTATGTTTTCTGATGGCAGCGCCTTTGTGTGCCCAGGCTGCGTCTGACATCATCGCCACATACAAATACGCCGACGGGAGCATGGTGACCCTCTGCACCCGCGACGCGAATCATGTCCGCATGGACACTTCTCCCACAAGCTACATGCTGCTCAAGGACAGGAAAGTCTATTCCGTTTCCCGTGATGACGAAGGGCAGTGGCACGTCATGGACATGGACAAAATGAAAAACATGGGCGGTGTTACGTCCATGTTCGGCGGAGACTCGGCTCCGAAAAAATATGCTGTTCGGTATGAGAAAACTGGCAAGACCGAAAAGGTGGCCGGTTACAAGGGGGCCGTATACACAGCCGTTACATTCGAGGACGGCAAGGTCGTGAGCCGTGAGGAAATCGTACTCGGCACCCATTCCAATATAAAGCGGCTTACCGATGGCTGGATCGCCATGGCATCACGCATGGCAGAAATGAACCAGGCCTTTGACGACTCCCTCGAAGAGGCCCGTAAAATGGGATATGGCGGCATGCTCCGCTACGGTAATGACATGCGCCTGAGCAAGCTTCAGGTCAGAAATCTGAAGGCCTCCTACTATGAACTGCCTTCAGGCGCGCAGCAGGTTCAGATGGCTCCCCAGCAGACACAGCAGCAGTCAGATGATGGCAGCCTGAGCGACGATGCAAGAGAAATAGGGCAGGACGCCAAGCAGGCAACCAAGGATGAACTCAAGGACAGTGTCCGCGACGCGATAAGCGACCTGTTCAACTAATGGAATGAGACAGGAGAGGCCGGCTGCCTCCCCTGTCATTTGATGACCGCACGAAAGCGGGAGGACACCAGCAGGCGCTCCTGTATATCCTCAACCTCCGACCTCGACGCTTCTTTGCAGGTACTGGATTCTCCGCTCATTACCTGATAAACCTTGCCCTGCAATGACATCAATACCGGAGAATCCAATGCGGACCATATTCCTGACCCTGGCGCTGCTGATCGCCATCGCCGTCCCATGCCTTGCCGAGGACACCCCCGAAGAAACCGTTTCAATTGCCGAATCGGTTGAAACGGAAACAGTCGAGACACAGACGCCCGAGGGCACTGTCGAGGAAACAGACACCATCGCCACAGAAAGTGTCGAAGTGGAAAAGGCTGACGGAACCGTTGAAGAAGAAGCCGAAGTAGTTGAGGAAATCGTCACCGACCCGGATTTCATGGTTGGTCCGTTCGGTTCCCTGATGCTCATGGACGGCACCACATACGAAATAGCCGAGCTGGAAAAGATATCCAAATATTACGTATACATTACCGGCAAACTCAATGGCCGGTCTTCCACAGTCATCAGCCTGACACGCCTCAAGGACCTCAGGCACTGGAACCAGATCGGATTTCATGATCCTTCCAACTTCAAGATATTCACCAATGAAGGCAAGGAACTCATCTTCACCGACGCCCGCATCTACTTCGGCAGTCCCAGCAGCGACACGTTCACGTTCATCATCAACAACCCGATGAGCTATCAGGAAGAGCCGATGGAGTTCAAGAAAAGTGAAGTAAAGGGCATTCTCATCAACCAACCCAAACCGGAATAACAGCCATGCGAAAAATCACCCACGTTTTCACAGCTCCCATACTCGCGGTTCTTCTGCTCGTGTGCTCCGGTTGCGGTGCCGTCATCGTCGGCGGACTCAGCGCGGCAGGCACATACGTCTACCTTGATGGCCAGTCCGAAGCCACCTATGACGCATCCCTTTCCCGCGCCTACAAGGCGTCGCTCAGGGCCTGCAAAGACCTCGGCATTCCGGTGACCACACAAAACATGGACGGCGCATCCGCCAAGGTCGAAGGCAAGCTGTCCGGCGATACCGTCTTCATCTCCCTCAAACTGGTGGGAGACGGCCTCACACAGATAACCGTCCGCGTCGGTCTGCTCGGCAACGAGAATCAGTCCCGCCGCATTCACAATGCCATCAAAAACCACCTCTAGGGCTTTGTAAGCAGCCTCAACGGAGCGCTGATTCTTACCGTATATCCGCCCCTTCGCAATCTGATCTGTGTCCAACCTGATTCAGGTATGGACGCTTCTCTGATTTTTCCGTATTTTCTGTCGTACCGCTTGACCTCTAGAAGTTTTCTAGATAAAAAATCGGTAAGTTTCGTTCTGCCTGAACCCTTGAACAACAAGGGTGACGATTGGTGACGATAACAGCAAGGAGGTCTGTGTGATCCGGCTCGCCTTTGGTTCTGTACCCCAGAAAGTGATTGTCAGACTCGGTACCGCAAACACCCTCAGCTCGTCTTCTATCCCGACCTCGGCCACACCGGCACGACTCGTTTCCTGTCTCTGGGACAGTCGCCTCACAAGCCGACCTCGGCAGCTCAGACTCGCCACCCGGAAAACACCCGCAACCCCACGCATGAGCAGTTACCATGGAAGATACCTATACACATAAAGATCTGGCTCAACTCTGCACGGTTTCCGAAACCACAATCAAGAGCTACCGCAGGAAGTTCCCCGGATTCATCCCGGTTCTCACACGCGGCAAGCCCATTCGTTTCAAGAAGGCCGCAGGGGATGTCTGCCTGAAAATCCGCGACTGCTTTGAAAAGGGCATGTCCGTCAACGAGACACACAAAGTCCTCAAGGAACACTTCAAGGAAGAACGCACAGCCAGACCGAGGCAGGCCGCTGCAACACCGCGCCAGCAGGCCACCTCCTCCGCCGTGTCCGAAGAATATCTTGAAAAGTTTTTCGCGACCGCAGGCCAGATGATGCAGGGCATGGCAGGCCTTGCCACGGCGCAGGCTCAGGCCGGGAGGCGGCTCCAGAAGCTTGAGCAGGCCGTACAGCAGCTCGTGGAAATAGAAACAAGGAACAGCGAGGCGTTCGCCGCCCTGCTGACCCAAATGAAGAGTCCGGCATCGGAAACACCCCCCACCGCTTCTTCATCTGATGCCGGACCCTCCGCTCATGAGCACAAGGTCCGCACCCGTAAAATCGTCAACGTCAGGGGACCGGAGGGCGAGGTCAAATCCTACACCCTTGAAAAGGAAGACAAGACCGAAAAAGAGAAACCCAACGGAATTGAACGCCCGTCCGACGCCTTCCTGAATACCCCCATCGTCATTCGCAGCGAGGAGGGTGAATTCCTCGGCGTTCCGGGCCGCCTGCCCCTTTCCGGCTTCATCGAAATTCTTGTCCGCGAGGCCGAAGAGGGGAGTGCCTCACTCTCCAACTGGCATCGCAGCGATGACGCATGGGTATTCACCATGCAGGTTCCGGGCGGCGATTCCCACGAACTGTACTTCACATCCACCACCACCCCGAAAGGCAACCTCGTCGTTCTCCTTGACCGGCTCGACGTCAACGGCAAAAAGACGACACCGCAATTCCTTCAGGAATTCTTCCGGCAGGTGAAGGACAAGAACTAGACCAAAACGTTTTGCTGGATTGATTGAAAAGCATTCACACAATCTACACCGACACACCACACAAAAGGCCTGCCGAGTTTCCTCGGCAGGCCTTTGATTTTCAATTATTCCAGCGACTAGAAGCTTGGGATATCGTCCACTTTTTCCGTGAGCATGAAGTCACCTTTTTCAATCCATTTCTTGAGTTCGTTGGCGACCTCAAGGGACATGGAATAACTGGTGACCGGCACGGTGGAGGTCTTCTTGCCGTTGACCTCTATCTCGCCGCTGCGGAGCTGTTCAAAGGTGACACGCCCGAGGTTCCGGGAAATGCCGTTGGGATAGTCATAGCCGTAATCCTTGACCGGCATGGTGATGTCCGCGTCGGACACGCCGGTGAAGTACGCCATCTCCTCGTTGAGCATGGGGATGGGAATACCCACGCCGACCGCCAGTGACACGCCGTATCCGAGAATGGACTGGGCACGCACGTAACGCGCTTTCATCTTCTTGAAATCGCCCTTGAGCATCAGCGTGCCGGACGGATTTTCCGGAATGCCGCGGTCATTGCGCTGGGGCTTGGACACATGCTGGGTTCCCTCGCCGATGACGTACCCGACACTGCCGCCGAGGAAGATGCGGGTCCCCATGCCGATGGTCTTGTAATACGGGTCGTTGAAAGGCGGGGAAAGCTGGCCTGCCGTGGCGAAGTTGCAGTTGGCGCAGTTGGATTTGAGCGGGCCCATGTACGTGTAGATGGTCCGGCTGGTGAGGTTCACGGCCGCATTGTAATTCTGGTAGCAGTTGCGCGGGTTGAGCATGATGGCGTCAGGCAGGTCCGCAAGGGTGATGTCCTTGTCGATCTCGCGGCGCGGATAGCAGTCCGTGCCGTAGGCCTCGCCGCGCAGGTGAACGGCCTTGCCGCGCAGCAGGTCTTCCATGACGTGCGCTCCGCCATAGGAGAACCGTCCGGGATGCACCTTGTTGAGCGGATCGTCCTCACTGGGCTCTGTGGCGCCGAGATAGGCATCCACGGCCGCAATGCCGGAGTAGCAGGGCACATTGTTGAGCCAGAGCTTGGAGACCTTCATGACCGGCGGCTGCTGGCCTATGTTGAACAGCAGACCGGACGAACACATGGGCGAGAAAGTGCCGGTGGTAACCACGTCGACCTCCTGGGCCGCGCGGACCTTGCCTTCCTTCTTGACGATCTCGACCATCTCCTCGGCATTGACCACCACGGCCTTGCCTTTTCGGATACGATCATTGATTTCCGTGATCGTCTTGTTCACCTGATGCTGTCCCATATGCCCTCCAAAGGCTGCTCAAGCCATTTTTCCATGAATTTCCTATCATCACCCATCCGACACCACTCGAAAGCCTGAGAAACAATTTTCAAGAACCCGACCTCAATCTCTTTCCGGCCAAATATTCCGGAAGCGGGGCTGGGCCGCTTTTGCAGTTTTCCGAACAAACTGTCCACGGGCGATGTGTAAAGTGCGGTTTTCAACAGGAACAGCATCATGCATCGAAAATGTGGTGAAATCAACGGATTTGTCCGGTAAAACCGAGTCTGAAGACTTGGCTTTAGGTATATTTTAATGTATAGATTCGATGGAATTTCGGGATTTTCTTTAGACTTGAATTTCCATATTTTTAAAACAGTAATTTTAATTAGTTACAAAACAGTTATCATTCGGCAATCTCAAGCGTGAAACAATCACTTCGAAAACATCTTCTCCAGAGCAGCTCGGACGACGAACTGAAACAATGGTTCGACCCCCTGCATTTAGAGTATGACGAAGAAAGCAAACGGGTCACCGTGGGCTTTCCGCATGCTTTTTTTGCCAAATGGTTTGAAAGCGAAATTCAGGACAAATTCGAGGCGCAGCTCAATATGTTCCTCGGCTCCGGTTACTCGGTCAGCTATCTTGATAACGGCGCAGTGGACCGCAGCGCCCCCGCACAGACCGCGGAAGTGGTCAAACGAATCGACTTTCCGTTCGGGCAGGAATTCACGTTCGATTCGTTCCTGATAAACAAGAAAAACTATTTCCCGATCGCTTCGGCAAAAGAAGTCGCAAAACAGTCGGGATCGCTGTTCAACCCGTTCATCATCTGCGGCCCGGGCGGGTCCGGCAAGACCCATCTGCTCAAATCCGTGGCCAACGAACTCAGCAAGAAGAACGACTATTCCGGGATTTTCACCGGATCGGTCGATGAGCTGAACTCGCTGTACACCATCCGGTTCAAGGGCGACCCCTTCAGGGCGCGGAACCACCTGTTCGAATATGACTTCCTGTTCCTCGACGATTTCCAGAAAATCAAGGAATATCCGCATTTCCAGCAGGAACTGGTGAACATATTCAACCACTTTTACGACAACAAGAAACAGATGGTCATCGCCTGCCGCGACAAAGTGACAAGCTATGATTTTCTGGATGAAAGCCTGCAATCACGCCTCGGGTGGGGACTCATCGTCACCCTCAAGGAGCCGGACCTTGAAATCCGTGTGGGATACATTCAGCGCCACTGCCGCATGAAACGGCTGCAGCTGTCCAAGGAGCAGGTGCTGACTCTGGCGCAGCGCTTCACTGATTTCCGCTATCTCCAGGGCATCCTGCTCAAGCTGTTCGCATTCAAGGAGCTGGTGAAAAAGGAACTCACCCAGAAAGACTTCGACCATATCCTCGCCAATACCGAGGAAAAGGCCACAGACGACCTCACACCGAAGAAGATCATGACCGTGGTCAGTGAACACTTCAAAGTCCACATCCGTGACCTCACGGGCACGAAACGGCATCAGCACATTGCACAGGCACGGCAGATCGCCATGTTCCTTTGTCGCCAGATGTTGAACACGTCGTACCCGTCACTGGGACGTTCCTTTGGTGGAAAAGACCACTCAACCGTGCTCTACTCGGTTAAAAAAATCCAACAATTACAGGATGATGATTACGAACTGAAACAGCTGTTGAAAACTTTGAAGGGTAAGTGTCGCATGTCGTGAACAAACATGAAATCACCGAAATACGGTGCAAAGAGTTCATAAAGTGTGACAATTAGTGTGCATATAATTTTTTGTAATTTCGACCACTTACGTCGAAAAGGAACAAAGGAACCGAGACAATAAATCTCAATCAAGGAGATATAATTTATGTTTCTGAAAGTGAACAGAGATGAAATCATCGAAGGACTCCAGAAGTCGGCCAACATCATCCCGGCCAAGACAGGAGCCGCATTCCTTCGCACCATCTGGCTCCAGTGCGAGAATGGAAGCGTCAACGTGATGAGCACGGATTCGAACATGGAATTCATGGGATCCTATCCGGCTGCCATTGAGGGTGAAGGATTGGCCGGAGTTCAGGGTCGTGCATTTTATGACCTGGTGAAGCAGCTGCGTTCCGATCAGGGCGAGCTGACCATCCGTACCGACGAAGACTCCTCCAACGTGCTCGTTGAACAGAAAGCCAGGAAATACAAATTTCCCGTGAACGATCCCGAGTGGTTTCAGAAATTCTCCACGTTCCCGGATTCGGGTACCATCTTCTGGTCAGGCGATTTTCTCCATGAGATCATAGAGAAGATCTCCTTCTGCATTTCCGATGAGGATTCCATGGAGGCCATTGCCTGCCTCTATCTGGTTCCGAAAGAAGAGATGGGCATCAAGAAGGTCGAGGTCTGCGGCCTGAACGGACACCAGTTCGCCATGTTCAATTTCGTGAATGACGATATCTTCGCCATGCTCCCTGAAGAGGGTGTGCTCATCCAGAAGAAGTATCTGGCCGAGCTCAAGAAGTGGCTCACCGCCGACGAGATCGAACTGGCCATTTCCGACAAGCGCCTGTTCTTCCGTACCGGCGACCAGCGGGAAACGTTCACCCTGCCGCTGTCCTATTACCAGTACCCCAATTACCACAACTTCCTTGCCAAGCTCGGTGACGACGATGTCTCCACTCTGGAAGTGAATCGCCTTGAACTGGTGGACGCACTTTCCCGCGTGGCTCTGTTCAACACCGACTCCAACCGCTGTGCATACTTCAAATTCGACGGTAACGAAGTTTTGGTGTCCGCCCAAGGTCAGGAGACCGGAACCGCTCAGGAATCGATTGACGCCACCTTCAGCGGCGATATGCAGCGTATTGCGTTCCCGACCCGGAACCTCATTGACATCCTGAACCACTTCAATTCCGAAACCGTGAAATTCACGCTGACCGGAACCGAGGCTCCCTGCGGTCTGACCGGCGTGGATGATCGCGACTACCAGGTGATCGTCATGCCCATGATGATTCAGGAAGAGACTTACTACACAGAGGAAAACGCGTAGATGAGCGAAAATTACAACGCTGATTCGATTACCGTACTTGAGGGGCTTGAGGCCGTTCGAAAACGGCCGGCCATGTATATCGGTTCCACTGATATCCGCGGCCTGCACCATCTGGTCTACGAAGTTATCGACAACTCGATTGATGAGGCAATGGCCGGGTTCTGCGACAAGATCAAGGTCACCCTGCACATGGACAACTCCTGCACTGTCTCGGATAACGGTCGCGGTATCCCTGTCGACATCCACCCGAAAGAGGGTGTCCCGGCCGTGCAGCTGGCAATGACGACCCTGCATGCGGGCGGCAAGTTCGACTCCGATACCTACAAGGTGTCCGGCGGTCTGCACGGTGTTGGCGTGTCCTGTGTCAACGCATTGTCGGAATTCATGGAAACCACGGTCAAGCGCGACGGCATGACCTACCGCATGAAGTTCGAGCGCGGCGCTGTGGTTCAGGAACTGGAAGAGATCGGTCCGGCCACTACCGCCGGAACCAGTCAGCGCTTCCGTCCCGATGAAGAGATTTTCGAGGTCAACCAGTTCGACTACGACGTGCTCAAGAAGCGCTTCAAGGAGCTGGCCTACCTGAACTCCGGTCTGGAGATCGAGTTCAAGGACGAACGCAACCCGGAAGCCGAACCGGAAACCTTCAAGTTCGAAGGCGGTATTGTTCAGTACGTCAAGGATTTGAACCTCAGTCTGAACACTATCGGCGAGATCGTGTACGGGCAGGGTGAATCCGAAGACATGATTGTCGAGTTCGCGCTTCAGTACACCTCGGCCTACAAGGAAAATACGTACACCTTTGCCAACAACATCCGCACCATTGAAGGTGGTACGCACCTCGCCGGTTACAAGACTGCCCTGACCCGTGCTATCAACAACTATGTGCAGAATGCGGATCTGCCCAAGAAGCTGGTCAAGAAGCTGACCGGTGATGATGTTCGTGAAGGTCTCACTTCGGTCATCTCGGTCAAGCTGGGCGATCCCCAGTTCGAGGGCCAGACCAAGACTAAGCTCGGCAACTCCGAGGCCACGGGGCTGGTTTCCGGCATCATCTATGAAAAACTGAATGTCTTCTTTGAGGAAAATCCCAAGGAAGCGCGGTTTATCATCGAAAAGGTCGTTGACGCATCCCGGGCCCGCGAAGCCGCTCGCAAGGCGCGTGACCTTGTCCGACGCAAGGGCGCTCTTTCCGACAACTCCCTTCCCGGCAAGCTCGCTGACTGCCAGTCCAAGAAGCCTGAGGAATCCGAAATATTCATTGTTGAGGGTGATTCCGCAGGCGGCTCTGCCAAACAGGGCAGAGACCCGAAATATCAGGCTATCCTGCCGTTGCGAGGCAAGATTCTCAATGTTGAGCGAAGCCGGATGCACAAGATGCTCGGCAACAAGGAAATCCGCGCCATGATCACGGCGCTCGGCATCGGCATCGGCAACGAGGAAGACGAGAAGGACTTTGACAAGCTCCGCTATCACAAGGTCGTTATCATGACTGATGCTGATGTTGATGGTTCCCACATTCGTACGCTGCTCCTGACGTTCTTCTTTAGGCAGTACGAGGAGCTCATCAACCGCGGCAACCTGTATATCGCCCAGCCTCCTCTGTACCGCGCCCACAAGGGCAAGTTCGAGAAATTCATCAAGGATGACATCGAACTCGATGATTTCCTCATGGAACGTGCGGGCAGTGATATTGTCATCAAGGCTGAATCCGGTGCCGAATTCACCGCGTCCGGACTCATGGAGATCATGGACAAGGTCCGCTTCATGCGGTCCAAGTTCAATGAAGCCGAAACAGCGGGCATTGAACCCGGTCTGTATCAGGCTCTCCTGAACTACCCGGAACGGATCAGCTTCACTCATTTTGAAGACCATGACCCTGAAGAGTTCAAAAAAGACTTCGCTGAGATGGGCTACAAGGTGACCATCATCACCGAGCATGATTACGAGCTTGATAAAGATCGTACCTATGTCTCTTTTGAAAACGACAACGGCCACCGTATGCGTCTGGCCATGGAGTTCTTCTACTCCAAGCTCTACAAGCAGGGCTTTACGACCTACAGCGAGCTTCGCGAGTCCTGCGGCGGGTTCGAGTTCAACCTGACCCTCAAGGACGTTGAGAAGCCTGTTTCCGGCCTGTTCCAGATGTATGACGCCGTGATCGAGGAAGCGCATCGCGGCTGGTCCATCCAGCGCTACAAAGGTCTGGGTGAAATGAACCCGGATCAGCTGTGGGAAACCACCATGCATCCGGAAAAGCGCACCATGCTTCAGGTGCAGATCGAGGACGCTGCCGCAGCCAACGACGTGTTCATGGACCTCATGGGCGACAACGTCGAGCCACGCAGGGACTTCATCGAAAAGAACGCACTGGCCGTACAGGAACTGGATATCTAGTTATCAAAGATATTTGCACAGCAAATTGAAATATTATTGAGAACAACAAACGCCGCCAAGCCGGTCTGTCGAGTTCAGATACAGCAACTGGCGGCGAGCCAAAAAGCTTTGGAGATTCTCAAGAACCTTTCACCGAAAGGTTCTTGAGGCCCCCGGCAGGGTCCCCGAAGGGCCGCCGGAGGCAACCCAGGAGGCATAATGAGCGATACGATTACTATCGAAAGTGAAATGAAAAAGAGTTACCTTGAGTACTCTCTTTCAGTCATTATCGGGCGTGCCATTCCCGATGTGCGTGACGGGCTGAAGCCCGTTCACCGGCGTATTTTGTACGCCATGCATGATCTCGGCAACTATCATAACCGGGCATACAAGAAGTCCGCTCGCGTGGTCGGTGACGTCATCGGTAAATACCACCCGCACGGCGACTCGGCAGTGTATGACGCACTCGTTCGCATGGCGCAGGATTTCTCCATGCGCGACATGCTCGTGGACGGGCAGGGTAACTTCGGTTCCATCGACGGCGACGCCGCGGCTGCCATGCGTTACACCGAAGTCCGCATGGCCAAGCTGTGCGGCGAGTTCCTCGGTGACATCGAAAAGAAAACGGTCGATTTCAGGCCGAACTACGATAACACCATGCAGGAACCGTCGGTCCTTCCGACCAAGGTTCCAAACCTGCTGCTCAACGGTACCACGGGTATCGCGGTCGGTATGGCCACCAACATTCCGCCGCACAACCTCGGCGAGCTGATCGACGGCAGTGTCCATCTGCTGGACAATCCCGAATGCACGGTCGAATCCATGATGGAACACGTGAAAGGACCTGACTTCCCGACCGGGGGCATGGTTTTCGGCGGTCAGGGACTGTACGACGCGTACACCACGGGCCGAGGCTCCATCAAGATGCGCGGTGTCGTGGAAGTCGAAGAAGCCGCAAAGGGCAAGAAAGAGTGCATCGTCATCAAGGAAATTCCCTTTGCACTCAATAAATCCACTTTGGTCGAGAAGATCGCGGCGCTTGTCCACGAAAAGAAGATCGAAGGCATTTCCGACCTTCGCGACGAGTCCGACCGTAACGGTATCCGCATCGCCATTGACCTGAAGCGCGGTGCCATAGCCGACATCATCATTAACTCGCTGTACAAGTACACGCAGCTTGAATCGAGCTTTGGAATCAACATGATGGCCGTTGTAGGTAAACGGCCTATGTTGTTGAATTTAAAAGAAGTTCTTGGTCACTTTCTGGATCACCGCCGCGAGGTGGTTATCCGCCGGACCAAGTTCGATCTCGACAAGTGCGAACGCCGCGTCCACATTTTGGAAGGTCTGCGTATCGCACTCGACAACATCGACGAAGTGGTCAAGCTGATCCGCGCATCCAAGTCCCCGGATGAAGCCCGTATTGCCCTGATGGATCGCTTCGAGCTTTCCGAGATTCAGGCCAAGGCCATTCTGGACATGCGTTTGCAAAAGCTCACCGGTCTGGAGCACGACAAGCTGCTCGAAGAACTGGCCGAGCTGATGAAGAAGATCGAATACTTCAAGTCCATCCTTGAAAACGAGGAAGTCCTCAAGGGCGTCATCCGTGACGAGCTGATGGAGATCAAGGAAAACTACGCCACCCCGCGCAAGTCCGAATTGCTCATGGCCGACCCGGATTCCATCGACATCGAGGACCTGATCCCGGACGAGGAAACCGTCATCACCCTGAGCAAGCGCGGCTACATCAAGCGCACACCGCTTTCCAACTACACGGCCCAGCGCCGCGGCGGAAAGGGCATCGCAGGTGTGCAGACGGGCGACGGCGACTTTATCCACACCTTCATGCTGACCACTAATCATCAGCATCTGGTCCTGTTCACCAACTTGGGCAAGATGTTCAAGATCAAGGTTCATCAGGTGCCGGAAGGCAGCCGCTACGCAAAGGGCGGACATGTCAACAACCTGCTGCCGCTCGACAAGGACGAATACATCGCCACCGCGCTTTCCCTGCGAGAGTTCGATGATGACCGTTTCTTCCTGTTCGTAACCAGACGGGGCATGATCAAGCGGTCCTCCATCGGTCTGTACGGCAACTGCCGCGCCACCGGTATCAAGGCCGTGAATCTGAAAGACAATGATGAATTGATGACGGTTCGCGAAATAGAGCCCGATGTGGACTGCATCCTTGCAAGCCGTGACGGTTCCGCCATCCGTTTCAATATCAATGACGCACGGCCCATGGGACGCGCCACCGCAGGCGTCAAGGGCATGGCCCTGCGCGGCGATGACGTGGTCGTCTCCTGCGTTGTCACCGGCGATCCCGATCGCGACCAGCTGCTCACCGTGAGTGAGGGCGGTTTCGGTAAACGTACCGGCATTGATCAGTACCGTGTCCAGACCCGCGGCGGAAAGGGCATCCTGAATATGCGCCTGACCAACAAGACCGGCAAGGTCATCGGGGCGCGCATGGTCAACGAGAATGACGACGTCATCTTGCTGACCACGGCTAACAAGATCATCCGCATGTCGGTTGGCGAAATCAGCCTGACTCGCGGCCGTGCCACACAGGGTGTCCGCCTTGTCCGCATGGACGGCGACAACTCCGTTGCCGGATTTGATCTGGTCATGGACGTTGATGAAGAACTCAAGGAACAGAGTTCCTAGCAGCCGATGAAGCGTTTAATCCTGCTGATAACACTGGCCACGACGATGCTGTTCGTCGTGGCCTGTTCCCGTGAACAGTCACCGGGAATGGAAGATATTGAAAATGCCCGTGATTCCTATTCCAAGGGATTCTATCTCGATGCCGAAAAATGGTATGAGCGGTATTTGCAGATAGAACCGCAGGGGGAATTTCGCAAAGAGGCGTGGGATCGCCTGAGCGAGATTTCCGTGAGTATAAAAGGGGATCTGGACAAGGCGTGGTTCTGCTTGAGGCCATGTATCTCGAGCTGGGCACTGATCCGCACGATGCATGGCGCATCATGTTTCAACTCGGTGAGGTGTACTCGCAGCTTGGGAATGTCTCCAAGGCTATTGAATCATATGAAAAATGCCTGATGCATGCTGAAGAATTCCCAGAAAATTCCGTGAAGACGCAGCTTCGGCTTGCGGAACTGTACCGTTCCATGGGCAATTATGATCTTGTTTCGGTCACTCTCGAGAATTGCGCGAACTCGGCAAAAAGCACCAATGACAAAGCACTGTGCCTCTATGAGTTGGCCCAGAGTTACAGCTTCATCAGCAACTGGAACCAATCCAAGCGTGCATTGGAAACACTCCTTGAATTGAAGGATGTTTCCGAAGACATACGGGTACTGTCGATTTTCCTTTGGCGGACATTTACGAAAATGAACGGAATTATGCCAAGACAAGGGAACTGCTTGAATCCGTTGTAACGACCTATCCCAACCCGAAAGTGATTGAATCCAGGCTAGCGAATCTGCCGTACATTCCACCGCCGCCCGAGATTCCGAAACCGCCGGCGAATTAGCATCTTATGATGCGTATCCGCTGCTTTGATTTGAATATGTTTTAAAGAAACCCCGACTGTATGGTTGGGGTTTTTTGTTGCAGTCATACAGAATGAAAACATTTGCAAATGATGCGAGAAGAGGTCTTACTTTTTCTACATCTTTCCCCGTTTGAAAAATCGGTGTACACTCATCGAAACTTCATACGGAGAAATGCCATGCTCCGATATCCATTCCTGATTTTCCTGATGTGTATAATTCCATTGCTGACGAGTGCCGACCCGGCCTCGGCTGACGCCTATCCCGTGACACGGCTGACCATCAATGGACCGATCAGTCCGGCCCAGAGTGAGCTTCTTGATGACGCGCTTTCCTTTGCCAAAAAGGAGGGCAGCAGCGGGTTGCTCCTCGTGCTCGATACACCGGGCGGTCTGGGCGAATCCATGCGAGAGATGGTTTCATCCATACTCAATGCGCCGGTTCCGGTCATGGTCTGGGTCGGTCCTGCGGGTGCACGGGCGGCTTCGGCTGGGGTGTTTATCGTGGCAGCCTCCGAAGTCGCGGGCATGGCTCCGCAGACAACCATTGGTGCGGCGAGTCCTGTCGGACTGGGCGGCGGTGAGATTGCCGGAACCATGGCCAAGAAGGTGACCAACGATTTCAGCAGCCTTGTTCGGAGCGTGGCCGAGTCCCGCGGGCGGAATGCGAAGTGGTACACCGAGGCCGTTGAGAAAAGCGTGAGCATCACGGCGCAGGAGGCGTTCGCACAAAAGGTGGTTGAAGTGATCGCAGTGTCTGCGGAGTCGTTTTTGAAACAGGCTGGGCAGGGCGGTCTGCTGCCCGGAATGGAGAAGGGCGCTTTCAAGGAAGAGAGTATTTCCATAACGGATTTCGTGCCGGGGTTTCGATATGGATTCCTTTCGTGGCTGTTGCATCCGCAGATCGCCTATCTGCTTCTTCTCGGAGGCATGCTCGGACTGTTTATCGAGATCACCCATCCCGGTACCGTCTTTCCCGGTGTGTTCGGTGGATTCTGCCTTTTGCTTGCCTTGTATGCCATGTCGGTCCTGCCCACCAATATTGCCGGATTGCTCCTGATAGGTTTTTCACTGATTCTGATGATTCTCGAAATCAAGGTCGTCAGTTACGGCATGTTGTCCGTGGCCGCACTGGCGGCACTGATTTTCGGGTCGATCATTCTTTTCGGTGACGAGTACGGTTCCATTCAAATTCCTTTATCCATCATTCTCTGGCCTGCCGCGTTTGTGTCGGTTACCGTAGGAACCATTCTTTGGCTCGTGACTCGCGCTCAGAGAAAAAAGACGCGACTCGGCGGTGAAGGAATGGTCGGCTTGACAGGAAAGATTATCAACTGGGAAGGCGATTCCGGCCAAATTCTGGTCAGAGGCGAGATTTGGGCCGCCACGGCCGCGCAGAGCGATTTTGTACCTTCTCGCGGCTCCATGGTTGCGATTGTGTCGATAAACGGCTTGACGCTCGAAATAGAGGGTGTCAGCCGCTAGCCCTTGGTACACAAGGGTTCCCACAGGAGATGTATGATGTTTATTCCTCAGATTGTGCTTTTGGTGTTGGTTGTCGCATTTTTGGTCTCCGCACTCCGTGTTTTGAACGAATATGAGCGAGGAGTCATTTTTCGTCTTGGACGGTGCATCGGTGCCAAAGGCCCCGGACTCATCATTCTGATCCCCCTGATCGACAAGATGGTGAAAGTGTCGCTACGTATCCTGACACTGGATGTCCCGAATCAGGATGTCATCACCAAGGACAACGTAAGCGTCAAGGTGAACGCGGTTGTCTATTTCAGGGTAGTGGACCCGGTGAAATCGATTCTCGAAATTGAGGATTACATGTTCGGAACTTCACAACTTGCACAAACCACCTTGCGTAGCGTATGTGGTGGCGTCGAGCTTGATGAACTGCTCGCCCAGCGCGACAAGGTCAATACGCAGATTCAGTCCATTCTCGATGAGCATACCGATCCGTGGGGCATCAAGGTCGCCACGGTCGAGGTCAAATATATTGACTTGCCTCAGGAGATGCAGCGGGCTATGGCCAAGCAGGCCGAAGCCGAGCGCGAGCGTCGCGCCAAGGTTATCGGGGCAGAGGGTGAGTATCAGGCAGCAGGCCGACTCGCCGAAGCCGCATCCATAATCGGCGAACATCCCGAAGCACTCCAGTTGCGGTATCTTCAGACCATGCGTGAAATGGCCGCCGAGAGTAAATCAGCCACAGTGATTCCTGTGCCGCTTGATATAATGAATACACTGCTGTCCAATCCGGGTGGCAAGACAAAAAAGGATACATAGATTTTATGAAGATTCTTGTTACCGGCGCTGCCGGCTTCATTGGTTTTCATCTGTCCCGCCGTCTGATTGCGGAAGGACATGAAGTCGTTGGACTCGACAACCTCAACGACTACTACGACGTCAATCTCAAAAAGGCGCGTCTTGCCATTTTGCAGGAAAGCCCGTTGTTCAAGCATGTGAACATCAACCTTCAGGATGATCAGCCCATGAGCGATCTCTTCAAGGCGGAGCAGTTCACCCATGTCGTCAACCTGGCTGCTCAGGCCGGCGTCCGTTACTCCATTGAGAATCCCAAGTCCTACATTGATTCCAATGTTGTCGGATTCCTGAACATTCTGGAAGGGTGCCGCCACAACAAGGTGGAGCATCTTGTCTACGCCTCCAGCAGCTCGGTGTACGGCATGAACACCAAGATGCCGCTCAACCCGCATGAAGGGGTTGATCATCCCATGAGTCTATACGCCGCCACCAAAAAGTCCAACGAGATGATGGCGCATTCCTACAGCAGCCTCTACGACCTGCCCACCACCGGCCTGCGCTTCTTCACCGTGTACGGTCCCTGGGGCCGTCCGGACATGGCGCTGTTCCTGTTCACCAAGAACATCATCGAGGAAAAGCCGATCAACGTGTTCAACTACGGCAAGATGCGCCGTGACTTCACGTATATTGACGACATCGTGGAAGGTGTCGTCCGCGTGGTCAAAAATACGGCCGCTCCGAACGAGGAGTGGGATGGCGACAAGCCTGATCCGTGCACCAGCAAGGTGCCGTACCGCATCTACAACATCGGCAACAGCTCCATCACCGAGCTGTCCCGCTACATCGAAGTGATCGAGGAAGTGGTCGGTAAAAAGGCTATCTACAACTACATGCCTATGCAGGACGGCGATGTCCCGGCCACTGAGGCGAACGTGGACGATCTGGTCCGTGACGTCGGTTTTAAGCCTGACACTTCCATTGAGGTGGGCATCAGAAACTTCATCGAATGGTATCAGGAATACTACGGCAAATAGTTCGATCACGCAGTGATGATCTTTATATAATGTATTGATCTTCACCCGAACACCGTAATCAAGTTACAAAACGGGCCGCAATTGCGGCCCGTTTTTTTCTTTTTTCCCTTTTTTTGCGTCACCACCTTGCCAAGATTCCTTTTTCATCCTACGAACTGTTTTAGGCGAATGATCGGATTGTTTCACGTGAAACATCTTCCTGAACGTCGAAATTGTTTCACGTGAAACAATGTTCAGCCGCAAATTGCAGTCAAAAATGGAGGCAAGTCTCTGTGGCGAGAAGAATAGTCGTAGCGAATCAGAAGGGTGGGGTGGGTAAAACCACGACGTCTGTGAACTTGGCCGCGTCACTGGCGGTCATGGAAAAGAAGGTCTTGCTGGTCGATTGTGATCCACAGGGAAACGCATCGAGCGGCCTGGGATTTCATCCAAGTGATCAGCGTGAGAATATTTATTCTGTGCTTTTTGAGCCCAAAAAGGCGCATAAGGCGATCTATGAAACAGCCGTACCTTTTCTCGATCTGTTGCCCGGAACACAGGATCTGGTCGGTGCTGAGATCGAGTTGGTCGACAAGTTCGGGCGGGAGTACTACCTGCGCGAACTCCTTGAGGCCGTGGATGCAGAGTATGAATTCATCATAATTGACTGCCCGCCGTCCCTTGGGTTGCTGACGGTCAATGCTTTGTGTGCCGCTACCGAGATGCTCGTGCCGCTTCAGTGCGAGTATTACGCTTTGGAGGGCATTGCACAGTTGCTCATGACTTACGAACTCGTACGCAAGCGCCTGAATACCGGTTTGGATATCCTTGGCGTGGTGCTGACCATGTATGATTCAAGAAACAGGTTGTCGTGGCAGGTGAAGCATGAGGTGCGAAAGGCGTTTCCCCAACACTTGTTCGAGACGATCATTCCCAGAAATGTGCGGCTTTCCGAGGCTCCGAGCTTTGGTAAACCCGTAATCAACTACGACATCAAATCAAAGGGTGCCGAGGCCTATCTGGCGCTCGCTCAGGAAGTGGCAAAGAGTAGTGTTGCCGGGGCTTGAGCTTGTTCTTTCAAAAAAAGATCACCCCCGTCGAAACAGGGGTGATTTCTGTGATAATGCGGTGATAAAAAGTGGAAGAGAAGCTGCTAGTAACGGCCTTCCTTGTTCTGCTTTTTTTCAGCCTGAAACGGTGTGCATTCGGTCTTGATTTCATCTTTGAAGTGCTTTTTGACAATCTTGGATTGACAATTCTCGCACTTGAAGGAAACAAGTCCGGCCAGATTGGCTGACGTGAGCCGGAATTTTCGAGGTTCATCGGCTGCCCAATCCTCAGTGGCGTTGCCACAGTGCTCACACTGGACATCGGTATCAACGGGGTATTGAAAGTCCCAGTACTCCTTGAGGGTCTCCCAGTCCTGTGTCGGTTCGGCCAGTTCCTTGACTTGCGGTTCCTCGACGATGCCGAGATGGTCCAAAACCACTGTTCTGGCTGCGGTCCATGCCTCGGCAGAGAGCAGGGCACCGATAAGATTGCCGTCTTTATCATAGAGTTCGTTAATATGATCTGACATTTCGTGCTCCGTTTTCGCGTTCGTGTTTCGGGGCTTTATAGGCGTAATCTGTCACTTGGGCAAGAGCGCCGGTTAATCAGGAGGATATTGGTATATGACAGCGGGTAACAGAGGTCTGGGTCGCGGTTTGGATGCGCTGCTCGGCGGCGTGCGTGAGGATGAACAGAAAACGTCTGACTCTTCGGAAGTACGCATGATTCCCGTAGCCGATATTACCCCGAATCCGCATCAGCCGCGTCGGGAATTTTCGGTGGAGGCACTCCATGATCTGTCTTCTTCCATCAAGGCTCGCGGGGTATTGCAGCCTATTCTTATCCGGCCATTGGGCAATGATAAATATGAATTGGTGGCAGGTGAGCGGCGGCTTCGGGCATCAAAGCTTGCGGAATTGACTGAAATACCGACTCTGGTCCGTGAAATGACGGATCAGGAAAGTCTGGCCATCGCCCTTATTGAGAACCTGCAACGCGAGGATCTCAACGCCATTGAAGAGGCGCTGGGGTACCGTCAATTGCAGCAGCAGTTCGGCCTCAGTCAGGAAGAGCTTTCGCGGCAGGTGGGCAAGAGCCGTTCTGCCGTGGCCAATTCACTGCGTCTGCTCAATCTGCCTGATGATGTGCAGAAGGATATACAGAAGGGGGCTCTTTCCGCAGGGCACGGCCGCGCTGTGATGACTGTGACGGACGCGGAAATTCAGTCCGAACTGCACCGCCGTATAGCCGAGAACGGCTTGACTGTCCGTCAGGCCGAAGCGCAGGCTACTTTCTGGAAACAGAACGGCAGACTGCCCGGTGCGGAAGAGATCGGCCAGCCTGTTTCGGCCTCCAAATCGGCCAAACCAGCAGCCAAACCGCTTGATGCGAAGCTTGAAACGCTTCAGGCTACCCTCGGTGAATTGCTTGATGTTAAGGTCAAGATTTCCGGTTCACCTGAAAAGGGTAAGGTTACAATTGGTTATGGGAGCGAGGAAGGATTGCGGTCATTTGTGGAAAAACTCGGTCTGGAGCTTGGTTAGGCTTTTGATTGTGTGCTGACAGTTCCGCGAGAATGTTGTGAAAAAGCAGTGATGATCGTCTCCTGATTGTCAAAATGCTCTCAATGACTCCGTCATTCATGGCGGTATGAAAATAGACTTAAAATCAAGTGTAATACTGGTAAAGAATACTATGACACGTACTCAGATTCACGAAGCCATAGGCAGTCTCAAGGGTCAGAAAGTGATGATCGTCGGCGATCTTATGCTTGACCATTACATGATGGGCGGGGTTGATCGTATTTCGCCCGAAGCGCCTGTCCCCGTGGTTCGTGTGGAAAAGGAATCTTCACTCCTTGGCGGTGCCGGAAACGTGGCCCGCAACATCACCGCTCTTGGCGGCGAAGCCGTGCTCGTCAGTCTCATCGGCAACGACGAAGACGGCGAAAAACTGAACCGTCTCTGCGATGAGGCCGGAATCCGGACCCGTCTTATTCGCGATTCGGAACGTCCGACCACCAAGAAGACCCGTATTATTGCGAGTAATCAGCAGGTTGTGCGTGTTGATCAGGAGCATGCCGCGCCGTTGGATCAGCGGGAACTCGACGAGTTGTTTTCCTTTCTGGAACCCGCAGTGAATGAGTATCCGGTCATCATTCTTTCCGATTACGGCAAGGGATTCATCTGTCAGGCATTCATGGATCGTTTCATGGCGTTGCTGGATACCTGCGAGAAAAGACCGCTCGTGCTTGTGGACCCGAAAACAGTCAACTACGACCTCTACAAAGGGGTGGACCTGCTGACACCGAATACCAAGGAAGCAGGGGAGGGCGCGGGTTTCCCGGTCAAGGAACAGTCATCTGTCCTTCGCGCCGGACAGGCTCTCTTCGACCGACTGCAATGCAATAATCTGCTCATCACCATGAGTGGCGACGGCATGGCCCTGTTTGAAGGACGCGAGACCGTGCGCCATATTCCGACCTTCGCCAGAAAGGTCTTCGACGTGACCGGGGCCGGTGATACCGTGATCGCCACGGTTGCGCTTGCCTTGTCGTCCGGTCTGGACCTGCTTACGGCCTGCACCCTTGCCAACTACGCAGCGGGGGTGGTTGTAGCTCAGGTCGGGGCTGCCACTGCTACGCCGGATGATCTCTTTGAGGTCATAGAGGAATTGCCCGAGCCTGAGGTGAGTGTCTGGTAAGTAGGTTACAGTTCATAAGTACGTAATATCGGCTAATTATATTGATATCTGCTGTGTTCTGCAACGAACAGCAATAGAGACGTGTATTTGCCTCGGAGAAATCGGATGCCTCGAAAGAAAAAGACCAGTTACAATACGGAAATAAGTGATCTCGGACCCGCGAAAATACAGACGCAGTTGCGCCATCCCCGTTACGTGGATGACAAGACGCCTCTGTGTGTGACGCTCACGTCCGATGATCTCTCTGAACTCGGCGACGAGAACGTGACCATGCATTTCGTCAAGGCTGGGCCTCGGAAAAACCTCTATTTCGATGCTTCCAAGACCAAATGCGCCATTGTCACTTGTGGTGGGCTTTGCCCCGGCATTAATGACGTCATTCGTTCGATCGTCATGGAAGGGCACTACAACTACGGAATACGGTCCGTTCTCGGCATTCGCAACGGACTGCGTGGATTCATTCCGAAGTACGGGTATGACGTACTTGAACTGACGCCGGAGAATGTCTCCAATATCCATCATTTCGGCGGTACCGTGCTTGGGTCGTCGCGTGGACCGCAGGACCCGGCCGAGATCGTCGATTCTCTCGAACGGCTCAATATCAATGTTCTTTTCGTTATCGGCGGCGATGGTTCCATGCGCGCTGCAAAGGCGATCTGCGAAGAAATCTCCAATCGACAACGAAAGATATCCGTCATCGGCATTCCGAAAACCATCGATAACGACATCAACTTTGTCTCCCGCTCTTTCGGGTTCGATACCGCAGTGGAAAAGGCCACAGAGGCCATCCAGTGCGCGCATGTCGAGGCTTCGGGCGTTGATAAGGGGGTCGGCCTCGTCAAGCTCATGGGCCGCCACGCAGGTTTTATCGCCGCGCAGGCCACGCTGGCCCTTCAGGAGGTGAATTTCCTGCTTGTTCCCGAACAGAAATTCACCCTCGACGGCGAGCATGGTTTCCTCGCTGCTCTTGAGAGACGGCTTGAACAGCGCAGCCATGCCGTGATCGTCTGCGCCGAGGGAGCCGGTCAGGATCTCATGAGCGATGAAGTCGGCAGGGATGCGTCCGGAAACCTGAAACTCGGTGATATTTGCGGTCTGCTGAATCGGAAAATCAGGGAATACTTCTCAGAGCGGGATTTTGAAATGCATATGAAGTTCATTGATCCCAGCTATATAATCCGTTCAGTCCCGGCAAATGCCGGAGACCGAATCTACTGTGGATTTCTCGGCCAGAACGCGGTTCATGCCGCCATGGCCGGAAAGACGGGTATGGTCGTGACGCAGCTCAAGTCCAACACCGTGTACCTGCCCCTTGAGCTGGTGGCCGGGAAAACCCGTAAGCTCAATATCGACTCGGACTATTGGTACACTGTCATGGAATCAACCGGGCAGCAGGACTATTTTCTGGGAAAACAAGTAAGAGTACCGAAAAGTTAACAGTCAGTTACTTGTTAAAAAATAATCAATAAAAAAAGGGACTCACTAGAGTCCCTTTTTCATGTCGAATGAAAATCGTGTTGTCTACTCGTTGGCTGCGAGACGGCGGCGGACCTGTTCGCTGACCTGCTGGGTGGAGCTGCCCTTTTCCGATTCCATGGCTACAGCGAGCAGTTCGAAAAGTTCGTCATAGGAGAATTGGAGAGAAAGAGTGCCGTTGGTGGCGATGCAATGATCCTCGTGTTCCTCGATCTTGTAGGCGCGGCGTTCGCGGGCATGGCCAATGGCGGAGATGATGCCGTAAGCGAGCTTGTTGTCGGCTTCCTCGCGGTAGAGCTTCTCCATGGTCAACATGCCGGTATTGTCGTCGAAATACATTTCTTCACCGACAAGGTGACCGGATACGGTTACGTCTTCACCGAAATCATTGGGCAGATTGACTTTGAGGACAGGGTCGTTTCCGCCAGCCATTTTTTTCGACATGCTCATTCTCCTTCAATCCAGGGGCAGTTTAAACTGTTCCGGGCCGGACTTCTTCTTTGCACCTGAAGTCGAAGCCGACTCCTTCAATCCCTTTTCGATAAATTCCATCAGCGCGGTTTCCGGTACGCGCCACTGACTGCCGATCTTGATAGCCTTGATAGTCCCACCTGTGATTAATCTGTACGCAGTGCGCTGGTGAACCCTGAGCAGATCCGCTACTTCGCGTACTGTCAGCAGAGTCGGTGGTTTTTGGCTATCTTTCATGTCCATAATGTCACAGTCAGACCTACCATGTTCATTCTTTGACATAAGGAGTCAAAGATTGTCAACAGAGTACAACGTTGTCCTACAAAGTCTAGACTTTTTCTAATAAATAAAGGTGTCCACATAATTACAGGACGTTGCTGATTATTAGAGATTCCTATAGCAGACTTTGCCGAAAAAAATAATGGGAAATTGTCCCGAAATGACACTTTTTCGGGGTATGACCGAGCAGGAAAAGTGTAGAGAAAATCGAATGAATGTCTGGACGACAAAAAAAGCAAATTTTATGAAAGTATAAATAATTTGGTAAGTTGAAATGGTTGTGAACATGATGTGAATAAGAATGTTCGGAAAAATCGAGTTGGGATATTTTGCATGAATAGGTCGTTGGGGAACGTTCTGATAAATGTGGTGGAAGCGTTGGAGACAGTGGGTAAAAAGGGGGATTGAACTGTATTGAAGTTAATTGAAGAAAGTCTCGATGGAAGAGGTTGGATACAACTGCTCTCGAGCGATGAAGAGAGCGGTTATTGAAAAAAATGACGTATGAAGGGATTTTTGTGGAAGAGTCTGAAGAAGGCTGGATCAGTCGGAAACCTCATCAAGGAGCACGAAAAGGGGATCGCTGAGGTCTGACTCCAGATGGTCTGACATCTGCCGCATGATGCGTTTGAAATATCGGCGGTCGTTGATGGTCAGGCCTTGGTTCGCGACAGAGCGGAGGTCGTCGATGGCTTCGGCAACCAGCGGTTTGAGCGACGTTCCACGATCGGTCAGGCGGATAAAGGTATGCCTTCGATCCTTTTTGTTCGGCACGCGGGAGATGATGTCGTCCCGCTCCATGCGCTTGAGAGTATTGGAAAGGGTGGCCTGTTCGATGTCCAGATGTGCTTTGAGTTCCTTTTGGGTGATATTGTCCTGTTCCCAGAGAACGGCCAGTATATTGAGATAGCCGGGGCGAACCGTGTAAGGCTCCAGACGCATGGCCAGCGCCTTGGAATACAGCCGATGGAATCGGGATAACTGGGAGTAGAATGTCTGTTCTGCTGTGTCTGGCATGGTAAACCAATAAAATCGGTTGGTTGTTTATATTGTATAGTATGCTATTCGATTGATGGGAGCCTGTCAAACCGTGGAGGGCAGTACTTGCTGTCCGCCTGTTGGTGCCGAGTGATAAACAGGGCATGGCGAAATGTGTTGAAGCCGGTGTCGGGGTGGGCTAGACATGATATATGTCCATGCAGTCGTTGATTTCCGTTATTTCCAGACGTTGTGAAAACGTCACGCCCGTGGTGATTGCCATGTCCGGCGGCGTGGACAGTTGCCTCGTGGCTGCTGCGGCACGGCAGGCTTTGAAAGGACAGGTTTTTGGTGTGACTGTTCGGAGCGAGCTGACCGCAGCCCGTGAGTTTACCCGTGCGGTCGAAGTCGCCGAGATCATCGGTCTTGAGCATCATCCCCTGTGTCTCCGTGTCTTGGAGGATACTCACGTTCGGCGCAATACGGACGAGCGCTGCTATCACTGCAAGCGGTTGATTTTCAAGATGATGGTGCTTGAGTACGGGGACGATTGCATCATTCTGGACGGGACCAACGCTGATGATGATCCCGCACGCCCGGGGCTGCGCGCCGTGAGGGAGTTCGGCGTGTTTTCACCTTTGAAAGAGGTAGGCATGACCAAGTCGGAGGTGCGGGCAACGGCGAAATCCATTGAATTGCCGAACTGGAACGCTCCGTCGGAAAGCTGTCTGGCGACACGGATTCCGATTGGGATGCCGTTGACAACCGATCGACTCGAAAAAGTGGATGCAATGGAATCCTTTTTCCATAACCTTGGGGTCGAAACTCTGAGGGCGCGCCATGATAATCTGGTGGCAACCGTGGAATATTTGCCACAATACACTGATATTATAAATAAAAATCGTGATTCTTTCGCGGCGTTGATCGAGCGGATCGGGTTGCGATCATATGAATTCAAGGAGTGGGGCGAGTGAAAACGGACGATGTGCTGGACGCATTTGCTGCGGGTAAGATTTCAAAGGAGGAGGTCAAGCGTGTTTTGCTTGGCAATACCTTTGTCGATGCCGGATGTGCCAAGGTCGACCATTGCCGCGAATACCGCACCGGCGGGCCGGAAGTCGTGTATTGTGAGGGCAAGACGCCTGAGCAGGTCGCTGTAATCATGAGTGAAATAGTCAAGTGTTCCGGTCGGGCGCTTGGTACGCGGGCTACGCAGGCCCATTTCAATGCCCTGCCTGCGGAATGCGGCGCTGAATATGATCCGGTTTCTCGGCTCATTATCGTTGACGGACCGGAGAGACCAGCTATCGGGAAAATAGCAGTGGTTTCAGCGGGGACGTCGGATTTGCCTGTGGCTGAAGAGGCAGCGAAAACCGCTGAATTTCTCGGAAGCCGGGTTGAGCGTCACTATGACTGCGGTGTGGCGGGCATCCACCGTCTGTTTTCCGTCATGGATGAGATCATCGATGCCTCGGCGATCATTGCCGTGGCCGGAATGGAAGGGGCCCTGCCTTCGGTTCTTGGTGGAATGGCTGTTCCGCCGGTCATCGGTGTGCCCACAAGTGTGGGGTATGGTGCCAATTTTCAGGGACTTTCCGCTCTGCTCGCCATGATGAATTCCTGTGCTCCGGGCGTTGGTGTCGTCAATATCGATAACGGCTTCGGGGCCGCTTTTCTCGCTCACAAGATCAACCTGAAACGATAAATGTAAACGTGCTTGTGCGGTTGTATTTGCGGAGAAGCAGCCGGAAATGCAACGGACGTTGCATAACTGGTGAGGAATGGGTATTTGACTGCCATGAATAATCAAATAACTGCACCGCGTACGCTGTATCTGGACTGCTCCAGCGGAGTGAGTGGCGACATGCTGCTTGCTTCGATGGCCCATGCTCTTGAGGAATTGAACGGACCGGGATGGGGATTTCAGTTTCTCAGCGCCGAACTGGCGCGGCTCGGGCTGGAGGGCTTTGAACTCGAATGGGTTCAGAAGAAAGTGGGGGGAATTGCCACATGGCACGTCGATGTCGTGGAGACAAAAGACCAACCACTGAGAACCTATAGCAATTTGGTGGACATTATCGAGTCCGCAAATATGGAAGATTCCGTGGCCAAACGGAGTATTGCCGCTGTCACGTTGCTGGGTGAGGCCGAAGCCAAGGTCCACGGAGTGGATCTGGAGACCGTCCACTTCCATGAAGTCGGGGCTGTGGATACCATTGTGGATATTGTAGGTTCGATGGTTCTGATGGATGCCTTGCGGGCTGAAGAAATCGCCTTTTCCGCAGTGGATCTCGGGTCTGGTTTCGTGGAGTGTGCACATGGAAAAATGCCAGTTCCTGCGCCAGCTTGTGCGGAACTATCCAAGGGGATAACCACCTTCGGTTCAGCGTGTGGAATGGAACGCGCCACACCTACGGGGCTCTCCATTCTGCGGACGGTTGGACATTCTTGCGGATCACAGCCTGTCGGGAAGCTGCTTTCCGTGGGATACGGGTCGGGCGGAAGATCGTCCGACGCGCAGCCGACGTATGTTCGGGCGTTCATCTTGGAGAATGTTGCAGAAATAGATCAGGAAGCACATAACCACCACCATCATCACCACCATCATCATGCGTGATAATGTCGAAGTGATCGTGGCGAGATACGCTGAAAACGTCGCCTGGGTAGACGAACTCGGCTATGATTTCATTGTGTATGACAAGGGGGGCGATATGGTAACCAAAGCCACGCCGCTCCCGAACATCGGGCGGGAAGGGCATACCTACCTGACACATATCGTGCGGAATTACGACAGGCTTGCCACCACCTGCGTCTTTTTGCAGGGCGATCCGTTTGATCACATTGATGAACACGGCAAGGGCGATGCCGGGATGTTGCGGAAGATGATTGCGGATGTTGTGGAACGAGGGGTGCCGTTCAGGGGATTTGCCTGGTTCAAGCTGAAATGCGACCACTTGGGGCGTCCACATGATCTGCACAAGCCGGAAAACGAAGGGCGCTGGGCTGGATGGGGTCGCGATATCCCGGTAGGCGACCTGTTTTCAAAGCTTTTCGATGCCGCTCCGCCTGCTCAGATAATCGCTCGTGCTCCTACGGGAAATTTTGCGGTTTCCGGAGAACGTATCCGTACCCGGCCACTGGAGTTTTACAAATATGCCTTGCAGTTGATAGAAGCAGACCCGGACGATGCCCATAATACTGGCCATGCCCTTGAGCGTCTCTGGCAGTATGTTTTCAACGGTAATACCGCATGGAACAAGGCGGAGTATAAACAGGAATAATCCCGACAGCAGCCGGTCCGGAGTCGAATATGCGATTACCACTCAATCTCAGCATAGCCCTGTCTTCGCTTTCCGCTCACAAGTGGAGGGCCATCCTCGCCATGGTGGGGGTGTTTCTCGGTGCGCTGGCATTTACCGGAGTGGAACACGCCTCAAAGATCATGGCGAAGCAGACCCAGCTTGAGACGGAAAAGCTCGGTCCGAATCTGTACGTGGTCATGGCGGGGCAGATTCGTTTCCGCAAGCGTGGCGGGGTGCGTACTTTCGGCGTGGCGCGCAATTTCAGCCTGTCGGACGCCCATGCCGTCATTGACGGTGTCCCTTCAATCCTTGAGGGAACCCCGTATGTCATGACCAACATGCAGGTGCGCGGCGGCGGGAATGCCATTACGGCCAAGCTGCTCGCAACAGAACCCAACTATCAGATAATCAGGAATTTCTATCCGGAATCCGGGCGGTTCTTCAGCAAGGCCGAGGTTGATTCTCGTGCCAAGGTCTGTGTGCTCGGGCAGGCGGTGGCCGAGCGACTGTTCGGAGAAACGGGAAAGGCGATCGGGCAATCCATCTATCTGTATCGGGCGAGTTTCCGGGTGATCGGCGTGATGGAGCCCAAGGGGGCGGACCTTTCAGGGGAAGATCAGGATGAATACCTGTTCATTCCTATCACCACCTATATGCGGCGGACCAGCAATCAGGACTGGATCAGCGGCGTGTTCCTGCGGTTGGCCAACGGAGCGGACCTTGATCAGGTGAAGGCGTCCGCAACCGCGGTCATGCGGGAACGGCACGGCATTGGTGAAGGTCAAAATGACGATTTCAGCACCATGTCGCCCAAGGACGTCATCAAACTGCAACAGCAGGCTCTTGAACTCATGGCCGTGCTGGGGGGTATCACGTCCTCCATCTCCTTTGCCGTGGGAGGTCTGGGCATTCTTTCCATCATGATCCTGGTTGTCCGTGCCCGCCGCATAGAAATCGGCGTTCGCCGTGCAGTGGGAGGACGCCGCCGTGACATCGTTCGCCAGTTTCTTTTCGAGTCCGGTCTCATGGCCGGTATCGGCGGAGCATGTGGTGTTGTCGTGACCGTCATTCTTGTCTCTGTGGGCTGCTCCATCGCAGGTCTGCCGATCGTTCTTGAACCGGCGAGCCTGCTGCTTACCCTTGTCGGTTCCTGTGTACTCGGTATCGCTGCCGGTGCGTACCCTGCATGGCAGGCGGCCAATATCGAAATTCTTGAAGTTCTTAAAAATTAAATATATTTCAGATTGTTGTTGATTATAAATAGTTTGCTATATTCTGATATATAGCAGGCTGTTTATATGGTTTGGCAGACCCGGTGAAGGGCATGAAGGCACAAAATTATCAAGCGCTTTCTGCCTTTGACGACCTGTGCTACAATGCTCCCAAATTTGGCGGTCATATGTCACGGGCTGCATTTCAGGGGAGTAGCAAATGGTGGAAAAACGAAATCCGCAGGATGTTCGCAAGGCGATTCTAGAGGCGGCCAACACCTGTTTTGCGGAAATGGGTGTCAAGAAGGCCACCCTGTCGAAAATTGCTGACCGGGCCGGGGTCACGGTGCATGACATTACCAGCTTCTTCGGCAACAAGTCGTTGCTGATTCTCAATGCCCAAAACGAGGAAATTGACCATATGCAGCAGGAGTATCTGGAAAAAATGCCGGATGCTTCGCTCGGGGAGACGGTCAAGTTCATCATCCGTACCCGTCTTGACTTCGTGGAGACGCACAAGGACCAGACAAAACTGTTTGTCACCAATGCGCTGATGGGGCGCGAACCGTGGTCTTCAGGGCTGGATCAGGTTATCTGGCGGCTTTCCATCGAGTTTGCCACGCTCTTTGAAAAGGGTGTGCGTAACGGTGAGATTCGCAAGGACGCGAACGTCAACGCGGCTGTCAGGGCGATCATTTCATTTTATCTGACTTCCATGGTCACCGTGGGCATTCGTGCTGCTGATTTCAATGCCGATACCGTGTTTTCCTTCATGGAACCGCAGATAGACCTCCTGCTGGATGGACTCAGGACGTAACGCCGCGATATCCTGCTTGGAACCCTTATTTTGCGACTGGTTGCATGAGTGGCCCGCACGCGGTAATCTGACGCGCCCCCATACGAAATCAAGGAGCTGCCATGGCCGTTCATCCCACTGTGACCCTGTTGGTGCGCGACATCGAGAAATCCGCCCGTTTTTACGAGAAAAGCCTCGGCTATGCATTGGCCTGGGATACGCTTCTGGTCGGCCCGTACGGTCAGTCGCTGCGTCTCATGCAGGTCGATCAGGGACCCACGGGCGGCTGCATCGTCCATACGGTTGAAGTGGCTGACCCGGCCAAGGCGGCCGATGCCATCATGAACAACGGTGGCGGACGGGCCGAGAAACTTTTTGAGGACATTCCCCTGTATCTCGGGCCGGACGGCGAATTGCTCATGCTCGTTCCGCGGGGCCTGCCCGGTTCCGAAGCCGTGAAGCTCGTTGTGTACGATTTTGACGGTGTCATGACCGACAATCGTGTTTTCGTCGATCAGAACGGCCTTGAGAGCGTTGCCGCGAACCGGAGCGACGGTCTCGGCATCAACATGATCCGCAAACTCGGCATTGTGCAGTGCATTCTCAGTACCGAAACCAATCCCGTGGTCCGTGCCCGTGCCGAAAAGATCGGCATTGAAGCCGTTCATGGCGTTGCGGACAAGGGTTCCGCACTGATCGAACTCGCCGCAAGCAAGAACGTCAGCCTCGGTGATCTGCTGTATGTCGGCAATGACGTCAATGATTCCGACGCCATGGGGCTTGCCGGGTTTAAGGTCGCTCCTGCGGATTCGCATCCGGCCATTCTCGCCCTTGCCGATTATGTGACCGAGGCCGCCGGAGGCAGGGGGGTTGTCCGGGAGCTGGCCGACGTGCTGACTGCCGTGCGGTAGACCTGTTCCGGTTGTCCGGCTGATGCCGGAGATATTTACATGAAAAAGCCCCGGAAGCGTCTGCTTCCGGGGCTTTCCTTTTGAGTGCGTCTAAAATCTGAGCAGATACCGTCGGGCTATCTTGTTGTAGGTTCCATCCTTACGCATTTGGTCGAGGGCGCGTTCCAGACCCTGCATGATGCGGTCCTTGTCGGGATACTTGGATGCGCGGGACATGACCATGTAGGCGGGACGCTGCGGCAGGAGTTTTTTCGGCAGATACACGATGGAGCTGGTCATGCCCATGTTTTTGAGCCGGTAGTAGGTAACATCGATGTTGCCTGCATATGCCTGAATTTCATCAAGAATCAACCCTTTGAGCGCGGCGCCGAGATTCGGGTATTCCTTGAGGGTGAATTTGCCATGCGTGAACGCTTCTTCGAATTGCTTGCCGAGGTCGGTGCCAGCCACGCGGCCTATGCTCTTGCCGGTAAGGTCGTCGTAGGTGCTGAAGGAAAATTTGTCGCCCACCTTGGTGAAGAGAACGTAATTGCTGTAGTGCAGCGGCGAGGCCTCCATGAATATGGCGGTCTTCTCGCGTTCGGGAGTCTTGAAAAAGGCAAAGGAGCCGTCACAAGTGCCGTTTTCGACCATTTCAATCACTTTTTTCCATGGCTGGAACTGGATTTCTATTTCGACTCCGGCCCTGCGGGCTGCCTCGTTGAGCACTTCTACGTCGATCCCGGCGGGGTTGCCTTCGGAAATCATGGAGTAGGGTGCGAAATCAATATCTGCAACAAAGGTGACTGGTTGGGCAAAGGCTGCGGTGCCCAGCGCGGTAAGGGTCAGCAATGCGGCGATCAGCAGTTTTTTCATCAAGGTTCTCTCCTGTGGGTGTAGTCATTCCCTACTACCCGGTTCGGGGGCATGACACAAGGTGCACGGCGTTTTATCCTGATAAATGAAAACCATGGCTCCATCTTCATTTTTCGGGGGAAATAGCGTACCTCTTTAGAAGCTAAAAAGAGGAAAATCGGTTTTGAAAAACTACCGGATACTGGCAATCGACGACAACCCGGCTTTCAGGGCACTCGTGGCGCATCACCTTGCTGAATGCGGTTATTCCGTTATTGAGGCAGGCGACGGTGCCCAGGGGATTGAGCTGTTCATGGAGCAGAAGCCGGATGCTGTCCTGATTGATCTGCGAATGCCGGGAATGGACGGCCTCGCAGTGCTTGCGGAGTTGGCTGACTGTTCCGCGGAAGTGCCGCTCATTGTCATTTCCGGTGAAAGTGAAACTGGAGATGCGGTCAAGGCCATTCGCAAGGGCGCATGGGATTTCGTCATCAAGAACGAGGAAGTGCTGAGCGATCTGCACCAGTCCCTGCTCAAGACGCTTGGGCGTGCCTCCTTTCTTCGGTCCCAGCGTGAAAGGCTTGATTTTGAGACCTCGGAACGTCTGCGGGCGGAGGAGGACCTCAGGACACAGCTCTCGTTCGTGCAGACGCTGATCGACGCTATTCCCAACCAGATTTTCTACAAGGATATGGACGGTCGGTACATTGGCTGCAATGCGGCCTTCGAGAAACTCGCCGGTCTACCCAGAGAGCAGCTTTTGGGCAGGTGCATAGAAGATTTCGCACCCCAGTTCGAGACGGATCTCTATCTTGCAAAAGATCAGGAACTCAAGGAATCGGGCGGATCACAGGAATTCGAGAGTTCGGTCTCGATCAACGGCGAATTCCGGGAGTATCTTCTTCGTAAAGCGTTGTTCAACGGAGGCAACGGGGAACCGGGCGGCATCGTCGGCGTTGTTACGGATATTTCGCGGCAGAAGGAAATCGAGCGGAATCTGCGGCAAAGCGAGGAAATGTTTCGCACGCTGCTGGAGTCGTCGCCCCTGCCTGTCATCATCGTGGGAGCAGAGAACAGGCGGATTCTTTTTGTGAACCGGCAGGGGATTGCCCAGTTTGGAGCGGAACCAGCTGATGTGACAGGGCTTTCAACCAGGAATTTTTACGCCAACCCTGCGGACCATGAAGAACTGAGACAATTGATGCAGCGGGAAGGGAGCATCCGGGGCAGGGAAGTGGAGATGCTTCGCTGCGACGGATCCCGTTTCTGGGCGCTGGCGTCGGCCGTGCCGCTTGAAATGGATGGCAAGCCAGCTGTTTTCATCACTTTTTCCGACATCACGAAGCGCAAGGATCTTGAAGCGATTCTGCGTAGGTTCGAGTTTATAGCCAATGCCTCTCATGATCTGATGACCCTGTGCAACCGGGATTTCGTGTTCGAGGCCGCCAATGCCGCCTATCTTGAGCAGCACAAGTGCAGTCGTGAAGAAATAGTGGGCCGTTCCCAGTCCGAGGTGTGGGGCGAGGAAATCTTTGAATTGCGAATCCGGCCCCATTTCGAGAATTGCCTGAAAGGCAAGACCGTTTCATACAAGGCGTGGTTTTCGTTTCCGGTCAGGGAGCGACGGTATTACGAAGTAGTGATGTCTCCGTATTTCGATGCGGATGGCAGTGTGACGCATGTGGCCACGGTTTCACGCGATGTGACCGAGTCGGAAGAGGCGCAGCGCGCCATTCTGGAAAGCCGTGAGCACTTTCGTGCCATTTTTGAAGGGTCGGTGGACCCCATCCTGCTTGTGGACAAGAACCTGCGTATTACAGACGTGAACACGGCAACCATTGCCAAGCTCGGATTCAAAAAAGGGGAAATAATCGGGCAGTCCGTGAAACTGCTTCATAGAAACGAACAGGATTTTCAGCAGCTTCGGTCCATCATGGAGCCGATGTTGCTTGGTTCGGGGGCGTGGGTCGGCGAGTGGTCCTTCAATTCCCGCCATGGCAGGGCGGTCACCATGGAAACGTCGGTCTCTCTTCTCAAGCCCGATATGGGGTGGGAAGGAGGGTGCGTTGCGGTCATGCGTGACATGACGTTCCGGGTCGAGGCCGAAAAGGCTCGTCGCGAAAGCGAACAGCAGTATCGGGCCATGTTCGAATCAACCGGGTCGGCCACGGTCATCATTAACAGTGATATGACCATCGCCATGGCCAACCAGCAGTTTGTCGAGCAGAGCGGCTACAGTTGCGATGAGGTGGAAGGAAGGCTCAAGTGGACCCAATTCATTCCTGATGAAGAACTTCCACGGATGCTGAAATACCATGAGGCACGGCGAATCAATCCTTCCGCAGTGCCCAATGCGTATGAATTCCAGTTCAAAACACGATCCGGGGAGTTGCGTCATCTACACGGGGAAATCAACATGCTTCCCGGCACGGACAAGTCCATTGCCTCCCTGATCGACATCACCGAACGCAAAATGGCGGAAAACCGTCTGCGCGAAACGCTCGACGAGATGGAGGCCATTCATCATAACGCCTTTATCGGCATCGGCCTGTTCAACGATGAGACCATTGTCCGGCTCAACAATCGGTGTGCGGAAATTTTCGGATATGCGCCGGACAGCCTGATAAGCACGGATGCGGGGCGGCTGTTCCGTTCGGTCAAGGAGTATCAGAGTTTCCGCAGGCGTTGCCGTCATGATCTGGTATCGCAGGGGGAATTCAATACGGAACAGGCGTTTATCAAGCCTGATGGAACAACGGTATGGGTCAATCTGTTTGCCCGTCCCGTGGACCGTTCCGATCTGGATCAAGGGGTGATCTGGACTGTGGTGGACGTCACGGAACGTCGGTACAACGAGACCGTGACCAGCATGCTGTACCGTATTTCCGCAGCGGTGAGCACCACTTCCGATCTGGATGATCTGTATGTGCGTATTCATGACATCCTGAACAGGCACATAAGCGCTTCGAACTTTTTCATAGCCCTGCTGGACAAGAGCCGGTCCCTTCTTGAGTTCACATACTATGAGGATGAGGTGGATGACAGCCAGCGAGGGTCCGTATTCAACGTGAAAGATGAGGATCTCGGCAGTCTTTCCGTTGAAGTCATCCATTCCGGCAGGCCGCTGCTCATCACGCGGAAGAAGCTGCCTGACATGCCTGCCCATGGCCTTGGCACCGGGGCGCAGGATGCCGTGTACATGGTGCGTGAAGACTATTTGCACAGCAAGGGGATTGTGGAAGACAACATGATCGGTCCCCGCTCCGAAGCATGGCTCGGCGTGCCTCTCAGGGTCCGGGGAGAGGTTGTGGGCGTCATGGCCGTGCAGTCCTATTCCAATCCTTATCAATACGCCCCAAGGGATGTTGACCTGACCGTTTCGGTCTCGGAGCAGATAGCGCTGGCCATCGAACGCAAGGCCAATGACCGCGACCTGCTCAAGGCCAAGGAGCAGGCCGAGGCTGCCAACGAGTCCAAGAGTGAGTTTCTGGCAAACATGAGCCACGAGGTCAGGACACCGCTCAACGGCGTGCTCGGAATGCTTCAGTTGGTGCAGACCACCGAGCTTTCCGAGGAACAGCGTGATTATGTGGATACGGCTCTGGCTTCAGGACGGAGCCTGCTGTCCATAATCAACGATATTCTTGATTTTTCCAAGATCGAGGCGGGACGCATGGAGGTCGTGACCGAGCCGTTCACCCTTGACCATTTTCTGCGGGATGTGCTGTCCACGTTTCAGGGGCATGCCCGCGACAAGGGGCTTGAGCTGACCAGTCGCATCGGCCGTTCCGTTCCGGGCCTGCTGGTCGGCGGAAAGAGCCGGTTGCGGCAGGTTGTTTTCAATCTGGTGGGCAATGCGCTCAAGTTTACGGAATCAGGCGGCGTGGAAGTCGGAGTGGACCTGCTCGGAAGAAATCCGAATGCCCGTACGGTGCGGGTGCTCATCAGCGTCAGGGACACCGGCATCGGCATCCCGGATGACAAGATCAGCCAGATATTCGAACCGTTTACCCAAGTGGACGGATCATATGTGCGGCGGCATCAGGGAACCGGTCTCGGGCTGGGCATTGTCAAGCGGCTGGCAGACCTCCTCGGCGGTGTGCTGTCTGTGGAAAGTGAGGAAGGGCGCGGCACCACGGTCTATCTGAGCCTGAATCTCGGTTATGATCCGGCGCAGGGAGCGGAGGGTGGCCATCATTCGCGTCTTGTTTCGGGCAGGAAGGGCCTCCGGCTGCTGGTTGTCGAGGACAACCGGGTCAACCGGCTGATGGCGGCGCGCATGCTGGGCAAGCTCGGGCATGTGGCGGAAACGGCGTCCAACGGGCAGGAAGCGCTCGACAGTCTTGGACAACGTTCCTTTGACGCAGTATTCATGGACATCCAGATGGCCGGAATGGATGGAGTGGAAACCACCAATCGTATTAGAAAAGGAGGACATGGTGACCCGAACATACCGGTGATCGCCATGACCGCCCACGCCATGAGCGGAGACCGGGAAACCTTCCTTGGCGTCGGGATGAACGATTACATTGCCAAACCCGTTGAGCTGGAAGAAATCGAAGTGGCTTTGGCGCGTTTGTTTCCCAAGACATAGATATTCATGCCGCTGCTTTCCATTATCATACCCAACTATAATTACGGCCGATTTCTTTACCGCATGGCCCATGCCCTCAATCGGCAGACGCTTGACTTGCGTAATGTCGAACTGATTCTGGCGGATGACGGCAGCACTGACGATTCGCGGGAACAGGCCGCGACCCTCAGCGCCTTGTCCGTTCATTCATTCACTTCATTGTGGCTCGATCATTGCGGGTGTCCGGGAAGCGTGCGTAACGCAGGCCTTGAGCGGGCAACCGGACAGTACCTTCTTTGTCTGGACCCGGACGACATTCCTGCGCCGGGATATCTTGAGGCGTGCATTGTCGCCCTGAAAACACACCCCCAAGCCGACATTTCCTATACGGATTTTTTCATTCAGGAAGACGGTGAGACGCATGCTGTCGCGCTTCCCGACTTTCTGCCGGAACTGCTCGCCGTTCAGAACATATTGCCTCCGGCGGCCATGATGCATCGGAAAGTATGGGAAAAGACGGGTGGTTATCGGGACAACACCGCCTATGAGGACTGGGATTTGTGGGTCCGTGCGGCTCATGCCGGATTTTTCGGGATACGTGTTGCCACGCCGTTATTCACGCACATGGTCCATGGTGAGAATTTTTCCTTTGACGCCCGACAGGATGACGCCCGGGCCAAGGCTGCCATCGTCCTGAACACCCCGGAATTCTTTGCTGAGGATGTCCGTCATTGGGCCAGGGGCGTCATGGCCGGGGAATCATGGGCTGAATCTTTTCCGCGCGGCCTGATCCCACGGGCCGGTTGAGTTGTGGTGCTTGTTTCAACCAAGAGGATGAAAAAAGTTCATGGAGTCCGTTGGATACGGATTTTCCAGCCTTTCTCTGGAATTTCACTAGATTTTTTGGACAGTCTGCTATATCTCAATTTAAATGGACAGTAATATCCGTGCCGCGCGTCCGGTCTCCTATTTTCCCGTCTCTCCGGTAATGTTGTTTCCGGAGGCGTTGGGCAATTTTTCCGTCTATCTCTGGCAGGGGGGAGATTTCGTCTTGTACACGAGATCCGGCCAGAAATTCACGGCCCGCCACCGTCAGGTACTCCATCGGAACGACGTCAGCGAGATTTATGTTCAGAGTTCGGAAAAACCCCAGTATGAAAAGTATATCGAGGATAATCTCGGCAAGATTCTGCTGGATGAAGACCTACCGATCGAGGTCCGTTCAAAAGTGTTCTATGAAGCGTCCACCGAGGTCATGCAGGACGTGTTTGACAGCAAGCTGCCCACCTCCATGCGCGCTGCCCATTTTGATCGCATCACCGAAGTCGTCAAGAATTCCATAAAGTTCCTTGCTTCGGATTCGTCCCTGTCCGCCGTGGCTCCGTTCATTTCCCACGATTACAAGACCTACACCCACTGCATGCACGTCTTTGTCTATTCGGTGGCCATGTTCCATACCTATGACATGCCCGATAACGAGGTGTTCGAATGCGGTCTGGGCGCATTGCTCCATGATGTGGGCAAGGCGCGCATTCCCCGCCGCATCCTCAACAAGCGCGGCTCCCTGACTCAGGGGGAAAGGGAAATAATCAAGGAACATTCCGTCCACGGCATTTCAATGTGCTCGCATCTGCCCATGAGCCAGAACACCATCAACTGCATTCTCTTTCATCATGAAAAGCTCGACGGAACGGGGTATCCCGCCGGTCTCAAGGGGGACAACATCCCCATGCCCGTCCGCGTCCTCTCCCTGTCCGATATCTATGATGCGCTGGTCACAGACCGCCCGTATGCCGAAGCCATGCAGCCCTATGAGGCGCTGACCCTGATCCGGCACGAGATGCGGGAAAGCGTGGACATGAACGTGTTCAAGCGGTTTGTTTCCATCCTGAGCGGCGCGGATATGGTCTAGCCGGAAGCACCCGGCTGTCCCGAATTTATCTCTTTGCCCATCCGCCGTATTTGTCCTATACTTTTATGTGGATGAATATGCCGGTATATCCGGAAAACAGAGTAGCGAAAAAGCGGGATACAGATGGGACCACAGTCTTCTCATAGCGATATGCAGCATCTGGCTGCGATTTTGAAAAAATTCGGTGTTGACGACCCCGACTGGGTCGCGGTCATTCTTTTCGTGCGTAACCTTCTGGGGCGTCTGACGGTCTACAGCGAGGAGAAAAAGGGCGAAATACAGCGCGAGGTCTTTGCCGAGCTGGCGAAGAAGGATTTTTCCGAGACCGGCTTCGAGACCATCATCGCCATGCTCGACATGTACATCATGCAGACCATCGGTACGCTGGAGCTGGAAGAGTCGCTGGCTCAGGAGAAGCGTTCCGCGGCCCAACTGCTCAATGAAATGACCGAGATAATCGACTCCATGCAGGGCAGTGCGGACCGTCAGAACCGCAAGCTCGATGCCTTCAAGGAGCAGACCGTGGGGGTGATCGAATCCGGCAAGGAGCGGTCCTTCATCGTGGCCAAGGTTCGGGACATGTTTCAGGATCTTATCGTGGAATTCAAGGAGGAGGCCCGGGAGCTGCAAGCCAAGGCCAAGCTGCTTGAGCACACCGCCAACTTCGATCCCATGCTGACCGAACTGCACAATCGGCGCGCACTGGATGCCTTTTTACTGGATGTGATGCGCGATCAGGATGAGAATTCCGCACCGCTGTCCATGATGATGATCGACGTCGATTTCTTCAAGGACGTCAATGACACGTATGGGCATCAGGCCGGGGACGACGTGCTTCGCGCGCTGTCGCGCATCATTTCGGCTCATGCGATCCAGTATCAGGGGTTTACCGCCCGGTACGGCGGCGAGGAGATCGTCATTGTCATGCAGGACATGAAGCGCAATATTGCGGCGATCAAGGCCGAGGCCATCCGCTCTGATGTGGAAAACTATGATTTCCGAATCCGGACCGACGGGAAGCTGGCCGATACTCCGATCCAGTTTACGGTCTCCATCGGTGTTTCGGCATGGCAGCCCGGATGGGGTGCCGGCGAATTCGTACACGCTGCGGATACCGCCCTGTATGCCGCCAAGAATTCAGGCCGTAACAAGGTGTCTGTCTTCAAGGAAGAATAAGCCTATTTTTACCCATGATATCGATAACCGATCGATATCGTTTTTACACTGAAAATCAAGATGTTGATTAAGCGACGATTTGCTATTGCGTTCATTGTGGCAGCACTCCTGACCGGGGTGTTTTCCGTGGCGCATGCAGCGGATATCGCGGTGATTCATTCCTCGGAAGTCCCGTCCCGGTGGACGGATGCATTCGTGCGCGGCCTTGCCGACGGGCTGGGAGATGCTGCGAGCATCGAGCAGGGGTGGCTCGGTCCTCCTGACCGGGGTGACGATTTTTTTGAGACGCGGTTCGAAGTGCTGGGGAAGCAATTCTCCGACACTGAACCGGCTGTCGTTATTACTGACGGCAGCACCGCCTTTTCCTTTATCCGTAAATATCGCGAGTCCCTTTTTCCCGGTGTGCCGGTCGTGTATTGCTCCATTCCGCGTCCGGAGCCGGAGTATCTTGGCCAGTGCGGTGAATGCACGGGCATTCCCATGCCGCTCTCCATGCGCGAGACCGTTCACCTCATATTCCGGTTGCGGCCCGACACCACGACTGTTGTCGGCATAATGGACGGCTCTCCCGAAAGCCTGAAGTATCGCCGCGAGGTCGAGGCCGCCATGGAGCCGTATCTGGACCGTGCCGAAATCGTGTTTCCGGGGCATGAATATGGTGATGAGGGTGGACTTGATGCGGAACTGATTAGGACTGTGGCGAACAGCGTGCCGCGTCGCGGAGCCGTGCTGTTTCTCGGGTTCGACAGGGACAACGCCGGAAAACAGGTGGACCCCGCAGCGATCGTGGAGACACTGGTTGCACGAAGCGCGGCCCCGGTGTTCGGGCTGACCGACCAATGGATTGGTTCGGGCATGCTGGGCGGCGTCATGGTTAGGGCGCAGGCACAGGGAAAAGCCGCGGCAAAGGTCGTGCAACGCATTTTGGCAGGGGAGCCGGCGTCGGAGATGCTGCCGGAAGCGGTGCATCCGGTCCCGGTGATCGACTTCACGGCCCTTGCACGGTTCGGAATTCAGTCCACACGGCTTTCCGGCGAGACTGTGGCGGTCAACGTGCCCCAACACCCCGAAGAACCTTCAGGCGCGATTTCCACGGGAACCGTGCTGGGGCTGGCAGGGGTTGCCTTCCTTGTCCTGATCGCGGTCGCAATCAGGAGGCGCTCAGGATGTCCACGAGGCAGAAAGTCTGGGCAGTGACCATGACGCCCACGGCGAACGCGGCGACATAGATCATCCGGCGGGTTTCCCGGCGTACCTTGCTCCGAATGGCAACCAGCTGCTCGGAAACGTATTCCACAGTGTATTTCTTGTGACTCAACCAGATCATGGCGTTTTCTCCCATGGTATGCATGAACCGGAAGCGGTTCAATTCAGGAGAGCATACCCGGACGCCGGATTCTTTCGATCACGTTTGTGACGGGGGGGCGACGTGAGAGTGAATTGGACGCGGCAATCCTGTGACGCTCGGAGAGTGGTGAAACGGAACCCGCCGCGCCTTAGAAAAAAGCGTTGATGATGATGTCGATCTGCTTCCGGTATTCGGCCACGGCTTCGTCCAGTGCGGACGGGTCGATGCCGAGCAGTTCCCAGGCGTCGGGGTCGAGATTCGGGAGCACGTACATTCCGCCCTGTGAAATTTCCACGGCGTTGCTTAGGGTGTCGGCCACATGGATGATGGCCGGCTCGAGCGGATTGGGAAATTCCATGGGGTTATGATGGTAATTCACCATGTTGGAGAGACCTTCCGGGAATTTCCATGATTCAAGGAGTGGCTTGCTGATGTCCGTGTGGCAGAAGCCCATGACGGACCGTTCGGCTTCCACAAGCGGGATGGAATTCTCGCGGGCAAAGAGCATGGCCTCGGTGGAGGCGTAGGGCAGTTTCTTGTACATGATGAGCTGGCCCACGTCGTGGAGCAGGCCGGCGATGAAGAACCGCTCCGGCGAAAGGCCGGTCTGGGTTCCGGCAAGCACCTTGGCGAGGATGCCGCAGGTGATGGAGTGCCGCCAGAACGATTTCATGTCCACGAGTTCCGGCGGGATGTCCTTGAAATAATTGATGGCCGAGATGCCTAGGGCAAGGGTGGACAGTTCCTTGGCACCCACAAGAGCCACGGCGCGGCTGATGGAATCGATGGACTGGGGGAAGCCGTAGAACGGGCTGTTCACGAGCTTGAGGAGCTTGGCGGACAGGCTCATGTCCGTGCCCACGACCTGCGCGATGCGGTCCGCGGAGGCGCTCTCGTCCTCAAGGATTTCACGGATGCGGAAATAGATGTCCGGGAAGCTCGACAGTTCGGTTTCGTGTTTCACGATGGTGTCGGGCGACCCCATGCCCTTTGTGAAGAGGTCTTCCATGTGCTCCACGTTTTCTGCGCGGCGTTGGGACGGGTCCGGCAGGTCCCAACCGTCGGCCACGGCCTGTGCGGTCAGGTCCAGTGCTATCTTGAACATCTCGATGCAGGGCGGAAAATCCGGGTCGACATACAAAAAGAAGTCACGGACGTAGTCTTCGATTTCACGGAGTGTTTCCTCGCTGAGGTCGAGTACGCTTGCTTCCACGTCGATTTCCTTGACGCCCACGCGCTTCAGTAGCTCGATATGCCGCTCTCCCAGCTCGATTCCGGCCATGAAAAGCGGTCTGCCGTCCTCGGCTTTCAGGTCCGAGGCCAGAACCATACCGATGGTTAGCTCATCCAGGCGTTTGATACTCAAGACATCTTCCTCCGCTTGCCGAAACTTCCGCTAGCCTTCTTTCTTGTACGCAATGGTTCCCGGATGGAATATCGGCTTGAACGATTGCGAGACCTTGTGCAGGGTTTCGGAGTGTCCAAGCATGAGATATCCGTCGGGCAACAGGTTGTCATAAAAGGAGTTAACAACCTTTTTCTTCATGTTCTCGTCAAAATAGATAATCACATTTCGGCAGAAAATGATATGAGAGCGGGCGATTCTTTTCAGGGCGAGCCCGTCGTTCAGATTCATCTGTTGGAAGGTGATGGGCTTGGTGACGGCGGGCTTGATTTTCCAGCCGTCGGGAGCCTCGGTGAAATAGCGTTTCTTGATGTCGTCGGGCGTGGTCTTGAAGGAATAGTCGCCGTAGACGCCTTTTTTTGCCTTGTCGATCATGGGCTGCGAAAGGTCCACGGCCGTGATGTTGATCTTCCAGCGGGCGATCTCCATGCGGAGTACTTCGTGAATCAGGATGGAAAGGGTGTACGGCTCTTCGCCGGAAGAGCAGCCTGCGGACCAGATGTTGAGTTCGAGCTTTCCGGCCTTGCGCTGCTGGTCGAGCTTTTCCTTGAGCACGTTGTCGCGGAAGGCATCGAGCTGTTTGATATCACGGAACAGACTCGTCTCATTGGTGGTGACGAGTTCATACAGCTTTTTCAGCTCATCATTCTTGTTCGGCCCGAATTTCAGGTATTTGATATAATCCGCGAAACTGGAAAGGCTGAGCTGGGCCAGACGTTTTGAAAAACGGCTTTCAAAGAGGTATTTACGCTTGATATCGACGAAGATGCCGCTTTTTTCATAAATGAAATCACGAAGCTGAACGAATTCATCGTCCGAAATCTTGACGCTTTTTCTCAGTGTAATCGAACTGGAGAACAGTGATCCCATCTCACATGATTCCTTATTCTGCGGGCGCTGGTCATATCATTGAGCGCATGCTTTTGAAACTTTACTGTCTTTGGCTACCCACCATAGCTGCAAATCTCAATTATTATATCTTTTTGTGCAGGTGGGAGAAAAGTCAGACTTGAACACGTAGCAAGGTGAATTCCCCACGTCAATGGTAATGATTATTAAACGATCGTTTAGGATGTAGTTTTATTGTAAATCTTTGCCTCTTCCGGTTGTTTCAAGGCGCGGGCGGCACCATCGGCAAGGGCGGCCATTTCCTCGTCGCCCGTCACGACTTCCACCGGAGCGATGAAGCCGACCCTGCGGCGCAGTCCTTCCGTGATCTGTTCACTGCGGGCCAATCCGCCGGTCAGGACGACTGCGCTTGCCTCGATTGTTCCACTGTCATCGGCCAGTGCCGGAACGAGCGAGGCGATATGTTTGGCAATGCCGTACATCAGGGCTTCGAACACGAGCTGTGCCTGCGTGTCTCCGGCCTCGATGCGTTTGACGACCTCCCGCGGATCGTTGGTGCCGAGATGGGCGAACAGGCCGCCTTCGCGCAGGATGATGCGTTTCATCTCGTCCATGCTTTTTTCGCCGCGTTGGATCAGGTCCAGCACCGGGATGACCGGCAGGCCGCCCGTGCGTTCCGGGGAAAACGGTCCTTCGCCGTCCAGTGCGTTGATCACGTCCACCACGCGTCCCCGGCGGTGTGCGCCGATGGAAATGCCGCCGCCCATGTGGCAGACGATGAAATTCGATGTTTCATAGTCCACCCCGAGCCTGCGGGCCGCGGTCCGTGCCGAGCCGCGCTGGCTCAATGCGTGAAACAGGCTCCGCCTTTTTATTTCGGGATATCCGGTCAGTCGGGCCACATCCGCCAGTTCATCGGTGACCACCGGGTCCACGATGAAGGCCGGTATGTTCCATTCGTCAGCCAGATCCTGCGCGAGCATGGCTCCGAGGTTGCAGGCGTGTTCGCCGTAGCGTGCTGATTCCAGATCGTCGAGCATATCGTCCGACACGGCATAAACACCGCCCTCCAAGCGGGTGGAGCAGGCCGCCGCGTCCGGCTACTGCGTCGATGGCTGTCAGGTCGTGCTCGGATTCGGCAATGATCTTCCTGATGGCGGCCATGCGGAACTCGCGCTGTCCGACAACGCTGCCGAGGCGTATCAGTTCATCCCTGTCGTGCTGGAATTCGCGGGATGCCATGGGCTCGCCATTTTCATATACTGCGAGTTTTGTTGAGGTGGAACCGGGGTTTATGACGAATATCTTCATGTTACGCTCCGTTGCGCCAAGACACTCGCCAGCGCTATCGAATGGAATTTGCTTGCATCGGAATCGCCGCGCGATGGGACGACCACCGGCACCCGGCTGCCCACCACGACCGCTGCCATGATGCAGCCGGAAAGCGTGCTCAGGGATTTGTACAGGATGTTGCCCGCCTCGATGTTCGGCGTGACAAGGATGTCCGCCGCTCCGGCTACCGGGCTGTCGAACTGCTTGGTTGCCGCCGCTTTTTTGGAGACGGCCAGATCAAGCGACAGCGGCCCGAGCACTTCGGCATCGCCGAACTCGCCCTTCTTTGACATCTTGGTCAGGATGTCCCCATCCAGCGTGGCGGGCATTGCGGGATAATTGATCTTTTCCGTAGCTGCCAGAATGGCTGCCCTGGGGCGCTGCATACCGAGCTTCCGCGCCACGTCCAGTGCGTTTTTCAGGATGTCCGATTTTCGCTGCAAGGAAGGGGTGATGTTCACGCCCGGATCGGTCATCAGCATCAGGCGACCGTCCACCGGCGATTCGAAAACCGAAATATGGCTCAGGATGCGTCCCGCATGGGGCACGCCCGTCTGCTTGTTCAGCACCGCCTTGAGCAGGGTGGCGGTGGAGACCAGCCCCTTCATGATGAGCTGCGCCTCGCCATCCCGGAACAGCCGGACCGCCTCGGTCACTGCGGTCTGGTCGTCGGTCACATGAATGTGCTGAAAGCGTGAAATGTCCATTCCGCGTTCATCGGCGATCCGTTGTGTCTCGTCCATGTCGCCGATCAGGATCGGTTCGGCCACGCCCCGTTCAAACGCCTCGATCCCGGCGCGCAGAACAAAGCCTTCGGCCGAGCGTGCGATGGCCACCTTAGGCAGCCCGGTCCCGGCCTGTTTCAGCGCGGCCTGTACCAGCCCCTCAAGGCTTTTTATCGGTTCAAACTCCGCCATGCCTTATTCATCCCCGCGCTTGAGTGCGATCATGCCGGAACGGCACATGGATTTGATGCCGTAGGGCACCAGCATCTGAATCAGGCCGTCCACGCGTTCCTGATCGCCGGACAGTTCCACGGTGATGGTTTCCTGTCCCATGCCCACGACATTGGCCCGGAATACTTCGAAAATTTGCATCAACTGCCCGGTCTGTTCCACATCCATGGCGACCTTGATCATGACCAGTTCACGGTCCACGAAATCCTTGCGCGACAGGTCGTCCACCGAAATCACGCCGTCGATGGTGTGCAGGTATTTCTCAACCTCGTCGATTGCGCCGTTTTCCCCGTCAAGGCACAGCACGATCCGGGACACTTCCGGATTTTCGGTCTCGCCTGCCGCCAGCGACAGGATGTTCGCATCATATTTTCCGCACTCCGTTGCCATGCGCGCCAAAACGCCCGGTTCATTCCTACACAGGGCCGATATCGTCCGTTTCAAGGGAAACTCCTTAGTTTGCTTCGTTCATGTCGAATTGAGGGTTATCCTTTTTCAGGAAATACCCCATCACACGGCGATTGGGAAGGGATGGGAGGAGCGGAAAAGGGGAGTGAGGGCTTTTGCGTGTAATATTAGCGAGATGTATGGGAGATACTTGCCGGATCTGGTGCGGTTCTGCGTAAGTGATTTTGGAACTCACACCTGACGAATCCCAGATCGTGGTCGTGCAGGCCGCTTGCGAAGCCGAGGGGGATTTTGAAGTCGGGATTGCTGTCTTCGATGATGCCGCCGAACGGGTCGTACTGGATAGCCTTTATCACGTTGCCGCTCGTGTCGGCAACAACGCGGAGGCTGCCGACCTGATAGTGTATGAATGATAAACTTTTTTCGGAAAAGGCAGGAAAGGCAAAATGCAGAAATCCAGTCGCTTTCGCTCCTTCCATGCCCTCCCGGCGGGGTTCTTTCTTTTTCCAAAGCAGAAAAGAAAGAACGAAAGAAACTGCTTTTGGTCTGAGCTTCACCGCCTAGTATCTTCGAAGCCAAGAATCTGATCAAACCGGGCCGCTCCCGAATCCAGTCGCCGGGGACGGCTCCGGGATTCGATAGAGCCGCGGCCACGTTTTGTCAGCTTCTAGGCTTCGAAGATAAGGGCTAAGTTAGGCCGTTGAGTGGTAATATGAATGAAAGGCAAGCAGGAAAACAATAGGTGAATTTTCGTTGCCGCACTTGCCTTTCGCTCCCTTAACAACTGAAGTACCCCGACTAGCCAATTAAACCTCACAAGCCTTAGAAGCTGACTGATCGGGGAAGGCGGCTTTAGTGGCGGAACCCGTATAAATCGACATAATCCCGTACCCAACGGAATGGCAGGGCCTACGCTTTTCATGGAGTGGAGCCGCCCCGATCAGATCAGATTCTCGGCGGTGAGGACTTGGCGGGTAAATCAAGCGAAAGCCGCGTTTCTTTGGTACTTTCTTGGGGCGGCTCAGCCAAGAAAGTACCGCCGTCCGCGTAGGACATGGAGGGAGCGCGAGCGACTGGATTTCTGCCTTTCGTCTTTCTCTGTCTTTGAAGAATCAAAGGCAGAGAGCCGTCGCTACCGCTCCTCCAAGCTGTAAGAGCCCTCCCGGCGGGGTTCTTTCTTTTTCCAAAGTAGAAAAGAAAGAACGAAAGAAACTGCTTTTGGTCTGAGCTTCACCGCCTAGTAGCTTCGAAACCAAGAATCTGATCAAACCGGGCCGCTCCCGAATCCAGTCGCCGGGGACGGCTCCGGATTCGATAGAGCCGCGGCCACGTTTTGTCAGCTTATAGGCTTCGAAGCTAAGGGCTAGTGCCGGTCTTCGTGTGGAAGTGAGAATAAAAGGCAAGCAGGGAAACAATAGGTGAATTTTCGTTGCCGCACTTGCCTTTCGCTCCCTTAACAACCGAAGTTCCCCGACGAGCCAATTAAACCTCATAAGCCTTAGAAGCTGACTGATCGGGGAAGGCGGCTTTGGTGACGGAACTCGTATGAATCGACATAATCCCGTACTGACCGGAATGGCAGGGCCTGCGCTTTTCACGATGTGGAGCCGCCCCGATCAGATCAGATTCTTAGGCTGTGAGGACTTGGCGGGTAAATCAAGGGATCGGGGGTTTCTTTGGTACTTTCTTGGGCCCCAGCCAAGAAAGTACCGCCGTCCGCGCAGGACATGGAGGGAGCGTCAGCGACTGGATTTCAGCCTTTCCTCTTTTTCCTTTGTTTTTGCCTTTCGTCTTCTGCTTTTCTTCTCTTTCTCAATTTAATTGGCACACCCCCCAAATGCCGTGTATGGTATGCCTGTGATCCATTATCTTCGCGAAAAACGATGGTTTCTCATAACCCTTGCCGTTCAGGCCGTCATGCTGATGCTGCCTGTGCCGGATGGACTGTCTCCTGGCGGCTGGCGGGTGCTCGTCATGACCGTGGGCGCGACCATGCTGTTCGTGACGGAACCCATCCCGCTGCCATCGGTGGCGCTGCTGATAATATTGGGGCAGGTGTTCCTGCTGGGACTGGATTCGTCACTGGTGGCCAAGTCGCTGATGAAGGATTCGGTCCTGTTCATCATGGGATCGCTGATGCTGGCTGTGGCCCTGGTAAAGCAGAAACTCGACAAACGTCTGGCACTGCTGATCATCGGGGTGACGGGATCGAATACATATCGTATTGCGTTCGGTATTTCAGTTTTCTCCGGCATACTCGCGTCGTTCATCGGTGAGCATACCGTGGCGGCCATGATGCTGCCGGTGGCGCTGTCGCTGATTCAACTGGCAACGGACGATCTGCGCCGACAGCGGGCGCTGGCCGTTCTGCTGCTGTTTTCCATATCCTATGCGTGTGCCATGGCGGGCATCGGTACACCGTCAGGCGGTGCGCGAAATGCGATCATGGTGGATTACCTGCGTGACTTTTTCTATGCCCCGGACGATCCTGCTTCATATGAGTACAAACTCAGCTATTTCAAGTGGATGGTGTACGCATATCCCATCTTTCTTATCCAACTGCCGCTCATGCATTTCATATTGCGGGCCACGTTCAAGACGGATCTTTGCGATCTCGGGCCAGCCGTGCAAAAGCTCAAGGCGCAGGTGGGGGATGAGGGCGCTTTGCAGGGACGGCATTATCTGGCCATGTCCCTTTTTCTGCTGACACTGGTGGGCTGGGTCGGTTTCTCATCGCAGGTGGGCATGGGGACCATTGCCATTCTCGGTGCTGCGCTGTTTCTCGTGACCGGCCTGGTGGGTTGGGAGGACCTCAATTCCGGCGTGAACTGGGGCGTGGTGCTGTTGTATGCCGCGGCCATTTCGCTGGGTGTGCAGATGCGCGATACCGGGGCGGCGGCATGGGTCGCCGGACTGTTCATGGATATGCTCGCCCCCATCGGGCTGGACAGCGGCCTCGGGCTGCTCGGCGCGGTCATGGTGCTGACTACGTTCATCACCAACACCATGAGCAACGGCGCGGCCGTGGCCGTGCTTGGCCCCATCGTGCTGTCCATTGCGGTCGGCTCCGAAACGAATCCGCTGGCAGTGGGCATGGTGACGGCTATTTCGAGCGCTTTCGCGTACTTTACGGTCATCGGCACCCCGGCCTCGACCATAGTCTATTCTTCCGGTTTTCTGAGACCGTCCGACTTCATGAAGGTCGGATGGCGCATGGCGATCATGTCTTTTGCCGTGCTGTTGCTCGCTTCAAAACTGTACTGGCCTCTGGTGGGATTGTAAGGAGTTGTCATGAAAGAAGAAAATACACGGCTTCGTATACTTATCTGCATCGGCGGCGGTCCTGAGGCGTATGCCGGGATCAAGTTCGCGGCCCGGTTGAGCCAGCAGAGCTGTGCCGACATCGCATTGCTGTATGTCCGTCCTCTGGACAGCGGCCTGAAATCGGGCGGCATGGAAGTGCGTGTGGCCCGCGAAAATCTTCTGGATTGGGGGCTTGAGCTTCCGGGCATGCGCCATCTGCGTACCGCGCGGGATATTCTTCTTGAACTGGGTGAAATATCGAAGGAGTCAGCGGACGCATGGCAACATCGCGAGATTTCCGGCGACCCGGCGGGAGAGTATGTTCGCAAGTATTACAATCCCTGCGGCGGAACCATCTCCCTGCGTCTGCGAATCTCGTCGGACGTGACCTCCGCTGTTGTGGACGAGGCCGAGCGTTTGGGTGCCGATATCGTGATTGTGGGCGGTTCCGAGGACCCTGCCTCGGGCTTCAAGAAGTTGCTGACTCCCAAGTCTCTGGCTCTGAGAATTGCTTCGCACACGAGCCGGTCCGTGATTGTCGCGCGGCAACTGGAGCCCGGACACGGGCATCTCGTGTGTGTGCAGGATACCGATCGTTCGCGTGAAATGATCCCCAGAGCGATTCGCTATGCCCACGCCTGCCAATGTTCCGTGACCATCCTTTCCGTGGCCGAGAGCGAAGAACAGCGTCAGGAAGCAGCGGCTGCCGTAGCCCATGCGGCTACCGCATTTCGTGATGCAGGCATTGAACCGCAGGGATGCGTTGTCAGGGTGGGGGTGCCCGCTGAAGTCATCGCGGAAACCGGTGAGGAGTTTTCACTTATCGTCATGGCCGAATCGGAAAAACCGTGGTTTGCCAAGGCGTTCAGCGTGGCTCACGAAGTCGCGGCAAAGGCCCGGAATTCGGTCCTGATAGTGAAGTAGGGCTGTATTCGTGTTGCGGGGGATATCCCGCTGACAGGCAATTTCTGGCCAGCCGGTCTTATCTGACCAGACATCTGGACTTTTTTCCATTTTTCGGCGTAAGCCTAAGGTCAGACCTCAATCGGAACCTGTGGATAAGGCCTGGAGCAGTTATGGGCGAGACATCTTTCGAGAATATTTGTATTTTTCATATAATGGACGGTCTCCGTGACGGATTGTCCCATTTTTCCCACCCCAGCAGGGCCGCCCTGATTTATGCGGTCACCCCGGATTCGCCGCCGCGTATCTGTGATCCTCAGGACCTTCTGAGGGGGCACGAACCGAAACTGCGCGACTTTTACCTTTATTCGAATAAGTGGCGGGAAAGCGCGGCCTGCGGTTCCCGCATGCATCTGATAGAGCGTGGCGAGCCGACTGTGGATCTGTCAGGAACCATCTCACTTGGCGCACGGTCCAAGTCCATGTGTTACCAGATGTGGTTCACCGAGGAACACCCGGACATGTGTTCGGTCGGTCCCACCAAGCGGTGGCTGGAGTATGCCGCGGGTATGCTGTCACAGAATTTCGATACACGGGATGTGATGAATCTCGATACCGCAGGGTTCATGCTTCAGCATTGTGCAACCCACGCGGTTCGCGACTATATTGTTGACGAGCGCAGCCGACAGGGCTGGCTGGATACGCAGATTCGGGTCTATCCGTTCCTTGATGCGGTTCTCGGTGTTTCCGGAACGCAGGAGGAAGGGGCATGGCCGCGAGGCCGTGTCGTCGTGGTGGAACCGAGCCAGCTGGATCAGGTGCGCTTCATCTGTCGATTCCCGGCCATGGAGCAGCCCCGGCTTGTGGATATCAAGCATGTGCGCAAACTGTTGCAGGCAGTGGAGGAGACCGGGCGCGTATTGGTGTCCGACGGACAGCGGGTGCTCGGCATTGCCATCGGTCCCATGCCGGGGTCGTATCTGTCGGCGCAGTTCAGCGGTACCCGCGGATTTCTGCGGCTCAAGGATGATCTGGTGTGCAGTTTTCATGACGGCAGTTTCCATTCCTCGAATCTCCGGGCCAACCTCGTGCAGCTTGAGGAACAACTGCTTGAGACCGGTATGAGTCTGGAAAGCCAGCATTCGCTGTTGCAGATCGTCTCGCTCATGGTGAATCGGGTGCGTGACCGCAAGCATGGCTGCACTCTGGTTATCGACACTGCCGAAGAGTTGCTGACCATGTCCGGACAGCACTTCGAGGAACCGCTCGATCTTCAGGAAAGCAGTCAGCTCAAGCTTGCCTGTTCACTGGCGAAACTGGACGGAGCCTTGCATCTGGACGCGCGGGGCATCAAACTCTACGGGTTCGGATGTCTTATGGACGGCCGCTCTGTGCCGGGTGAAAACCGTGCCCGCGGGGCGCGTTTCAATTCCGCGCTCAGGTTTACTGCCGAGCATGAGGATATCGTGGTGATCGTGGTTTCGTCAGATCGTCCCATTTCGATCATCAAAAACGGGGTGGAACTGACGGCGCTGTGCCATTTCGATCAGATCGGCGGCCTGTCCCGACCTCCGTTGCTTGCCGAATGGATCATGAGTTGATCGCCCGTGAAGGCCGACTGGATATCTTCCCCTGTTTTCTGGCTTCTTGCCTTGCCTGCGCTCGCCGTGTCCGGCGTTCTTGTGCAGATGATTCTCAGCCTGTTTTCATGCTGCGGGGCGTTTGCCTTCCGCGGCAGGGCCATTCAGCTCAAATGGTGGATGATTCCGGCTGCTTCTCTTCTTTGCGGGCTGTTGTGGTGCTTTGCCGCACTGTATGTGGTCCTTAATTGACTGCCATACTCGACTTGATAGTGAATCCGGTATATGGAGATGGTTCCCATTGAAGGGACTGCAAGGATTCATGCACATATGGCGATCAAGCGAAACGTTCTGGGCATTCGGGAAATTGATTGTTCCGAAGGCCTGAATACCGAAGAGTACAATCAGGTAGATCCGAATATCCTGAACTGTTTTCCGCGTAGGCAATACCCGGTCGATCTTTTTCAGTGGAAAGAGAAGATTCGTGTCCTGTCGCCGGTTTACAGACGCAGCCGCGAGGTCGGGCGTGAACAGCGCAAGCAGGTCCGTGAGCTGAGCGAACAGGGATTGCTTTTCTTTTCCCGCCGCCAGATCGACGCCTACACCGAATGCGTGGCCTGCGACCTGAATGCCGCTCTGGATGATCCGAACCTTACCTGGGATGAAAAGGCCGGAGTCTTCATCTGTGAACTGGGTCGGCGGCAGGCCGCCTTTTTCACCCACCCCATGCCGGAAGAGCTGGAGAGCCTGAGAACCGCCATCGGTTCACTGTGTGTGTACCTCATCGAAGACACCCGCCGCATGTCCAAAGTCGTGCATGACGTTCATTGCGACCTTTCCGAGGAGCGTCACAATGTCAATGCCTCGCTCATTGCATTGGCCGTGTATATGGAAATGAACAAGGGTTCGATATCCATGGAAATTCTTGAAAACGTCGCCCTTGGATTTTTCGTTTATGATATCGGCATGACCAAGGTCTCGCCCATGCTGCTCGCCAAGGGACAGTTTACTCCGCGGGAACGGCGCACGCTGTGTGAGCATCCGAAGCAGGGGCTTGAGATTCTCGCCAGACTCAACCTGACCCGGCCCGAGATTACCGAACCTGTCATCCAGCATCACGAGCGCCTCAATGGAATCGGGTATCCCAACAAGCTTTCAGGTGACCAGATAGGACAGCTCGGCCGTATTGCCGCTGTTTCCGATTCCTATTGCGCCATGGTGACATCCAGACCACGCAAAAAGGCCATGCTGCCGATCAATGCCGCAGCCGAGCTCGTGTGCAGCGAACGCAAATACGATCAGGTCGTCTGCCGAACCCTTGTTCGGTTTCTTCAGACCGTGCCGTCCAACTGATCAGCGGCTTCTTAAATTATTGATTTTTTAGAGATCAACCAATTCCACTTCGCGTTCCGTGATGGGTGTGCCGAGGAATCGGGTGCCGGTCCGTGCGAAACGGGCGGCGTCGTCCGTGGTGAGGTATTCGGTTGTGCCGCAGCCGTTTTTCGGGCGCTGGAGGTTCAGGCGGACGAGTTCCGCGTGGACGGTGTCTGCCGTGGTGGCCGCTGAATCAACGATGACGGTGCTGGAGTTGACCACATTGCGGATGGCGGGAGCCAGAAGCGGGAAGTGGGTGCAGCCAAGGACCAGCGTGTCGGGGACCACGGGGTTTCCCGTGCCTGAGGCCGGGTTGAAAATGGGTGAAAGATACCGTGCGGCAACGGCTTCGGGGATGTCGCCGTCGACCCATCCTTCTTCGGCAAGGGAGACGAAGAGGGGGCAGGGGTGGCCAATGATGCGGGTCTCGGGAGCGATGGTGTGAATGGCGTGCTGATACGCTCCGCCTGCAATGGTGGATTCGGTGGCAATGACGGCGATGGTGCCGTTTTGGGTGGCGTTGCAGGCTGCGCGTGCTCCCGGTCCGACCACGCCGATGACCGGAATGTCGGGGTAGGCTTCACGAAGCGAAGCCAGCGCCACGGCGGATGCGGTGTTGCAGGCGACGACAAGGAGCTTGATGCCCCGCCTGACCAGCTCTGCGGCACACTGGACGGCGTAGCGGGAGATCGTCTGCGGGGATTTGGTGCCGTAAGGCAGTCGGGCCGTGTCGCCCAGATATATGACGTCTTCACAGGGGGTGCGCTGCCGAAGAGCCTTGAGTACTGTCATGCCGCCGACACCGGAATCGAACATGCCGATGGGCAGTTTTGCTTTTTGTGTTGTCATTCCTGCTCCTTGTGCAACTTCTGCTGCACAGACATGCCGAGATCAACATATTTTCTTGAAAAAGTCTAAACCGAAATCCAAGTGTCTGGAGTTAGTCTTGAAAGTCCGGATCAGGGAAGATCATATCCGGCAACCGAGCGGGAGGAAACACTTTATTTGTTTGCGGAAAGCCCGACCATTCGCTGTGCCCAGTTCCGGGCCTGGGCATAGGCGAGGTCCGTTTCCGACGGGTCCATTTCGAGTTTTTGCAGGCGGCGTGTGATGTCACCCCAATGGCCGCATTCATAGCTGTGGGCCAGAGAGATCAGGGTGTGGAGTTCGCTTTCCCCGGTGAGTGCCGAGACAATGGTGTCGTCGAGCGGCAGTGACGTGAGGATTTCGTTCATGTCCACGCCGAGCATAGCGTCAAGCAGGGAGAAAAGCCCAGTGATGAAAAGGGTATCTGCCGGACATAGCTGCACATTTGATGTGGTGCAGATGGATTCGAGAAACTTGGCGCGTTGAACCGACATATAGGCCAGCTCTCCGGCCTTGGGAGCCGGATTGAGGTCCGCGAGAACGGCGGAGCGAATCCATTGTTTTGTCTGCAACATGCCCATCATGTCGATGGCGCGTTTGAGGGACGTGACCTTTTGTTGCAGGGAGAACCCTACCGAGTTGATATACCTGAAAAGTCTGTAGCTGAGGTTCGGGTCTGACTGAAGGATTTCTGCCAGTCTTTTCGGCGAGCATTCCGGGTTGGAAAGTTCCCCGAGCAGTTGCAGCTTGGAAAGCTCGCTGGATGAGAGTTTCTTGCCCGGAATGATTTCCGGCTTGCTGAAAAAGAATCCCTGAAAAAGGGAAAATCCCATGTTTTTCAGCCCGTTGAAAACGACGTTGTTTTCAACCTTTTCTGCCAGAAGCATCACGGAATCTATCGGAAGACCGGAAATGACATGACTGACGAGCTTGGGATTCGAGTCGAGCGCCAGTATGTCGATTTTGACGATGTCGGCAAGTTCAATGAACGGCCTGAGTTCCGGCTGGCCGAAAAAATCATCCACCGCGATGGTATAGCCGGCATCCTTGAGCCGTTTCACCGCTGCCAGAGTGTCTTCATTTGGTGTGACATGCTCAAGTATTTCAATGACACAGGTTTCCTTGGGCAGGGCAAACCCGACATCGTCGAGCAGCATGTCTTCTGGGAAATTGATGAGGATGCGTGTGCCTTCGGACAAACCTACCATGGCCATGCTGAAACCGTCGGCGATCACCGAAGAGGTGGCCTGTGTCTCGTCCGTGACGTCAGCTATGTTGGTCTCCCCTGACCGGAAGAGCAGTTCATATCCCCAGACTGTCTCATTCGGGCGGAATATCGGCTGTCGGGCGACGAATACGGCTTCGCAATGGGAGGTGGTATCTGTCATGGTGTATCTCTGTTTGATTCTGTGTAAACTCTTGAGATAACCATATCCGGTTCAACGCAGGAAAATAATTATAATCATTAATTTGGCAGATGATTGCCTCTAGCTGAGGATATCCACTGAAATACCTCCTCTTCTCAGTCCCTTGAGGAAACAGTCGAGGTCTCCTTCGCAGCCGGACAGGATACCGTCGAGATAATCGAGATTGGCTGTGATGGCGGTCTCGTACAGGTCTGCATCCAGCCCCCACCTCTTCTTGAAATAGGGTTTCATGAAACGGTCCACCTGACCGAGGTCGTTGTTCATGCGTTTTCGGGCCACGTGCTGATAAAAGTCTCTGGTTTTTGACAGCAGGTCGAAGGCCGTGTCGTATCCGGGCAGCTTTGCTTCCTGAAACTCTTGGAAAAGAAGGAGAAGTTTTTCGAGATAGTAGCGGTCGGCAATCTGGGCGAGCAAGTCGGCAGTCCCGAGGATATGGCCCAGAGTTCGCATGTTTTCCGTGCGAAAGGCTATTTTGGCGGGAGCCATGGCGAGAATGGTGCACCGGATGCAGTCCGCGATATCCTCGATGCTTTCTTCGCTGATGCGTCCTTCAAGGAATTCGCGCATGAACTGGATGGAGCGCTCCTCATGCCCGACAGTATGCTTTGCGCCGGTCCCCTGGGTGTCGTCTTCGGTCTGGATCAGGCCGACATCATGGAAGAGGGCGGCCAGCAGGCCTCGTGTGGCCTCTTTTTGGGAGAAGGTGTGACCTTCGAGCATGGCCCCGTAAATGAGGCGGGCATCGGCCAGAACCACAGAACACGTATGCTCGAAGTCGTGGTATTTCGTATTGCTCGCACGATAGCCCGGATACAGTCCGAAAAAGAGCTTTTCAACCGCCTCGAACGCCTCCCTGAAGAGTGTCCCATCGTAACCGGGGAAGAATTCATGCAGAGTATCTTCGGTTTCGCGGCGCACACATTCGGCATCGGCCGGATCGACATAATCATATAATTTTTTTTCATTCATGGAAAATCTCCAATTATTCCTTGGGGGTTTCCTTGTATTTGTCGCGAATCGCTTTGATGACATCAAAGATTTCATGGAATATTTCAACAATTTCTGGGTCAAAGTGCGTCCCGGCGTCCTTTTCGAGGATGCCGAGGCATTTCTCATCCGGGAACGGGTCCTTGTATGACCGGGGCGAAGCCAAAGCGTCATACACATCGGCCACCGCACAGATGCGCGCGGGGAGCGGGATGTCTTCACCACTCAGGGGAGTGGTTCCCTGTTCATCGCTTTTCCATACATCTGCCGGGGCCACGCCGGGGTATCCGCCGCCGCCGAACTTTTCGTGGTGGCACAGGGCGATCTCCATGCTCATCCTGTCCAGTTCCGAGGTCTGGTTCTTGAACAGCCGCGCCCCCCAGAGCGTATGCATCTTGATGGTGGCGAACTCCTCGTCGTTGAGTTTGCCCGGTTTCTTGAGAATGGTGTCGGAGATGCCGACTTTTCCCACGTCATGCAGCATGGCGGCCAGACGCAGGTTGTCCCTCCCGCGCTTGATGTCCTTGGCGGAATACTTTCTCCGGGATGCCCATGTGCCGTATATCTCAGCACAAAATGCTCCCACGCGCTGGACGTGCGCCCCGGTTTCCGTGGGGTCGCGCAGCTCGGCCATTTGCATCATGCGAAGGATGAGTTCGCGGTTCATGATACCGCGTTCAATGGCGACTGAGGCATTGTTGCAGAACAGCGGGATATAGGTTTTTGCTTCATCCGAGAACGGGACTGATTTCCCCATGTCGTTCTTGGCGTTGATGAGCTGCATGACACCGACCAGTCGGCTTTCCTGCGCGATGAGCGGGATCGTCAACATACTGGTGGTTCTGTAGCCGGATTTTTCGTCAAAGGATTTATTGAACGAAAACGGAAGGGTCGCGTCCAGTTCATAGGCATCGTCAATGGTCAGGGCCTGCCGGGTTTTTGCCACATATCCCACGATCGACTGTTCGCTGATGGGAATGGCGAAATTCTGGTACAGGGCCGCGTTGGCTGATTCGCCCTTGAAAAGCGTATCGTTCTGCACGTAGCTGAATATGAGGCTGTTCTTCTCCACGAGAAATATGGACCCTGCGTCGGCATTGGACAGTCTGCGGGATTCAAAGAGAATCTTGTCGAGGATCGTATCGACATCCTTGAGATTATTGACTTCCTCACTGGTCCTGAGGATGGTCAGAATAGCGTTGTCCTGCGGTGAAGTGTAATCGTCTCCCATGATCGCTCCTCTAATGGTATGGGGTATATATATCCCTCAACAGCGGTGAAAAAGCAAGAATTGTAACGGGGAAAGAGGGAGGGGCGACAACCTCTCTCATGTGACCGGGAATTGCCGGTTCCTTAGTTGTGTACGGGTAATGTAAACACGAATTTGCTGCCGTGGCCGGGGGTGCTTTCAACCCATATGTGGCCGTGGTGTCCTTCGATTATATGGCGGCAGATCGGCAGCCCGAGTCCGGTCCCTTTGGGGCGGTCGGCGAGCGTCTCCTCTCCTTGGGTGAATTTGTCGAAAATCGTGGCGCAGTGTTTTTCTGAAATGCCGATCCCGGTGTCGGTGACAGATATGCGGATGTGATTGTCGAGCCGGGAGGCCTTGCAGGTGACGCTGCCTTTGTCCGTGAATTTCACTGCGTTTGAGAAAAGGTTGATCATGACCTGAATCAGGCGGTCTTCGTCTCCGAGAATGATGGGGAGATCCGGGGCGATGTCAGCGAGAAGGTTGAGACTGGATTGTTTGAAGAGTCCGGCCGCAGCGTCCATGGAACGGTTGAGAAAATCTTGCGGAGAGATGGGCTGCATGCGGTATTCGACGCGGTTTGCCTCAAGCTTGGCAAGGTCGAGAACATCGTTGATGAGGGCGGTGAGACGGTCTCCTTCGGAGACGATGATATCGAGATTCTTGCGGACCCGGTCCATTTCCTTGGTGATCTTCGTGTCCTTGCCGGGGTCGACTGCCGGATAGATGGTGTTGAGCAGCTTTTTGCGGCTGATTTTTGCGAATCCGAGAACCGAGGTGAGCGGGGTGCGGAGTTCGTGGGATACGATGGAGAGAAATTCCGACTTGGCGCGATTGGCGCGGTCGAGTTCCCGAGTCCGTTCGCGGACACGGATTTCGAGTTTGTCGTGGCTGGCGCGAAGCGCTTCCTCATTGTGTTTGCGTTCGGAAATGTCGCGGGCGATAACAACAGCTTGACGCTTTCCGTGGCCGTCGATGATGCGGATGGACATATCCACCGGAACGCTGGCGCTGGTTTCGCAGGTCGGGCAGCAGAGTTCCGTCTCCAGATTGATGGAGTCGTTCTTGTTCTGAAACAGGTTGGCGGTATAGCGTGCGATATGCGGCGGCAGTATTTCGTTGAAAGGGCGGCCTTTGAGAGTGGCGGCATCGCAGCCCAGCATGGTCGGGCCGGAACCCGAGATATCGAGAATGGTTCCGCTATCGGCATCCACGACGAAGATGGCGTCGCTGACGTGATCGAGGAGCGAACGGAAATGCTCAAGCTGATCGAGCCGCTTTTTCAGTTCGGGATAATAGCTCTTGCTGATGGAGCGTTTGCCAAGTCCGATAAGCTTTTCGCGCTCGTCGGCCTGGTTCTTTTCAGGGTCAACACGCCGCTTCATAAATCTTGATGACCTCGTCAGCCGTGGGTTGTCTGGGATTGGTGAGCATACAGGCGTCGGCCAGGGCCTTTTCAGCCAACGCGGGCAGGTCTTCCGGGGTCATGCCGAGTTCACAGAGATTGACCTTGACTCCGGCGGCGAGTTTCAGATTCCTGAAAGCAGATAATGTGGTTTCTTTGATTTCATCAAGCGGAGCAGAAAAGGGAATGTCTGCGCCGAGCGCATTGCCGATCTGGCGAAATTTGTCGGGAGCGGTTTCGAAATTGAAGTCGATCACATGATCGAGAAGGATGGCGTTGCACAGGCCGTGAGGTAGGTCGAGAAGTCCGCCGAGGCCGTGTGCCATGGCATGCACCGCTCCGAGAATGGCATTGGAAAAGGCGAGGCCTGCGTATGTCGAGGCGAGCATCATGCCTGTGCGGGCATTGATGTCTTCAGGATTGTGGATGGCATCGAGCAGGTGCTTGTGGACAAGGCGGACGGCTTCAAGGGCATTGAGGTCCGTGATGGCCGAACTTGCGTTGGACACGAAGGCCTCGGTGGCATGGGTCAGGGCGTCAAGGCCGGTGTGGGCGGTGAGTTCCTCGTCCATGGAGACGGTCAGGGCCGGATCGATCAGCGCGACGTCTGGTACCATTGTCTTGGAAACAATGGCTATTTTTACCTTCCGGGTCGTGTCGTTGATGATGCAGAACTGGGAAATATCTGCTGCGGAACCTGCTGTGGTGGGGATGCAGATGAGCGGCGGCCCGGGATGGCGGACCCTGTCCACTCCTTCGAATTCGAGAATATTCTGGTCATTGGTGCAGACGATGCCGATGCCCTTGGCGCAGTCCATGGGGCTGCCGCCGCCCACGGCCACGATGGCGTCGCACCCTTCGCGGAAATACAGTTCGGCTCCGGTCATGACTTCGTGGTCGCGTGGATTGGGCGTGACATCAGAAAAGACGACGCTTTCCACGCCTTCGGCAGTAAGGGCGTCAGCCACTTGCCCGGGAATGCCAAGGCCTTCCAGCACGGGGCCGGTGACGATCAGGGCTTTCTTGACGGACAGGTTGGCGGCATATTGTCCGGCCAGCATGGCAGCGCCAGCGCCGAAAACGAATTCCGGTGCCACGAATTTCCTGAGTTCCATGATGTCATATTCTGCCATACCGTATCCTCTTAACGCAATATGGTTCCAACAAACGTTATACCCTCAAAGAGGATAAGTAAACTTCCTAGAACTATTAAGTATTTTGTATCTTGGAATGACGTTCGTCCATTATTTTCCGCAATTGACGGATTTCATTCTTGAGGTTGGCGAGGGCCGGGGATGCGTTTTCTTCTTTATGGCAGGCTATTTCTAGCTCCGCAGCGGCCAAAGCGGCGACATGCGCGCCGATCGAACTGCATATGGATTTGATGGTGCGGGCGATTTCCTTGCCCGTTTCCATGTTTTCGGAGCCGATGGCCTGGGTCAGTTCCTCGACCATGGAGGTCATTTCACGCCGCGCAGTGGAGAGGAAGTCTCGGAAGATGGCTTCGTCCACTCCCAGCGCTTCCATGGCTTTCTCCGGGGTCCAGACGGGCAGTTCCCCAACGTCCTGCGCGGAGGGCGGGGTGTCGGCCGTTGCCGGAGATTCAGGCTGGGCCGGGGTGGCCGCCGGAGGGGCTGCGCCCACGAGTCGGTTGATGATCACGGCAAGCTCATGGAAATTGACCGGTTTGGATACGTAATCGTTCATGCCCGCGCTGATGCTTTTGTCGCGGAATTCCTTGAGGGCGTGAGCCGTGACGCCGACAATGGGAATGGACGGGTCCGGGATGGGACCGCCCTGCACGGCTGACCGGATGGCCTTGGTGGCGGAGATCCCGTCGAGCACCGGCATTTCGATGTCCATAAGGATGAGGTCGAACGGCTCCCGTTTGAGCAGGTCGAGCACCTCAAGGCCGGTTTTGGCCACAGTGTACGTGTATCCCATTTCCTCGAGCCTGAGCGTGGTGACCATAACGTTGACGTCGTTGTCTTCGGCCACGAGCAGCCGGATGGGACGTGACGGGGCTTCCGGGACCGCGGGGCGGGGAGTGGTCTCCACCGGGCATGACAGGCCCGGTTCGAACCATGCGGTAAAGGAAAAGGTGCTTCCTTTACCCACGCGGCTTTTCACGCGGATTTCGCCGCCCATGAGTGAGATGAGCTCCTTGCAGATGGCCAGCCCCAGCCCGGTGCCGCCAAAGGCCCGTGTGGTCTGGGAAAAACTCTGGAAAATCGTCTCGATAAAGTCCTCGGGGATGCCGATGCCGGTGTCGGTCACCTCGATGAGAACCCCCACGTTTCGCGGGTCCTCGGAGACTTTCAGTTCCTTGGAGGCGGGGGACAGGCGGATGGATACGGAACCCCGGTGAGTGAACTTGATGGCATTGCCCACCAGATTGACGATCACCTGCCGCAGGGAGAGGGGGTCACCCTTGATGCAAAGCGGCACGTCGTCGGCGATCTCCAGCACCATTTCGAGGCCTTTCTGGACCGCCTGCAATTCCAGTCCCTTGATGGTGGTGTTTACATGGAACGGCAGGTCGAAATCCACCCGGTCCAGCGTCAGTTTCTGGGCCTCGATCTTGGAGAGGTCGAGGATATCGTTGATAATCGAGAGCAGGTGCTGGGCCGAGTCCATGACCGTTTTCAGATAGTCACGCTGGTCGTCATTCAGATCGGTCTGCAAGGTGATGTCGGTCATGCCCACGATGGCGTTCATGGGGGTGCGGATTTCATGGCTCATGGCGGCAAGAAATTCGCTTTTGGCCCGGTTGGCGGCTTCGGCGTCTTCACGGGCACGCATGAGCTCTTCCTGAGCGCGGCGGTGATCCGTGACGTCATCCCATGCCCAGATGACTCCCTTGAGCAGGCTCTCGGGGTCAACTGTCTTGGCATACATGCGGCACCAGACCTCATTCCCCTGACGGTCCTGAAAGGCCTGCTCGGTGTTGAATTCGCCGTTTTTCGAGAGCGCGTCACGCGATACTTTCACGAAATCCTCGACCTGCTCATAGGAGTCAAGGATCATGGACAGGTCTTTTCCGATCAGTTCTCCCGGTGAATAGCCGAGAATTTCCGCGCCGCGCCGGTTGATGGTCACGAATTTGCGGCCGCGTGACATGGCGATGCCGACCAGCGAGTTTTCAAGAATGGCCTCGAATTTGGACAGGGACTGGCGGATGCGGTTTTCCGATTCCTTGCGGACGGTGATATCGCGCACATTGGCGAGGACGGCTTTCTGCCCGCGATACGAGATGCGGTTGAGATACACCTCCACGTCAAGTTCCACGCCGTCATGGGGGCGGCGGGCCTTCCATTCGAAATACTGCGATTCCCCGTTGATGACGGCCCGCCAGAAAGAGGACAGGCGGTATACCGGGTTGTTGCGGCTGGAAATGTCGCGGGCGATGGACAGGTCCTTGAGCTCGTCGCGGGAGATGCCGTACATCTTGAGCATCCGTTCGTTGGCGTCCAGAATATGTCCTGAGACATTGTGTATGAAAATGGCGTCATGCGAGGCGTCGAACACGGTCCGCAAAGCCTCTTCCGATTCCTTTACCTCGCTGGTGCGTTCCCGCACGCGCTCTTCGAGCAGTTGGTGCGCCCGACGCAGGTCCTTTTCCGCCTGTCTGCGGCGGGTGGTGTTGGCTACCAGAACGAGGATGATGACCATCTGGATGGAAGTGAACCCCGCACCCAGCCAGATAAGCGTCATGTGTTCACTGTAGAATGACCGGGGACGGTTGATGATCTCGCTGTCCTCGGGCAGCTTGTGCATGTCGATGTCGAACCGTTTGAGCTGGGCGTAATCGAATATGGGGCGGGAAATGCCTTCCTGAATGACCGGAATGTCCTTGGGATGGCGTCCGGACAATACGTGCAGCGCGATCTGCGCCATGGTCTGGCCCTGATTGTATCCGCTGGTGAGCAGGCCGCCCACGATTCCGTGCCCGATGTCGAAGTCTATCAATCCGTACATGGGCACCCGGGCTCTCTCGGAAATGGCCTCGACGACTTCGGCGACATCGTAAAAGCGTCCGTTTCTGTCGCGGTAAAAGACACTGAACAGGATCAGTGAATCATTCGGCAGGTGTTCCACCTCGGCGAGCAGTCCCGGCAGGTCGAGGTCTTTGGAGTACTGGACCGTGATGTCCGATGAAAATTCCTTGAGATCCTTTTTTATGGTCTCCGTGATGGCCCTGCCGCTGGGCGTGTGGTCCGTGATGATGTAGACGTTCCGCGTTTTCGGGTGCAGGTTGAGTGCCCACCACAGCGTGCCCTTGGCGTCCACGTTTTCAGCCACGCCCGTGAAGAGCGGGTAGTTTGCGATCAGCTCGTCGCGGTAGAAATTGACGCCGCAGAACACAACCGGCACGTCGGGAAACAGGTCATCGTGGTACCGCCGCATGAATTCGAATGCGTTGTTGTCCGTGACCATTATCAGTTCGAGTTTCACGCCCTTGAACTTGTGGGCCAGCACGTCCCGCAACTGCTGTGCATAGTGGGCGTTGTATTCCACCCGTTTCGTGTCCATGTTTTCCACATGCAGGACGAGTCCTGTCTCAAGTGGCCGCAGCACGTCCGAAAGCCCTTTGAATATCTCCTCGTTCCACCTGAAGTTCTGGTGATACGAATTGATCAGCAGAATCTGTTTACGCTTTGTGCGGCGGGCTTCGGCGGTGTTCGCGTCAGCCGCGATCAGGCACGCCGCCAGCGTCACGCACAGCAGTGCGGCAGTAAGGATGCGAAGGAACGCAGGATATTCAAGCCGACGATTCATTTTCAACTCGTTTTGATGGAGATCAAACACTCCTAACAAAAGGAGTTGAAATAATAAAGCGGATTAGCCGAATGCAGAGCAGGGCAAATGCGTGCTGAAAAGGCGGTCATGGACTCTTGTTCGTTGATAAAATGGAAGAAAGCCCCGAAAGAAGACTCTTTCGGGGCTTTATCCTGTTTGCCGTGAATAGCCGGAGAACGGTGCGGATCGCAGTTTCGTTGACCGTTCCGGCTCCTTTTCATCTGTTGTCAGGGCGTTGATGGCGGTACAGAGGAATTGTGCATTGGGCGATGTCGAGAAACATCGTGCAATGGTCAGTCCTGTTGCCAGCGCCAGCAGCAATGCGGCCATGACGAGTGTTCCTGTACACATGGCGGTCTCCTTTATCAGAGAAGACCGGTCGCACGTTACGGCCGTATGATGATCAGGTGAAGGTTGTGTAAATAAACCGGCTAGTTTTGCCCCTCGATAATCAGGTTGGGCAGTTCGTCGGTGTCGTCATGCTTGATCGGGAAGTGTTCGGTGATCAGGTCGCCGCAACGCTTCACGCCCTGACACAGGGCTTCGCCCGGACGTCCGTCACGGATGCCGCGGGTGATCTCGGCGACCACTTCTTCCCATACCTGCGGGTCCACCTTGTCGTTGATGCCTTTGTCCGCGAGGATGCGGACGCTGCGCTCAAAGACCGAGACGTAGACGATGATGCCGGTCAGGTCGCGGGTCCGGTGCAGGCCGTTGAGGTAGAACGCCGTGACAGCGGCCTCTTCGACCTCTTCGCGCATCTCCCGTTTGGAGATGAAGGGTTTCCGCAGTGCCGGGACCGCGCCCAGCAGACGCGAAATCAGCACGTAGGCTGCCAGAAACAGGCCGATGAACACCCACATGTCCTCGCGTCCGAGAAGGGTCGCCAGTCCGGCTGCACCGAGGATGCCGAGGGCCAGTCCGCCGATGTGCGAGGCGCGGGGGTAGTCGTAGCTTGCGGACGCGATGACCGGCACGATTTCGCCGGAGGTCCGCTTTTCCACATCCATGACACACTGGATGAGCGTGTCCTGTTCGTCCTTTGTCAGGAAATTCTGTGCGAGTTTGCTCATGATGTCTCCTACCAGTCTCCGCCTGCACCGCCGCCGCCGAAGCCGCCGCCTCCGAAACCGCCGAATCCGCCGCCACCGCCGAACCCGCCGCCGCGTCCGCCGCCCAGCATGCTCAGGAAGAACAGGGTGGACGCCGTGGAGCCGAGGCCGGAGCCGTGTCTGCGCTGGCCGTCGATGACCTGGCTGTTTGAGAGCTGGCCGCGCCGTCTGCGCCGACCGAACATTTCAGTGAAGGTGATGAACAGGAGCATGGGAATGACGATGAGCGGGAGAATGCCGCCCCGGCTGCGCCGGGTCTTCTTGGCAGGGGCCGCCGTATATTCACCGCGGACCGCGCCCGCTATGGCCGTGACGCCTTCCGCGAAGCCGTTGTCATAGTTCCCGGCCTTGAAGTTCGGGCCGATGACGTTGCGGATAATCTGGGACGAAAGCACGTCCGTGAGTACGCCTTCCAGACCGTAACCGACTTCAATGCGGATTTTGCGGTCCGCCTTGCTGACAAGCAGGATGACGCCGTTGTCTTCGCCTTTCTGGCCGACTTTCCATGCCTCGGCCACGCGGATGGCAAAGTCGGACATGGCGTCGCCGTCAAGGGAGGGAATGGTCAGCACGGCCACCTGCGTGGAGTCGGTGCGTTCCAGTTCCGCAAGGTATTTTTCCAGCGAGGCGCGGGTACCGGGCGAAATCATGTTCGCCGTGTCGTTGACCCGTCCCGTGTACGGCGGAACGTCCAGAGCCAGTGCCCCGGAAGCCGCCGTCAGGATGATGAGGGCCGCCGCAAGGACGGCCATGATTGTTTTACGCACGGTGTCTCCCGTTTAAGAACTGGAGCCGAAGTTGACTTTGGGGGCGTCCTTGGCTCCGGGATCGGCCTGGAAGAATTCCTTGCGTTCCAGATGCAGGACAATGGAGTTGGTCATGGAGTTCGGGAAGCTGCGGATGGAGTAGTTGAAGGCCTTGACCGCGTCGTTGTAGCGTTTGCGGGCTACGGTGATGCGGTTTTCCGTGCCTTCGAGCTGCGCCTGCAAGCCGAGGAAGTTCTGGTTGGCCTTGATGTCCGGGTAGCGTTCCACAACGACCATCAGCCGGGACAAAGCCGAGGACAGGCCGCCCTGTGCTGCCTGAAATTTGGCCAGAGCCTGTTTGTCGCCCAGCATTTCCGGGGTCATCTTGACCTGCGTTGCCTTGGAACGGGCCTCGATAACGGCCTTCAATGTGTCTTTTTCGTGGGAAGCCGCCGCTTTCACGGTTTCCACAAGGTTCGGGATCAGGTCCGCACGGCGCTGCAATGCGGCTTCAAGGTTGCCCCATGCCGCGAAGACTTCTTCTTCCTGCTGCTGCATGGCGTTGTAGCCGCAACCGGCCAGGGACATGACGACCAGCATGGTCGTGAAAAGAGTGATGATGCGTTTGAGCATGTTGTGATCTTCCGTTTGTTCAGGGTTGAATATTCTCGATACAAATGCAGCCTGCCTCGAAAAAGTCAAGGCAGGAGCGGAAAAATTCGATTTTTGTGTTTAAGAAAAAGGGTGGATGCGCCTGTGGCGCGTTGTCGGGTGATTTCGCCTCCGGCGGGCAAAGGACATGTCCTTTGCAATCCTTTTTGCGCCGTTGGCGAAAGCTACCTTTCGTGTTCAAGGTCCTAATTTTCGAAATATGCCTCCCGCCGAAGGCGCACCAAAAAGCTTAGGAGATTCTTAAGAACCCTTTGACTCGCCACGTCCTGTGGCTCACCGCTTCGCGGCGTCGGTAGGAACCGACGTCCAAATCCGCTGTCCTGCGGATTTGTCACGAAGGGTTCTTAAGCCGCCGGAGGCATTCCTACTTCTTCTTTTTCTTCGGTTTCTTGAGCCGCTTCCCGGCGGCGAGGAGCTTGCGGAGCTTGACCGCGGCCTGAACGGGATCGTCGGCGTGGAGCAGGAAGCGTTCCTTTGAGGTCTGGAAATGCCAGCCTGCGGGGCGTGTGAGCAGCTTTGCGCCTCGGGAGTCGAGGTATTCGAGCGCTTCGGTCTCGGCGGCCACGTCTTCCAATTCCGCGAGGATTTCCTTGCGCTGCTGCATTTCGCGCAGATGGTGCGCTATTTCGTATGCGGAGCGCAGAATGTCATCGGGCTGGATGTCGGTGACTTTCTTGCGGCCGGAGAGATGTCGTTGCAGTTCGTTGAGGTCGGTCTTGAGTTCCTTGACTTCAAAGAGGGCAGAGTCCTTGGAGTCATCAATCTTGTCGGTGAGTTGCTTGTAGATGGCGCGAAGCTTTTGCGTGGACATGAAACCTGCTTTACTGATTGCTGTTAGCCCCGGAGTAATACTATTCGTGTTTACGCTAGCGCATTTTTCAGTCGTATTGCAACCGCCTTTGCAAATCAATTTTGCTCGATTGTCCCGCGTCCGTCCGTGAGTTCGGCAAGTTTTTTCGTGAAACCGTCCAGATGTTCCTCGGGCATGGACAGGGTGAACGCAGCGTCCACGCCGAATTGCTCGTCCAGAATGTCCGCTTCGAAATCCGGGTGCATGCGCTTGAACAGGGTGACGGATTGATAGGGAATGGTCGCCGTGACCGTGACGGTCTCGACCATTTCCTTGGTGGGCAGGGTGTCGAGGACCAGATTCACCATGGAGGAGTAGGCGCGCACCAGTCCTCCGGTCCCGAGCTTGGTGCCGCCGAAGTAGCGGGTGACCACCACGGTGATTTCGCCGACCTCGCTGTGCAGCAGGGTGTTCAGCATGGGCTTGCCCGCGGTGCCGTGCGGCTCCCCGTCGTCACTCATGCCCACATGCGCCGTGTCACCGGGCGGACCTGCGGCAAAGGCCCAGCAGTTGTGGGTCGCGTCGGGAAATTCTTCCTTTATTTCGGCGACGAAAGCCTTGGCCGAGTCCGTGTCGGGCGTGTGGGCGGCAGTGGAGATGAACCGGCTGCGCTTGATGGTGTCTTCAACGCGGTGCGTGGCAGCGGGAATGAGATATCTGCGGGACATGAAGCGGGTGTATCCGGGGGAAAGTGCGCGGTCAAGGCCGGCTGCGGGCGATAATCCAGTCCAGATCGTCTCGAAGCTGTTCCTTGAGCCGGGTGAATTCCTCAGTGTCCGGCATCTGCCCGAGAAGTATCTCGTACTGGCCGGACGTCTTGAGTTGCCTGAAGGCGTAGGGGAAATGGAGATCATAGAGCCAGCAGCACAGGAACAGTGCGAAATCGTTGGACCATCGAATGTCCTCGTATGGGATGATGGTGCGGTCCATGGCGCATTGCAGGAGCTCCGGGGTGACCCTTTCCGCATGCCATGTGAGGCCCTCTTTCAAGGCCTTGCTGTTGGGATTGTCAGGATCGAGATAGCGGAGGCTGTTACGCAGGGCGTCGAGCTTGTCCGCGTCGCGCAGGACTTCGAGCACGAGGCGCGCTTCGGTGCCGAGATTGTCCGGGATCACTGCGACGTTGTGGTATTTCACGGCGCTCAGGACGATACCGCGTGTCTCAAGGGGGAGCGGATCAAGGAGATCGGCGTCCATGACGATACGCGCGCCCACTTCGGCATGATTGCAGGTGGCGTGGTCATCGTAGCTGTTGTGTTGCACCACCTGCGGGAAACGTCCTGCATCGTGCAGCAGTGCCGCGATTTTCACGGCCTCGGACAGTTCTTCGAGCGGCGGGGTTTCTGCGACAATGGCCTGTACATGACCGACGACCCGCATGGTGTGGCGGATTTTGCGGTCCACCATTTCGGTTCCCTCGGGGCCTGCTTTTTCCCGGTAGTGCGCCGTGTGTTCATCGAACCACTGGCGGCATTGGGCAAAATAGTCGCTGTTCATAAAAGAAACATAACACGGACTCGCCTTGCTGGGCCAGCGTAAAGGTTGTGCGTTCCTATCGTCCGAGGTCTTCCCCCTCGATGAGGGCGGAAAGGATCAGGCCGTAGAAGCCGCCGTTTTTGCCGAAATAGCGCCATCCGAGCATGGAGGAGCAGCCGGAACACCCCACGGCCTGCCATGCGTAGCCCGGGAACCATGTGAATTCGTCTGTTTTGGGACCGCCGGGAATGATGTTTTTCGCCGAGGCAAAGCAGCCGATCTCGAAAACCAGCCCGTGCGGATTGAAAAACACATGCCTGTGCTTGCCGTCGATACGCATGGCAAGTTCTCGGCGGGTGATTTTCGAGCGACAGACCTTGCAGAAGAGGGCGCGGCCTCCCTCGCCCTGATCGGGGTCGGGCGAATGGCCTGATTCCTCGCTGCTTTCCGGGGCTGAACCGCCTCCGGGCGTGCCCTTGGCATGGACCGGATACGGGAACAGGGGCGGGGTTGGGTGGTGCGTTGCGCGCTGCATGGGTTTTTCTCCATGATCACCGTACTCCATCTGGTGGAGAAAATGAAGCTGATCCGTGTCTTGACCCTCTCCCGTGCCGACCCTACTTTCTGTGTATGACTGAAAAACGCGATCCCGGATATCTCATGCTCTGCGACGGCTGTTGTGACAACTCCGGCACGGCCAAGGAAATGGTCAAGACCGGAGGGTGTACCTGCGACATCTGCGGCTGGGCCTGCAAGTGCTGCGGCGACGACGGCAAGCAGTTTGTCAACCGCATACCCGTGCGGGTCATTCCTGACGACGGCTGGGAGTATCTCCAGTGGAAAAACCGGCAGAGCCTCATGCCGATCAACTGGGAAAAGCTCTTTCAGCTCAGTCGCGAGAAGGAACCTGACGACGAGTAGCCTGTTTCCCTCTCATTTTTATCTATCTCAAATAAAAACAACAGCAAGCCATAAATACATAGCTTGCTGTCTTTATGTTTCAGCTTGATATATAGCGGGCTATATGCCGAGCTCGCTACGTATGAGTTTACCCGCGATGGCCCACATGGTCAGGCAGACCAGAACGTCCAGAATGCGCCATGTTATTTCGCGCCGGAAGACCGGGGCGAGCATCTGGCCGCCCAGACTCAGCACAGTGAACCACGTAAACGATGCGGCGAATGCGCCCAGCCCGAACATGTACCGATCCGGGGTCGGGAACTGGCCGCTTATGGAGCCCATCAGCACGATCGTATCCAGATAGACATGCGGGTTCAGCAGCGTCACCGCCAAGGTCAGCATCAGCGTATGCCGGAGCGTCTTTTCCGTTTCATCGCCCGTCTGGAGAGAACCGCCCCGAATCGCCGACATCAGTGCCGTCAGGCCGTACCAGATCAGGAATGCCGCGCCGCCCCATGCCGCGATCATGCCCAGTGTCGGGTTCGATGCGACCATGGTGCCCGTGCCCGTGACGCCCAGACTGATAAGTATCCCGTCACACAAAATACACAGTGCCGCCACCGCCAGATGATGGTTGCGCCGGACACTCTGCGTCAGCACAAATGCGTTCTGCGCGCCGATCGCCAAAATCAATCCACCACCCATCCCAAAACCCTGTATGAAAGTCGTCATGAAGAATGCCTCCGGCGGCCAGAGGAAGGGGGAAAGGGAGCACCCCCCTTGAAAGCGGGGTACTCCCTTTCCCCCTTCCTCTGGACTCCATCCCCCTATCCCTCTCCCCGTAACTTTTTGTATGCGCTAGGCGCGCGAGGGGTAGGTAATGAGGGTTTGTGCCTTTTGTTGTTATGCTTTGCGTTTATGTTAAGTTGTTAAAAGAACAATATTTCAGTAATGCTCGAAACGCCGCAAGGTTGTTTTTTCAAATTACTCCCGCAACGCTCACGCGGCGTGGGACCTGTTCGGAGAGAATCGCACCGGGCAGCTTGATCGCGCGCCAAAGATGTCCGGTGCGATTCTCTCCGAACGCCACCCCTCGGTCCCACACGCCAATCCTCCCGCCCAACGCACCCGCCGAAGGCGCTATAAAAAGCTTCGGAGATTCTTAAGAACCCTTCACGAAGGGTTCTTAAGCCGCCGGAGGCATCCCCCCACGCCTTCCTTTCACCTACTCGCTCCTCATCAATCTGTGAAACTAATTGTTTTCATGATGCATAAGAATTGCTAATAATGGGGCCATGCTTGACTACAAATTGATTGAGGCGTTTGCCGCGGTGGTAGAGGCGGGCGGCTTTGAAAAGGGCGCGGCACTGCTGCATTTGACGCAATCTGCGGTGTCCCAGCGGGTAAAACTGCTGGAAGAGCAGGCCGGGTGCGTGCTGCTGGTGCGGTCGAGTCCGCCGAAGCCGACGACTGCTGGTCGGAATATGCTGAGGCATTACAGGCAGGTGAAGCGTCTGGAGGATGATCTCGGCGGCGGTCTGGGGCGCGAGACTGATGGCTTCACCACACTGCCGGTCGGGGTGAACGCGGATTCGCTGGCCACATGGTTTTTCCCGGCGGTGAATGGATATCTGGATGCCGAACCGGTGCTGCTTGATATCCGGGTGGACGATCAGGAACAGACGCATGGCCTGCTGCGCGACGGCGAAGTGCTGGGCTGCGTGAGCGCCCGTGCCGAGGCCATGCAGGGCTGTCGTGTCGAGTATTTGGGCGATATGGATTACCATTTGTATGGCAGTCCGTCATACAAAACGAAATGGTGTAAACATGGCGCTACGTTGGAGATGTTGGAAGAGGCTCCCATGCTGATTTTCAACCGCAAGGACGAGATGCATGAGCTGATTTTCGCGGAGACGTTCGGAGAGCAGCCGTCCCGGCTGAATGCGTTTTACATGCCGTCGTCCGAGCAGTTCGCGCCGGTCATCGCATCCGGGCGCGGGGCCGGGATGGTGCCGGAACAGCAGGCGGCGGAGTATGTGGAGCGGGGAGAGGTCGTTGATCTGCTGCCCGGGCATACGGTTCGGGTCCGGCTGTACTGGCACTGCTGGAATCTGGCTTCTGCGCGTCTTGTGGAACTCACCGAGGCTATGGTGAAGGGGGCGCGGCGGGAGCTTGTACAGCGGGCGTAACCATTTGCCCGGAGTGCGTGTTTGTTGTATCTGTCCGGATGTCTGGAACGAAAGCAATTTTGAAGGAGCTGTTCATGAAACGTCTTGTCCTTGCCGTCACGCTGTTGAGCCTTGTCTTCACCATGGGTTGTCAGAAGGCGTACTATTCGACCATGGAGAAAATGGGTTACGACAAACGCGAAATTCTGGCTGACCGGGTGGAAAACGCCCGCGAATCGCAGGAAGAGGCCAAGGAGCAGTTTGCCAACGCTTTGGAACGCTACAAGAGCGTGGTGAGTTTTGACGGCGGCGAGCTTGAGGAAAAGTACAATATTCTCAATGATGAATATGAAACCAGCGAATCGCGGGCCGAAGAGGTTCGTGACCGCATCGAATCCGTGGAAGATGTGGCCGAGGCGCTGTTCGACGAATGGGCCGAGGAGATTACGCAGTACTCCAGCTCCAAGCTGCGTAGGGACAGCCAGAATAAGCTGACCGCCACCAAGGGCCGTTACAACAAGCTGATCCGGGCCATGAAAAAGGCCAGCGCCAAGATGGACCCGGTCCTTGCCGCATTCAAGGATCAGGTGCTCTATCTCAAGCACAACCTCAACGCTAAGGCCATTGCTTCCCTTGAAGGCGAACTGACCACCATCCGTTCGGACGTTAGTACCCTCATCAAGGAGATGGAACGCTCCATCGCCGAGGCCGACGCCTTCATTAAGACGTTGAAATAAAAGGGAGTGCCGCGCGAAGAGGCTTTTCTGCCTTTTGCAATGCACCAAACGCCGCAAGGCCGTTATTTCAAATTACTCCCGCAACGCTCACGCGGCGTGGGACCTGTTCGGAATGAATCGCCCCTGACTGCTTGTTCGCGTGCCGAAGCCGTCAGGGGCGATTCTTTCCGAACGCCACACCCCCGGCCCAACACACCAATCCTCCCACGCAACGCACCCGCCGAAGGCGCACCAAAAAGCTTTGGAGATCCCTAAGAACCTTTGATTCGCCACGTCCTGTGGCTCACCGCTTCGCGGCGTCGGTAGGAACCGACGTCCAAATCCGCTGTCCTGCGGATTTGTCACGAAGGGTTCTTAGGCCGCCGGAGGCATCTCTTCATTCTTCTTCCAAAATCTCGCGCAAAATCATCAAGCCCTTACGCAGTTCCTTGCGGCTGTCCGTGCCGGTGAGTGACACTCGGGCTGCGGCAGGGACCGGTGTTTCTCCCACGACGAATTTTTCCGCGCCAAAGACGTTGACGCCCGCCTTGAGTGCGGCGGCTTCGAAGGTTTTCCCGGTCCATGGCTTGGGCAGGTCGAGCCAGAAATAGAAGCCGCTCTGCTTGCCCCGGAACCGGAACTCCTCGAAGATGTCACAGGCTATCATGTAGCGGCGGGCCGCTTCGATACGTTTCTTTTCCACAGTACGGTCGGCAGTGCCGTCATTGATCCATATGGCGGCGAGTTCCGCGTTGAGGGTCGGTGCCATCCAGATGGTGTTGAGCACTGCCTGCGCCAGATCCTTTTGCATGTGGCGTGGGGCGGCGATAAAGGCAACGCGCAACCCGGCTGCAATGGATTTGGACATTCCTGCTACATAGACCGCGCGCTCCGGTGCGAAACTGCTGACCGGCGGTTCCGTGCCCGGAACGGTGAGGTCATAGGCGTCGTCCTCAATGATGATGAGATCGTGTTTCTGTGCGAGATGGGCGATATCGCGGCGCCGTGTGGTGTTCATGGTCACGGTGGTGGGATTGTGGACTCCGGGCATGAGATAGACGGCCTTGATTTTGTCTCGGCGACAGGCCGCGTCAAGGCTGTCCGGGGTCATTCCGTGTTCGTCCATGGCTATGGGCACCAGCCGGATGCCGAGCATGGCGGCCAGTGTTTTCATGCCGGGATAGGTGAGCGCGTCCGTGGCGATGCGGTCTCCCGAGCGAAGCAGGCCGCTCAGGGCGCAGGTGAGGGCGTGCTGTGCTCCTGCACAGACAATGACGTCTTCCGGGGTGGTTTCCAGACCGTATCGCGCCGCCCACTGCGCGCCCGCTTGCCGATGTTCCGGCAGCCCCCGCGGGTCGGTGTAGCGCATGAACGCGCCCGGGTCCCTGCGTCGGGCAATGCGCCGGAATCCGTCTGCCACGTCCGGGTCCATGTGGTGCAGCGGCGAGACCAGCCCCATTTCGATGAGTCCCGGGCGGCAGGGTTCGAATGACACGAGCGCGGTCGAAGTGGCGGCATCCGCAGCCACGAACGTGCCGCGCCCCACCGTGCCTGAGAGCAGTCCCCGTTTTTCCGCTTCGCGGTATCCGCGCGTCACGGTGGACACGTTCATGCCGAGTTCGTCGGCCAGTTCCCGGTGCGTGGGCAGCCGTTCTCCGGGCAGCAGCTTTCCGTCAGCGATGTCCCGTTCGATGGCATCAGCCAGCTCCTTGTAGAGCGGGCCGGATTCCCCTGTCAGGCGCGTTGTCCATATTGTCATGCAGACAATACTTTCATTGACACCATACAATGTCAACAATACACGGTGAGCATGGAAATGTGCCCCGTACATGCGGTTCAATGAAAGGAGAGAGGAAATGACGCTTGAGACATATACGGCATTCGTGCTGTTCGCGATGGTGATGACCGGCACGCCCGGAGTGGGCAACCTGACCATGCTGGCTATCGGGCAGACCTCCGGGTTCCGGTCCTCGGTGCCGTTTCTGCTCGGCACCACCGTGGGCATGATCTGCCTGAACACGCTGGTGAGCTTCGGGCTGGGCGGGGTGTTCATGGCCTCCCCGAAAACGGCGTGGGCCATGAAGATCGGCGGGATGGGCTATATTCTGTATCTGGCGTGGAAGATCATGGTCATGCAGTTGTCCGAGAGACGCACGGACCGGCGGTTCTCGTTTCTGGAGGGTGTTTTCCTGCATCCGGCCAACCCGAAAAGCTGGGCCATGTCCGTGGTGGGCTTCAGCCAGATATCGTCACCGTCCATGTCGCTGGTGGAGCAGGCCACCATTTTCATCCCCACATTCATGGTGTTCCAGATGACGTTCCATTCCCTCTGGGGCCTTGGCGGAGCGGCGATCATGCGCGCCATGAAATCACGGGCCGCGCTGACCACAGTCAACGGCGTGCTCGTGACGGTCATGGTGGGCGCGACCATGTATGCGCTGTTCGTGTAAGGGAGTCTCCCCCTACCGGACCGGGAAATTGAAATAGGTGTCCGGGTACGGCTCGTCGCGCAGTGTGAAGTGCCACCACTCTTCGGTCAGCGGCTTGAATCCATTGCGGAGCATGGCGTTTTGCAGCAAGGCGCGGTTGGCGCGGACGTGTGCGGGCATGTCCTTGTTGGAGGGCCATGATTTCGGGCCGAAAAAGTCGAACGGCGTGCCCATGTCCAGCTCGGCCCCCGTGGTGAGGTCAATGATGGTCAGGTCCACGGTGGAGCCGCGTGAATGGCCGGATTTCTCGGCTATGTACCCGTCCCTGAACAGGTTCTTCTTGTCCACGTCCGGGTAGAACTGCGCCTTCATCTTGGTGTCATTCAGCGCCTTTCCCCAGCGAACGAAGTGGTCCACGGCCTGCTGCGGGCGGTACCCGTCAAACACCTTGATGCCGAGTCCGAAGACCGCAAGCTGTGACTCTACCTGGGCCAGTGCGGTGGCAGCCTCGGTGGTCAGGATGACGCGCGGGGCGAGATAGCCGTCCACCCGTTGTCCCACGAAGTTGTTGTCTCCGTAGTAGCGTACCTCAAGCACCGCACCGGGAACGGTTTCGCTGACATAGGCAAAGCCGTCGGGCAGTTTTTCGGCAGCGGAATACGCGGGTGCGAGCAGCAGGATTGCGATGACGAGCAGGGAAACCGGCAGATGGAAGCTGTTTCTGGATATCATGGGGTGCCTTCCTTTTTTACGGAATTCAGGGATGGCACAGGGTAGCTGATCAATCGGGAAAAAGGAAGCAGGCAGCCGCATGGGGCGACTGCCTGCCGAGGTCGGGAATCCGCAAGGCGGAAATGGATACGGTTACTCCCGGGCGGTGTGTCAGCCGCCGTCAGGCTTTCCCCTGAAGAGGTTGTCCGAGGATATCCTTGGGAACACCGAATATTTTCGAGGTGAATTTGACGTACCACGCCGCCGACTGAACCTGAATGATGTAGGCCATGGCAATGACCAGCGCCGCGTCCGAACCCTGCGGTCCGAAGGCGTTGATGGCGATGGCAAGGGCGATGGACAGGTTTCGCATGACAGAGCCGTAAACAAGGGCGATGGCGTCGCCTCGCGGCAGGAGGCATCGGCCCACCATGGTGCTCAGGGTGAAGTTGATTCCGTACAGGATGATGAGCGGAATCAGGATGTTGAGCAGCACCTCCGGCGTGGCGGCTATGGTCTTCGCCTTGAGTGCCAGCGCCACGAACACGATGCCGAGAACGCCAAGGGTCGAGAGCATGGGAAATTTCGGTGCGATGAGCTTCTGGAAGTCGTTCTGTCCGTATCGTTTGATCAGGAACCGTTGCGTTGTGTAGCCGAGGGTCATGGGCAGGAACACGATGAAGAATATTTGCTTGAGCACGGCGGTGAGGCTGATCTCGATGGTGGTCCCCATGAGCGCCTTGATGAAGAACGGGGTCGCCAGTGAGCCGCAGATCAGGCCGATGACCGTCATCTTGATGGCGGCGGACATGTTGCCCTTGGCGAATCCGGTCCATGAGATGGTCATGCCGCTGGTGGGAACCAATCCTGCCAGCAGCAGGCCGAGGGCCATGTACGGCTTGTCGTGAAAGAAGAACGTGCCGAACCCGAAGGCCAGAAAGGGAATGATTCCGAAGTTGATGAGCTGGGTCAGTATCTGTGCCTTGCCGTCACCTCCCTCGAAGATTTTTTTGACTTTGAGCGTGACCATCATGGGATAAACCATGAGAAAGGTGAACGGCACGATCAGGCTTTTGAGCATGGCGGTATCGCTCGACACCCCGTAGATGAATCCTGCGGCCATCATCACGGGGATGGCAATGGTCAGGTTTTTCGTGATTTGCTGAAGATATCTCCACATAGGCTACCTCCCTTGGGATTCTGGTTAGTCTTCGCCGGAGCCGCCCATTTCGGTCTCCCTGCATTCCGGGTCGGAGCAGCAGGGCGCCTCGCCGTCGCGGTAGACGATGGTGCCGTTTTCCACCGGCTCGGCAATGAACCGTCTGGAGCATCCACTGCAAGTGACGTAAAAAGGCCGATAATCACCGGGAGTGGTGATGTCCTGATTCGTGGAACAATACGGGCAATTGATGTTCGCTGTAGACATGGCTGCCTCCTTGCTGTTGTATGGTGTCAGTATTTCGCAAAACCGCGTTGCGGGCATTGATCTCGATCAACACATGCCGTTTTTTTTGAGAGTATCGGATGGAAAAAACAGAACTGCTTGAAATTGTGTCGGATTTTTCGCTTTTTTCCCGGCTTGGGAAAGATCAGCTTGACCGCCTTGTGAAGCATGCGACGGTATCGCGCCTGCCCAAGCGGGCGCTTTTCTTCAGCGAGTCGTCGTCGCGTCAGGGACTGCACGTACTGCTTTCAGGTCAGGTGAAGTTGTTCAAGGTGTCGGACGACGGCAAGGAGCAGACCATTTTCGTGTTCGGTCCGGGAGAGCCTTTCTGCCTGTGTTCGGTCTTTTCCGACGGCAGGCTGCCCGCCAGTCTGGCCGCCCTTGAGGACAGCGAAGTGCTGTTCATCAGCCCTGCCGAGTATGAGAGCATGGTGCGCGAGGACCCGGCGATCCTGCTGAACATGATGCGGGTCATGTCTCGGCGGCTCAAGGAAGCCATGGACATGATCGATTCCCTGTCCCTCAAACAGGTGCCCTCGCGGCTGGCAGCGTATTTCCTCAGTCGGGAACGGGACGGCATGGTTCTGCTGGACCTTTCTTATCGCGAACTGTCCAAGATCATCGGCATCACGCCCGAAGCCCTTTCCCGCGCCTTGAAAAAGATGGGGGAGGACGGGTTGATCCGCGTGGACAGGAGCGAGGTCCGCATCGTCGACAGCGGACGGCTGGAGGAAGTACGGGACGGACGACTTTAGCCGGGAGGCTTCTGGAGAAGGAGATCAGGCCGTGGCGAACGTTTTCGGCAGTTCGACCCGGATGACCGTACCCGTGTCCGTATTGGTCCGCATGGTTATTTCACCACCGTGGGCCTTGACCGCGAGGCGTGCGCTGTAGGTGCCAAGCCCGGTTCCGTTGCCCTTGCCGCTGGTTGTGTACTTTTCAAAGAACGTGTTGCGGATTTCTTCGGGCACGGCAAGGGCGTTGCGGATTTCCATGGTGCAGGGATCGTCGCCGGTCAGGTCCACCCGTATCGGCTTGTTGTCCGAAGATTCCAGCGCGTTTTTCAGGAGGTTGGCGACCATGCCGTAGAGCAGGGTCGGGTCTCCCGGTATGACGAGTTGTGTATCATCGTCGGCAGGCGAGCCGTCCAATGTTATTTCAACGGACTGGTCGCCTGACCGTTGTGACAGGAGGTCTCTGGTTGCCCGCTGGATGATTTCCAGCCAGTCGGTGTCGGCAGGGCGGTAGCGGTAGGTGCCGGATTCCAGTTTGTACAGGGTGAGGGATTGGTTGATGAGGTCCATCATCTGCATTCCCGCCCCTTCCATGACCGAGAGCATTTCCCGCTGTTTTTCGGTCAGGTTCTCATCTTTTCGCAGCAGGCGCGGCAGGCCGATGATGCCCATGAGCGGGGATTTCAGGTCGTGCCGGACGATGCGTTCCACGTCCTCACGCAGCTTTTCCGCAGCCTTTCGCGCCGTGATATCCACCCCGGCGCAGAGGATGCCTTCTGGAAAGCCTTCGCGGTTCCTGACAAGGGATGTGGCCAGCGACTGGTATGCCTTGCTGCCGTTCTTGCGAAGCACTTCGGCCTCGCAGAGGAAACAGCCCGTTTCGTCCCTGTCGAGTTCGGACAGTTTGGTACGCATATCCCGGCCTTCGCTGTCCTCTTCCGGGAGCAGGAGGCCTACGGCCTGTCTGCCTGCGAGTTCCTGTTCGCTGTAGCCGTAAAAGTCCTGTCCGAAACGGTTGATGAACAGGATCTCCCCGGACATGTTCAGTTCGAGGATGATGGAATGGGACTGTTCCACCAGATTGCGGTAGAGCCTGCGGCTTTGCCTGAGCATGGCTTCGGCGTTCTTGCGGCAGTCGATGTTCCGGTTGTTGGCGCGGGTTCCGGCGAAATCGCCGTTTTCATCCACCACCGGCATGCACCGATGCGCGATCCAGTGCGTGGAGCCGTCTTTTGCGATGATGCGAAAATCGAGAGTGGCCGTTTCACCTTTGCGCCGCTCAAGGGCCAGGTGCGCGGTGACGGTGTCCCTGTCTTCCTGGTGTATGATCCGTTCCATGAGTTCGGGATCATTGAAAAATTGGTCACGGCTATATCCGGTGATGCGCTCGCATGAGGGGGACATGTACAGAAATCTGCCGTCCTGCCCGCGCCAGTATTCCCAGTCGTGCGTGAAGTCGGCCACGGTTCGGAACCGCTTTTCGCTGGCGACCAGTTCCTCATTGGCCTCTCTGAGCTGCCGGAATATGGGACGAATCAGGATGATGCCCACCAGGACGATGGCGGAGACCGCGAGGCCGATCAGCTCAAACGCCATGTCCGGCTGTGTCGTGCCGTTTATGGCCTGTGTCAGGGTGTGGATACGCCGATAGACCATTCCGGCCAGACTGAGGGAGATGAGGCTCCACGAAATGCGGTGGCCAGTTTCAGGGATGAGGCGAAGGGCAAGAAGGGCGGCGGTCAGTTGCAGGGTGATTGAGATAATGATGATGAAATTCATGCATGACTCCCCAGTTGGCTATTCGATATCCGTTTGTGAAAGACCGTGCCAAAAAAACCGGGGAAAGGAAAGCGGACTTGCAATGTGCCTGTCGTGTAGCCAAATAAAACGGGACAGGCCGGGGGACCTGTCCCGCATACTCCGGTCAAGAACCGGAATTGGGTGAGGGTAAGAGATAGGTTAAATGCCGATGGCCGAACGGAAATCCCGCGCAACACTCGGGGCTTCCCGGCCAATGATGACGAGAAAGCGTTCCTCGGTGTGTTCATCGGCGGGAGTCAGTGCGTGTGACCCCGGTACGTATTGGAATATTTCGGGTTCGCTGGTGTCGCTGAACTGAACCACACCCTTGGCGCGGAGCACCTGATCCGGCAGTCCTGCCACGCCGCGCCGGAACGTCTCGCGGTCAAGCGGGGTATCCAGCGTGATAAGCGCGCTCTGGATGTCGTCATCTCCATGGGTGGCGTGCATGCCCATGGGGGCCAGATGCGGGGCCGGACGGTTGAGGGATTTGCGGAAGTTCACGCCGTAGAGCGTGGCTGCCGGGATATCGCCATTGACCACACGGTGCAGGTCCGCCGTGGGATTGAGTTCCCGGATGCGGGCTTCGAGGTCGTGAAGTTCCTTTTCATCGGCAAGGTCGGTCTTGTTGAGCAGGAGGATGTCGGCAAGGCGCACCTGACTGCGGGCGACCTCATAGTCGACAAGGGCGCGGGGGGCGCAGGAGGCATCCAAGAGGGTGGTCACCGAGGCGAAGTCGAGCAGGTCGTCGAGGTCCGCTATTTCCGTGAGCAGGTTGGCGGGATTGGCAAGCCCTGTGGTTTCCAGGACCACGAAATCTGGCTGGAATTCCGACATGATGCCGGAAAGCGCCGAGCGCAGGCTGCCCGCGAGGGTGCAGCACACGCATCCCTCGTCCACCTCGGTCACGGCGTAGCTCTGGCCGAGCAGCTTCCCGTCGAGGCCCTTTTGTCCGATCTCGTTCTGGACAACGGCCACAAAGCCGTTTTTGGCGGCCTGTTCCTCGATGAATCGGGCAAGGAAGGTGGTCTTGCCCGAGCCGAGAAACCCCGTGAGAACGATGAGCCGCGGGCGGTCCGTGATGCCCATGGTGCGTTTGTCGAGGCTGTTTGCCGCGCCCGGAAGGTCTGCCGTGGTCCACGGGGCGTCTGCATATTCGGCTGGCAGCGGGTTCGGAGCGGCCCATGAAATGTCCGGTGTAGTGAAATTCGGGTCGTCCGGGACCGTTGTGTCCCAGCTCAGCCCGAGGCGGGTGCTTCGCAGGTCCGGGGCGAGTCTGGCGTGGAGTTCAACCATATCGCCGTAGAAGCGGCGCGAGCCCGGTTCCGTGTGCCGGGTTAGGGACTGCGGGGGCATGCCGAGGCAGTAGGATGCCGAGGCAGCCAGTGCGTTGAACAGGGGAAGGGCCGTGTCCCATGCCGGGAGATTCTGGTCCGCATTGCCCGGAGCCACGGCCTGTACCGGGCCGTTGGGGGTTTCCACGGTCACGCCGTCCATGGCCATGATGGTGTCCAGTTCCGGGGCCGACAGCGAAAGGGCGATACCCTGCGATTCGGGCATGAAATACGCGTCGAGCACGGCAATGGAGAACAGGGCGCGCAGGTCGTGGTGCAGGGTGAATTCCCGCACCCGGTCCAGATAGTCGTCGGCCTGTGCCGCAATGCCCGCCTGTACGCTGAAGGATTCGACCAGCTCCTCGTCGGGAGCCGGGAAATAGGAAATATAGAACGAGGCCCGTCCTGTGCCGCCGTTCTGATTGTTGGTCAGGAATTCCAGTCCGTACACGCCTGCCATGCCCGTGATTTTCACGGTCAGCCCGCCCTTGCCCTTGGCGCAGTCGCGCACGCCGCGCCAGCCGAGGCGGTGGCGGACGCCGGGGATGAAGTTGGCTCGCGTCATCAGGGCGCGGGGCAGCTCGGTTGCGACCAGTGCGGGGTCGTGCGTCAGAGCCGGGGGCAGCAGGGTTTTGAGGGCTATGGACATGGTGCGTCTCCGGTGTGTCGGCCGCCCCTCTCGGGGGAAGGGGCGACCGACAGGTCTGAGGATGGGTTGGTTATCCAAAGGTTATGACGTCACCGTTGCCAAGGTATGCCTTGTCCTTGGAACGGTAGCGCGCGGTTCCCTCGATCACCGGATATCCGGCGGCGATGAACTTCTTGGCGCAGAGCACGCCGGTGCAGTGGTTGCAGCCGATGCGCTCGAAGCCGTAGTCGCCCAGCGAGATGACGAGGTCGTCGTACTTGGGGTCCCAGTCGTCAAACGGCGAGATGTGCAGGCCTCCGTAGATGCCGTGGCACTTGTCGTTTTCGTACTTGATCTCGTTATACGCGGTCTCGGCAAAGCGGATGATGCCCTGATGGCAGCAGCCCGTGACGCTGACGAGGCCCTTGTCCGCCACGTTGAAGTACAGGGACTGCTCCCCGTAGACGCGGCAGATGATGGGGATGGCGAAGACGTAGCTCGCCATGCCGGGGATGACCTTGTTCAGGCCGGGTTTGACCGTGATGAGCTTGCCCTTGTGGCCGCAGTCCTTGATGTACTGCAATCCTTCCGGGTAGAAGCCCTCGGGGATGTAGATGGTGATTTCCGGGTCGTATTTCAGTGCGACAGGAAGTCCCCAGAAGTGGTCGAAGTGCTCGTGGGAGAAGAACAGGGCTTCGATTTCCTTGTTCTCCAGCATCTTGTCGATGCCCTCACGCTTGAAGCACTCGTCGCACCATTTGTAGGACCAGCCCACGTCGAGGAGGAATTTGCGCTTGTTGCCGCTCATTTCCTCGACTTCCACCAGCGCGGCGTAACCGCCTGCGTTTTCAGGGTGCACGGAATTGCCTTCAATGATCTCCCATGCCTCGTCCAGCTTGGCGGGCAGCAGGTGTTTGATCGGGGCGATGCCTTCCTGATACGAGCCTTTGCCCAAGCCCTTGCCGTTGCCGAACGGGGGCCAGTTGAAGTCGTACTGGTTCACGAGCAGGCCGCCCGCGCCCTTGATGTCGCCCATGAGCACGCCGTTTTCGAACCAACTGGTTTCCGTGATGTTGGTGACCTTGACGCTTCTGCACACGCCGATGTCGGTCATCTTCCTTTCGGCCTGTGTGAAGTTGCTCTTGCGCGCCGGGGAGTAGGAATACAGCCCCATGGCTCCCAGCAGGCCGACGCCGACGCCGGTGGCGGCTCCCTTCAGAAAGTCGCGTCTCTTCATGTTGTCTGACATGCGAATCTCCTTTCCGGGCTACTTGCCGGGGATGATGTTGATGGATGCATACACTGCGGGCAGCGCCCAGACAGTGATGAAGTAGAAGGCCACGCCCATGGCGACGCCTGCGCCCAGACCGGCACCGAAACGCGGTGTCCAGCGGACATCTTCAATGGCGGCCTTGTGGGCGGCGTGATCGGCTTCGATCTCTTCGGCGGTCTTGGGAACCATCTTCCATGCAGGCCAGTTGTCCATGAACCAGTGGTGGACCAGCCAGATATTGACCAGCCAGATCATCGGGATCATGGGGAACTGCTGCGGATGGGAGAACCCTTTCTGCGTGCCGAGGAACAGGTGCGACGTCTTGTAGTACACAATGTACAGCGCAATGGCGCCGATCAGTGTGACCACGGTGCGGATGAGCACGTTCACGGGCAGGGAGTACTTCTTGGGCCAGTTGTCGCAGTAGAAGGTCACGAACAGGGCCGGGACAAGGAAGAAGATCGCCATTTCACCGACATGCAGCCAGCGCCAGTCAGGCGCGAATGCGCGGCGGGTTCCCCGGATGGCCTCGCCCCAGGTGAGTTCCTGAGCGAAGTAGAGGAAGAAGTGCATGGCAAGGGCGATGGCGATGATGCCGAAGAAGCATGCGAACCGGCGCGCCCAGTCGTTCTTGATGAGGCTGAAGGGATAGCGTTCCCAGATGGTTTCCACCAGCCAGACCACGACCGTGCAGCACATGATCCACGAGACGTGGAAGTTGCCGGACACGGTGTCCGCGAACTGTTCCCAGTACGGCGGGGCGATGGAGGTGAAGTACTGCCACGGGTGGTAGAGAATGCCCATGTGCGGGTGCATGGTCACGAAGTAGACCACCGTGGACAGGAAGAAGGTCATGATGAGAATGGAGAAACCCTTGGCAGGCTGCGTGAGCTTCTGCCACGGCGCTTCCTCGAAGGCCACGACCCATGCGGGCGAGAGCCAGCTCGCAATGGCCGCGAACATCAGGATGGCCAGCGCCGAGTACTCGATGGCGAAGAAGCTCGTCACGCCGGGGAGTTTTTCCAGCTGTTCCGGGTTGAAGTAAGCCAGTCCGAAGTTGCCCAGCAGGTATTCGAAGAATCCCTTGATGAGCGCGACCAGAATGACCACGGAAACGGTGGTCAGAATTGCGCCTTTCACCAGCGGATGTGTTGTTTCCAGCCACTTCCTCTTGAAGGGCCAGAAGTTGAAGATGTAGACCATCCAGATCATCATGATGAGCCACCAGCGGCAGTACATGTAGCCCACGTACGGGGTGTACATACGCATGATGCCGCGCGGGTCCTGAAAAATCCACCAGGTCAGATAGAATACGGCGAGCGTCACAACCAAGCTTACCAGTGCAGGGATAGGCCCTGACCAGCGCTTGACGAGTTTCCGCTCTTCCAAGTAGCCTTCGCCAAACCGTTCCATGAGAACCTCCTCTCAAGGGGGTTGCCGGATCACGGGCCCCACCCCGTTTATCCGGTTTTCGGTTATTCCCCGGTTTTCTCCGGACCGCTTCCTGCCATGGCTTCGTACACCGCTGTCAGCAGGGCGTCGCGGTCCGGGGAATCCGGGTCCAGCCCCAGTCGTTCTGCTTCCATAGAAAGCAATTCCGGGGGGAAGTCCCCGGCGATGGCTTCCAGATCGGCCCGGTCGAGCGGTGCCCGCTCCGGCGGTCTGGGTTCCCTTTCGCCTGCGGCCACGGCGGCAACGTGCCGCCCAGCCTTGAAACTCCCCCTGAAAAGTTGTCTTCGCGTCATGTTCGCCATGGCCCGTCCTTTTGTTCCTGCTCCGCCTTTTCCCGCAGGGACCGGTAGACCAGATCGGTCATGGGAACCTGTTCGCGTTCTTCCAGAATGTTGCACATGCGAAGGAAATAGTTGGACGTGATGGCCCGTGCCCATTCCCCGTCCCGCGCCCGTAGTGCGTGCAGCAGCTTGATGTGGTCGGCAAAGATGGCTTCGCGCTCTTCCCGCCGCAGGGTGAAAAAGAAGTCGTATGCCGCCATGTCCGCGGAGCAGACCTGCTCCACGGTACGCACCAGAAAGTCGTTGCCCGTGCCCACGGCCACGAGCCGGAAGAATGTCAGGCTTTCGCTCCAGACGCGGTCCGCTGATTTCTGGAAAATGGAACGGGATATGTTCACGCTGCATTTCTTGAGGTCTTCGAGGTGGCGTTCCCCGATGCGCTCCGCCGCGTGTTCGGCGACCATGGGCAGCAGCATGTAAGCGGCTTCGAGCTGGTCGGCCATGGCCTTTTCCGGGCTCAGGTTGAGGTCGAGCGGGTTGTCGTGCGCCGCGGAGATGCCTACGCGCAGATAGCAGCCGCTGCCCGGACGGATGGAGACCAGCCCCCGTGCTTCAAGGGAGTGGAGGATGCTGCGAAGGGTGTTGCGGCTTATGTCGAGCATGTCCACAAGTCGGCGTTCCGGCGGCAACCGGTCTCCGGCCTTGAGTCCCATGTCCTGAATGACCTGTCCGAGTTTTTCGAGCGCTTTGGCCTTTTTCGTCATGATCAATCCGCCTCACTTGAACCGTTTGCAGGTTCCATTGGAGTTACCAATTAGCGTTTGCTGAATCGGGGAAGCAAAAAAAAATGAAAAAATTGTAAAAATGAACCGATTATTGTCCATTCTTGAGCCAATATTAGAATTGGTAGCACCAATTGAGAAATATCGCAGTATAAACTGGTAGAACCGGTTTTATACAGGGCGTGGTGGAAGTATCGATAAAAGGCGTTTAGGAGGAGAAGGCGACGGGGCGGGGCGGATTGCGCGTTGAAATAAAAAAGGGAGCACGGTAACTGTCCGTGCTCCCTTCGATTTTCGAGTTTCTTTGCCGACTAGGGCATGACGGCCCACTGCGGCACGCTGTGCAGGTCGATGCCCCACAGGGCCGGAAGCAGGTATACCACGAATCCGGTAATGAGCATCGTTCCCACGATGTTCAGCCAGAGGCCGGCCCTTGCCATCTGCTTGATGGACATGCATCCGCTGCCGAAGACGACCGCGTTGGGCGGTGTGGCCACGGGGAGCATGAAGGCAAAGGATGCCGCCACGCAGGCCGCGACAATGGTCGCGTATGGGTGGACGCCCATGGCGATGGCCGCGCTGCCCATGATCGGCACGAGCAGGGTCGCCGTTGCCGTGTTGGACGTGATCTCCGTCAGGAAGATGGTGATCAGGACCACGGCTCCCACGAAGATGAGAATGCTGGCACCTTCAAGCCCGCTGAGTTGCGAGGCGATGTAGCTCGCCAGCCCGGTTCTCGCGAAACCGTTGGCAATGGCGAGACCGCCGCCGAACAGCAGGATGACGTCCCACGGAATCTTGACCGCGGTTTTCCAGTCGAGCAGGAATTCGCCTTTCTGGAAGTTGGTGGGAATGGCAAACAGGATCAGGGAACCGAGAATGCCGATGGTCGCGTCGTGGATGTAGCCGAAGTTCGGCATCAGATCGAGGACAAAGGGCATCTTCTTCATGAAGCCGCGGGCCAGCCAGAAGGAGGCCACGAAACAGCCCACGACCACGATTTTCTTTTCTTCAATGGCCATGGGGCCGAGTTTGCGGAGTTCTTCATCGATGATTTTCCGGCCACCGGGCAGCTGCATGTCTCCCATGGGAAACAGGAAGCGGGTCAGCAATACCCATGAGATGCCGAGCATGATGACGGCGAGCGGAACGCCGAACAGCATCCACTGGCCGAACCCGATTTCCACGCCGAACATCTTGTCCACCATGCCGACCATGACGGTGTTGGGCGGGGTGCCGATGATGGTCGCCACACCGCCGATGGACGCGGCATAGGCGATGCCGAGCATCAGGCATTTGCCGAAGTTCGACTCCGGCCCGGTCGTGCCGCAGGCGCGCAGGGCTTCGGAATCGAATCCTGTGGCCTGCTGGATGACCGCGAGCCCGATGGGCACCATCATCATGGTGGTGGCGGTGTTGGAGACCCACATGGACAAAAGCGCCGTGGCGATCATGAATCCGAGGATCATCCTGCCCGGGCTGGTGCCGACCAGCCGGATGGTGTGGACTGCCACACGTTTGTGCAGGTTCCATCGTTCCATGGTTACTGCGAGAAAGAATCCACCCATGAACAGGTAGATGAGATGGTTTGCATAAGGGGCTGTCGCCGCTTTGGATTTCATGATTCCCAGCAGCGGGAAAAGCGCGATGGGCAACAGGGATGTCGCCGGAATGGGAATGGCTTCGGTGATCCACCAGATTGCCATGAATACCGTGACTGCCGCCACGCGCCATGCTTCCACTTTCATGCCCTCCGGTGCAGGCAGCAGAAGCATCAGTGCAAATACAACCGGTCCAAGGAAAAAGCCAATCCTCCTGCCTTTTCCGCTGTCCTCAGCGTGTGTGCTCATTTTTCACTCTCTTCAATATGATGTGTCAGACGTCCCGTTGCACGCGCCCCCTCGAAAAGAGTCTCCGGACAGGACCGCAACATACTGTCCGCAGAATTTTCCATGTGCTTTTTGCCGCAACGCAAACACGTTTTCCAACGTGTTCCGCACATGAAAAAAAGAGGTGCGATACGCTTCCCGCTGCAAACGGGAAAACGGGTGACGGACGCATTGACTGGTCCGTCGATCAGGTGGTCTAACATAAACTGCCACGACCATCCATAAGGAATGTACTTTTATGGATTTTGTCACCGTAAGGAGCAGGGATTCCAGACTTCCGGACTCCTGTTTCTGCGGAGATACACATTGACCGTCCTTGGCAATTGCAGTAGTTCTCACATCGTCAAGAGGAGTCACTTATGACAGGTGAAGACGATACCGGCGCACAGAAAAGGCGCACCATTCCCATGGAGGATCTCAGGAGTTTTGTGGATGATTTTCCCGCATTGCTCTGGCGTATTGAGATCGCCCGTTCTCGGATCGAATTTCTCAACGATCATTCCCTGCATCCGCTGGGGGACAGCGCGCGGCTGTTCCTGAAGAACAAGGCGTTCCGCAAGCAGATGCTCCTGCCCGAGGACGCCCACCTGCTGGACGCGTTTCTGGATGCCGTCCGGGAAGGGCGGACCATGGCGACCGTGTTCCGGGTGCATACCCCGGCGGACAGTATCATGTGGCTCAAGCTGACCGGCGCGGTCAATTCATCCGACCCGCAGTATTATTACGGGTATCTCCTCGATATCGGGGACACCGTGGAAGTCATCCGCGAAATTCAGGAGACCGATGCCGCGGCCCGCATGCGTATCGGCAACGTCCCCACCCCGGTCATGCTCATGGACCACGAAACCCATCACCTGAAACAGGCCAATGCTGCTGCGCGCGATCTTTTCGGCCTGCCCCGTCCCTTGAGCGTGAACCGTCCTGAATTCGTCGAGCTTTGTCCGGCAGCAGGAGAAGATCCCCTGAGCGCCATTCTCGAAGACCTGCCGTTGGAGCGTAAGTGGACCGGCAATCTGGAGTTCTGCACCACTCAGGGAGAGCCGTTCGAGGCCGATGCCACCCTGCAATGGGTGCGCTGGCGGCAGAATGCCCTGATCCGGGTTTCCGTGAACCCGCATTCCGAGGTGGACAGATCGGCTGTTTCCGAAGTGCATCAGCAGGCTGACCGCGATGTGTCCGGCAGGCTCCGGGAGATATTCAGCGGCGCTCCCGACATTGCGGCCATGCTCGCCAGGGTGCTGGAGCAGCCCGACATTGCCAGACGGTGCAATGCGGTCATGCTTTCGGATATCCTGACGCACAGCAACAAGGTGTTCGTCACCGGTGCGGGCGCTCCGCTGGCGGACATGCCTCCGGGAGAGGAGTTCTCCTACCGGGGCACCATTGCCGAGGATATCGCCCGTTTCAATCTCGACCATCTGGTCGTGGACGACACAATGGACAGCATCAAGCCCATTGACTGGGCCTTGTTCATTCCGCGCGGTCTGCGGTCCTATTTTGCCAAGCCGTTCTATGAAAACGGCGAGTTGCAGGTGGTGTTGATTCTCTGTTCCACTGAGCCGGACCGCTTCGTGGACCTTGCGCCCGACACGTTTGATTCCGTTCTCGTCCCGCTGTACGAAGCCATCCGAACGCGCCGCAGGCGGCAGGGCTGACAGTTTCGTCCGAGGCCCGGATGCCCGGTCACATGCTGTACTGGTATTTGACGGTGATTTTGAGGGAGAAAGCCTGCCCCCGGAGGATTTTGGGCCGTTTGGTCACGCCGCTGGCTGCGGCAATGGCGCGTCCGGCTGCCTGATCGAGGCGGGCGTTCCCGGAAGAACGCACGAGGCGGATGCCGGAAAAACTGTCGTCGGGCCGGATGCGGAAGGTGTAGAGCACGTTGCCGATCAGGTCGGACAGGTCCCCGTTTCCGGGCAGGAATTTGCGCCGTTCGATGGCCTCATTGACCTGTTTGAGGTAGTGCTTTATCGCCAGCCGTTTCAGTCGCCGCGCCGTTTCTTCCGCGTTTTCCCCATCGTTATTCTCTTCCATTCCCTGTTCAAGGGCGAGGGCGTTGCCCGGAGTGCTCACCGCGATGTCAAAGTCCGCGGGAATCACTATCTGATCCGATCCCATGACCGGTTCCGGTGCCCAGTTCTGCTGCACCAGCAGGAAGTGTATACAGATTGAAATCGCAATGCAGAGACCGAAAAGCTGACGGGATGTCATCGGGAGGACTCGGCCAATTCGGCTTTCTTGCTGCCGGTGGCGATTATCAGGTTGCTGAAGGCGTGCGTGCGGACAAGGTCCACGACCCGCAGGAACGACTCCACCTTTGCCTCGGGCGCGGCCTTGAGCAGGATGTGCTGCGGCTGCATGGCGAGCGGTTTTTCAGCGGTGTTTTCCAGAATATGGGAGAGGTCGAGCAGGGTGATCGGGGCGGTGTCGCAGAACAGGTCGCCGTTGGCGTGCAGCTCGATTTCCATGGATTTGCCGGAAACGGCTTGTGCCGACTCGGCGGGCGGCAGTTCCATGTCCATGCCTTTTGCCGTAAACACGGCCGAGATGACGAAGAAGATCAGCAGGATGAAGACCACATCCAACAGCGGGGTGATGTCCGGCGAGGCCGGACGGGATTGCTTGCGTGTGAAGGAAATCATCAGTCTCGCTCCGTACGCTCCTGCTGTTCGAGAAAGGTGTTGGCCGCATGCTGCATGGCGTAGGCCGTCTTGTCCTGCTGGCGGCAGAACCAGCGGTGTGCGAGCAGGGTCGGGATGGCGATGGACAGCCCTGCCGCCGTGGTGAGCAGCGCCTGCCAGATGCCGCCCGCGAGCATGGAGATGTCCACATCCCCGGCGGCGGACAGTCGGGAAAAGGCGTTGATCATGCCGAGCACGGTTCCCAGAAGGCCCATGAGCGGTGCCGTGGTCGCAACCGTGGACAGAAAGTCGAGGCGGTGGTTGAGCGCATGGAGTGCCTCTTCCCCGGCAAGATGGATGGTCTGTTCCTTTTGCGGCAGGGGCTGGTCAGTGAACAGGATTTCGAAGATGCGGCGATAGGCCGGAGTGATCTTCTCAACCTGCTCAAGGGCGGCCTGTTTGCCGCTCTGTCTGAATTCATTGAAGATGCGCGCACATTTTTCAGCAGAGGGGAAGGGCCGCGTGGTGAATATGATGAAACGCTCTCCAATGACCGCGAGGGCCGCGATGGAAAGGATGAGCAGCGGCCACATCATGAAACCGCCCTGCTGAAGGATGTTCATGCACAACTCCTTTCAAGGTTTTCGAGGATGGACAGGTCCATGTCCCGGCCGATAGCGACGAGGAAGGATTCATCGTCGAACGGGCTGCCGAGGCTGGAGAGTTCGTATCTTCCGGCGACATACTGCACCACTGCCGGTTCCTCGCTGTCTTCCAGTTTTACAATCCCCTTGAGCCGAAAGACCTCGGCCGGGAGGGATTCGATCACCTCCACAAGGTCCTTGCGGCTCAAGGGAATATTGAAAGCAAAACGTCGGGACGTGAACCCTTCCATGGCATGGGTGTGATGGGATGCATTTATGGGGGCAGGAAGGATTCCCGTGCTGTTTTGCGTGAGGAGGTCGGTGTCGTAGATCGTGCCCGGATTGATGGTTCCGTGTTCGGTCCTGACAAGCTGGGCGCGCTTGTTGAGGGTGCGGACGGTCTCGGTCAGGGCGTCCAGCTCGGTTTCGGAAACCAGATCGCACTTGTTCAGGAGAATGGTGTCTGCGGCCTTGATCTGGTTGCGTGCGATGTCGCTTTCTTCCAGCAGGTCCGGTCCGTTCTGTGCGTCCACGAGCGTGGTGATGGAATCGAGTCGGGCCAATGGCCGCAGCTTCTCGATCTCGTTGAGAATGTTGAAAGGATTCGCCAGTCCGGTGGTCTCCAGCACGATGACCTTCGGGTTGAACCGGGCGGTGAGCTGTTCCATGCCACGGGACAGGTTGCCCGCCAGCGTGCAGCAGACGCACCCTTCGTCCAATTCCACGATGGAGTCGTCGCCTTCGAGGAGCTTGCCGTCCACGCCGGTCTTGCCGATCTCATTCTGGATGATGGCGACCAGTTCGTCGCGGGCCGCGTGGTATTCCAGCAACTGGTTCAGGAAGGTGGTCTTGCCCGCGCCGAGAAATCCGCTGAGTATGATCAGGCTCGGCCGCTTGTCAAAGGCGTGAGGATGTTCGCCTTTTTGCGCGATGGCAGCGAGATCGTGGGTTTCCCAGAACAGGGCGTCCCTTATGGCGTCGGGCAGCGCATCCCGGGCCTCGGGCGATCCTGAGCAGGCGTCTTGGGAAAGGTCGGAGAACGCGAGGGATTCAAGCGTGTCGCGTTCTCCCCAGCCGAAGACATCGGTGACGGTGAAGATGTCCCGGTCAATGGAAAAGTGGTTGCCTTCCGCGTCATATCCCATGGCGGCGGCGGGATTTTCGTCGCGGCTGAACAGGGCGGGAGCTGTGCCGAGGCTGTTGGACACGGCGGCGGCGAGCACAAGCACGAAATCCGATGCAATGGCGTGGGCCGGGATGTCTTCCTCGGCTTCGCCCGGTTTGATGAGCCACTGGCCGTCGGATATGGCCACGCCGTCCTGCGCGATGCAGAGTTTTTGGCTGACCGACTGAAGCCGCAGGGAAAGCGCGTCTTCGTCCGCCCCGAGGGAAACCGAGAGCATGCCGATGTAGAAGGGCATGGCCCAGAAATCGTCGGTGGAGAACTGGCGCAGGGTGTCGGTGTAGTCCGGGTGCGCCGCGGCATGGTTGGCAGCAAGGGACATGGTCTCCAGCAGCGGTTCGTCCGGGTCCGGGAAATAGAACAGGTCCACGGTCGCGTGCTGGCCGTGCTCGTCCGTGTCGGATTCTGCGGTGCACAGCCCGAACACGCCGGGGCGGGAGCGGACTTTCATGGTCCATGCCTGTTTGCCCCGAGGGCAGACCGCCATGCCTTTCCAGCCCACAAGCCGTTTGAATTCGTCATGCTGGCAGGCGGCCAGCAGGCAGTTGACGAGCATTTCGGAAAGGTCGACCTGTCGGTCCCTGTTTCGCTGCGGAGGAAGGATGGCGGAAAGATTCATGATGTTTTTCGTTGTATGGAGCCCGGTCTCTCCTGAAGAGAAACCGGACTCCTGTTGATGGTGACGGTTAGCAACCGAAGTTGATTTTATCTCCGTTGCCGAGATAATCCTTGGATGCGGAGCGGAAACGTGCCGTGCCGCGCACCACCGGATATCCGGCTTCGATGAATTTCTTGGCGGTGAGGTGGCCGGTGCAGTGGTTGCAGCCGATGCGCTCAAAGCCCCATTGGCCCAGCGAGATCACGAGATCATCGTACTTGGGATCCCAGTCCTCGAAGGGCGAGATGTGAAGCCCGCCGTAGATGCCGTAGAACTTGTCCTTGTCGTACTTCAGGTTGGCAAAGGCGAAGTCCGCGAATTTCAGGATGCCCTGATGGCAGCAGCCTGAGATGAGCACCAGTCCCTTGTCCTTGATGTTGAAGGCAAGGGAGGTCTCTCCGAATACGCGGTTGATGATGGGTACGTCAAACTTGAGCAACGCCATGCCCGGGATGATCTTCGTCACGGGCTGATCCACGATGGTCAGGTCGCCCTTGTAGCCGCAGTCCTTGATGTACTGGAGGCCTTCCTCATAGAAGCCGTCGTGGACGTACAGCGGAATGCGGTTGTCGTATTTCGTGGTGACGGGCAGGCCCCAGAAGTGGTCCCAGTGCTCGTGCGAGATGAACAGGGCTTCGATTTCCTGTTCCTGCAACATCTTGTCGATGCCTTCGCGCTTGAAGCTGTCTTCCATCCACTCGTAGGACCAGCCGGTGTCCAGCAGGTATTTGTGCATGGTGCCGTCCAGCGATTCCACCTCGATGAGGCAGGAATAGCCGCCCGGATTGTCCGGGTGCAGGGCCAGCTTCTTCTGGATTTCCCATGCCTTTTTCAGGTCGTTGGGCAGGTATCCCTTAATGGAGTCGATGCCTTCCTGATACGAACCCTTGGCAGAGCCCTTGCCGTTGGCAAACGGTGCCCAGTTCAGGGTGTACTGGTTGACGAGCAGGCCACCGGCTTCGTGGATGTCGCCGATGAGGTGCGCGTTGTTGAACCAGCTTGTCTCGGAGATGTTGGTGATGCGGACGCTGCGGCATGCACCGAAATCCTCCTGTTTGCGTTCTACCTTGGGGAGGCGGTCATAGGCCGAAGGGCTGTAGGAATAGAATCCCATTCCGGCGAAAGCTCCGGCGACAAGGCCGGTGGCTGCGCCCTTCATGAAATCGCGCCTGCTGAAGTCTTTTTTATCGTTATTCATAATTAGCTCCTTGTTCCTGCGCTTACTTGATGATGGAGAAGTTCGCGCTGATCCACGGCAGGATGTTGATGATGGCGAAGTACAGCGCCAGACCGGCAGCCAGACCCACGGCAAGGCCCTTGGCAATGCCCGGAGTCCACTTCACATCGCTTGCAACAACCTCTTCCTTGACCTCTTCCAGTTCTTCAGCGGTCTTGGGAACAGCCTTCCAACCCGGCCAGCCGTCCATGAACCAGTAGTTGATCAGGAAGATGTTGATCAGCCAGATCATGGGGATCATGGGGAACTGCTGCGGATGGGAGAAGCCCTTCTGGGTTCCCAGGAACAGGTGGGAGGTCTTGTAGTAGATAACGTAGACGAACACGGCCATCAGGGCGGTCAGCAGGGTGCGGATGCACACGTTGACGGGACGGCTGAATTTGGTCGGCCAGTTGTTGCAGTAGAAGGTCAGGTACAGGGTCGGGACAAGCCAGAAGATGGCCATTTCACCGACATGCAGCCAGCGCCAGTCAGGAGCCATGAGACGGCGGGTGCCGCGGATGGTCTCGCCCCAGACGATGTCCTGTGCGTAGAACAGGAAGAAGCACAGTGCGAGGGCGATGCCGATGATGCCGAAGAAGGAGGCGGTGCGGCGCAGTCCGTCGTGCTTGATCAGGTTGAAGGGATAGCGTTCCCAGATGGTCTCGAACAGCCAGACGACCACGGTGCAGCACATGATCCACGCGATGTGGAAGTTGCCGGAAACCGTGTTGGCGAATTCTTCCCAGTAGGGCGGACAGATGGCCGTGAATTTCTGCCAGGGGTAGAAGAGGATCGCCATGTGCGAGTGCATGGTCAGAAAGTAGACGATCATGCTGAAGAGGAAGGTCACCAGCACGATGGTGATGCCGCGTGCGGGCTGTCCCAGCTTCTGCCACGGGGCGTTTTCACAGGCCACGACCCAGCTCGGGGAGAGCCAGGAGGCGATGGCCGCGAACATCATGATGGCCTCAGCCGCGTACTCGATGGAATAGAAATCCGTGATTCCCATCGCTTCGAGGCGTGCGGGGTCGAAGTAGGCGATACCGAAGTTGCCGAGGATATCGACGAAGAAGCCCTTGATCAGGATGATCATGGCGACCACGCTGACGAGCGTCAGCACCGAGCCCTTGACAAGCGGATGCGCTTTTTTCAGCCACGACCGCTTGAAAGGCCAGAAATCGAAAATGTACGCGACCCAGATGAACAGGATCAGGAGCCAGCGGCAGACCATGTAGCCCACGTAGGGGGTGTACATACGCATGAGGCCGCGTGGGTCCTGAAAAATCCACCACGTCGCATAGAAAAAGGCAAAAATTAATATTGTGTTGATCAAAGCCGGGATCGGCCCGCTCCAGCGTTTGACCAGCTTCCGACTCTCCAGATAGCTGACGCTATTGTTGTCCATCTTACTCTCCTTTGCGAGCTCGCCGGGAGGGTGATCAATCCCCGTGTTCCAACTTTGCTCTCTACGGTCTTGTTGGCGGTTTCTACTCGGAAACCAGTTTTTCCAATTGCCCGGGCGTGACAGTAGCCGGGTCGATCCCGAGGGCCATGGCGCGCAGAAACAGTTCCTTTTCAGTCATGGGGGACTTGGGCGGTTCCTTATGACTCGAATCCGTTTCCGGTTTTTTCTCCGTATGGCCTGTTCCGGGAAGGAAGCGGCTGAAAAATTCTCTTCGTTTCATGGTGGGCGGCTTTGGCTAGTCTTCCGGGAGGACGAGCTGGTAGAACGTTTCCATGCAGCGCTCGGCAAGCTTGTCGGCCTGCTCGGGCTGGCCGTTCTTGAGGGCGTTGAACAGTTCCACGTGATAGGCGAACAGCGAGTCGATTTGCACTTCGGAAAGGCCGGTCCCCGCGTGTGTCAGGTTCTGGGACGCAACGGCCAGTTCCTTCATGAGCAGGATGAGGTAGTCGTTGCCCGAGACCTTGGCCAGCGTCAGGAAGAAGGCGATGTATTCGCGGCTGACCGTGGGCAGGTCGAAGTTGATGATTGCATCGCCCAGCTTTGCGGTGGCGGCTTCGAGTTTCTTGATGTCTTTCGGGGAAAGGCGTGATGCCTCGGCCTTGGCGAGCCGTGGGGCCACGAACATGAGGGTCTCGATAAGCTGGCGGTTGGCGGCAAGGCTCTTGCGCCTGCGTAGCATCTCCCAGCTCATGCGGCCGTCCTTGCTCTTCAGGTAGCAGCCGCTTTTTTCCCTGATTTCGAGATACCCCATGGTCTCGAGGTTGCAGAGCACCTCGCGGATGGTGTTGCGGCTCGTGTTGAACATTTCCGCAAGACGGCGTTCTCCGGGCAGCCGGTCTCCGATGGAGAAGGAGTTGCCTTGAAGCATGGTCGTCACTTTTTGACAAAGAATCGGGCGTTGTGCAGAAGCCATATCTGGTCCAACCAGTTAGTGGGTTATTCGTTTTTCAAGTGTGCTTTCCTGCGGTTTTATGGCTCTGGGAAGATGCGGGCAAGCTTTTGTCGAAAAAAAGCGAACAAACTGGTCCAGCCAGTTGGCGCGGTTTGACTGGGCTTTTGCTACTATTTCGACTTTATTGCTCTGAATTCATTGTGAAAAAAACAGGATGAATGGCAGAGCGTGGCGTGGGATGAAAAAAGTCGCGGCAAAAGCTCTTTTGCCGCGACATCTGTTTTTCGGGTGGGGTTGGTTGGACCAGATCGCTACGTGTTCTTGATGCACCGGGCCAGATTGCTGAGGAAATCCTCATGCAGCGCAAAGAGTGGTGCTTCCGCGTCCGGGTCGTAGCTGTGGCTCTTTTCCGAGCAGAAAATGAGCACGTTGGTCAGGATGCCGTCTTCGTAAAACGGCTGGGCATAGTAGGACTGGATACCGCGCGGGATGAAGAGCGCCCAGTCGATGGGTTTGATGCTCTTGGATGTTTCCATGACCACATGGTTCCCGAGATCGAAGCGCACGATATTTTCGGCGATGGACCCCTGATACGGATGGGTGCGGTTCTCCGGCACGGTCTCGAACGGTTCGCCCGCGCCGGTGACGGCGACGGTATTCCTGTCGATGAAGATGCGCGAAAGCATGATGGCGTCCGTGGGCGAATTCTCGGGCAGGCCCTTGAGCATGGTCTCCAGAAGCGCCTTGATGGTCGTGCATTTCCGCATGGCCTTGCCGATATCCTTGGCGGGAATCGTTTCATTCCCCTTGACCGGAACGCCCTTGCAGGCATGGCAGTCGTTGCGGTGGCTCAGGGTTACCCAGAGCAGGTTCTCCTCGTCGCGGGCCACGGCCCTGAACTGGGCCGAGCACTGATGGTTCCTGCCGCTGCTGTCGGTTACGTGGATTTTTCCGCTCCAGCGGTCCGAGAAGATGAGGCTTTCATAAATCTTGTGCAGGTCCGTGTCCGTATTGTTTTGCAGCAGTTCCTGAAAAGAGAGCGAGGTCAGTTGCTTCCTGTCGTATTGCAGGAACTGTTCAGCAGCGGTGTTGGCTGCACAGATGGAGCGGTCCGAGAAGCGGACGAGCAGGACGGGATCGTCGATGAGGTCTATTTTCGTGGACAGCGTGGGCCTGCCTTCGGCCACGAGAATCGTGTTGACCTGTGCGGTGATGTCGATGAGCAGGCCGATGGAGCAGGTCGGGTGCTGCGGGTCCGGCATGGCCATGAGCTTGAACCACTTGGTTTCACCCTTGTCGAGGCGCAGGCGAAAGGAACACGCCGTTCTCACGCGGTTGCGGATTTGTTCATAACTAACCTGAAAGCGCTCTCGGTCTTCGGCAAGGACCATCTTTTTCGCAAGCTGCGGGTTTTGCAGGATGGCCCGGACTTTTTCGCCATGGGACGGGATTTCATATGAGTTGAGAAACGAGATTTCGTTCCCGACGATATCGATGCGCCAGACAATGGCGGGGATCAGGTCCAGATAGCTGGCAAGATGTTTTTCCATGTTCTCATGGGGGACCGGAGTGTCCTCTGGATGCTTCGGCATTCTATTCCTTCTGTAGGCTGCAATGTTCGCGGTGATAATACTTGTCAATAACGCTGATCGAGCCTGCTTGGCAAACCGATTCTCTCTGGCCCCACCAGATGGGCGGTTTCAGCGTCGGCAAGGGACACTCCACACACCATGGTGCGGGAATTTTTCCACATGCTGCTGGGGATGCTCATGGGCAGTCCCGGTAGCAGAATAGACAGGAGGTTTGGAAGCATCTGTTTCCCAATCTCTTTTTTATGGTCACGGGGGAATTGAGGGGGTGTTTTCCTGCTGCGGCCTGCCCGCTCCCGGCTTGGGTGGCATAAAATGCGACAGGATGGTATGTCTTGGCACTCTGTCAATTTTCTGTGGGACACGTTCGTGCCACGTCGATATTCACTGTCTAGCCAAGGGAAGGTACCCGTGAAGAAAACGACCCGGTTTCGTCAGCTCATCAATGCTCCGGAAATCCTCATGTTGCCTGTGGTTCACGACGGCCTTTCCATGATGGCCGTGGCTCAGGCCGGTTTCAAGGCCACCAGTATAGCGGGCTATGGCTCGGCAGGGAGTGTGCTGGGCCAGCCTGACATCGGCTTGATCAGTTCCACGGAAATGCTCACCCATTATGCGAACCTGATCGCCCGGGTCGACCTGCCTGTCATGGTCGATATCGACACGGGGTTCGGGGATGTGAACAACGTCATCCGCACGGTGCGCCAGGTCGAGCAGATGGGCGCAGCCGCACTGTTCATTGAAGATCAGACCTACCCGAAGCGGTGCGGTCACATGAGCGGCAAGTCCGTGGTCGATGTGGAAGAGTACCTGCCCAAACTGCGGGCAGCCCTGTGGGCGCGCAAGGACCCTGATTTCGTCATCATGGCCCGCACGGACGCGCTGGCCGTCTATGGGCTGGACGAGGCCATACGCCGCGCCAAACTTTATGCCGAGACCGGGGCGGACATGGTGTTCGTGGAGGCGGTTACCTCGGTCGAGGAGATGCGCCGGGTCAATGCCGAAGTCTCGGTGCCCAGCGCAGCCAACATGATTGAGGGCGGCAGGACGCCTTTCCTCACGGCTGACGAATTGCAGGATGCGGGCTACGCGGTCGCCTGCTATCCCTGCGGGTCGGTCTTCACAGCCGCCAAAGCCTTGCAGAACTGGGCCGGCTACCTCAAGGAACATCGCACCACCAAGGGATTTGCCTCGCCGGAAACCATGATGACCTTCGAGGAATATTTCCGTTTCATCGGAGCCGAGGACATTCGGGAAAGGGAAAAGCAGTTTTACGACAAATAACCCGCGCTTCTGGAGGACAACATGGCGAAAACAGTTATCCTGCACCTGCTTGAGCGGCTCAAGGAGATAGGCATAACGGATGTGTTCGGGGTTCCGGGTGATTATGCCTTTCCTGTCAACGATGCCATCTGCAATGACGGGGAGATGCGCTGGATCGGGTGCTGCAATGAACTCAATGCCGCCTACGCCGCCGACGGGTATGCCCGCATCAAGGGAGTCGCGGCCGTGTGCACCACGTACGGAGTGGGGGAGCTGAGCGCCATCAACGGTGTGGCAGGCTCCTACGCGGAACACCTGCCGGTATTCCACATAGTGGGAATGCCCAAGAACAGTATTCAGCAAAAACATAGCACCATGCACCATACGCTGGGCAACGGGGAGTTCGATCTCTTCTTCAAGATGACCCAGCCCGTGGTCTGCGCCAGAACGATACTGACTCCCGAGAATGCGGCAGCCGAGGTCGATCGCGTCATCAATGCGGCCCTGACGCACAAGCAGCCGGTGTACATCGGCGTCCCCGCGGATTTCGCTGACATGGAAATAGGCTGTTCCTCTCCGCCTGCCGTGCCCGGACCTGTCAGCGACAGGGAAACGCTGGAAACCGTTGTCCGGCTTGTGGCGGCCCGCGTGAACGAGGCCCGCTCGCCCGTGGCGATTGTCGGTGCCCTTGTGGGCCGGTATGAATTGCAGGATTTGGCGCAACTGCTTATCGAAAAGGCCGGACTTCCCTTTACCTCCCTGTTCATGGGCAAGGGAACGCTGTCTGAGACCCACCCCAGTTTTATCGGCGTGTATAATGGACATATCCTGTCCGAGAATGTGCGGGAATTCGTGGAGGAGAGCGATCTCGTGCTCAGCCTCGGCACGGTCATGTCGGATATCAACACCGGCGCGTTTACCACCAACATCGATCCGTCGCGTGAGATCCGGGTGCAGCCGGACCGGGTCATGGTCGGGCGCGCTACCTACCACAACGTCTACATCGAAGACGTGCTTGAAGGGCTGGCTGCCGTTCTGGCTGTGCAGAGCCGGGATGATATTCCCGTCCATGATTACGGGCTGGGGGAACCGCAAGGGGGACCGGGTGACGGGATTGCTCCCGGCTATCTGTACCCGCGCCTTGAAGGATTCTTCGAGGCCGGAGACATCATCATGGCCGAGACAGGCACTGTTTCCATGGGGCTGGTCACGGCCCGACTCCCGGAAGATGCCGTCTTCTTCAATCAGACCCTGTGGGGTTCCATAGGATGGGCCACCCCGGCTTCGTTCGGAGCCGCTATGGCCGTGCCGGGGCGCAGGACCGTTCTCGTCACCGGCGAAGGCTCGCATCAGCTCACGGTTCAGGAGATCAGCCAGTTCGGACGGTTCGGCCTGAAGCCGGTCATCCTGTGCCTCAACAACAACGGGTACCTCATCGAACGGCTGCTCTGCGAAGACCCGTATATCTATTACAACGACCTTGCCCAGTGGAACTACAGCAAGCTGCCCGAAGCCTTTGGTATGGAGGACTGGTATTGTGCCCGGGTCGCCACCAACGGCGAGCTGGATGCGGCGCTTATTCAGGCCGGTCAGGCGGACAGCGGGGTCTACATCGAAATCGTTACGGACACCATGGCCGCATCAGACATGGCCCTTGCGCTCAACCGCATTGTGTTCAAGGGAGGCGGGTGGAAGGCGTAACTGCCATCAGCCGTCACCGAGTATTAAAAATAAAGGGTTACAGCCGGTGCTGTAACCCTTTTTTGTGACGTGTCTGACAGGCCCTTTTCAGGAATGCCTGTTCTTACAGTTCGAACGGAGTCAGGCTTTCAAAGCCGTCTTCGGTGATGACGATGGTCTGCTCGAACTGGGCGGAAAGGGAGCCGTCTTTGGTCACGGCGGTCCAGTCGTCGTCGAGTACGCGGACTTCCTTGGCTCCGAGGTTGATCATGGGCTCGATGGTGAACGTCATGCCCGGTACGATGGGCACGTTGCCCCAGCGGGAATCGAAGTGGGGGACGTTCGGGGGTTCGTGGAAGTCGAGGCCCACGCCGTGTCCCATGTATTCGCGTACCACGGAGCAGCCCTGTGCTTCGGCGTATTTCTGGATGGCGGAGGAAATGTCGTTGATGATGTTGCCCGGTTTGGCCTGCTCAAGGCCGAGACGCAGGCTCTCCCTTGTTACGTCCACGAGTTTCCGTGCTTTCGGGGAGGGCGTTCCCACGAAGAAGGTCTGGTTGCAGTCGGCATAGTAGCCGTCAAGGATGGAGGTGATGTCCACGTTGACAATGTCACCGTCCTTGAGGGTGTATTCACCGGGAATGCCGTGGCAGATGACCTCGTTGGGCGAAACGCAGACGCTCTTGGGGAAGCCGTTGTAATTCAGCGGTGCGGGGGTCGCGCCGTTTTTGACGGTGAATTCGTGCACTGCCGTGTTGATCTCGTCAGTCTGGACGCCGGGTCTGATCAGGTCCCTGATGGCGTCAAAGGTCTCTATGACAAGTTTGCCGCAGCGGCGAATGCCTTCGATCTGTTCAGGCGTCTTTAGGCGGACTTTGTAGCGTTGAAAAAAGGTCTGAGCCAAATCCGGGCTTTTCCCGTTTGCCGATCCCATGCAGCATTTCTTGTATTTCTTGCCGCTGCCGCAGGGGCAGGGATCATTGCGTCCTATCTTGGAGTTCATCAGTGGTCTCCTGAATATATATTAGGCGGGCCTGTGCCCGTCGAAACGGGGTGATGTTTACAAAAAGAGCGGCGATTGAAAAGCATTAGATGCATAAATGAAATCTGATATCCGTGCCCCGAACCCGTTTCTGATGTCTGAAGGTGAAAAAAATCGTGTAGCCCAAGAGGGGAGTCCTTCCCTGTCCATTCAACTGTTTTTCCAAAGAAGGAAGGTTTGCGGAAATTCTTGAGGGACGCGGTTCCAGCGAAAACCCATGACTGTCGATCTTGTACTGAACTGATTTTATTTGTTCTTAATGTTGCTACGAATTTATAAATATTATACGGCTTAGGCCTCTTAAATATAAAATAGTAAAAGGAATAGAGTATGAAATTGAAATTTAGGTTCACATGCTGTGTGGTGGCGATGTTTCTCGTAATGGCATCTACAGGGTTTGCCGCAAGCCTTGCGGGTGAGAGTTCCCCGTCCATGACCAAGGCCGCCGAGGCCCTTGGGAGCGCCATGGAAAAGCTGGGGACAACACCGGATCAGCCCGGATTCATGGTCCTCACAAACGCCGGGTATGGACAGGTGGACGGCAAAAGCACAGAAGCCTACCTCGATCTGGTGGCCAAAACCACGGGCCGCACGCCCGGAACCAGGACGCTTCTTGCGGTGAACACGCCCTGTTACGAACCGCTCTGGTTCGCTCTGTTCAGGGCCGACACCAAGGACCTTGTCTTTATCAAGTCAGGACCCGAGGGATTCAACCGTCAGGCGTTCAACATCGCGCCGAAACAGATTTTTCAGCCCGAGGCTTGGGCCGCCGCTGCAAGCGGACTGGTGGGCAAGCGCATGTTTTCTGTGGTGTCCATTTCCCTGTCATGGGCCGAAGGTGCCAGCTGGTCGATGCTCAAGGGTGCGGAACTGCACGATCATTTTTGTCCGGGCCTAAACTCTGGGTTCATTGTGAAGGCGTTTCTGGATAAGGAGCTTCCCTTGGGAGCCGGTGACCGGTACGTTTTTGTGGGGGCTGCCCCGAATTGTTCCATGGACGCCTTGCAGTCGGTTTACGGCTGCACCGTGGGCAAGCGAAGCGCGTTCAGCATGATGATTCCCAAGGCCGCGAAGAGAGCAGCAAAGGACGGCGTGGCCCCCATAATCATCGCCATGCGGGTGAACGCGAAGATGAACGTCTGCGACGGAGTGGTCATCGGACTTGACTGGAGCAAACTCGGCTCCGCTACAGGTGTGAGCAAGGGTGATCTGTCGCCTGAAGGCGGCAAGAGCAATCCCTTGTTCTACATCGCCCGGGCCAAGATGTCCCGGAGCCTTGTCCGGATGTCCATGAAGGACAAGATGGCCTGCATTGCGGACCAGCGTCGGTTCAGCGGTCCAGCAAGTCTGGTAGCCACGATCACCGATGCGGGTGCCGACCCGTATGCCGTGCTTCCGAAATAGCGCTGTGGCAAGAGGCGGGGACCGCAAGGTTCTCCGCCTTTATTGAATGAATTCATTTCAGAAACGGGAAGTGCATTATGCAAGACAGGAATGTTCAAGAGCAGGGAATATTAGGGAATGATTCCATCCACATGTGTCCCGTGGGCGCTGTTCACTGCAAGCTCAAGAAACCCATGCTTCAGGCTTCAAAGGACGGACTGACTCTGGAGGAGCGCACACAGCTGGCCAGCGAACAGCACCAAATGATCATGTCCATGGTCAGCGAGCTGGTTTTCGAGGATGAGTATGCGCCGCTTCTGGACGGCATAGAGGACTTCTCCCATGTTCTCGTGCTGTACTGGCCCCATCTGGTCAAGCCGGAAGGTCGGGAGTTGAAAAAAATACACCCCATGGGGCGCAAGGACATGCCGAAAAAGGGCGTTTTCGCCACATGCAGTCCGGCCCGTCCAAATTCGGTGCTGGTTACCGCGGTTCGGTTGCTGGAACGGGAAGGTTCCTGCCTGCGCGTTCAGGGACTGGAGGCTGTCGACGGTTCTCCGATTCTGGACATCAAACCCTACAATCCTCATTACTACAGCGTGAGTGATGCGGAAATGCCGGACTGGATGGAAGAACTGCAACGGGATATCGGTGCCGGGGACTCAGGCTGCTGATAAAGGCCCGATTGCGTCGTTGCTTCAAAAAAGGCAAACCCTCGCGTACAGGAAGTACGCGTCGGTCTTGCCTTTTTTTCGCGCCTACCACTCGAACCTTTCTCAACAGCCTGCCAGAGAGGGGGTATTAACACTTTGAGGCCCCGGCAATGATGCCGGGGCCTTTTCGTTGGTTGCTTTTTACAGGAAGTAGTATGTCGCAGCCAGACCCGTGAGGGACATGGTTACCGTATAGGGCAGGGCCAGCATGACCATGCGTCCGTACGAGAGCCGGATGACCGGGGCCAGTGTCGACGTCAGCAGGAACAGGAATGCGGCCTGTCCGTTGGGAGTGGCGATGGACGGGATGTTGGTTCCGGTGTTGATGGAGACCGCGAGCTTTTCGAATTGCTGCATGAGCGTTTCCGCCTGCACGGCAACGGCTTGCGGCAATGTGGCGAGGACATCGGCGCGGGGGACGTCCGGGTCGGTGAGCTTCGCCATCAGGGCTTCGCCTGTCATGCCGATTCCCGGTAGGGCGTGCAGCATTTCCTCGAAGTGCATCTTGGTTTCCGAGATGTAGACCGTGGCCACGAACACGTTATCCGAGATCATGGAAAGCACGCCGTTGGCTATGTAGTATGCGGCAAGCTGTGCATGGCCTTCCATTGCCAGAACGAAATCCATGACCGGGGCGAAGAGGTGCTGGTCGTGGATCACGCCGACAATGGCGAAAAAGACCACGAGCAATGCGGTAAACGGCAGTGCCTCTTCAAAGGCGGGGCCGATCTGGTGTTCGTCGATGAAACCGTTGAGCGCGGTGGCCAGAACGATGACGGACAGGCCGATGACGCCGACAGCCGCCAAGTGAAAAGCCAGTGCGATGATCAGCCAGATGCCGATTGCCGCCTGTATCACGAGCTTGGCCCTGCCGCGTACGCCGCGTTCCTTTTCCATCTTGTTGGCGGTTTCCAGCAGGTGTGAACGGATGTTACCGGGCATTTCCACGCCGTATCCGAACAGTTTGAACTTTTCGACAGTCAGGCAGGTGAGCAGCCCCACAGCCAGAACCGGCATGGAGACAGGGACCACCTTGAAGAAAAACGGCATGAAGTGCCAGCCCATCTCGGCGCCGATCAGGAGGTTCTGCGGTTCGCCCACGATGGTGCACACTCCGCCGAGGGCCGTACCCACGGCACCATGCATCATCAGGTTACGCAGGAAGCCGCGGAACTGTTGCAGTTCCTCCCGTTGCGTATCCTTGACGATCTTGTCGCTGCACAGATCGTGATCGCAGTGCATGGTCTTGCCCGAAGCGAACCGGTGGTAGACATTATAGAATCCGTAGGCCACGGCGATGATGACGGCCGTGACGGTCAGGGCGTCGAGAAAGGCGGAGAGAAATGCTCCGGCAAAGCTGAACAGCAGTGAAATCACGATTTTCGATCGGACTTTCGTGAGGATGCGGGTAAAGGCGAACTGGAGAAAATCCTTCATGAAGTAAATGCCTGCCACCATGAAGATCAGGAGCAGGATGACTTCGAAATTCGCCAGACTTTCCTTATAAACTGTTTCGGTGCTGGTCAGGCCGATTACCACGGCCTGTATGGCAAGCAGGCCGCCGGCGGGCAGTGGATAGCATTTGAGCGCCATGGCCAGAGTGAAGATGAATTCGCCGATCAGCACCCAACCGGTCACGAAAGGACCGACGGTATGGATGAGGATGGGGTTGAGAACCAGAAAAGCAAGGATGGTCAATTTATACCAATTCGGTGCGCTGCCGAGAAAATTTCTTCCCAGGGCCTGCGTCAGATTCTGAGCCATAGTAGGAGGTCTCCTTCAGTGATGTCCATTATCGGACGGATTGATGAACGCCCTCTTGAGCAAGGGCCGTGCCACACACCGCATCTCCTCGTGACGCACGTCAAACGGAGCGAATAAATCAACGCATTGAAATACTGTCCTTTTTAAAACAAATGATTTTTGAAAAACATTATCTGACCGTTCATTCTCATACTCGACAGGCTTTGAATCGGCCGATATTCGGCTGGGTTGGGGCGAAATGCCCCGGTGGGGCGAAAACTCCCACTCGCCTTGCTTGAGGTTTTATTTGCTTGTTTTTGTTGGTATTGTTCTTTTTGTTTCCTGATGAAGTGGGAAATTATGCCTCGTTTCAATCCGAAAAACGGTTCATTTTGCCCCGGTTTGTTCCAAAAACAGCACGTCTCTTGCCCCATATACTGACAATGCGCTTATTTTAGAGTTCCGTAAAACATAATAACATTATTATAATACAGCCCACTATCCATTGATTTCAGGAATATTGCCGTGGCCTTGAGTCGCTTTTGGCATGACCATTGTAAAAGGAAAGGTTTCCGCAGCCTTTCAAGGGCCGACTTCCCCTTCATCCATATGGCTGACGGGAACGATAAAGACGAGATAGATAACCATGGATGGAAAAAAGGCCCGTTTTCGGGTTCCGAACATACTGACGGCCATAGCACGCAAATTGTGGAGCGCTTTCAAGGACCTGTTGCCGATCATACTGGTCATAGCGTTCTTTCAGGTTGTTGTTTTGCGGCAGCCGCTTCCGAACATGGGTGAAGTGGTTTTCGGCGGACTGCTGGTGGTGCTCGGGCTGACGCTTTTCATCCAGGGGCTGGAAATGGGGCTGTTCCCCATCGGTGAGAACATGGCCCATGCGCTGGCCCGGAAGGGGAGCCTGTTCTGGTTGCTGACATTCGCCTTTTTCCTCGGCTTTTCCACTACGGTGGCGGAGCCTGCGCTGATCGCCGTGTCGGCCGAGGCGGCCGGTATTGCGGCTCAGGGCAACCTGATTGCTCCGGGTGAAGAGTCGCTCAGCAGCTACGCCCTCGGGCTCCGGCTGTCAGTGGCCTTTTCCGTGGGGGTGGCCATCCTTGTCGGGGTGCTGCGGATTCTGAAGGGATGGCCGGTCCATTACCTGATCATCGGCGGCTATGTCGTGGTCATGCTGATGACGCTGGTGGCACCCAAGGAGATTGTCGGCATCGCCTATGACGCGGGCGGGGTGACGACGTCCACGGTCACCGTGCCGCTGGTGGCGGCGCTGGGAGTTGGGCTTGCCACGATCATCAAGGGACGCAGTCCGCTTCTGGACGGATTCGGCCTGATTGCCTTTGCATCGTTGCTACCCATGATTTTCGTCATGGGATACGGATTGATAGTTTTCGGCTGAGTCGGAGGATTCACGGACATGACACATTTTCTGCTGGAATTCGGCACCGTCCTGATCGCAACGGTTCGGGATATTCTGCCCATCCTCATCCTGATTGTCTGCTTTCAGCTGTTCGTCCTTCGTCAGCCCATTCCGCACCTGCGGCGGCTGATTGTCGGCGGCGTGTATGTGGTTCTCGGTCTGGCGCTCTTTCTCGTCGGTCTGGACAAGGCGCTTTTCCCCATCGGGAAGATCATGGCAGCCCAGCTTTCGCATCCGGAGTTTCTCTCCGGGGGAACGTCGTCCACTGCTCCGACGGACTGGACCGCGTATGGCTGGGTCTACCTTTTTGCCGCCATGATCGGGTTTTCCACGACCATTGCGGAGCCGTCCCTGCTCGCGGTGGCGCTCAAGGCCAAGGAAGTGTCAGGCGGCGTCATCAGCCAGTGGGGGCTGCGTATCACGGTTGCGCTGGGGGTTGCCGTCGGCATTTCCCTCGGAGCGTTTCGCATTGTCACGGGAACGCCGCTGTACGTGTACATCATGATTGGGTACGTTATCGTGGTCTTGCAGACGTTTGTCGCACCGAAAAAGATTATCGCCCTGGCCTACGATTCCGGTGGAGTGACAACCTCCACCGTGACCGTTCCGCTGGTGGCGGCCCTCGGGCTGGGGCTGTCCGAGGCCGTTCCGGGCCGCAATCCCGCTCTGGACGGATTCGGCCTCATCGCGTTTGCCAGCCTCTTTCCCATTATAACTGTCATGGGTTATGCTCAGTTTACCCACTGGGCCGCCAAGAGAAAACAACCGGTCAAGACCGGCTAGGAGACAGAAAATGAAGTTCAAACTCGTGCTCGCGCCCGTCAAGACGCATAAGACCGATCCTGTCGTGGATGCGGCCAAGGAGGCCGGTGCCACCGGGGCGACCATCATTCCCGCTCGCGGAACCGGCATGCATGAGGCCAAGACCTTTTTCGGCCTGACGCTGGAAGACCAGACGGATATCGTCATGCTTCTTCTGGAAGAACACCTCGTGAAACCGGTCCTGAAGGCCATCGAGACCGCCGGGGAATTCCACAAGCCGGGTACGGGCATCGCTTTCGTGCTGCCCGTTGACGACATCATCGGTCTGGAAAGCCAGATGGAAGAATTCAGGGAAAGAATCAGGAATCAGAGCCTTTAGCCCTTTCCGGCAAGGTGCGGGGCAGGGGGAGCCTGCCGCTGTCCCGTTTCGACAATGGTTTTGAAAACAACGCTTCAATTCCGGACGCATGAGGTCCGGTCGTGCGAAGAGGTGACCTTTTATGTGGATGTTCTATTCAGCCGTAAAGGCGGTATTTGATCTCAAGCGTACATGCCGTCACTGCAAGCATAGCCAGCTCATCAAGCTGAATTCGAGAGGCAAGACCGTAAAATGCAATCGATGTGGAAAGGATATCCCTGCGCCCAAATCCCATGATTTGAGCTGAGGCTTGCGTTCGCTGTGGCGTGGTCGGGGCTTTCTGGAAATGGGTGGCGGGCAGGATGTCGGAATCAGGAAGGGAGGCCATGAACAGGCATGGCGCTTTTCACTGATTCTAATACTTGTCGAAATCCGGGTATTGATGGCCCCACTTATCGTAAATCGGTTTCAATTCACCGGCTTTGTGCAGTTGCATCAGCCCTTCGTTGTACATCTCGATGATCTTGAGTCCCTTTTTGGTCGGCTTGACCAAGGGGTGGTATGACCGCCTGCCCACTTTGCGGATGTCGAATTGCTCACGGTTATAGGGGGTGTCGGCTTCCTTCAATGACTGTTTGATCAAAGACATGTCGTCTACATAGAAATCGGAGCGCTCAAGCCGGATCATTTCCACGGCCTGCGCGCCGGTTTGGATTTCCTTGATGACGACTGGAACAGTGAAATTCTTTTGGTTGTAGTAGCTGGGCTGGCAGAGAATTTCCTTGCCTCTCAGGGACTCGATGTTTTTCCATTCCCCGATCCTGTCTTTCTTGAAGAAAACGTAGAAGTCGTTCTCGTACAGGGGATAGCGTGCCAGTACGAGCGGTGAAGGCCTTGGCGTGTCCTTGCATGTCATCATGTCGGCTTCACCCTTGAGGACAAGCTGCTCGGCGCGTCCCGACTTGGAATAGATGTGTCTGACAGGTATTCCGTAGAGTGTGAAAACCTTTTGGAGAATTTCGTGGTAAATCCCGGTGCCGTCCCGGTTGGTATAGGTTTTCCATGACGGACTGGCGGTGATGATTTCTTTGATCTCTGTTGCCTGTACAGCAGCAGGAATCAGGAGCAGACCGACAAGAGCAGTCAGGAAGGCAGCATGGGATATATGGTGTTTTACGTTCTTCATGAATGAGAGATTCCTCAAGTGTTTGTGCCTCAATACACCTATATGAGAAAAAATACTATCCTCACTTGAATAAAAACAGAATGCTGCCTCATGCCTATTCTGCGTAATCAGTTCAATCGGTATGCCGGTCCTTTCGTCTTGAACCAGTCGGCAGGAAAATGTAGTCTCAGAAGCAAATTTACTCACCGTAGAGAAGGAGTAGCGCATGAGCCCCTTCGAATTCGATTCGATCGCGTACCTTCAGCGATTGCATTTGCCAGAAGACGTGTCGCCGACGACGGAAGGACTTCGCTCCCTGCAACGGGCGCAATTGTACAACATCCCATTCGAGAATTTTGACATCCAGCTTGGCCGGGGGGTTGATCTCGACCCGGCAAACCTCTTTGATAAGCTCGTGCGCCGTCCCCGTGGCGGCTACTGTTTCGAACTGAACGGTTTGTTTCTTCTGGCCCTGCGCGCTTTCGGGTTCGACGCCCGTCCGCTTCTGTCTCGGGTGCATGTGTCGGGACAGCCCTCCGGCCGGGGGCACCAGCTTTCCCTTGTCAATGTCGAGGGCCGTCAGTGGCTGGCGGATGTGGGGTTCGGAAAGGACAACCCCGCAGGGCCATATCTGCTTGAACGGGACACGGTTCAGGATATCCGCGGGAAGTCATTTCGTCTGGTCGACGGAGGCGTTTTCGGAAACATGCTTCAGGTGCGTACCGATGACGGATGGCAGGATCTCTACAGTCTCGATATGGAGCATGTCTGCCAAGGCGACATCAATTACGGCGTTCACTACACCTCAACCAGTTCAAAAACCCTTTTCACCAAAGCCCGGGTCGCCATGAAACACATGGAGGACGGCATGATCACCCTGTGCAACAGCAGGCTCACCCTGTCCCGGGCCGGGGAAAAGACGGAAGTGCACCTCCCCGAAGGACAGGGCTATCTGGACGCCCTCAACACGTACTTCGGCATCGAGTTGGATGCGCCTTACGAAGCCTTGCGCCCTGTCGAATAATGGCAGGCAGGCCGATCAGTCCCACACGTTGTCATTGTTGAAAAAACGTTTCGCAGCGGTTTGCGCCTCTTGTGAGGAGCCTGAAAAATCAGGGGGCAGCATGCTGCCGGTGCACAGGGCGTCCGGCTGTTTTGTCACGTCGTCCATGAAGCTGAACAGGAGCCGTGAACCGCAGGTATCCGCATCCTCCATCGGGACATCCTTCATCAGGGAAAGGAACAAGGCGCCGTGGGGTGTTCCCGGCAGGGGGATCAGGTACTGGTTCGGTCCGTTGAAGTGACGCTTCAGTTGCCGTGCAAACGCGAGCGGTGTGGCCGGGTCCATGTCGCCGTTTATGATCAGGAGCGGGGTGTCGGTTGCAGCCCATTCATGCGTGTACCGGTCTGCGGGGTAGAGCGGCCACTTGATTTTGTCACGGCTTTGGTATTGCTCAAGGGTTTCGTCCGGTGATGCGAAATAGCTCTTTGCCTCGGCCTCTGCCTGTGCAAGGGATTTGCCGCCGATGAGTTCATTGACGATGATATTGGTATTGAGATTCTGGGAAAAACTCAGGATTTCATCCTCTGTTTCCGGCTCATCGTCTTCCTGAAACAGGTTGGACAGAATTTCGATATCCTTGGGTGAGCAACGGTTGATCCTGTACAGCAGGGCGGGGTAGAGCTGGCGTCCCCAATAATCGCCGATCAATTCCGCCGACTTGTTGCGAAGTGACTGTCGCGTGATGATTCCCTTGAGAGGTTTGCAGATGTTTCCGGCATCGATATCCTCGAACGTTTTCCGCATCACGGCCTGTGTGTCGGCACCGAAGGTCGTGAGCCGGGAACTGCATATCGGGTCGTTATCGCACTGGGTCGCAATGTTGAACGCCAGCTCGTTGAAATCATGGTCGTATTTGTCGATGGCAAGCAGCCCGTTTTCATCTGCCGCCGCGGGCACCACGCCGTCGAGTATGGCCCCCTGAATCATGGAGCCGTGAATCGTGATAAACCGCTGAACGAGATATGTCCCATATGAAACCCCGTACAGGAATCTTCGGGAATCACTGCCGACACGGTGCATGGCATCAGCCAGATCGTGAGCCGCCTGCGTGGTGTTGAACAGCCCAAGCCCGTCTCCCCATTCCCGCTTCAACTCCTCCAGACAGAGCGCGGAAGACGGTTCATTGTCGCATGACAGGTACGCGGAAACGCCTGTGCCGCGGTGTTCCATGGCGTAGTAGTCATACTCCGGATGGGTCTTTGACCACTTGTCCATCAGAAAGCTGAACGTATCCAGAGAGTCCCCCGGACCGCCGTTGAGAAACCATATCTGCCCGCGTTTTTTCTCGGATTTCCCCAGAGCGCGCATCAGCAGGATGTCGATCCGCCTGCCGTCAGGCTTGCCGTGATCCAGCGGCTCCCGGATGATCGCGCACCGTTGGTCGCCGTCCGCCCCGACATGTGAAGGGCAGAGCGCCCATTGTAACGAGCTGTGCCCTGCCGATGAGGCCGATGATGACAAGCTGATATCCTTCTGGCCTGCGAAACAGGAAGGAGCAAGGAGGCAGAGAACCATGATCGCAATAAGATGTTTCATGTCGGTGTCGCTTATGGATTCAGGGTAGTGTTGTGTCGTTTTCCACTGGCAGAGTCGGTTTCCAAACGTTCTGGATGGAGGGTCTTATCATTTTGTCCAATGAAATGGCAAAACAATGCGTTTCACACGGATTTGCTGCGGTTTTTTTGGCAGGGGGGGGAGACGGCAGGAAGCCGAGGTCATGGTCATGCAGGCCTCCGGGAAAGCCGATGAGGATTCGAAGGCCGGGGGCGCTGTCCGTGATGATGCCGCCGAACGGGGCATACTGAATATCCTTTGCCTTGTTTTCATTTGTATCTGCAACGGCTACTTAAAACTGCCTCTTCTTTTAAATAAACATTGACTTTTCGAGTGATTGCTTGCCAAAGATTTGTCTTTTGCAATTTAAATCCCACACTTGATGCGCCATTACCTGCCACTTTCAAGAAAGTTTGTTTTTCTCCTCCTGGCCTTTATATTGGGGGGATATCCCAACGTTGCATGGGGCGATGCGGGAGTAGACACTCCTCGGCTTTATTTTGAGAGGATACAGGTCGATCCATTACGACATTCATTAGACTCGGGACTGCTAGGCGTTCAAGAGAGCGAAACAGCGATTGAGTCCGAAGCTGCAAGCGGGGCTACCCGCTTGTTTTCCGTTGCACAGTCGGCACGGATGGCGTCGACATATGGGTATTACATCGTACAGTTCAACGGTCCCGTTCAGACTTCCTGGAAGTCCACACTTAAGGATTTGGGGGCCACGTTTTATGACTATATCCCGCAGTATGCTTTCATCATCGGATTGAGCGATACAACGGTGGCGGCAGTCGAGGAGCTTGGTTTTGTCCGCTGGATCGGCAAGTACGTCCCCACACTGAAATTTTCTCAGAAACTCTACGATGTCTCTCCTCAAAAGGCGGAGGAGGAAAATTACACCATCAAGGTTCGCGTATTGGCTTTTCCCGATGAAAAGATTTCTGACATTGGCGACTCCATAGCCAAAGTCGGCGGAACGGTTCTTTCCAGTAGCGCAACGGACTGGAGCCTTATGTTCAACGTGACAATCCCTTTACGAAATGTGGAGCAATTGAAAAACATTTCTGGAGTAAAATGGGTTGAACAGACTCCAGATCACCGTACCCAAAACAATATTGCACTTGGCATTGTTCAGGCCCGGGCCGAGCAGGAAAAAATATGGCCGCATTCGTCTGGTCACCTCTTCGGCGAAGGGCAGACGGTAGCCATTTGTGATTCCGGCATCGACACAGGAACTCCGGCAACCCTCCTTGAGGATTTCAGCGACGGTCTCCATGGAAGCAGGGTTGAAAACACCGTTTTACCTGGAGGGAGTCTTTATGACTATAGCGGGCACGGTACACATGTTGCCGGCATTATTGCCGGAAACGGCATCCTTTCAGGGGCGTCTCCGACGACAGATTTTTTCCCATCAACCTGCTACGCAGGTGTCGCTCCTAAGGCGCATCTGTATTTTCAATCCGTAGGATCCACTTCCGGTGATTCCCGTTTGCCGGGTATTCCAGTGAATTTGGAGGAGCTTTTCCAACCTGCTTACGATGCAGGCGCTCGAATTCATTCTGACAGCTGGGGGACTTCGGGGGCAGGCAGTTACAGCAGCGAATCCGTTGCTATTGACCAGTTCATGTGGACCCATAAGGATTTCCTGATAGTGGCTGCTGCTGGAAACGCCGGGTATGACAAGGATTTGGACGGAGTAACCGATCCTTACTGTATCGACTCGCCTGCCACAGCCAAAAATTCCATTGCCGTCGGTGCATCTGAATCCTACCGGATGGGTGATCAAGAGGGGTTTGCTGCTCAATCCTGGGGGAACTTCAGGACGTATGGCGAACCTATTAAGACAGATGTGACTTCAAATGCCCCCTATGGCGTTGCGGCGTTTTCTTCACGCGGTCCGACGCTGGATGGCCGATACAAGCCCGACATTCTCGCTCCTGGAACCAATATTCTATCCACCCGCTCTTCCTATCAGGTCGGAAACGGTTGGGGAGCATTCGACGATAGCTACTATTGGTCTGGGGGCACGAGTATGGCAACACCTTTGGTTGCGGGAACGGCTGCTGTGATGCGTGAGTACCTGATCAAGGAAGAAGATTTCGTCGATCCCAGCGCTGCATTGATCAAGGCAAGCCTCTTGAATGGTGCTGACTCGTTAGTTCCCGGACAATATGGTTGGGGCTTAGCGCGGGAAGTGCAGTCCTCTCCAGACTTCGTACAGGGATGGGGACGGCTCAATTTCAAAGCCTCTATCAACTCCGACAGCCACTACACGGTTGAGTATTTTGATATTAATGAAGATCCAGTCTCAGACAACAGCTATAGGCGGACGTTTTCTTTTGACGTGGCAAACGATGGAAAGCCGTTTAAGACAACATTGAGTTGGACCGACTATCCCGGCTCAGAAGTAGCCCAGGGTGGGCTTGTGAATGATCTCGACTTGCGTGTGCAACAGCCGGATGGGACTTGGGTTTACCCGGACAACGCCATGGATGCCAGTCCCCTGGTCTGTGAACAATATGTCACGAGTGTTGACGGTTTTTACCGGGAGGCAGCAATCGGCCTCAGAGTGACCCTCCCGTCCTCTCCGAGTACGTTGGAATCGGTGGTCATCGCGTATGCGAATCCACAAAGTCGCTTCGAGGACGTATCAATCGTCGTCTATCAATACGATAGCGGTGTCCGTAACGAGCTTTTCAGAAAGACTTTCGCATATATACCCTCAGGGGAGATAGGGCTTCCCGTTGGCCTGACTCTTTCGGAAGGGGAAGTGTTTATTGCGGTGGAGAAGGCGGCATCCAGCGCCGGAGTTTACTGCAAAATGGGCAATGCCACCGGACGTGGAGCCGTGTGGAATGGGAGCGCATGGGAAACGGCTGCGATTACCCCAGCGCTCATAGCATGTTTTCGAACACAGGCTGCCTCCACCGATTTCGACCGTCTGAATAATACCGTTTCCGTCACCATAAGTGCCCCCCAAAGCGGAACGTATACGGCGGAGGTGCTTGCCCATAATATCCCGGTTGGGCCACAGCCGTATGCGCTTGTAATGAGCGGTATGACGGAAGAACCGACCTCTGGCGACGTGGTGGAAATCAATCCGGATCAACCGAATGCGTCTACAGCGACCATGTTGAACCAAGCAGCTCTCTCCCGGACAGCCGCTGACGTCAACGCAGTGTATGGCACCCAATTGGAGGCAGTGTATGGCAAACAGCAATCCTTCAGTGTCTTGGTCCCCCCAGACGGCGTGATCAGTATGCGGTTCCCGGTCAGCGGCCTGCCTGCCATGGCAGCGAATCAATTCTCATTGAACAAATTGCTCACCAACGGGACACACCGTGGGTTTACCTATGCGTCGTTTAAAGAATACGTCGATGGGAAATGGTGGTTGACCGACGTTGCGGGCGGCTATGTCGATCCTGTACAAATTGTGAATCCCAATGCCACCTATTACGTCGAATCCGTTGTTCAGGACGGCGGAGACTATGACGAAAACACCGATCCTGGCCGAATAGATGATCCCCAGGTTTTTGGTGTTGCTTCCTTTTCCTCCGGAGGCTGCACAATCGGAGCTACCAATGACTATGGACTCGTCGCGGTTGTACTGCTGGCCGCTCTTTCTTTGCTATCAAGGCGCTTGCTTTCGCGTCGCAATAAAAGCTGAAACCCTGAATCTCTCGCGTTCTCTCTTTTAGAGTCCAGACAGCGCCAATCCCATCAAATTCCCAATTCCAGTCCGAAATAAGCCAGATTGTAGACAGCGTGGGCGGTGAAACAAGGCAAAAGCCGTTTGTAACGTGTGAAAAGCGCTCCAAAAATCAGGGACGGAAAAAATGTTCCCAAGGCCCACAGAGGCCGGTGATCAACCAAATGGACCAAGGCGAATAGGACGGATGTGCATACGTTCCCAAAAGAAATGAATTTTGGTGTTTCCCGATCAACCAGCCTGCTGATACCCATACGGTAAAAGGCGTGGGCCATCATTTGAGAACATCTCATCTGTCCTCTGTTTTCAACCCAGTCTTGAATGCCCGCACGGAAGAGGGCTTCTTCCGCAAAGGCCAGAAGCAGTATTCGCCAGAGGGGTATGGCCTCATGGCAGGGAAGCAACCAACCAAAGCACGCAGGAAGCAGGGCAGCATAAAAAAAGCTTTCGACATAGAATTTTCTACCGCGGGGCGAAATGGTGGTGGAATCCATGTCAAAGGGGATAATACTATCGCTCAAAAAGTTCAAAGGAAACTATTGGTTGTCCATAATCGCATGAAAAGGCAAAGCTTAGCCCGCACTTTGAATACCATGTAAAAAACAAATAGGTTCCTTTAAAACCCATTGTTTTCCCAAGTCCTGTTGAACCAACGGCTTCATTTGTCTCTGTGGCAGGAAATACGGTCGAAAAATAAAATCACATAAGAAAAGGCACTTACGATCATTTTCGTAAGTGCCTTACATTCTCATGGCGTCCCCAAGGGGGTTTGAACCCCTGTTGCCGGCGTGAGAGGCCGGAGTCCTAGGCCACTAGACGATGGGGACGGATTGGTGGGTCGTACTGGGCTCGAACCAGTGACTCTCTGCTTAAAAGGCAGATACTCTACCAACTGAGTTAACGACCCATCCGTTCAAGGAAGGTATGTCTATCCATTTGCCCGGATGCTGTCAAGCGTAAATTTTACATCGCAATAAACAAAAATGTTTATTGTAACACGCTAGAATCGTTATAGATTTCATTTTTTTCTTGCAAAAATGGTTCATTGTGGTATGTTTCCGCTCCCTGTCGAATACGGCAAAAAATCCATACAGGAGTATACATATGACCAGAAAAGACCGCACCGAGGGGATTTATTCCCGCCGCGAGGTTCTCGACGAGTCCGAGCGCAGGCAGTATTGTCAGCTCCAGCTCAAGGAGCTGCTCTCCTATGCCTACCGCTATTCCGAGGATGTCAAAAAACGTTTTGACCGCGCTCAGTTCAATGTGGAGAAGTTCCGCTCGCTGAACGACCTCAAGCATATCCCTATCATCAAGAAGAAGGAACTCATCTTCCTCCAGTCCATGGGCCCCCGACTCGGCGGTCTGCTCACCAAGGACTTGGGCGAACTCCAGCGCGTGTTCCTGTCTCCCGGCCCGATCTTCGATCCCGAAGACCGCTCTGAAGACTACTGGGGCTGGACTGAAGGCTTCTACGCCGCAGGTTTCCGTTCCGGCGATCTTTCCCAGATCACCTTTAACTACCATCTCGCGCCTGCCGGTCTCATGTTTGAAGAGCCGCTGCGTAATCTCGCCTGTGCAGTGGTTCCCGCCGGTCCCGGCAACACGAACTCTCAGATCGAAATCATGCAGAAGCTGCGCGTGACCGGCTATGTCGGCACCCCCAGCTACCTCATGCATCTCGCTCAGAAGGCCGAGGAAATGGGCCTTTCCCTGCGTAAGGACCTCTTCCTCGAAGTCGCTTTCGTCACCGGCGAAAAGTTCTCCGAGAAGATGCGTTCCACGCTCGAAAAGAAATTCGACTGCATCATGCGTCAGGGCTACGGCACTGCCGACGTCGGTTGCATCGGTTACGAGTGCTTCCACAAGAACGGGCTGCATCTCTCCAACCGTGCTTTCGTCGAAATCTGCCATCCCGACACCGGTATCCCGCTCAAGGACGGCGAAGTCGGCGAAATCGTTGTTACTGCTTTCAACAAGACATATCCGCTCATCCGTCTCGCTACCGGCGATCTCGGCTATCTCGACCGTTCGCCTTGCGCCTGCGGCCGTACCAGCCCGCGTCTCGGCGGCATTGTCGGCCGTGTGGACACCACCGCGCGCATCAAGGGCATGTTCGTCTATCCGCATCAGGTAGAGCAGGTCATGGCCCGCTTCGAAGACGTCAAGCGTTGGCAGATCGAAGTCACCAACCCGGGCGGCATCGACGAAATGATCCTCTCCATCGAGGCCGGTCAGTTTACTCAGGAAGATGAGCTGCTCCATCTCTTCCGTGAGAAGATCAAGCTGCGTCCGATCCTCAAGATCCTCGCACCCGGAACCCTGCCGCCGCAGATCCGACCCATCGAAGACAAACGCACCTGGGACTAGGCGCGTCGTTCTAGATATATGTAAATCCCCCGTGCGCGGTGCGTACGGGGGGTTTTTTTTGGGCCTCCGGCGGCCAGAGGGAAGGGGAGAGGGAAACCCTTCGTGAAGGGTTCTCCCTCTCCCCTTCCCTCTGGACTCCCATCCCCTCTCCTTTCCGAAGCTTTTTGTATGCGTTCAGCGCGCGTGTGGCGGGAAAAGACAGGGGAGTGCATTGTGCCTGACTGATTTCGGTTATGGTCAGGCGGAGAAAGAAAAGAATGTGGTTTGTTCAACTCTTGAAACGCCGCAAGGGCTTTTTCCCAAGCTACTCCCGTAAAGAACACGCGGCGTGGGCACTGTTCGGAGAGAATCGCGCCGGTCAGCTTGATTGCACGCCGAAGATGTCCGGTGCGATTCTCTCCGAACGCAGTCTCCCGGTCTCAGACACAAAGCCTTTCAACCAACGCACCCGCCGGAGGCGCACCAAAAAGCTTCGGAGATTCTTAAGAACCCTTCACGCCAAATCTGCACGACAGCAGATTTGGGCGTTGCGGCTTCCGCAACGGGCCGAAGGCCCGAGCCCCAGGACGGGGCGAGTCCAAGGGTCTTAAGCCGCCGGAGGCACCCCCGCCGCCGTCTGTGCAAAAAGTGGAAGTTGATTGCATCGGGGTAGGGCGGGTTGTATGGTGCCATGATGAAATATGTAGGCGTGGACGGATGCAGGGGCGGCTGGTTCGCGGTCTGGATTGAGGACGGACATTGGAGTTGTTTGCGGTATGCCGATTTTCGGACGCTGTGGGCGGCCCATTCGGATGCACGGTGTATCTTGGTGGACATCCCTGTGGGATTGGCTGAAGATGCGGATCGGGCGGCGGACAGGCAGATGCGGCCTGTTCTTGGCAACCGGAAGAGCAGCGTCTTCAATGCGCCGGTCAGGCGTGCTGTGTATGCCTCGTCAAAGGCAGAAGCGAGATCGATAAATCAGAGGCTTATCGGCAAGTCTTTGTCTGAACAATCTCTTGGTATTGTGAAGAAGATGAAGGAAGTCGATTCGTTTCTTTTGGAAACGGAAGGCGCGCGGGAAATCGTGCTTGAGTCGCATCCTGAATTGTGTTTTGCCAAGATGGCCGGGAGTCCCATGGAATATGCCAAGAAGGATTTTCTTGGTGGACTGGAACGGCTCAGAATAATAAGAAATTTTGTTCCTGAGGTAGAGGGTATGCTGGCCGGAAGTCGGGCATTGTACCCTCGGTCGGCTGTAGAGGCGGATGACATGCTGGACGCGTTCATTCTGGCTGTCACGGCTTGGAAGGGGCAAGGGCGGTTGACGCCGATGCCGGACCCGCCGGAGATTGATGGAAGAGGCTTGCGGATGGCGGTCTGGTATTACGACATTTCGAGTGAAGTTTGAGGGTCTATGAAGAACTGCAATAACTATCTGTTTCCCGTGCGCCGGTGGGCGGTCCTGCTGCTTCTGTGCGTGGCGACGAGTATGGGGGCGTGTGTGAAAAAGACGGTACACCCGCAGCTTGATGTGACGTTCCTTCCGCAGAAAGGTGACTTCATCTCCAAGTATGGTGATCGCCTACCGTTTTCCGAGATCATAAGGATGTCGAAGGGTAAGGACTATATACTTGTAGGCGAAGGGCACAAGAATGCTGTTGACCACAATGTTCAGCAACGGCTGCTCGACGTGTTTTCCAAGGCGGAAAAACCGCCTGCTGTCGGCCTTGAGATGGTGGCCGTGGACATGCAGCCCGTGCTCGATGATTTCGGAAAAGGGCTGGTGGAAGTCGCGGAACTGGAAGAAGAACTGCAATGGAACACGAAATGGGGATACTCCTTTTCCTTCTTTGAAAGGCTTTTTGAGATCGCCAACCGCAACAGCCTGCCGGTGGCCGGACTGAATGTGCCCACGCGTATCACCAAGAAAATTTCCAAGGAAGGGCTTGACGCTCTCAGTGAGGATGAGCGGGAGTTTCTGCCTATGGAGATCGTGCCGCCTTCCAACGCGCAGGTGCCGTTGCTGGATCTGATTTTTGAACAGCATGAGGCAAAAGACGCGGATGACGCTACGCAGCGTGAACGGTTTCATCTGGTCCAGTCCATCTGGGATTCTAAGATGGCCGAGGAGGCTGTCCGGCTTCGGAAGAAGTATGATTGGCCGGTCTTCATCGTTGCCGGAAGCGGGCATGTGGAAAGCGGCTGGGGAATTGCCAGAAGAATCAGGCGGTTCGACCCCGCGGCAAAAATCCTCACCCTCATGCCGTGGCGCGGCGGGGAGTTTGACGGAGATCTCGCGGACGCCTTTTTCTACAGTCCTGACAGCTACATGTCGAAGATGGGGGCGCTGCTGACCGCGACCGGTTCCGGCGGTTTGCTGGTGGAAAGTGTGGAGCGGGAGTCTCGTGCGGCAAAGGCGGGGCTTCGTCCCGGCGACATGCTTCTTGAGGCATCGGGCATACAACTCGACTATCTATTTAGTCTGCATATGGCCGGAAGCAAGGTGTACAAGGCGAATGAAGAACTTGTATTCACGGTCCGCCGAGGCGGGGAGACTTTTAGCGCCAATGTCGGAAAGCTCGGGGCGAGAAAGCCGAAAAAGGAAGTCGATCCCGAAGCGCAAAAGGATGTTGAAAAATCCGGGCCAGAGGCAGGAAGTATATCTGAAAATGGAGAAGATCGATAATGTATCGCAAACTTACTGCATTCCTTGTTTTGTCTTTGCTGGTAACGGTTCCGGCTTGGGCTGGGGATTTGTCTGAGTACATGCCCGAGCACGTGGGTGACATGGCACGTATTCAGTTGCTTGTCGGCGATGAGGCGCAGGACGCGGTGGACAGGTTGCATGGCAAGCCGCTGCCAGCCGAGGCCAGTGCCGTGGCGCGGTATGCCTACCCGAAGGATGTGGCAAAAAAGCGTCCCGCTGAAGTGTGGGTGTCGCGGGTGGAATCGGCCAAGGAAGCTCGCCGCCAGACCGGACTCATGGTCCACATGATGTACGAAAATCCGAAATCGCCGTTTCGCAACCCACGCCGGATCGAGCATGCCGGTCGGCCGGTGTACCGATTCGAGGGCATGGGGCAGGCGCATCTCATCTGGTTCAAGGACGATCTCGCGTTTTGGATCAGCGTGAACCCTGATGACGAGGCGGCCATGTTGCAGGCTTTTTGCAAGTAGGCGAGCGACAAGTTCACTGTATGGCAGAAGGCGGAAGATCTAGCCGGTGCGGACAGCAACGGTGAAGTGCTCTTTGTTCCCTAGAATTTAATGAACTGTCTGGTTTCTCGTCCCGGTATGGGCGTGCGGTTTGAGTCCTTTTCTTGGGTAGAAGGGCATTCTGTTTCGGTTGAGCCGGGAGGGGCGTATGGGATTCTTTGCCGAGTTTTACGAAATATTGAAATTCGTGATAAGAATTGCCATTTTCGGCGGAATCTTCTGGTTGCTGGGTTTTTTCGGCATCCCGCTCCTGCTAGCCGCGATCGGCTCTCTTGTCTGATTCCGTGAATAACTGGCAGCCTCTTGCTGTCGTCCTTTTCACTGCACCGGAATTCAGGTACTCAGGATGGCATGCCTGAACTGCCTGAAGTGGAAGTCATTGCCCGCGGCCTGCATTCGACCCTTGCCGGACGCACTGTCAAGTCGGTTGATCCTGTGGACATGACGCGTCTGAGCGAGTCCGCTGAGTCGCTCGTTCCCAAGATCGAGGGAAGGACGATCAGCAGAGTGTATCGACGGGCGAAAGTTCTTTTTATCCAGCTTGATAATGGCCTGACGATGGCTTTCCATCTGAAGATGACAGGACGGGTGGTTCATGGGCCGGCGCGACCTCGCGAACGGCACGACAGGATTCTTTTCGCGCTTGACGACGGATCGCTGCTCTGCTTTTCGGACATGCGCCGATTCGGCTATGTGCGGTCGTTTACGCCTGACGAATTGGCGCAGTGGGACTTCCTGAAAAGGTGTGGTCCCGAGCCGCTGGAGACCGAGGCCGCCGCGCTTGCCGATCGGATCGGGGGGCGAAAGGCGCGCATCAAGGCGTTGTTGCTCGACCAGTCTGTTGTCGCGGGCGTGGGAAACATCTACGCGGACGAATCGCTGTTCCGTGCGGGCATTCATCCGGCGACGCGGGCGCACCAAATCAGTCGTCCTCGGCGGATAAGGCTTTTTGTCGAATTGCAGGATGTTCTGAAACAGGCCATTGCCGAAAACGGCAGTTCCATCCGAGATTATGTCAACGCGGATGGCGATGCGGGTGCTTTCCAAAATAGTTTCAATGTTTACGGCAAGAAAGGCGAGTTGTGCACAGTGTGTAAAACCGTGCTCAAGGCCGAGAAAGTGGCTGGCAGGACGTCTACATTCTGTTCAAAGTGCCAGCCCAAGGGGTGTTGACGGCGTGTCCGCAACTGTCTGCGAATGTCGGTTGTGGAAATGTACGTAAAAAACAAGTGCGGAAGTGATTTTTTTTGACGGGAAGAGACTGTTTTATACTTTGATGGTATTGGAATGATGCTGGAAAACGGTATTTGCGATAAATTTACTATTAAATCAGTCTGTTTTGTTATTTTTGAACAGGCCGTGGAAAGAAACGAACATGCGCTGTTCCTTTTGTGAAGAGAATTTTGTTTTATCGATGCAAATCAAAATATTAGAAAAAGTCTAACAAAATACTAGAGAATTGGTGCTGTGGAATTTCAGATAGTTGGAGAAAAGGCGCAAAAAAGGACTTTTCAGTGAGTGAGCATGGAAAAAGCATAGTGAAAAACGCTGCCGTGGTGGCGGGCGCGACACTCCTTTCCCGCGTGTTGGGGTTTGTTAGAGACGTCATTGTGGCCTTTGCGCTGGGCGCCGGTATGTTTGCCGATGCGTTTTTCGTGGCTTTCCGCATCCCGAATCTCCTGCGCCGCCTGTTTGGCGAAGGGTCGCTGACCATGGCGTTTATCCCGGTATATTCGCGTGTTATGGAGGAAGAAGGCGAGGAGGCGGCACAGACCATGGCTCGTTCCGCCATGGTTTGGCTCGGCGTCATTCTGGTCGGCATCACCGTGCTTGCCGAATTGCTCGCCGGACCGTTTACCATGGCGATTGCTCCCGGTTTTACCAAGAATATCGAGCAGTTCAATGTGACGGTCGATCTTGTCCGCATCTGTTTCCCCTATGTCATCTTTATTTGCGGCGTGGCCCTGTGCATGGGAATCCTCAATGCCCGCGACCATTTTCTCGCTCCGGCACTGGCTCCCACGGTTTTGAATGTCGCCCTGATAGGCTCGGCGCTTGTCGGACATTTTTTCGGACTGAATGTCGCGTATTCAATGGCTTACGGCGTGCTGATCGGCGGCGCGGGGCAGTGGTTGCTGCAACAGCCGTTTCTGGCCTCCGTGGGATTTTCATGGCGTGGCGCGTGGTCGTGGAAAAACCGTGGCGTGGCGCGGATGGGGCTGCTCATGTTGCCCACGGTGTTCGGGGCTGCGGTGTATCAGTTGAATATCCTGCTCGGGACGCTGCTTGCCTCCTACCTGCCGGTCGGATCAGTTTCCTATCTGTATTATGCGGACCGCTTGGTCCAGTTCCCGCTCGGTGTGTTCGGCATTGCCGTGAGCACTGCGGCCCTGCCGAGTCTGGCGCGTCTCGCTGCCAAGGGTGAAATGCAGGAATATGACAAGGCGTTGTCCGCCGCGCTTGGTTTGACCCTGTTCATCGCGCTGCCAGCCGCTGCGGGACTGATCGGCCTGAGCGAGCCGGTCATTTCCCTGCTGTTCGAGCGCGGGGCGTTTACCCCGGAAGCGGTTGATGCCACGGCGCGGGCGCTTGTGGCCTATTCGGTCGGTCTGCCGTTCATTGCGTTGTCGCGTCCATTGGTGGCGGGATTCTATGCCCTTGAGGACACGAAGACCCCGGTCAAGATCGCGGTGGTCTGCCTTGCGGTCAATATCGGCCTTGGTCTGTGGCTGATGCAGTCCATGGCGCATGTCGGTCTGGCGCTGGCGGTGAGCGTGTCCTCGGCCCTGAATTTCGTTTGCCTGCATGTGCTTCTGGCGCGGCGGCGCGGGACTTCCCCCGTGTCCATGGTTTCCGCCGCAAAGACGCTGCTGCTCAGTCTGTGCGTCGGGGGCGGGGCCTATGTGACGGCTTCATGGCATCCATGGTGGCTGCTCCTCATCCCGGTGTGGGTGGTCGCATATGTCGGCATGGCCTTTGTGCTGCGTATGGACGAGGCGCGGATGGTCGTGGAGCTGATTCAATCCCGCGTTCGGCGGAAAAAGGCGGGGCAGGGCTGATGACCGGCGTGGATACTGAAACAATCCTGAAACGGCGTGATTTTTTCCCGCGTGGCCTGATTCAGCCTGAAGGCGGGTATCGGTTCTCACTCGATTCGCTGCTGCTTGCCTGTTTTGCCAATCCGGGCAGGCGGCACGTCGGCATCGATCTCGGGTGCGGTTGCGGCGTGATCTCGCTGGCCCTGCTGCTGCGGCAGCCCGGTCTGACGCTGACGGGCGTGGATGTCGAGCCGGAGAGCGTGCGCGTTGCCAATGAAAACGCGGTCAATCTGCATTATGCCAACCAGTTTGGCGCGGTGTGCGGCGATGTCACGGAGTGGCGGCCGGAGAAGGTGGTTGATTTCGTGGTTTCCAACCCGCCGTACCGAAGACTGGGCAAAGGTCGGGTCAGTCAGGGGGAAGAGCGTGCTACCGCGCGTTTCGAATCAAAGGCCGAGTTTGCTCATTTTGCCAGGTGTGCCGCCCTGTCGCTCAAGACGCGAGGCAAATTCATTTTCGTGCATCTGCCGGAACGGTTGGCTGAACTGATGGACGGGTTGCACAAGGCGAAACTGGAGCCGAAGCGGCTTCGCATGGTGCATGGCCGAGCCGACGAGACCGCCCGCATGGTCATGATCGAGGCGGTCAAGGCTGCCGGGGCGGGCATGAAGGTCGAGCCGCCGCTCATACTGCACGAAGGGCAGGGGCGCGAGACGAAACTGACGGAACAGACTCTGGAGTACTGTCCTTTTCTGGGGTGCAACGCCGGGGATGAGTGAGGTGGAATCTGTCATGAGCGATTACGTGAAAAAACGGATAACCGACCTGTTTGCCGAGGGAAAATTCCTGTGCGCGGAGTCCGTTCTCAAGGTCATTTCCGAGGCTGGCGGCAAGGACTCGGACGACTTCATTCGAATGGCAACAGGATTTTGCAGCGGCGCGGCCCGGACCAAGGGGCAATGCGGCGCGGTTTCCGGTGCCATAATGGGGATCGGCTTGTTCGCGGGGCGTTCCCGTATCGACGGAGACTATGAAGCGGCATATGCGCTGACACAGGAATTCATCACGCGGTTTGCGGAGAGGTTCGACTCGCTTAACTGCTTTGAGCTGATCGGGTGTGATTTTGCTACGCACGAAGGCAAGGTCCGTTTCAAAAAGGAAAACCTCCGTCGCAAGTGTCATGAATACTCGACGTTTGCCGTTGAAATGTCTCTCGAATTGCTGCGGGAAAACGGGTATGTGCCTTCGCATGAGGACTTCATCAAGTCGCGGTTGGCCCCTTGCGGCCTGTCGTGCGGCAAGTGCCTTGCGTATGCGGATGGATCGATCCGGCAACTGAGCGCTGGACTGGCCAGTGAGCTTGGCGACAATTTCGGAGTGTATGCCCAGCGGTTTGCAGGCATGAATCCGGTCTTCAGGGAATATGCTTCTTTCCGCAAGCTGCTCGATTATCTTTCTCAGGGGACCTGCACGGGATGCAGGGAAACGGGTTGTCTGTTCAAGGACTGCAAAGTACCGTCCTGTGTGCGGGAGAACGGTGTGGACTATTGCCATCAGTGCGGGGAGTTCCCTTGTGACCGGCACGGAATGCCTGATGGGCTGGCCCCGCGGTGGCTGGTGAACAACGAGAAAATGCGTGATATCGGTGTGGACGCATGGTTTGACGGATGCAGGGAAAAGCCCCGGTATTCTTAGGGTTGCGATAAGTTTACGGTAAACTGTATTGGTTTGATATTAGATGGAAAATATGGGTGCCGATAGCAATATGATTGCGAAGATAGTTCTTGAAAATTTCATGGCGCACGAGCGGACCGAGCTGGAACTCGGACCGGGCGTGAATGCCCTGACCGGACCCAACAATACGGGCAAATCCGCCATTGTCGAGGGGCTTCGCTGTCTGGCCACCAATCCGGTGCCCAAGCACTACATCCGCCACGGTGCCAAGGAAGCGCGGGTGTCGGTGGAGCTTGAAGACGGCACACGCGTCGTCTGGATCCGCAAGAAGCGTTCATCCGGCTATGAGCTGTGGCATCCCGGCGCGGAAGAACCAGAAGAATACTGGAAATTCGGGCGTAAACCACCGGAAGACATACGCAAGGCGTTGCGGCTCGATACGGTCGATCTGGAGACCGGGGACGCTGTTGACGTGCATGTGGGCAATCAGCGCGAGCCTGTCTTTCTGCTCAATCAGCCCGGTTCCAATGCGGCGGCCTTTTTTGCCGCGTCTACCGAGTCGGCCCACCTGCTCGCCATGCAGAATGTGCTCAAGCGCCGGACGCAGGATGCCAAGCGGCGTGAACGCGATCTCGAAGGGCGTCTGGGCGTGGTCCGGGACGAAATGGACGTGCTTGCCCCGTTGCCGGACATTGCACTTGCTGTTGAAACAGGCCGGGAACTTGAGCAGTCCGCAAAAAAACTGCAAGGGGAAATCCCTGTCCTTGAAAAGCTGCTTGAACTGCGTGGCGGGTTTGAATCGAAACTCGCGGTTCGAACGGAAACCGCAACCATCCTCAATGGGGTGCTTGAGCCTCTAAAATTGAAGGATGTCAGCGGTCTGGCAGAAATCGTCCGTCAGGTAAGCTGGATTGAAAAGGCGCTTGGAAAAGCCCGGAAAACCGATGCCACTTTGGTCCCAGCAGCACCTCCGCCCGTTATCTTTGATACTGGCCGCATGGCAACCATCTGCGGACAACTGCAATATCTCGGGCAGGTGCTGGAGACAGCACAGCACAAGGGACGAGCGACTGCCGGGATAGCAGCTCCTCCAGAACTGGAAAACACAACCCATTTGTCCGGTCTTATTCAGGAAATGAGTGTTGCCAGACAACGATATGACCGGATGGCCCGATGGGATGACGCGTTGCAGGACGTTGCTGAACCGCCGGAAGTGGTTTCTGATGTCCGGCTGGGCGCGTTTCTTGGAGATATGGTCCGACTGTCCGCTGCCATGCAGGATGCCCAGCATCGTCTGAACGGATTGGAGAACGAGTTGCAGTCCTTGAAAGACTCCATTGAGGAGCGTGTGCGCGAGATCGGCAGGTGCCCGACCTGCGGCGGTAACTTCAATGCAGATGAATTCCTTGATCGGGAGCATGTCCATGACGCTTGATACCCTGCGAGCAAACGGCCTGTTTTTCATGGCTGATCCCCATCTGGCGGACACTCCGCCCGGTCAGCGTCTTGATGGTTATCTCGATCAGATCATGACCAAGATAGAGGCGTGTCTTGACCGTGCGGACGAACTCGGCATGGTGCCGGTCTTCCTTGGTGACCTCTTTCACTGGCCGCGTGACAACTCCAACAAGATGCTTGTGGAACTCATCCGGCTCTTCGGTTCCCGCACCGGAAACCGGAAAGTGTGGGCGCTTGTGGGCAACCACGATAAATACCAGTCCCGCTTTTCCGAGGACATCTCCATTGCGGTATTGGAGATCGCCGGAGTGCTCAATCTGATGAAAGAAGACGGCCCGCAGTTCATTCTGGAGACTGATGAAGGCCGCGTTCTGGTCTGCGCCAGTCCGGACGGCACGCCGCTGCCCAAATCGTACGACAGACAGGACGGTGATCCGGAAACCGTCATCTGGCTCACCCATCACAACATTCAATTCCCCGAATTCATCGACCGGGCTTATTCCATAAAGGAACTTCCCGGCATTGACTGGCTGGTGAACGGGCACATTCACCGTCCGCAGCCCACCATAACCAAGGGCCAGACCACATGGGCCAACCCCGGCAACCTGACCCGGCTGACCTTTACCCATCGGTCCAAGGAGCGGGAACCCGCTGCCGCCATCTGGACGCCCGGTTGTGAGGAATTGGAAAAATGGGTGGTGCCGTTCGAATCCTTTGACGTCGTTTTTCCGGATCAGGAATTGCCTGTCGAAGAAGAAATGGAAGTTGACAGCGAGTCGGAATTCATCACGGGACTGGAACGGCTCGCATGGCAGCGGACGCACGAAGGCACCGGATTGAAACAATTTCTTGAAGACAATCTGACCAGAGAGACGCCCGAAGGCGGACTTATCTGGGAATTATACGAGGAGGTCATCCACGGTGATGAATAACCACAACGGAACAGCGACAACACAAGATTCCCAATTGGAACAGGAGCTTAACGGGCTTCGTCGCCAGTATGAACAACTCCGCGACCAAAAGGTCCGTACTGAGCAGGACATAGCCAATCTTTCCAGTCAGCTGGAAGGACTCAAGGCGCAGGCCAAAGCCGAGTACGGCACGGACAACCCCGAAGAACTCCAAGCGCTTCTGAATCAAAAACGTCAGGAAAACGAGCGTGTTGTGTCAGAGTACCGCGAACATGTCCAAAAGATACAGGCCGATCTCGCGGCTGTGGAAACCGCTGTTGACGGAGACAGATAGTGGACGCTGATCGCCCTTTGCCTGACATGCGCGCCGTAGAGCGGCGTCTGGACCGTCTTTCCGCGCTTGCCGAGGCTCGGCATGGCGAGCATGAAAGGTTGCTCGGACAGCTTGCCGAAGTTCGGGATTTTCTCGTTCTCGCGCCCAAAGCCCGCGATACCCTTGAGGAATTGTCCACCGCGCTGTTCGGCAAGGTGCTCGATCAGGTGGAAGCGAATCTTACCCACGCCATTCGAGAAGTGCTTGGGCAGGACCGCGTTGTCTCCACCTGCCGCGAGATCAAGAACAATCGTCTGCATATTGATTTCCAGATCCAGAATCGCGGCAATGAAAAGGAAATCGAGGACATTCTTACTGGTCAAGGCGGGTCGGTCTGTAACATCCTTTCTGTCGGGTTGCGGTTGATCGCATTGTCCCAGTTGCCCGAGGAACATCATCGTCCGTTTCTGGTTCTCGATGAGCAGGATTGCTGGCTCAAGCCCGCGCTTATCCCCAAATTCATGCAGCTTATCAACGAGATAGCACAGCGGCTCGGGTTGCAGTTGCTCGTCATCAGCCATCATCCCCTCGATCTCTTTGCCGAGGCCGCGGATCGCATATTCGAGCTGCGGCCCGACAGGGAGAGCGGTGCGGCAGTCAAGCGGGTGAAGTAGGGGATGCCTCCGGCGGCCTAAGAACCTTTCGAGAAAGGTTCTTAGGGATCTCCAAAGCTTTTTATAGCGCCTTCGGCGGGTGCGTTGGTTGGATGGTGTGACGTGTGGGGCCGGGAGACTGGCGTTCGGAGAGAATCGCACCGGACATCTTCGGCGCGCGATCAAGCTGTCCGGCGCGATTCTCTCCGAACAGTGCCCACGCCGCGTGTGCGTTGCGGGGATAGCTTGGAAAAACGCCTTGGCGGCGTTTCGTACATAAAAAACAGATTTGTTCTTTTCTTTGTCGATTTAGCAGGGGCGCAAGTAATAACACTAAGAGACACAAGCTTTCATTTTTCCACCCAACGCGCGCTTAGCGCATACAAAAAGCTTCGGAAAGGAGAGGGGATGGGAGTCCAGAGGGAAGGGGAGAGGGAAACCCTTCCCGAAGGGTTTCCCTCTCCCCTTCCCTCTGGCCGCCGGAGGCACTTCGCTTAAGCGAACTGCTTGGCCCATTTGACGATGTCGGGGGCGCTCATGGCACCGGGTTGTCGGGCTATTTCCTGTCCGTTCTTGAAGATGACGAGGGTGGGCACGGCTTGGATGTTGAAGCGTGCGGAGATGGCGGTCTCGGCTGTGGTGTCGATTTTCGCAAGCCGCATGGCGGGATAGAGCTGCTTGGCAGCTTCCGCGAACTGGGGACCCATCATGAGGCAGGGGCCGCAACTGGGCGAGTAGAAATCCACGAGGATGGGCAGATCGCCCTTGGTGATGTGGCGGTCAAAGGTCGCGCCGACCAGTTCCGTGGGAGTCGGTTCGAATATTTTTGATTTGCATTTGCCGCAAGTGGCTTCGGCCTCGCGGCCCTGCTGGACACGGTTGATGGCGCGGCAGTTCGAGCAGACGATGAGTCGGTTTTCAGCGGTCATGATGAATCTCCTTTGGGTGTTCTCAAACCATAAGCATTTGATTGGCATGGGCAAGGTGTGGAATACCGGGACGGAACCCAACCGTGAAAGTCTGATTCTGGACGATGGCGGACATGGTGTGTACAGGTGAATAAGTATTCAATTGTTAACTGTAGGTAGGATATTGATATGTCGAAGAAAGAGGCTCCGAAAAAACTCATTTTTTCCTGTTCCGGCGGTTCGGACGTCGGTGAACTGGCAGACCGCACTGCGCGTCAGTTGACGCGGGACGGTGTGGGCAAGGTTTTCTGTCTCGCGTCCATGGCGGCGGGCATCGAGAAGAAGGTGCAGATGGCAAAGGACGCGGACATGGTGCTTGTCATCAATGCGTGTCCCCTGGACTGTGCGAGCAAGACGCTTGCTGCGGCGGGCATCGACTGGACCGCGAACGTGCGCCTGACGGATGAAGGATTTGAAAAGGGCGCGACCCCGTCCACTCCTGAAAACATCGACAGGGCCGTGGAAGTCTGCAAGGCGGTCGTGGCATAGTCGTTGTCAGACCGTTGTGCGTGAAATCGAAAAGCCCCGGAAGCATGAGCTTTCGGGGCTTTTTACGAAGCGTTGGAAATGATCGAGATCAGTTCATGGCCAGAGTGCGGATGCGATGCGTCCGTTTGGGCGCGATATCCTGAAGGATGTTGTCCACATGCACCTTGACCGCCAGATTGCCGGTTCGGTTCAGGGTCCGCACCAGACGGCGTTCGATGGATATCTGCTTGTCCTTGAGCACGCGGGTGGACAGCGTGATAAGTTCCTTTTTGGCAGCCGGGTCGGACTCGGCCTTTGCGATGTCCAGAATGCGGCGCTTCATGTTCAACCGGGCTTTCTGCCACGTTGAACGGCTGTGCGGTTCATATATGGCGAGCAGGCTCTCCATGGACGGCTTTTCACTGATGACGGGTTCGACGTCTGGGGTGCGTCCGGTGGACGCTGCGGATGTTACCGCCGGTTTGCCTGCCTCGGGCGTGTTTGCCGCGAGCATCTGGCTGCTGGTCATCAGGGCGAACATTTCATTGGGCTGTGGTGCGCCCGTGTCAAAGGCGTCCTGTACCGCGAGAAGGGAAGTGACCTTGACCGGATGTGCGGTCTGCGGGCGGAGTTTTTCCACCAGCCGGGTGACGGCCTGTGCTTCTTCGGTGTTCTCGACAACGCCGACAATGACGGCCTCACCTTGCACCACCTCGACATCCACGTTGGCGGATTTGATGTGCAGATTGGCAATGAGGCCCGACTCGATGACGGTTTCGGCATGGCGGTCGTTGATGGTCGGCTCGACAAGCGCCACAAGGGAGGTGGGCATCTGCTTGAGCACGCCCTTGACGGATTTGACGCCCTTGATGCGCTGGAGTTCGTCGATGACGCTGTCGCGGTCAGCCGGGGTGGCGTATTCGCCGACGACATAGAGATCGCCGTTGAGGCAGGTGGCTTCCATGTCGGTTCCGGTTTCGGCCATGATGACAGCCTGCGCCGTGATTGTGGTGATCTTGTCGGAGAGCATGTCGTCCATGTGCCGTTCGTCTGCGGCCACAAGAACGGTCTTGTGTGCAGTGCCCACGGCAGTGATGGCGAGGGATGCGCTCTGCGGTACGGCCATGGACGCACCTGTGGTCACGATGGCCGGAATCACGGCACAGCCGCCGGACATGCTGGCCGCGAGAATAAGAGTAATTATTACGAGAAGTTTCTTCATGGTTCCTCATGTTTCCCGAGAGCGGGTACCGCGATAAAAGCCTTGCGGCGCATATGTCGCGGGAGAATGCGGTCTATACATATAGTCGAAATGAGGCAAGTCTTTTTTTGCCAAAAAGGTGAATTGATATTTATTTATAATGCTCGGTCTGCCCGGAAATCATGCCGCGAGGCGTCCGGCTTCCAGATGTTTTTGCATGTCCTGCCGGATGGTGGAAAGGATCGCCACGGTTCCGTCAAGGTCGTCCGGGAAGGCCGCCGGCTCAAGCTCCAGCGTGACATAACGGTCATAGCCGATCGAACCGAGGTGGCGGAGGAATGCATCCAGCGGCAGGTCGCCGTTTCCCGGCGTGAGGTGCTCGGTGTACCCTTTGGCGTCAGAGTAGTGGATGTTGTAGAGCAGGTCGGTGGGAACCTTGCGTATGGCCTCCATGACGTCGCGGCCCGATACGCCCATGTGGCAGACATCGTACGTGAGGCCCACGTTCTTGTCGCGGCATTGCGCCATGAGCCGGTCCAGCGGGTCCTTGCCAAAGGGCGAGTGCTCGGCCCACGGCATGTTCTCCAGCGAGAACTGGATGCGGCCCTTGGCGTCGAGGAGCAGGGGGAGGTCGCAGGCTTTCTCGAACCAGCGGTTCTGGATCATGTTGGCAAGGCGTGATCCGGGCGGGTGCATGGTGATGTGATCCGCCTGAGGCAGGGCGTTGGCAAGTGCGGTGGTGGCTTTCCATGAGGCGAGATGTCCGCCCCAGTCCGCCCAGTCGCGAAACGGCGCATGCAGGCTTCGAATGGGCAATACGTCGTCGATGGCTTGCAGGCCGGATTCCGGCGTGAGCTTGGGGGAATTCATGATGAGTTCCATGCCCGCAAAGCCAGCGTCCCGTCCGATGCGCGCAATGAGCTTCAGGGGAAGGTGGAACAGGCTGCCTGCCGAGAGCAGGATCAGGGGGCCGCTTTGGGCCGTGGGGTCCGCACTCATGTCCTTATTAATACGGGAGTGTGCGCCGGGAGCAATGAGAATTTCGGGGAAGGGGGGAATTGGCCGGGTGAGCGGCAGGGAGCGGAGAGTGCGCCGAAAGTCCGGCAGGGGCTGCGGAGGCAGCTGATTCAGGGTACGATTCAGCCTGAAAAACGAAAAAACGACCCGGATTCATCCCGGGTCGTCGGCTATCGTCAGTCTTTAATAGCTTGTTAATATATGTAAAAATAAAATTGACGCTTATCGATACTTATTTGACGGGAGATTTTTCGATAAGGTCGAGGATGACCAGACACCAGGACATGTCGCGCTTGTTGTCCTCGGTCATGGCGTCGAGAATCCATTCCTTGAGCGGTTTGATGGAGGCCTTGAGGCGGGCGTGCCCGACATCGAGGATGTGGTAGGCCGCATCAAGGGCTTCGACGCAAAAATGGTCAAAGGTCTTGTCGTGCTCTTCGGCGTGATGGGCGACCATGGCCCGCACCTTGAGCAGGCCGAAGACGATCGCTTCAACTTCGCGGTAGTCGCGGCCCCATATTTCGCCGCCGGAAATTTCCGGTCGAGGCGGTATGTGCAGCTTCTTGCTTTTTTCCCTGACGGACTGCCGGAAATGATCCAGCGCGACAACACTTCCCATAATTGCTCCCTGACCCCGGTTGGGTCATTGTCTATTCGGTCCCTTTTGAAAAAGACTTAAGAGGGAGAGTGATGTTTTTCCGCGATGGGGGATGCGATCGGGCAGCGATAAAACTTGCGGGCACCTTGATCCGGTAACCGCAACTCGTCAGTTATATATCATTAGAAAATAGCAAGATGCAAAGTCGGTAACTTAACGATTTGCAAGCGGTAAGGGGCTTTTGCTTGTCCTTACTGTGCCCGCAGCGCTTCATCTTCATTGTCGAAAAGGTCGGCGAGTTTGGTGATGCCGATCATCTCGAAAACGGTGCGGAAGTTGCTTGAAAGGCCGGCCAGCACCACGCGTACGCCTGCGTCGCGGTTTTCCTTGAGCAGGTCGGACAGGCCGGTGATGCCTGCGCCGTTGATGGAGGCGTTTTCTTCGAAATCGATGAGTATGACGTCCTTGCCTACGCCTTTTGCCTCGGCAAAGGCCTCGGTCAGGTGGGGGATGGTGTTGCCCGTGACGTTGCCCCGCACACCCACGACCACGGCGGCAGGGCGGACTTCGACCGAAACCTGTCCTTCTTCGCTTTTGGCGATGGCGAGGCGTTCGGTGGCGCGTTCAAGGGCATGCTCAAGAGCTTCCCGCTGGAGCGGCTTGTTGATGAAGTCGGTCGCATCGAGATTGAGCGCCTGAATGGCAAGGTCCATGTCACCATGTCCCGTGATGACGATGACTTCGGCATTCGGAGACAACTGTTTGATTTCCTTGAGAACTTCTATGCCATCCATGAGGGGCATCTTGATGTCGGTAAGGATGAGGCCGGGGCGCTCCTTTTTGAACAGTTCCAGCCCGTCCCGTCCGTTTTCTGCTGTTAGTATTTCGTAGCCATATGCCGAGAGCAGCAGGGTGAACATTTTCAGCGTGGGGCGCTCGTCGTCGATGACCAGTATTTTCTCTTTATGTTCCGTCATTTGGTGGAACCTCCTCGCGGTCCCGCAACAGGAAATTCCATGCGGAACACAGTCCCTTTGTCTTTTTCACTTTGAATGCGGATTTCCCCGCCGTAGTCTTTCACAATGCCGTAGGTAATGGCAAGGCCAAGCCCCATTCCCTGTCCTGTTTCCTTGGTGGTGAAGAACGGTTCGAACACCTTGTGCAGGTCGCCATCCGCAATGCCCGCCCCCGAGTCTTCGATCTCGGCAAACACCAGTTGTTCTTCGCTTCCCGTGCGGATGGAGATGCGGCGCACACAGTCGGATTCATGGGGGGAGCACTTGTCGTTGATTGCGTCCCGAGCGTTGGCGACCAGATTGAAAACAACCTGTTGCAGTCTGTTGGAGTGCGCTGTGATTTCCGGTATATCTTCCGATAATTCAAGGTTGAAGCGTATGTTGTCGAGTTCGAATTGTCGGCGAACCATGGACAGGACCGCTTCAATCGGCTGGTTGAGGTTGACCTGTTCTTCAATGATGTCCGACTTGCGTCCAAAGGACCGCAGTGTGTTGATGATCTCTGCTGCGCGGTCAACCTGCGTCGATATTTCCTGAACCACTTCCACGAATTGTTCCTTGGGTACGGTTTTGCCTTCTTCCTGCATCAGGCTGAGGAATTCGCTGCCCATCTTGATGGCGTTGAGCGGCTGGTTGATCTCGTGGGCAACACCTGCGCTCATTTCACCAAGGGATTTCATCTTTCCGGCCTGAATGAGCTGGGCGTCCTTTTCGATGATCTCGGTAATGTCCGCAACCGCAATGATGATGGCATGCCGCCCACGGTAGGAAATGGGGCAGGCGTGCATGTTGACGAAGAACGGCTCGTTGCCCTTCTTGTAGTGCAGGAGTTTCGGAAAATAGATGCAGCTACTGCCGCCGTCGTTGAACAGGTTCAGGCAGTCTGCATTGTGATCCGGGCCGAGATCGACAAAACTTTTCCCGATCAGTTCTTCCTTGGTGTGATTGTACAGTTCCCGTGCCCGCGGGTTGGCATCGCGGATGGCTCCGGTTTCGCAGTCCACGACAAAGATCGGGTCCGGGCCGGAATCGAACAGGGAGCGGTATTTTTCTTCGGATTCACGCAGGCGGCGGCGGTAGAGCTTGATGGACCAGACCATGTTTCGGAATGAGTCGCCGAGCTGAACCACTTCATCGCCTTCGTGCTTGCGGTAGAACGCACACTGGGCGCACTTGCGGTGGACTTCCCCGTCCACGTCCTCGCTGGCCGGAGAGGTGCGGGATTCGTCAAAGTGCCAGCACGGCAGGTCCGTATTGGTAAAGGCCGGACACCGTGATGTGTCCCAGTCCTCCTCAGGGCAGAGAGAAGGAGGGATATCGAAGTTGCCCCGGCTGATTTCGTCCGAGACCCTTGTCAGGTCGCGAATGGGCCGCGTGATGTACCGGGTCAGCCATGAACTGAGGAAAATGGTGATAAGAACCACGGCGGAGATGAATCCGAGAAAGGCCACGCGCAATTTGCCGACCAGTGCGTCGATATGACTCTTGTTCAGGCCGACATGAACCGTGCCGATGCGGTAGAGTCCTTCGTTGATGGCTGCGGCCACGTCGTACACGGGCTGGCCGTCCAGTGAGATCAGTTTGATATAGTCTTGCTGGCCCGGAGGGAGCTCGTTGTCGAGAAGCCTTTCGGGCAGATTGCGGATCATGGTGTGGGCAAGAACTTTCCCGGAATGATCCTGAATGAATATGTACGAGATGAGATGCTTGCGCTGATGGATGCGGGTTTCATCGAAAATGAGTGTCAGAAGACGCGGGACGTTGTTGTCGAGAATATATGAGCCGCCCCGTTCGGCCACGGAATGGGCAATGGCTTTGCCGCGCATTTCCAGTTCGTGCGTGAGTGAACTGATGAGAATGTACCTTGCCAGAAGCGCGATGGCGGCACTGATGAAGAGAATTGCCACGAGCATGGAGAAAAGCAGTTTCTCCCTGATGCCCATGAGGGCGAAACGGGCGAGGATTTTTTCGCGGAGACTCATTGTGCGTCTCCTTGTCTTCCCTTGAGGCTTTCCCAGTCCGAGAAGGGCATGAACCGGCCATGGTCGAGGCGGGTGAAGTGAACCTGTTCCAGTCCCTGCCGGTCCTGCGGGCCATAGGTGATGGACATGCCGGGGCCAAGTTTGAAGTCCCGGATGGATTCTATGGCGTCGATGAATCCTTCGCGCGTCAGGTTCGGACCGGCCTTTTTCAGCCCCTCAACGAGAATGCGGGCGTTGAGGTATCCTTCCAGCCCGACAAAGCTGGGGGTGTCATCCGGGAAATACCGCTTGAGCAGGGTTACATATTGTCCTGCGGCGCTGTCTTCTTCTGTTCCCGTGGATTCCGGCTGCGGAACCACTTGCGACATGAGTACCGTGGCTTTGCTGTCCGGTCCGATACGTCGGGCCAGTTCTTCTGCGCCGACAAACGAAACGTTGTAGAAAATGGGGTCATATCCCTTGTCGTGGGAAAGCGTGATGAACCGGGCGCAGGCACCGTAGGTCCCGACCATGACCACGGCTTCGGCACCGGATTTCCGGATGCGTTCCAGCCCTTCTTCGACATCCAGCGTGCCTCGGGTGTAAGACCCGCGGGCAACGGGTTCGATGCCGAAATCCTTGAGCGCCAGTTCCGTGCCGATCAGTCCGTCGAATCCGTAGGCGTCGTATTGATAAAAGACCGCAATGCGCCGGATGCCGAGGTCTTCCACAAGATGACGGACAGTGGCTTCGGTTTCCTGATAGTAGGAGGCCCGGATGTTGATGACATAGCGGTTGAAGGGCTGGCGCAGGGCATTGGCCCCGGTGAACATGCCGATGAGCGGGATGTGCGCTTCCTCCACCAGAGGCAGCACCTTGACCGTGGTCGGGGTGCCCACATAGCAGAACAGGGCGAATACTTCGTTATCTATGATGAATCGCTGGGTGTTGGCGAGGCAGTGCGGCGGATCGTAGAAGTCATCCTTGGCCTCTACAAGTATCTTGCGACCGAAGATGCCCCCGTGATCGTTGACGTGGCGCAGATAGGCTTCGGCGCCGCGCAGGGTCTGGGTGCCCAGATAGCCCGCATGTCCGGTGAGGGCCAGTGACGAGCCGAGCCGGATTTCCGTGTCGGATACTCCGGGCGCACTCCATCGGTTTCCATGGATGTTGTCCGAAGAATTGCAGGCGGTCAGGGCCAGAATCAGGCCCAATATGGTCAGCAGCCGGAAAACGATATTCACAGCGGGCTCCAGAGTTTCAGTATTTCCCCTAATAGGATAACACTTGTATTTCGTACTGCCTGTGTCCTGAAAAAACAAGGTGGTTTGTTTTCCCCACGGTTGTGCCCCGGAAAAGGACCTGCGGGCGGTTGTTTCTTTCCGTGGTTCTCAAGTACTAGCCAAAACGCGGAGTTATGGATATATGGAATTGAAAACTCATGAATACACACGCTTCAGCGCGGAGACTACACAGGAGGGATACACATGCTGGTGAGTAACTGGATGAGCAAGGACGTAGTGACCATCACGGCGGACAGGTCCATGATGAAGGCCTCGAAGGTCATGAAGGACAAGGGTATCAGCCGTGTGCCCGTGGTTGATGGCGAAGGCCGCATCATCGGAATCATTTCCGACCGTGACATCAAGGACGCCTCGCCGTCCAAGGCGACCACGCTCGACATGCATGAGCTGTACTATCTGCTGTCCGAAATCAAGATCAAGGACATCATGACCAAGAAGGTCACGACCATCCGGGAAGATGAAACCGTTGAGAAAGCGGCGGTTCTCATGCTGGAAGGCAACTTCGGCGGTCTGCCTGTGGTTGATGATGAGAAACGCCCTGTCGGCATTCTCACTGATACGGACGTGTTCAAGGTGTTGGTGGACATCACCGGTGTCAATGAGGGCGGCACGCAGGTCTGCCTGCAAATCTCCAATGCCCCCGGTTCCCTGCTGCCCGTGATCGAGTTCCTTCGGGAAAACAACGCGCGCATCATGTCCATCCTGACCCGCAACGAGCCCGAGACCGTGGAGATGAAGGACGTCTACATCCGCATCCGCGACATGGAAAAGCCCGATTTCAAGCGTCTTCAGGCTGGAATGGAAGAGAAATTCCAGGTCCAGTTCTGGGTCGTGGACCCGGTTCACCGCGTTGTCTAGTTGTTAATTGATATGAATGAAAAGCCCCGAAAGCTTGTGCTTTCGGGGCTTTTTTTTGATGTGATGGCAATGGCTACCGTGCGGCCTTTTCCACTTGTTCCAGCAGCAGGCCGAGGTCGGGCCGCTTGTTGATGTCGTGGACGTCGATGTAACGAATGATGCCCTTTTTATCGATCACGAACAGGGCGCGCTCCGCCATGCCGTCGGTGCGGAGGACGCCGAAGGAGTCGGCGACCGCGCCATGTGGCCAGAAATCCGAGAGCACCGGGAAGGTGAGGGTGTTCATGGCTTCGGACCATGCGTGTTGGGACGGGATGTTGTCCACCGAGATGCCGACGATGATGGCACCATGAGCCGCGAACATCTCCTGCGCGATGTTGTATCCAGGCCACTGGTCCGAGCAGACCGGGGTCCACGCGGCGGGTACAAAGGAAAGGACAATGGTGTTTTTGCCCCGGTAGTCGCTCAGGCGTATTTTGCCGCCCTGAACGGCGGGCAGTTCGAAGTCCGGTGCCGTGTCGCCCACCGCAACCTTGAGCGTGGAGTCCGTGGGTTTGAGTTGCCCGGCATCATAGGTCTCCATTTTCCCGGCAAAAGCCGTTGAGACAAGCAGGATGAGCGCCAGTGTGCTCAGAATGTGCAATCGCATGAAGGTTTCTCCGCTATTTCAGGCCTGTGGCTTGTTTGATGGCTTGCAGCAGGACGTCCTTGTCCTTGGCTTCACCCTCCTTGAAAAAGAGTGTCTCAAGAGTTGAACCGGTTTTTTTGACGACATAGAACGAAGGCGTTCCGATTTCGTCAAGCGCTCCGTGAATGACGTAGTCCGCATCTTCGAAGAGCGGAAATCGGACATCGTATTTCTTTTGGTAGAACGCGGTTTCAAAACCGGTGTTGCCTGTGGCAAGGCCGATGAACTTGATTGATTTCGCTGTATCCATTTTTGATATGATATCATACAGTTCGTTTATTTTCGGTGCATCTCTCTGACAGATGGGACAGTACATGCTGAAGGCCTCGACGAACAGGTAGTCCGCCTTGATGTCCGAGACCTTGAACGTGTCGGTCGTCACGCCGAGATATTCCTTCTGCTCGGCAGTCAGTTGGCCCTTGAGGTCCACGTCCGGGAACGGTGTCCCGGCAAGTGCTGCGGACGTCAGGGTAAACAGGGCGCAGATCGTCAATATGATGGTTCTTGTCCGTTGCATGGCGTCTCCTTGAAAGACCCGTGAGGCGGGGTTTTTATTCGTCTTTTGTGAATACAGAAAGCAAATAAGGATAACTTTTTTCATATTCGGTTAAATACGTAATCAAGGCAACCCATATTATCAGTGAGGCACTTTTGCACAAAACAGGCGCGCTGAAGGGAGGCGGGTATATTTATTCAGACTGTACATTGAGTTGGAATCGCGTCAGATTGGTTTGTGAGGGAATTGAATTTTCAACAGTTGTGACGTGCCATGATAATAGCCATTCCGACTTCCCGTCCCGATCTGGACGGTTCCGTGGAACACAAGCTGGGGACCGCCGCCCATCTGCTGATAGTAGAAACCGACGACATGTCCTTCGAGGCTTTGGACGGGCCGCCCCGCTCATCCGGTCCCGGAGCCGGAGTCGCCGCTGTTTCCCTTGCCGTGAGCAAGGGGGCACAGGCGCTCCTTGTGGGGCATGTTGCACCGCATCTCGTCAACGCCATGCAGAAACAGTCCGTAGATGTCGTCACAGGCGTATCGGGCACTGCTGCCGAGGCCGTAGCCGACTATTTGGCGTCCCGCGAGGAAGCCGGGGGGACGGAGAAAGTCGAGCCGCAGGAGTGGCTCGCACCGGAAGAGTGGCGGGAGGCGGTCCACAAGAGTCTGCGCCAGTTTCATTCCCTTCTGCCCCGGCTCATCGGCGTAATTCTGCTGCTGGGATTGTTCAGAGGGGTTGTTTCTCGTGAGAACCTGCTTTCGCTTTTTTCCGGCTCGATTCTCGAAGATTCACTTTGGGGAGGCGCAGTAGGCAGCATACTGGCCGGAAATCCCGTGAACAGCTACGTCATTGGTGAGAGCCTTCTGCAATTCGGCGTGGGAGTGGCGGGGGCAATGGCCCTGATGCTGACATGGGTCAACGTGGGGGTGATTCAGTTGCCTGCCGAGGCCGCTGCTCTGGGGTGGCGTTTTACACTGCTTCGCAACGGAATTGGCTTTGTCGTGGCGGTGTTTATGGCTTTGTGCGTTGGCCTGTGGGCAGGAGGGCTGGCATGAAACAGGGTGAAAAATCCTCCTTTGTACGCGTGGTTCGGCCATGGCTGTTTCCGTTCGGGGTGGGGTGTCTGTATGGCGTCGGCCTGTTGTTCGCTCCTGAACAGACCGGGCGCGCCCTGCGGATATCCGGAAGCATGTTCGGGCAATTGGCCCTGCCCATCTGTATTGCCGTAGCCATGATGGTGCTGCTCAATCGGTTTTTGTCACCCGCTCTGGTGGCGCGTTTCCTGAGCACGGGTGTCGGCCTGAAAGGGCTTTTGCTGTCTTCGCTTGCAGGCATCGTGTCCATGGGGCCTGTCTATGCGTGGTATCCGCTCTTCAAGAGCCTCAGGGACAAGGGGGCTTCCGTTTTCATCGTTGCCAACTTTATCGGCTGCCGAGCGGTCAAGCCCGCTCTTTTCCCGGTCCTTTTCGCCTCGTTCGGATGGGAATTCGCGTCTGTTTTTGTTCTGATGAGTCTGGTCGGAGCTGTAGTCACGGCATGCGTGGTGGCATGGCTCTGCCCTTCGGACTCAGGAGCGGATGGGTAGACCCCTAAGATATCCGTCAGTCAGGCGGCTGACTTCTGATTTTCCCCTGAATGAAGAGCAAAAACGGCCCCGGCGTAATAGCAGTTACCGGGGCCGTGAGAATTCCGTAGGCATTCACGGCAGGTCCGGCCGCGTGCTTACGGAGGTGTTCCCGGTCAGTGGACCATGTCCGCCGTTCGTGTCGACTGGACTCTCATTCCAGAGGGGGCGGCGAACATGGTGAACGGGCCGGGAGAAAAAGGGAGGCCCGACGCGGACCGGATGGTCCGCGCCGGGGAGTTGAGGTTTTGTCAGCTCTTCATGCTTTTGATCGGGCGGCCGATCTTGGCAAGGAACTGCTTTCTGCTCATGGGACCGTTCTGCTTGGAAGACGCGTCAGCGGAGAGGAACTCGTAGTAGTCTTCGGAGGCAGTCTGTACGAGGTAGATGACGCGCACTTCGTCCGGGTCGATGAGTTCGGCGTCCGGGAACTTGACCTGTGCCTTTTCCAGGCTGGCCTCGGCCAAGGCGAGCATTTCGTCGCGGTCGCCGAAGTTCATGGCTCCGGTGGGGCAGGTCTGCACGCATGCGGGCAGCATGCCGATCTTCACGCGGTCGATGCACATGTCGCATTTGACCACTTCGCCGGTTTCCTCGTTGATGCGCGGGATGTCGTACGGGCAGCCGTTGCGGAAGGATTCCTTGTCAGGTTCCTTGGCGGTCAGGCTGGTGTAGACCACGGCACCGGTCTCCTGATCGTGCACGATGGAACCGGGCACGGTCATGGAATCGAGGCACGGCGGCTCAACGCAGTGGCGGCACTGTTCCGGGAAGAACAGCCAGTTCATCTTTCCGTCCTTTTCGACTTCGTTGAAGCGGACCAGTTTCAGGGTCTTGCCGGAGAGGTCCTTGGGATTCTGGTGGGAACCCCAGTTCTCTGTCTTTTCGGCAGGGAGCTTTTTCCATTGCTTGCAGGCAACCTGACAACCGCGGCAGGCCGTACACTTGGTCAGGTCGATGAAGAATGTCTTACTCATGTCTCATTCCTCCTTTACGCCTTGCGGACGTTGACCATGAAGGCCTTGGTTTCAGGGATGCCGGTGTTCGGGTCACCGACGGACGGGGTCAGGATATTGGCAGAATCGCCGCCGTCCTTGGGCCATGTCCAGCCGAAGTGCCAGGGCAGGCCGACCTGATGGACGGTTGCACCCTGAATGGTGAACGGCCTCAGCCGCTTGGTCACGATGGCCTTGGCCCAGATGGAGCCGCGGACCGAATCAACCATGACCTTTTCACCGTTTTCGATTCCCCTGAGTTCCGCAAGTTCCGGGCTCATTTCCACAAACACCTGCGGTTCACACTCGGTGAGCCAGTCGCAGTTACGGGTCATGAGACCGGTCTGCCAGTGTTCGGTGACACGGTAGGTGGTGCCGATGAACGGGAACTTGGGGTTGCACACGGCCTTTTCTTCCGATTCGAAGGAAAGGGCGGTGGGGTTGTGCAATGTGCTGGAGAACGGGTGTGACTTCACCGGACATTCCAGCGGTTCGTAGTATTCGGGCAGCGGACCGTCTGCGCGGCCCGGGCCGAACAGCTGGCCGAAGCCGTGCTTACGCATGATGAATGCGTACTTGGTGCCCGGAGCCCAGCCGCCGTCGGGCACGTCGCCCTTCCACTTGGTCTTGGGACCGGTCCATTCGATGACCGGCTTTTCCGGGTTCCACGGCTTGCCCTGAAGGTCGACGGACGCTCTGTTGTACAGGATGCGGCGGTTGACGGGCCAGCACCACGAGAAGTTCGGGTACAGGCCGATCTTCGCCTGTTCTTCAGTTTGGGCGAGGCTGCGGCGTGCGGCCATGTTGCCCTTGGCGGTGTAGGAGTTGCAGTACAGCCAGTTGCCCGAGGTCGTGGAACCGTCGGCCTGGAGGTATGCGAAACTCGGCACCTGATCGCCCTTCTTGAACTGCTTGCCCTTGACCTCGATGTCGCGGGTGAAGAAGCCGTTGATGAGCTTGGCTGTCTTGTGCGGGTCGAAGATGCCGTTGGTGGCAATGCCGTCCCATGACAGCTTGGTGATCGGGTCGGTGTGGACGCCGCCTTCCTTTTTGTACAGGTCGCGAATTTCGTTCATCAGTTCGTACATGAGGTCGCCGTCCGGCTTGAGGCCGTGCGGTGCGTCGGGTCCCTTGTAGCGCCACTGCATCCAGCGGCCGGAGTTGGTGATGGAGCCTTCCTTCTCAATGGAGACTGCACAGGGCAGGAAGAAGACTTCGGTCTTGATCTTTTTGGGGTCCATGCCGGGACCTTCCCAGAACCAGCCGGTTTCGTTGGGGAAGATGTTGACGTTGACCAGCCAGTCCAGTTCGGCCATGGCCTCTCTGGTCTTGTTGGAGTTGGCACCGGAACAGGCCGGGTTCATGCCCCATGCGAACAGCCCCTTGAACTGGCCCTTGCTCATCTTGTCGAACAGGGTCAGCCACGAGTATTCGCGGGCCGAGCCGGAGTCGAGGCGCGGCAGGTACTGGTAGGAGTCTGCTGGGTCTTCATCCATCCACATGGCCTTGAGGAGCGAGGCCGAATACTTGGGATAGTTGGACCACCAGTTGGCGGACATCGGGTCGTTGGAGACCGGAGTGTACGCCTTGTTGTAGGCATCGAACGTGGGCTGGGACGCCTTGGGAGTTTTCAGGTAACCGGGCAGGATGTGGTACAGCAGGCAATGGTCGGTAGAACCCTGAACGTTGGATTCGCCGCGCAGTGCGTTGACGCCGCCACCGGCGATACCGATGTTGCCGAGCAGCAGCTGGATCATGGCCATGGAGCGGATGTTCTGCACGCCGACGGTGTGCTGGGTCCAGCCCATTGCGTACATGATGGTACCGGCCTTGTTGGACTTGCCGGTGGCTGCGTAGGTCTCGTACAGGGCGACGAGTTTGTCCTTGGGCATGCCGGAGATCTTGGAGACTTCATCCAGATTGTACCGTTCGTAATGCTGCTTGAGCATCTGGTAGACGCATCTGGGGTCCTTGAGGGTCGGGTCCTTTTTGGGGTTGCCCTTGGCATCCATGGCGAATGCCCATTTGGACTTGTCGTATGTCTGGGTCTTGGGATCGTAGCCTGCGAACACACCGTCGTTGAATTCATAATCGTCACCGATGATGAAGGAGGCGTTGGTGTAGTTGACCACGTATTCCTTGAAAATGAGGTCCTTGTCCAGAATGTACTTGATCATGCCGCCGAGGACCGCAATATCCGATCCGGAGCGGATGTTCGCGTGCATGTCGGCCTTGGCCGATGTTCTGGTGAAACGGGGATCGACGTGGATCAGGGTCGCGCCCTTTTCCTGCGCCTTGGTCACCCACTTGAAGGAAATGGGATGGTTTTCGGCAGCGTTACTGCCCATTATGAGAATGCAATCAGCGTTCTGGATATCGATCCAGTGATTGGTCATCGCACCGCGTCCGAACGACTCTGCCAGAGCCGCAACAGTTGCGCTGTGTCAGATACGCGCCTGATGCTCTATGTACACCAGGCCGAGGCTGCGGAGCATTGTCTGGTAGGCCCAGCACTCCTCGTTGTCGAGAGCGGCGGAACCGAGCGAGGCGATGCCGTCGCAGCGGTTGACGACCTGACCCTTTGCATTGGTGCGGGTGAAGGTCTCGTCGCGGGTTTTCTTGACCCGTTCAGCGATCATCTCCAGTGCCTTGTGCAGGGAGATTTTCTGGAATTTGGAAGAATAGGGTGCGCGGTACAGCACGGAATCCGGGCGGCGGTCATTCTCGGCGAGCTGCCAGATGGACGCGCCCTTGGCACACAGGGAACCTTCGTTGACGGGATGGTCCGGGTCGCCTTCGACGTTGATGGCCCGGTTGTCCTTGAGGGACGTGTTGACGACGAGACCGCAGCCGACTGCACAGTAGCAGCATGCGCTGGTGGTCTGTTTGCTCCACTTCGGCGACATGGCGGCGGCCCGGTCGGCGATCTTCGCCTTGGGGGTGCAGCCAAGCCCGAGTCCGCCGAAAGCCGTGGCCGTGGCCGCGACAGCGGAGAGCTTGAGGAAGTTTCTACGATTGGTATGCATTCGACCTCCTGATGTTAACTGCGGGTCATCGCCCGCGAATCTCGCGGCCCAGTGCCACAAGCAGTAAGTAGCCGCTCGGCTGCGCGACAAGTGTCGGCATCACGGAAAAGACGTCGCCCCCGTCATCTTGACGGAAGTAGACGACAGTCATCTCCTGTGCTGCGGCGCTGACGGACTCCATGGCGAAACCCAGCCCGGAAAAGGGCCGTGCGGGGGCCGTGGAGACAGCCGAACTCTGGTTGTTGAATTGGCGCATAAGCGTACCTCTTACATTTCTTCAGTTGTCCTTTTTATGGACGCTCTGAGGTAAACAGGCAAAAAATCCGGTCTTTTCGCAGGTCTTGCACAGCCTCTTTTCGGGCTGGATTTTGTAACCTATTGTATTGATATGCTTAGTAATATGCCTAAATAGACATAATGGAATTTCTTTACCACAGTTTTGCACCCACGCCGGGGTGGGGCAATAAAACCGGGGCGAAATGGCGGACTGGTTTGGAGGGAAAAGGCGGAGGAGGAAAGGCTTTTTACGAAAAAAACGCCCCTCTATTATCCGAGGGGCGTTTGTTCAATGTCATCTGATGCGGTATGTGCTGTCGGTTTTACAGCCGCTTCGCGAACTCCGAGACGAGAATGGCTCCGGCCTGTGCCACGTTGAGGGAATCGAATTCGCGCAGGAAGGGAATCTGGATGCTGTGGTGGGAGAACTTGGCGACGCCGGGACGAATGCCTTTTTCCTCGTTGCCGAGGATGAGCACCGCCGGGGTCTCGAGGTCCGCTGTGTAGGCGTCGAGCGAGTTCTGGCCGGCGCGGGCGCAGTATACTGTATAGTCATAGTTCACGGCGTCCTTGATGGCGTTGGCCATGTTGCCGACCTTGGCTACCGGCAGCTTGTTGAGCGCGCCCGCGCTGGAGCGGACGGCTCCTGCGCCGAGGTAAGCGCCGTGGTGCTGGCAGACGATCAGGCCTGCGCCGCCGAGGGCGTAGAGGGTGCGGGCGAGCACGCCGACATTACCGGTGTCCTGCACCTGGTCGAGCGCGATGATGAGCGGCAGGGGTGCGTCGGGCGCGGTCTCGAGCATGGTCTCCAGCGGGGTGTAGGACAGGGCGGCGCATCGTGCGGCAATGCCCTGATGATTGCCCCGGTACATGAAGTCGAGGTCCTTGGTGGAAACGGACTTGAACGGGACGTTCTGGGCCTTGCACAGGGCCAGCACTTCTTCGAGGTGTTTGTCGTGCTTCCCTTTTCTGAACGCGACGAAGTCCACTCGTGAAGGGTCGTCCCTGAGGAGTTCCATGACCGGCTTGTTGCCGACGACATAGGTTTTTCCGTCTTTTTTGCCCCGGTTGTTGTTCTGCATCGTGATTCCTTGTGTAAAAAGTGCAGCCGGAAACTGCACATGCTCAGGGTTGAAAGATATTCGTTGTGCAGGTTGTGACGCCGGATTCGAGTGTGATGTCCAGAAAAAAGCAGGCTCGGCGTATGGTTACGGGCGCGGCGAAATGGCTTTTGGAAAAAGTGACACAATCGGGCCGCTGTCGGCAACCTGCACATGGTTGCGTTTTGCGAAGCGCCTATGTAGGGGTTTTAGCGCGCTATTGCAATCCGCCGCAAGGTGGGATAGCTGATAAGCACACCATTTTTAGACATTAAGACTTTTTCTAGACTTCCCACGTTCATTTTTTTTTGATAACGAAATGCAGGAAGCCGGAGGAAAATTTGGAAGTATTCAAATCGTTGCGCCTGTTTCTTGTCGCCTTGCTGGCGGCCGGCATGCTGGCCGGTTGTTACAAGAAGCCGGTTGACACCACTTTGTCCGAACCCGCCGAGAGCGAGGTTCCTGCCGACGCCGAGGCCCTTGAGCCGGAGGTTGCGGCTACTCCCGACGCCGATGACGACCTGACTGAAACCGAGCAGGCAGTGCTGAACGCCCGCTTCGGTCTCCTCTTTGATCTCGAGGCCCACGAGACCAAGGAAGTCGAAAAATATTTCACCTATTTCACTCACAAGGCGCGCAAGACCATGACGCGCTGGCTGGAACGTTCCCAGCCGTATCTGCCGCATGTTCGCCGCGTATTCACCAAGTACGGCCTGCCGCAGGATCTCGTGCTGCTGCCGTTCACGGAGTCCGGATACAACGTCCGGGCCTATTCGTGGGCCGGTGCAGGCGGAATGTGGCAGTTCATGAAAGGCACGGGCCGTCTTTACGGTCTCAAGTCCGATTGGTGGATCGACGAACGCCGCGACCCCTACAAGTCCACTGATGCGGCCGCCCGCCATCTCCGGGACCTCTATGACAGGTTTGGAGACTGGTATCTCGCCCTTGCCGCGTACAATGCCGGTGAAGGCAAGATTTCCCGCGCACTGAAAAAGGCCGGGGTCAACGATTTCTTCGAGCTGACCAAGAAGAACCGCAAACTGCCGCGCCGCACGCGCCTCAAGACCGAGACGCGCCATTATGTTCCCAAGTTCATCGCCATTTCCAAGATTTTCCAGAACCTCGACACCCTCGGTTTCAAGCCCGTCTCATGGGACATGGAAGAGGAGATCGTTCCGGTCAAGGTTCCCGGCGGCACCGATCTGCTCGCCCTTGCGCGGGCCGGTGGCATGTCGTGGAGCGAATTTCATCGCCACAACCCGGCGTTTCGCCGTCAGGTCAGCCCGCCGCACATGGAGGCCACCGCCTACCTGCCCGTGGGCAAGGCCGACAAGATGATGGCCTATCTGGCCGATCCCGGTTCCCGTCCGTATGCGGGCTACACCCGTCATCGTGTACGCAACGGCGACTCATGGTGGCGCATTTCCCGCCGCTACCGTGTGCCGGTCTCGGTGCTCAAGAAAGTCAACAACACCCGTTCCAATAACCTGCGCCCCGGTCAGTACGTGATGGTTCCGGGCAGCGGAAACAGCCGCAAGGTCGCGGCATCCCGCCCTGCTTCAAGGTCCAAGACCCGCGCCATTGCTGCCAAACGTGGCAATTATATCGTGCGTAACGGCGACACCCTCTGGTCCATCTCCAGAAAGTTCGGCACTACGGTTTCCACGGTCAAGCGTTCCAACGGACTCCGCTCCAGCCGTCTCAAGGTCGGCCAGAAGCTGTACATCCCGAATAATTCCGGCGCGGCCACCAAGCAGGCCGTCAAGGACGCGGGTAAGGTCAAGACGCAGCTCGTCCGTTACAAGGTCCGCCGAGGCGACAACCTGACGTCCATCGCCCGCAAGTTCGGCGTGACCATCAGCGAACTCCGCAAGTGGAACACCCTGAATTCCAGAAGCACCATTTACGCGGGCCAGCGCCTGAAGGTCTACGTTCAGTAGAACGTCAACACCCGAATTAGATCAGCAAACGGCGCACGCTCATTGAGCATGCGCCGTTTTTTCTTTGCCCGAGCCGGACCTTCGGCAGCCTCACCCGCCGAAGGTGCCGAGTGGTTCTTGAGTCATAGGAGGCAAATTCCTTGAATCAATTGCCGCAGTCATTTATGACAGGGAATCGGCTGTTGATTTCATTGGTTCATTCACCATACCGGAGCACAGATGGGCGGGCAGATACTTATCATAGATGACGAAGAAGGCATCCGTTTCTCTTTGCGGGGCATCCTTGAGGATGACGGCCATGATGTGGTGGAGGCCGAGTCCGGCGAGCAGGGGCTTGAACTGCTTGGCACGGACATACCGGACATGGTGTTCCTCGATATCTGGCTGCCCGGTATGGACGGGCTGGAAGTGCTGGAGAACATCACCAAGGATCATGAAGGGCTTCCTGTCATCATGATTTCCGGTCACGGTACCATTGAGACCGCGGTCAAGGCGCTCAAGATCGGTGCCTTCGATTTCATAGAAAAGCCGCTGTCACTGGAAAAGGTGGTGGTGGCCACGCGCAATGCCATAGAATTTTCCCGTCTGCGTCAGGAAAACCTCGCGCTCAAGACGCGCATCAGCACGGAACAGCCTATCAAGCTGACCGGTGAGTCCGGACCGATCGCTTTGCTCAACGACGTTATTTCCCGGGTCGCTCCCACGGATTCGTGGGTGCTGATTACCGGGGAGAACGGAACCGGCAAGGAAATCGTGGCCCGTTCCATCCACAATCAATCAGGCCGCAGTGACAAGCCACTGGTGGCGGTCAACTGCGCGGCCATCCCGGAAGAACTCATCGAAAGCGAATTGTTCGGCCATGAAAAGGGCGCGTTTACCGGAGCTGACAGGGCGCAGGAAGGCAAGTTCGAGCTGGCGAACGGCGGTACCCTGTTCCTTGACGAGATCGGGGACATGAGCCTCAAGACGCAGGCAAAGATACTGCGTATCTTGCAGGAGCAGTCGTTCGAGCATGTGGGCGGGCGAAAGACGATTCGGGTTGACGTGCGCGTGATTGCCGCGACCAACAAGGATTTGCTTGGTGAGATCGAGGCCGGGAATTTTCGTGAGGACTTGTATTACCGCCTCAAGGTGTTCCCGCTCGAAGTGCCGCCCCTGCGGGAACGGGCCGGGGATGTCACGCTGCTCATCAACGACTTTGTCGAGATGTTGGTGCGACAGCATGGTTTTAAACCAATTTCTTTTGATTCCGGGGCATTGGAAACACTCAAAAACTATCAATGGCCCGGAAATGTGCGTGAGCTGAAGAATTTCGTGGAACGCATGTTCATCATGTATGCCGGGGAGACGGTTTCGGCAGATCGGCTTCCGCCGGAGTTCCTGTCCGGTGTATCTGCGGTCCCGGCTGCGGCAGCGTCGGAAGAGGTGAGGCAGGAAGCGGGTGAGTCGGAAATGTATGAAGCCATTATCGCGGATGGGCCGGACGATCTCAAGCAGGCTCGGGCCGAGTTCGAGGCCAAGTTCCTTGAGGCCAAGCTCCGGGAATTCGAGGGCAATATCTCACAGCTTGCCAAGGCCGTCGGGCTGGAGCGCAGTTCCCTCTACCGCAAGCTCAAGGCGTACAAGATCCAGACGGATTAGATTTTTACCGTTGCCTCTTTACACGCTCTGGCGGGATGACCATACTTGGCAGAGTAGACAGTATGTTTTTGAGGGGAAAGGCTGGCAGCGTCATGGCGTGGAATCCGGAAAAATATGAACAGTGGTTCAGCACACCCGAAGGGCAGTTTGCCCTTGATCGGGAAGTGCGGCTGTTGCAGGTTGTGCTTGCGGGCTGGCCCCGGCGCAGGCACAAGCTGCTTGAGGTCGGCTGTGGAACCGGACTGTTCCTTGAGACGCTGTACCAGATGGGATTTGATGTCTCCGGCATCGACAAAAGCCCGGAAATGATCATGGTGGCGCGGAACCGGCTCGCCAATCGGGCTGATCTCCATATCGGAGACGGCGAGCTTCTGCCGTTCTCCGAAAACGAATTCGACTATGCCTATCTCTGGACCGTGCTCGAATTCACTGCTGACCCCGAGGCCATGCTGGCCGAGGCCGCCCGTGTGGCCGAGAAAGGGATGCTCATCGGATTCCTGAACAAGAATTCCCTGTATTATTCCATGAACGTCCGCTCCTCGGACTCCACCCTGAGCAAGGCGAATTGGTTTACGTGGTGCGAGATGCAGGACCTGATCCGAAAGGCCACGGGGTTTTCGCCCACCATCGCCCGGTCCGTGCTGCCCGGTCCCATGCAGACATGGGGACGTCCCGGACTCCGCAGCAAGATCAACTCATGGCTGTATCCGCCTTTTGCCGGAGCCTTTACCGCCGTGCGGGTGGACTTTGTGAACATGAAGCCGCTGAACCCGCTCTTTGCGTGGAAAAGCGAGCCTGAAATGAGCTGATGGTCTTGATACTCTGTTGATTAATATCAGCTTTGAAATTCCGATAACTTTTCGATAAGCATGGGCAGAAGTGTGCCTGCCTTTCCTTCCAGATAGTAGTCGCTGGTGCGGTAGCTGTAGTCCGATTCGTAGAGATTGATCTCGATGATCGTGCCGCCCGCGTTTTTTACTATATACGGAATGCGGCCCGCTGGCATGACCTGTCCGCCTGTTCCGACGATCAGGCAGAGGTCGCTCTGCTTTGCCAGTGCCGTGGCTTCCATGTGCACATCAAGAGGGATGGCTTCGGAAAAAAAGACGAAATCCGGTTTGAGCAGTCCGCCGCATTTGGGGCAGGGCGGCGGCAGTCTGTCCAGCGAAATGGACGGCGTGTCGAAAAACTCCCGGCAGTCGAGGCACTGCATACGCCGGGTCGAGCCGTGGTACTCGTACACGGTCCTGCTTCCTGCGGCCTGATGCAGGCCGTCGATGTTCTGCGTCACCACGGCCGCGAGTTTTCCTTCCGCCTCCAGCTTGGCCAGTGCGTAGTGGGCCGCATTGGGCTTGGCCTTGCCCAGCATGTCGAAAAAGATTTCCTTGAGCAGCGGCCAGACTTCCTGTGGATGGCGTTTGAAATAGCTCTTTTCGAATTTGTCCGGGTCGTATCTGGACCAGACGCCGCCGGGACCGCGAAACGGCGGGATGCCCGACTCCACGGAGATTCCCGCGCCGGTGAAGGCTATGGCGCACTGTGCTTTTGCCAGTGCCTTTGCCGCATTTTCAAGAGCGTGATTGGACATGGAAAGAGCCTAGCACAGGGACGGGGAAAAGCGAAAGGCCGGAACACGACTGTTTGTCCGTTTACTCTCCGTGCAGCAGCATTTTCCAGCGTCTGGCCGCATCCCAGTTGAAGCCGCCGGTGACGCACGGCCAGATGGAATTGTTCTGGAACAGCGGGTCGTCGGCGAGCGGATAGGGCGAGGCCTTGCACGCTTCTTCAAACATGGGGCTGCCGGGGATCGGGGTGTAGTGTGCCAGATGCGGCCGGAACCCGAAGGCGCGGACGTGTTGCACGGCGTCCTTGACGTTGTCGAGATTCTGGCCCGGAAGGCCGAAAAGGATGTAGACGCCGATGTCGTCGAGGTCGAAGCCCGCTTCAACCAGATTTCGTGCGCCGTCTTCCCACTCCTGACGGGTGAGCTTCACGTCGTGGCGGTGGTCGAAATCCGTGGTCTCGAGACCGAGGCGCACCGTGTGGAGTCCAGCCGCCTTGAGCCGCTGGCAGACTTCGGGGGAGAGTCGGCGGATGTGCATGGCGTTGGGTGTGTGCAGGCGGAGATCAAGCTGTTTTTTCGTGATGGCGTCGAGCACGGGCCAGAGCCAGCGGTCCGGATTCACGAGCAGGGCGTCGTCGTAAAAGGCGAAATCGCGGACGCCGCGGTCATATTCCGCCATGATGGAGGCAAGGATCGATTCCGGGTCACCTTGGGTAAAGCCGGGATACAGGGCGTGGCTGGCGCAGTATTCACAGGTGAACGGGCAGCCGCGTGATCCGAGGATGGGGGCGTAGCGCGGCGCGTTGTACAGGTCGAGGGCGAGGGACAGCCCAGCGTTGTCCGGCAGGGGCGGGGCCGGGTGCCCGAGCCGGTTCCAGAGTGCGGCCCAGTTTGCCGGGATTTCGAGGCTCCCTTTCAGAATCAGGTCGGTGTCGGCGTGCTGCTCGGCGTGTTCGGAACAGAGTGTGGCGTAGCCGCCGCCCAGCAGACGGGGAGCGTCGGGCCAGAGTTCCGCGGCCATGGAAAGGGCGTCGAGTGCGCCGGGGTACCAGTAGGTCATGATGGATGAGACCATGACCGCGTCCGGTGCGGGATCGAGGGATGCGAGGGCTTCCCGGACCACGTCGCGCGGCAGGCCGTAGCGGCTGTAGCGGCGGTCCATGAAGGACAATTCGTCCGGCAGCGGCAGTTCTTCCTTGGGATAATGGCCGGTGGCATACTTGCCCGGTTTCGGCCATTTGACGTTTTCCCATGTTCGGTCGAGGCAGTCCATGAGGGCTACGGTCGCCCCGGCTCCCCGCAGCATGTCGAGACAGGCGAGCAGTCCGACCGGGCGGGACCAGACATTGAAGGCCGCAAAATCGAAAATCCACGGGTTGATGGCGAGAATGCGCGGGCCGGTGCCGGAGCCGGACCATGCGATCTCGGGAAATTGAGGGCGGGTCATGTTTCGGGCCTAGCGGTTGATGAAGCCGGTGACGATCGAGATGGCGAGCATGATGATAATGACGATGAGCAGGATGTTGGTGGTCCGGTTGCGGCGCTCGACGCGCTGCTTTTTGGACTTGGTGAACATGCCTGCAATCAGGAAGACAAGGCCGAGAATGATGATGAGCTTGATGAGAATACCCATGAAAGTTCGTGTCCTATGCTGATTTGATCCAGATGATGCCTGCCTGCCGTCCGGTGCCCCTGACCGGGGACGCGCAGGATTTGCGGTAGGAAAAGAAGGTGTCGTCAAGCCCCATGGTGCAGAGATCCATGCCGAAAATTTGATCTTCCGGCACTCCGGCCCCTGCCAGTTGGTCGCGGGTCATGCGCCAGAGGTCGGCGGTCTGCGTCTCCGGGGAATAGTATTTCTGGAAACCGGTGCCGAAATCGTCCTCGAAATTGATGAACTGGCTGGCCGAGGGGCTGAGGCTCGGACCGCGGACCGCGAAGATGTCCTGCGCCTTGAGGTCGTACGTCTCGCAGAAACGGCGCACGCCCGAAGCCGGGAAGTTGCACTTGTTGCCGCGCCAGCCCACATGCAGGCCCGCGATGAATTTGCCCGAGCGGTGGGCAAGGAGCACGGGCTGGCAGTCTGCGGTCTTGATGACGAGACCGTGACCCGGAGTGGCCGTGGTCATGCCGTCCCCTTCAAGCACGGGCATATCCTCGGGCTGTGCCGGTTTCGGGTCGAAATGGATGGCGTCGCCGTGAATTTGCTTGCATTCGCACCAGCCGGTCAGGCCGAGGCGGTCATGGATGAGACGGCGGTTTTCACTCACCGCGTCCTTTTCGTCCTCCACCTCAAAGGAGAGATTGGCTGAATCGTGGGGTGGTTCCGAGACGCCGCCGCGTCGGGACGTGAAGGCACATCCCACGTTGGGGATGCCGATGAATTCAAAAGGGAAAAAAGCTATGGGCGCCATAGTTCCTCATCCGTGCAGACGATGTCCACGGGCATGTCCCACGGCTGGGTGGGGAGTTGTTCCACAAGCTGGAAATTGTATCCGAGCCCGATTCTCAGGGTGTCTTTCATGTCGTCCGTGGTGAGCAGGCGGTCATAGTAGCCGCCGCCGTAGCCCAGCCGGTAGCCGCGCCGATCGAAGCAGATCGCCGGGATGATGGCGATGTCGGGCTGGCAGGACGCGACTGCCGGACACTTGTCCGCGTCCGGCTCCATGATGGAAAACGCGCCCGGGGTGAGGTCGTCCTCGCAGGCGGCACAGGCGATGTCCATTTGACCGTACGCGTCGGGTCGGCAGCGGGGCATGAGTACGCGGCAGCCGCGTTGCCACAGTTCCATGGAGAGCGGGCGGACATCCACTTCGCCCCGGATGGGCCAGTAGATGAGCACTTCGCAGGCGTTCTTCCATTCCGTCAGAGTCCGTATGAGTTCAACGGCTCCCTGGCTGCCGTCGCGGACCTGTTCCTTTGTCAGGGCGGTGCGCCGTTTCAGCAGGGTTTCGCGCAGCTTTTTCTTTTCATCCTGTTGCATGGGGCAATGCTAGCACGGGCCGGATTGACAATCCACCATGAAAGGCGCGGCAGAGGCGGCGGGCCGTCGTTGCATATCCCTACTTGGTTTTCCGGGCGTCTTGATTTATCCTGCCGTGCACCGGACGCCTTTCGCGTTCCTGTTTCATGCAAAAAAAACGGCAAGCACCGGAGAAATAATGCCCGCGAACATACTGGTTCTCGACGACGAGAAAAACTATCTGCTCATTCTCGAATCCATCCTTGATGACGAGGGGTACAACGTGACCACCCTGTCCGATCCGGAAATGGGACTCGCCTATCTCGAGGAATCCGAGGTGGACATCGTGCTCACCGACATGAAGATGCCCGGTCTCACCGGACAGGACGTGCTGGAGCACTGCAAGAAGAATTACCCGCATATCCCGGTGCTCATCATGACCGCCTTCGGTTCCATCGAAGCCGCTGTCGAGGCCATGCGTATCGGCGCGTTCGACTACATCACCAAGCCGTTCGCCAACGAGGAGCTGCTTCTTTCCATTTCCAAGGCCAAGCAGTTTGCCGCCACGCAGCAGGAAAACATCCGCCTCAAGCGCGAAATTCGCGACAAGTATTCCAAGGGCAATATCATCGCCCGCGGCAAAGGCATGCAGCAGGTCATGGATATGGTTGACCGTGCCGCACCCTCCAAGTCCACGGTCCTGGTTCTCGGCGAGTCCGGTACAGGCAAGGAACTCGTTGCCCGTGCCATTCACAATTCTTCGCCCCGTCGTGACGAACCGTTTGTCACGGTCAACTGCATGGCGCTCAACCCCGGCGTGCTCGAATCTGAACTGTTCGGTCATGAAAAAGGTTCGTTCACCGGCGCGACCGCCATGCGTAAGGGCCGTTTCGAGCAGGCCAACAAGGGCACTCTGTTCCTCGACGAGATCGGCGAACTGACCCCCGAATTGCAGGTCAAGCTGCTACGCGTGTTGCAGGAGCACCAGATCGAGCGAGTGGGCGGAGCTGAGACCTTTGATGTGGACATCCGCATCGTGGCTGCCACCAACAAGAATTTGCAGGAGGCCGTGAGCAAGGGCGAGTTCCGCGAGGACCTGTTCTACCGTCTCAACGTGGTGTCCCTTTTCATGCCGCCCCTGCGCGAACGCCGCGAGGATATCCCGCTGCTCGCCGCCCACTTCCTTGAAAAGTACACCAAGGAAAATCAGGTGGAGATTTCCGGTTTCTCGGGTGCTGCCATGGATTACCTGACCGCCTACGAATGGCCGGGTAACGTGCGTCAGCTTGAGAACGTGGTCGAGCGCTGCACCGTTCTCGCCCGCAGTGAGACCATTGACGCCGACGATCTGCCGCCGGAAATCAAGGACGAGGAAGCCCAGTTCAAGTCCGCTGTGGACCTGCTGCCTTCCAAGCTCAATCTGGCCGAGACCATGGACAAGATCGAAGGGGCACTGGTCAAGCGCGCCCTTGTCCGCGCCGAATTCGTGCAGGTCAAGGCCGCGGAAATGCTCGGCCTTTCCAAATCCAACCTTCAGTACAAACTCAAAAAATACGAGCTTGCAGGAAAAGCGAAATAAATGTTTCTTCTCGATAATCCCTATGTTTCCGAGTTTTTGAGGCAGAATATCGAAACCATGGAGCGTTCCGTGGTGGATACCCCGGCAGCCCGCACGTTCATGAACGGGTCGACCGCTTCCTTTATTGACGAGACCGAGTTTGCCCGCCGTATTCTGGCCGGGGAGCGTGTCTACACCAACTCCGAAAACGGTCTGGATGTGATTCTGCGAAACGCGGGGCAGAGCGATCTCGCCCGCCAGATTGAAATCTGCAAGGACAAGGCGCTGTTCCGCGAGACCGTGGCCGCGCTGTATCCGGGCTACCGCTTTGCTCGGGTAACGCCGGACGATCTGGATTCCTTTGATGTCTCGGACATGCCGTATCCGTTCGTTGCCAAGCCCGCCCGCGGATTTTTCAGCCTCGGCGTGCACATGGTTTTCGAACCGTCCCAGTGGCCGGAGGTGGTTGAAAAGATCCGGCAGGAGCGCGAGAGCCTCAACGCGGAATATCCCGAAGAGGTCGTGAACTCCGGCGAGTTCATCCTTGAGCAGGGTATCGACGGCGAGGAATACGCCATTGACGTCTATTACGACGACAGCGGCAGGGCAGTCATCACCAACATTCTCTACCATCAGTTCGCGTCCGAAGACGACGTGTCGGACCGCCTTTACTACACCTCCCCGGAGATCATCGAGGCCAAGCTGGAACCGTTCACCGAGATGGTCACCCGCATCGGGCAGGCCTGCTCGTTCAGAAATTTCTGCACCCATATCGAGGTGCGCGAAACCGCTTCCGGCGAGATCATCCCCATCGAGGCCAACCCGCTCCGTTTCGCAGGCTGGTGCGTTACCGACATGACCCACCACGCATGGGGTTTCAGCCCATACGAATACTACTTCGGGAACATCCGTCCCGACTGGCCCGCCATCCTTGAAGCGCGGCGCGGCAACATCTACGCCATGGTTATCGGCGATGTGCCGGGTGATGTGGACCGTTCCGCCATCACGGGCATCGACTACGACGGGTTCTGCGGCCAGTTCGAGGAAGTGCTTGAACTGCGGAAAATGGACTACGCCGCCTACCCGTTGTTTGCCATGGTTTTTACCCGTACCAGCGCAGAAAATGCCGAAGCCCTCAAGGCGATTCTCAAAGCGGATTTTACCCGATTTATTGAGTAGGAATGCCTCCGGCGGTTTAAGACTTTTTGGCGCGCTTCGCGAGTGTGTGCGAATATGAAAGTAAGGCTTCATATTCGCACTTTTTTTGAAGGGAAAGAAAGATAGAAAGGCAGGGAGCCAGTCGCTTTCGCTCCTTCCGTGTCCTGCGCGGACGGCGGTACTTTTTGGCTGGGCCGCCCCAAAAAGTACCAAAAAGCTCGGCTTTACCTTGATTTACCCGCCGGACTCTCACCTGTCCAAGAATCTGATCCAAACAAGCTGCTCCCGAATCAAGTCGCCGAAGCGGCTCCGTGATTCGAAAAAGCCGCAGCCATTGTTTGGTCAGTTTCTAGTACCGGTGAGGTCTGATTGGCTCGTCCTCGCCTTCGGCTGCCAAGTTGTTTGAAGGCAAGTGCGGCAACGAAAAATCGACTTTTGTTTCCTTGCTTGCCTTTTACATTTCTTCTGCACGAAGACCTACACTAGCCCTTAGCTTCGATGATATTAGGCGGTGATGTTACGAACAAAAGCAGTTTCTTTCGTTCTTTCTTTTCTGCTTTGGAAAAAGAAAGAACCCCGCCGGGAGCAAGGCGTTTTCCATAAATGTTGAAAAATATAGCCCCGGATTTTACTCCGGGGCTATTTGGCGTTCTTGGCAGGCGACCTACAACACAAGGTCAAAAGGAAGGTCGAAATGTCACGAAGTCGATTCATTTCTAGCATTGTTTCAAGCCATCTTCTTTCTGATTCAACAAACTTGCCTTTCTTGCCTGGGTTCACGGTCTCAATGGCTTGCATCAACTCTGGCAAGAAAGCGTGGTAAACACAATCAATGTCAGACCCAAGTGCGAGGGAACGTATCCTAGAAGGTCGTGGTTCCCCTGTAACTACAACAAAATGTGGGGCCTTACCTCTTCGTTCTTGTGCTGAAAAAACACCTTCTGTACGTGCATTTTGTGCTCTGTCGCTACGCATGGTCCACTTGATGCTCACAATGGCGTGAACATTAGGAAGATTTTCGTCTTCGGCTTTTTTCAACAGATTCGTATGGGGAGCGTCGGTGTCAGAAATAAGTGGATAACCTCTTTTTATGCCAGACTGATCTTCCCATTTTTCGTTTACTTGATCCCGGTCGTTCTTTTCAGCCAAAACAAGAATATCTGGCGAAACTGCGTACGACGAAAAAGCGGCCTCCAGTCTATCCCGCAAGGATTTTGCTTCTGGTGGGATGAAGGCCAAAACTTCATCAAAATCTCTCAAATGTTTGTATTGTTCGAAGTCCTTTAGGTCCTTATCCAAGAGAACGGTATATGATCCCGGCCGCAAGAAGTTTAAATGCTTGACGAAAGACTCTTCAATAAAGTGTTTGACCAGATACTCAAATGCCTTGCCGCACGTTTGTCCTACAAATGGCTTCTTTGCGGGTTTCCCATCGCTGTTTAGCAAATAGGGATTCTCCTCATCCACAAGCTGTTGCCACTTTTTAACGTTAAGTATTTCCGACAACCTGCGGGCAATAATGCACTGCCCATCTGCATTTGACGCTTGAAAGCCTTTGTCTGTCTTTTTCAAAAAATAGAAGGGGCAAGATACTTCCCCGCCATTTTTGGACATGTTTTTAAACTCGGCGACAATGCGGCTGATAACACTACTCATGCGGACTTACTCAACTTGAAGATGTTGGAAACACTGAGGCACTCAAACACTTTTTCAGCGACTGCACGGGCCACCGGCGGCGGAAAGGCATTGCCGATCTGACGATATGCCGGGGTCTTCTTGCCTGTGATGTGCCACTCGTCAGGGAAACCTTGAACACGGGCGGTCATCTTGACGGTCAATCTAGGCATTCCCACAAAATCTCTTTCGGGCGGATCATAAACGACGTTGCTCCCATCTACCCCAAGGGACGCCCAGGCCTTCCTTGCCCGTGTCGGCCCCAAGTCAGGGCCTCCATGCTTCTTGGAACCGCCCACAAGCGTGGGGGCGATGTCATCCGCCCGTTCCATCCACGTTTTGGCCCCACGCCAACCATCTTCTGCCATAAGGTCATACAGCAATTCGCCTACCGTTTTAGGCTTAATCAGCCCAGGTTCCGGCCAAGCAAATGTATCGGCATACTGTTTCTGCACTGCGACAATGGCCACACGGGGGCGAAGCTGTGACACACCGAAATCAGAAGCGTTCAACAGCTTCCAGTCGACAGCGTATCCAAGTTTTTTCAACTTGCTCTTCAACTTATTGCGATAGTCGGCAAAAACGTCATCCAAAAAACCCCTAACATTTTCAAGAAGGATAGCCTTCGGACGAACCTCGTCTGCAATCCTGACAGCTTCCGGGAACAAGTCCCTTTCATCCTTTGCACCAAGTTGTTTCCCTGCCTTTGAAAAAGGGGGACAAGGAACGCCACCAGCAACCAGGTCCACGCCTTTATAGGGTGTCCCCGAGAAGTCCCGTAAATCCATATTCAAGACATTCCATTCAGGCCTGTTGTGCAACAGGGTGTTACAAGCTGGCTTTTCTATTTCGATCAAGGCCTCGTGGGAAAATCCTGCCTGTTCAAGACCAAGGGCTTGCCCACCAGCCCCCGCACACAACTCTACCGAAGAAAATCTATTATCCTGATTATTCATCATTCCCTTTGGTTCCATTTCTCTACAAGACTTCTAGACACGTATGCTCACGTCATCCACAAGAAGTCAACATGCTTTTCAACCCCTCTGGATCACTCATGAAAATACGATATTCTGTGTGCAGGAGTCAATCAATCCTCATAGGAAAATCATTCATACAACAAATCTTCAACTTTGACAGGACCATCCGCCAGCCCTAGTTTCATAGCTGGGGTTTCCTTGTTTTTTCCGACATGCACATAGTTGTAATAGAAGCGAAGCATATCCAGACTTTTCCCGATCATCCGTGGGTCATACGGGGCATAACCATGCCACACACCACCGCTTCGGCTGGAAGTGTGGATACCCCGTTCCAGATAGGAACTCCTGCGCCTGGCTTGCATAAAGAAGCGATCAATGCCCGCCATGGATGCCCGCATGTACATGTCGGCAACCAAGTCCTCGTCATAGTCCCCGAGGTCGGTCTGGTAGCTGACCATCTTTTCTGGTTCGCTTTTGTTAGGATAAGGGTGTTCCAACCACAAGTCCTTGTACTGGCCGATCTGCTTCATGGTCTTCATGTTCCGTTTGACCATCAGTTTGATCATTTCGTTGTCGGTAAGGCCAGGATAACGCTCCTTGAACGTCTTGAAACGTTTGCGACTGGCTTTGACGCATTGCTCCCGCTCATCATTGGTCATGTCCTTGTTGATCGACACGTAGAAAGCGTCACACGTCCTGTTCTTGACCTGCTTCATGAAGGCAGAAAGACACGCCGCACGGATGCCTGACTCCTGGTCCAAGTAAAACCGTATCCTGCCCACTTTGCGGAATAGGTGGGCCAGATAGAAAAAATGCCCGTACATGGTGTAGTCCGCCCTGACCTGAACCCCATTCTTGGGCAGTTGCATGGAAGCAGTCACGGCTTCAAGGTCTTCCACGTCGGGCCGGTTGCCAGCCCGCTTGTACGTCTCCATGACCTTCGCCAGCAGGGTGTCACCCACAATGTCCTTATTGTACCGCTTGGCGGTCCGGTACATTGCCTTCAGATAATCCTGTCCAAGCCAAAGCCTGGCGTGTTGCCTGAAAGCCACGGGTAGATGCAGGTCGCCACAAGTACGGGCTTCCTTCTCCACAACGTCATGGGTCAAAGCGGGATCATAGTTCAGGTGGCTGGCAAAAACATATCCAGTGATGTTGTCGGCGGTGCCAATGGCCTGAAACACGATATTCTTCTTGATATTGCGGTCCAGCCAGTTGGCGAAGTGGTCCTGGCGGTCAACACTCAAATGCAATCGTTTAGGATGAACGCTGGTCAATAGCCTGCGCTCTCGGGCGGCTAGGAAGCGAACGCACTGGGTATGGAGGAAGTCCAGTTTTTTATAGACGTATTTGGCTTGCAGGTCCGCTATTTCACACATTCGCCGGATTGGCGTCTTGTTGACAGCCAGCATGAAAATCAGCCTGTTTTTCTCTGACTTCTTATGCCGCCTGGAAGCCGGACCGACGGAAAAGGTCTTACCACAGGCCTTGCACCTGTACCTTGGGTCGCCCGAAGGGGTTTTGCCGAACTTTTGATATCGCCTCCTTGCCCGCAATGACACGCCGTGGTTTTCACATTCGGGGTTTTGACAACCACTGTCATTTTCTGCGAGAAGGGATTTGAACCGTGCAAGTTCTTGGGCGACACCCGTATTGCTTTTCATAGGTGGACGCTCATCGCACTCTTTGCAGTGCAATAAGGGCATATCACGCCCCCCACCGGCCACATTGTAGCTGTCTGTCAGCCTCTGTTTGCCAGCGGCGACTTTTCCACGGGACACCTTCGGCTTCGCCGGGCGACCATAGTTCTTACATTTCGGATTCTTGCAGAAGTTTACTTGAATGCCGTCACTAGGGGCAGGGATACGTGGCTTGGCAACCTGGGAAAATATTTTACCCATAAGAATAACCCCCTATTAGCGTTAGCTTACAGGGGGTTATAGCTCTTTTTTGGCGTTTTCGTCAACATTTATGGAAAACGCCTTGCGCCGGGAGGGCTCTTTGTCTTTTGTTTTTTTCAGAGGAAAAGACAAAGGAAGAAAGGCAAAAAGCCAGTCGCTGACGCTCCTTACATGTCCTACGCGGACGGCGGTACTTTTTGGCTGGGCCGCCCCAAAAAGTACCAAAAAGCTCGGCTTTACATTGATTTACCCGCCAAGTCCTCACCGCCGAGAATCTGATCTGATCGGGGCGGCTCCACTCCATGAAAAGCGCAGTGCCTGCCATTCCGTTGGGTACGGGATTATGTCGATTCATACGTGTTCCGCCGTCAAAGCCGCCTTCCCCGATCAGTCAGCTTCTATGGCTTGTGAGGTTTAATTGGCTAGCCGGGGCACTTCGGTTGTTAAGGGAGCGAAAGACAAGTGCGGTCCCGAAAATCCACCGATTGCTTCCCTGCTTGCCTTTCTCTTATTTCTTATCTCCATACAAAGCATAATACCCACTCGGCACCACCACCAGCGTAAACAACGTCGAGGCCATCAACCCGAAGATGAGCGCCCACGCCAATCCCGAGAAGATCGGATCAAGTGTGATGGGCCATGCGCCGAGCGCCGTGGTCAGCGCGGTCAGCACGATGGGCCGCATGCGTACTGCCCCGGATTGGATGATGGCATCCCGGAGCGGTTTGCCGGATTTCAGTTCGGTCTGGATGAAGTCGATGAGCACCAGTGAATTGCGGATCACGATGCCGCCCAGTGCGATCATGCCGATCATGGAGGTGGCGGTGAAGAACACCGGGTCGCCAAACCCGCCCACCGTGCCGCCCGCGATGAGGTTGAGCAGCCAGAATCCCGGCAGGATGCCGAGCAGGGTCAGCGGAATGGCGGACATGATGAGCAGCGGCATGAGGAATGAGCCTGTTTCCGCCACCAGCAGAATGTAGATGCCGGCGAGCGCGGCTGCGTTGGCAATGCCGAGATCACGGAACACGTCGAGGGTGATCTTCCATTCACCTTCGCCTGCCCATTCGGCCTCGGTACCGGGTGGCATGGGCGTGTCGTTGAGTTCTGACTGAAGGTCGAGCACGGCCTCGCCCGGAGGAATGCCCGCGGTTTCGGCAAAGACATATACCACCCGCTTGAGGTTCTTGTGGTAGATGGGCTGCTCTGCCGGGACTTCCCGGAACACGCCCACCTCGGCCAGCGGCACCATGCCCCCGGACGGTGTCTTCATACGTACTTCGCCGAGCCGGTCCGCGCCGGTCCGCAGTTCCACGGGCAGGACCATGCGTACGGGCAGGGGCTGCCGTTCCCGTGGCAGATGGACGGACGCCGGGATGCTGCCCGTGAGGGCCAGCCGGAGGGTGTCCACCACGTCTGCGGCAGACACGCCGTGCAGTGCGGCCTTTTCCTTGTCGAGCACGAAGTCGATCATCATCCGGTCGGTCTCGGTCGAGTCGTCCAGATCGACCAGTCCGGGCTGATCCGCCATGAGCGATTCCACATGTTTTGCCCCGCTGATGAGCGAGGAATAGGGCAGTTCTGGGCGGCCGTATATCTCGGTTGTCAGGGTGGAGATGACCGGCGGTCCGGGCGGTGTCTCAATGAGCTTGACGTTTGCGCCGTGCTTTTGGGCAATGGCGTGCAGTTCGTTCCGCAGTCGCAGGCCGATGGCGTGGCTCTGCATGCTCCGTTCGGACTTGTCCGCGAGGTTGATGCGGATATCCGCGAAATTGGACTGGTTGCGCCAGTAGTAATGGCGCACCATACCGTTGAAATCCATGGGTGACGGCGAACCGGAATAGGTGACGTAGTTTGTCACCTCAGGCACCGTTCGCAGGAAGGTTTCGAAGTCGCGCAGTACGCGGTCGGTGCGTTCGAGCGTGGTTCCCTCGTCCATGTCCACCAGCAGTTGCAGCTCGTTCTTGTTGTCAAAAGGCAGCATCTTGAGCGGCACCAGCCGCAGGACGACCAGTCCGGCACATACGATCAGTCCGCCGACAATGCCCGCCATGAGTAAGCGGCGGTTGCGCGGGGACGTGAGGAACGGCGTGATGGCCCGTTCATACAGTGCGAGGAGCCGGGGATTGGCTCCCTGTCCTCTGGCTGCTTCGGTCTTGGTGTCCGTGAATTTTCGGTTACGCAGGAGCATGTATGCCATCCACGGCACCACGGTCAGCGCGGCCACGGTGGAGAAGGTGACCGTGAGCGGCACGTTGGCTGCCATGGGGGCCATGTACGGTCCCATCATGCCGGTGATGAAAAAGAGCGGCGTGAATGATACGATGATCGCCAGCGTGGACATGATGACCGGCGGAAGGACTTCCTTTACCGCGTCCAGCGTGGCGTCGAGCGGACCTTTCAGCCCGAGCCGGATGTGCCGCTGGATGTTGTCCACATTGGTGATGGGATCGTCCACCACCAGACCGAGAGACAGGATGAGCGCGAACAGCGTTACGCGGTTGATGGTGTAGCCGAACAGGTAGTTCACGAACAGGGCGAGGGAAAAGCTCATGGGCACGGCCAGCGCCACCACGAGCGCCTCGCGCCAGCCCAGCGCGAACGCGAGCAGGGCGACCACGGTGATGATGGCAAACAGCAGCGAGGAGAGCAGTTCGTTGACCTTTGCCTGTGCTGTTTCGCCGTAGTCGCGGGTCACGGTGATGGACACGCCCTGCGGCAAAACCTCCGCGCGGAGCTGTTCCACCCGTTTCAGCACGTCCTTTGCCACTGCAACGGCATTGACACCTTTCTTCTTGGAGAGGGCAAGGGTCACGGCAGGGCGTGACGGGGCGGCGTTTTCCTGTCCGATCTTCGTCAGGTAGGCGTTGGAAAATCCGATGCGCGAATAGCTCTGCGGTTCCTGCGGGCCGTCGAGTATGTCGGCTACGTCGCGCAGATAGACTGGGCGGTTGTCGAACACGCCGACTACGAGCGAGGCCGCATCTTCGGCGGACAGCAGGAACGACTGGCTGACCACGGGCGTTTCCCTGTCCCCGGACACGAAATTGCCTGCGGTCATGGAGCGGTCCGCCCCCTTGAGTGCCCGGAACACTTCCAGCGCGGACACGTTGAATCCGGTCAGCCGTTCAGGCCGGATTTCCACGCGCACCTCCCGGCTGCGGCCCGAATGCAGGCTCACGCGGGATACGTCTTCGACTTCGGCGAGGCGGTGGAACAGCTCCTCGGCCATGCGGCGGAGGTCGTAATCCGTGTAGCGGCTTTCAAAGCCGTGGTCCGCATGGACCGTGAGCGTGACGATGGGAACATCGTCGATCTCCACGGGTTTGACCACCCAGCCGGACACGATGGACGGCGCAAGGTCAGCGTTCTTGAGAATGGTATTGTGCAGTTTGATGAGCGAATCCTCGCGGTCTTCGCCCACAAAGAACCGCACCGTGACCGTGGACATGTCCTTGCGCGAGGTCGAATACACGTATTCGACACCGTCGATCTGCCACAGTAGCCGTTCGAGCGGCGTGGTGACGAGCTTTTCCACTTCCTCGGCGGATGCGCCCGGAACCTGCACGATCACGTCCGCCATGGGCACGACGATCTGCGGCTCCTCTTCACGCGGCGTCACCAGTATGGCGGCAATGCCGAGCATGATCGCGGCCAGCGCCAGTATGATGGACATCTGTGATGTCAGGAAAAAACGGACTATGGATGCGAGGAAGCCGTCCGTGCGGCCTGCGCCGCTCATTGTGCCGCCTCCTGCCTGTTGCCGAGGCCGAGTGTCTCGCCGCCAGACAGGCCGGACAGCACTTCCACGTTGTCGCCGATCCGTGCGCCGGTGCGGATGAAGACGGACCCCCATGTGTTGCCTGACTTGACCATCACGGTTTCAAGCTGGCCCACGCGTACCACGACGGATTCCGGGATGAGTACGGCTTCGCGATCACCGAGCGGTACCATCAACCGGCCGAACATGCCGGGATACAGCCCCGGAACTTCGGGCAGTCGTGCCTTGACCAGAAAGGAGCGCGTCACCGGGTCGGCCAGCGGTTCAATCTCGTCCACCACGGCGGACAGCGGTTCACTGCCTTCCAGCGCGGAGACGGTCACGCCGAGCGTATCTCCCAAATGAACGCGCGTGATCAGGCTTTCGCGGACCATGGCCTCAAGGCGCAGGGTACCACCCGTCTGGAGCGTGAGCAGCTCCTTGCCGGGAAAGGCGAGGTCGCCGGGATCGACAAGCCGTTTGGCGACTTCGCCGTCCGCCTGCGCCGTGATGGTGGTGTAGCCAAGGCCGATCTCGGCTTCCTGCACCACCTTGGCAGCTTCGCGCCCGCGGGCCTGTGCCGCCGCCAGACCTCCCTTGGCCTGTCCCAGTCCGGCCTGTGCTTGCAGGAATGCGGACTCCGCCTTTTCCACTTCTTCGGCGGTTACGACTTTCTGGTCGTAAAGCGTTTTCATGCGCTGATACGTTGACTCAGCCTTAGTGAATGCGGCCTTTGCCGCAGCCAGCGCATCCCGCGCCTGTCCTGCCATGCTCGCAGCAGACTGGCTCGCCTGTTTGGAGCGGTCGAGGCGGGCCTGTGACGCGCGGCTGTCCAGAGTCAGCATCGGGTCACCGGCTTTGACCTTGTCGCCGGGGCGGACCAGTATCTTGAGCACCCGTCCGGTCACCTGCGCTTCCACGCGGATTTCGGTCTGCGCCTGCACCGTGCCCACGGCATCAAAGAAGCGGGGCAGCGGTTTTTTCTGCACCTGCACCGTGCTGGCGGGGAAATAGGATGAAGCTCGGTTCGCAACGGCGGCGGGTTCGGAACTACAGCCCGGCAGGGCGAACAGGCTGGCCACGAAAAGGAAAATGATTATCGCTCTTGTTTTCATGTACACAGGTATAGCACATGAAGGGTGGGGTTTTCTACGATAGTTTGTAGGGGATGTTGTTTATTTTTTCTGAGACAGAGAAAGACGAAAGGCCAAAATCCAGTCGCTTACGCTCCCTCCATGTCCTACGCGGACGGCGGTACTTTTTGATTCGGCCCGTCCTGGGCCTCACCCCTGCGGGGCGTTGCGGAGGACCGCAACGTCCAAATCCGCTGTCCTGCGGATTTGTGGCTGAGCCGCCCCAAGAAAGTACCAAAGAAGCTCGGCTTTCGCTTGATTTACCCGCCAAGTCCTCACCGCCGAGAATCTGATCTGATCGGGGCGGCTCCACGCCATGAAAAGCGTTGGCCCTGCCATTCCGTTGGGTACGGAATTATGTCGATTTATACGGGTTCCGCCACTAAAGCCGCCTTCCCCTCTCAGTCAGCTTCTAAGGCTTGTGAGGTTTAATTGGCTAGTCGGGGTACTTCGGTTGTTAAGATAGCGAAAGGCAAGTGCGGCAACGAAAATTCACCTATTGTGTCCCTGCTTGCCTTTCAAGTTTCTTCCACACGAAGACCGGCAATAGCCCTTAGCTTCGAAGCCTAGAAGCTGACAAAACGTGGCCGCGGCTTTATCAAATCCCGGAGCCGTCCCCGGCGACTGGATTCGGGAGCGGCCCGGTTTGATCAGATTCTTGACTCCGAAGATACCAGGCGGTGAAGCTCAGAACAAAAGCAGTTTCTTTCGTTCTTTCTTTTCTGCTTTGGAAAAAGAAAGAACCCCGCCGGGAGGGCATGAAAGGAGCGAAAGCGACTGGATTTCTGCCTTTTGCCTTTCCTGCCTTTCCAAAACCCTGTCAAGTATCCAAGTTATGCCTTTTTCGCCCGTTTTGGGGTCCAAATCGCCCGTTTTCATCCTCCTCCGAAAACCGGGGGTATACTCTCCGCGATCTTTCGGAATGACCCGCAAAGACGAAAACATGGAGAAAATTATGGCAGTGCCGTACAGTTATGAGTTGAACCACGACCCACAGGGTCGCATTATCGAAAAAACCGAAACCGTGGCGGGCGAACCCGTCACATGGACCTACGCCTACGACAAGGCGGGCCGCCTCGCCAAATGCGAACGCAACGGCTGGCCCGTCTGCGATTGCTGGTATGACCGTGCCGGACGCCGCACGTGCGACAGCTTCCCCAAATCCGTGGAAGGCGACCTCCGCCGCTATGAATACGACATGGACAATCGCCTCTCGCGGGCCGGGAAAAACAGCTACATGCACGACGACAACGGCTTCCGCAGCATGTGGAATCACAAGGGCAAATACACGCTGTACGAGTATTCACCGGATTACCGCCTGCTGAAATCCGACCAGAAGGACGCGGGCCGCACCTTCACCTTCCGTCACAACGACGAAGGCCGCCGTATCGCTAAATATTGCAACGGCGAATTGGTCGAGGCGTACGAATGGCTCGATTTCATCCGCCTTGCCGGATACTGGGACGGTCGAAATTCTTACGAATTCGCCTACGAAGATGATGAACGCACGCCCTACGCCATGCGCCGTGACGACGGCGGGGTGGCTTACCTCTTCCACGATCAGGTCGGCAGCCTCCGCGTTGTTGCCGACACAAGCGGCAACGTGATAAAGGCTATCCAGTACGACCCGTTCGGCGGCATCATCGAGGACAGCAATCCCGGCTTCAAAATCCCCCTCGGCTTCGCAGGCGGTCTGCACGACCGGGATCTGGGCTTCGTCAGGTTCGGGTTTCGAGACTACGACACGTACACCAGTCGCTGGACCGCGCCCGATCCGATTGGCGATGCGGGCGGTGATCCGGACTGGTATGGGTATTGTCTGGATGATCCGGTCAACGGGGTGGACCCGTTGGGGCTTAAAGGGAAAAAAGGGGTCGGGGGGCGTATTCTTGAAAAAGGTCTTTGGGGGATGGGGGTTGGTGCTGCAACCGGTGCAGCGACAGGTATTCCTATATTAGGAATAGGGGCTGTGCCTGGGGCCATAGGCGGTGCTGCAATCGGTTTCCCGACTGGACTTTTGAAAGGTACTGCGTATGAAATTTTAAATGCCGAAGAGGAAGATGGTAGTGATGTCTTACTCGATGAACGAAAAGAAATCGGGGTCAAAAAAAACAAGTGGAATTTGCTCAGGTAGCAAATTTGTTTTCAATAATAAAATCAAGGGTACCCTTTTGTTATTATTGGCAGGAGCCACTCTTGTTTATGATTGGCAGACAAGTCCGGGATTTTTGGGTTTTTCTTTTGGAGTATATCTCACGGCTTTACCGTTAATATATTTTGGAATAAAGCTCATTAAATCATGACAGTTGTGAGGTTACCTGCTAGGTAGCCTCACTTTTTTTATTACTGATAAAGGCTATCCAGTACGACCCGTTCGGCGGCATCATCGAGGACAGCAATCCCGATTTTACCATCCCTCTCGGCTTCGCAGCCGGCCTGCATGACCGCGATCTGGGCTTCGTCAGGTTCGGGTTCCGCGATTATGATACGTACACCAGTCGCTGGACCGCGCCCGATCCGATTGGTGACGCGGGCGGTGATCCGGACTGGTATGGGTATTGTCTGGATGATCCGGTCAACGGGGTGGACCCGTTGGGGTTGTTTCGATTTGGGAAAAGAGGATTAGGTGGACTGCCTCTGTTGGGCATCTTTTCCGACAACCCGATAGATGATGCCGCGAATACAGAAATCGCTCACGAACACGGTTTCTTTGAAGATGGTTCTGGCAATGATGTTGGGTTGTTCAAAGATGGTGTACAGCGTGACAAGGAAGACATCCGGAATTACAAGTTAGAAGATAAAAGTTATGATGACAAACGCATGCGTCGTGTCGTCGATAGCTTGGGAAAACAAGAGTACAACCTGCTGGGCATCGGTGGTAAAAAGAATAATTGTCAGGACTATGCAGACAAAATGCGTGACAGGTATGGGCTTTTGAATCGAGGCGATCGCCAACGTTAACCTGAAACAGATAATGAAGGCGGGGCGTAAGCCTCGCCTTTAGGATAAAGAATGAAAAAAGCAATCTTGTTGATACTCTGTCTAATCGGCCTTGCCTTTTGGGCAAATGCCAATAGAAATGAACTTGCGGTTTGGTTTAACGCAGATTCTTTTTATCGTCCAATTTTCACAAGTTCTTTTGATGTGCAGGAACCAGGAAGTTCAATTCGGGCCGAGTTGAAATCAACATATCAAGTTCGACATGGTTTTTTTCTGACTTTCCCTTGTGATAATTTGATGTCCGAGGTGTACAACAATCTGGATGGCTCAATCCGATATTCATTCTACTCAAAGGGAGTAGAGCTTGAATCAAAAACAATACCAATATCTCAACAACCAATGATGGGGCAAAACCGCAATGGGGTTTGCAACATCGTTTTATTTACATTTGATCTTCCCTACCAAGAACATGATATTGTTACGCTTGAAGTGGAACTTGAATCACCTATAACGCAACTAATCGCTTATAAAGATATCCAATGTGAAGTATCTCCAGCATACTGGCCTAAATAATGAGGATTCGCAGGCGGCCTGCATGACCGCGCCCGATCTTGAATGATTTTCCTGCTCCCCCGATAACCGGATGTCCTCTTTTCTGAATATAAGCCCCCGCAGTTTTCTGCTGGGGGCCTTTTTCGTCTGAAACCGTCCTTCCCAACAAGCCGTCCCTTCTTCAGCTTACCCCTTTTTCGCCCGTTTTGATTCGCCACGTCCTGTGGCTCACCGCTTCGCGGCGTCGGTGAGGAACCGACGTCCAAATCCGCTGTCCTGTGGATTTGTGGGGGCTGCCCGAAATCGTCCCCGTTTCCAACCCCTGTCAACCCTCCAAGTTATGCTTTTTTCGCCCGTTTTGGGGTCTTTTTCGCCCGTTTTCATCCCGGCCTGAAAACCGGGGGTATGCTTTTCGCCAATTCCCGCGGGCCTCCATGCGAGGCAAATCAAGACCGTTGGGAAATGGAGGATTTTATCATGGGTGGAAGTGTTCCCATTATCAGTTCGGTTATCGGCCTTGTCGGTGGAATGGTGAATCAGCAGCGGAAACCGGATGTGCCGGACAGGGCTGCTCAGATCGAGGCGGAGCGCAGGGCGCAGGAAGAAGAACAGCGCAAGAAGGAAGCGGAAATCCGTAAGCGTGAGCGCGAAAAGGTCACTGAGGCCCGTTCCGTCGAGCAGAAACGGGCTGCTGCCGGAAACGCGCCCAAGACCACGCTGGCCAACGGCGGGGCAGGGCTTCGGGAAAAGGCGGCTGTCGACACCAAACAGCTCAAGACACGGCTTGGAGAGTAGCGATGGACAGGAAAGAAGAACTCGCACGCTCCCTGCTGACCCGGTTCAAGGGGCTTGAAGAGGCCCGTCAGCCGTGGGTGCCGTCGTGGAAGGAACTCTCGGAATATATGTTGCCGCGCAAGGACAGCTTTGCCGTGCCCGGTTCCGGCGGCTTTCGTGCCGGTGGCACCGGCGACGAGCGTATTTTCGATTCCACGCCCATGCACGCGCTGGAACTGCTTGCCTCGTCGCTGGGCGGGCTGCTGACCAATCCCGCGATGCCGTGGTTTGAAATCCGCGCGTGTGACCCGGAAATTGGCGATGTGAAGGAGGTCCGCCGGTTCCTGCAACAGGCGCGGGACCGGATGATCTCCCTGTTCAACACCGAAGACACCGGCTTTCAGACCAACGTGCACGAGCTGTATCTGGATGTAGCCCTGCTGGGCACGGCGGTCATGTACGTGGAGGCGGACACGCAGTCCGTGGCCCGTTTCTCCACCCGTCCGCTGGGCGAGGTGTTCGTGGCCGAATCCGCACGCGGCATGGTGGATACCGTGTATCGTCGCTACGAGGTCTCTGTCCGGCAGGCGTCCCAGATGTGGGGCGCTGCGCTCTCGGACGAAGTGAAGCGCAAGGTGCCGGAAAAGCCGGAGGAGAAAATCGAGATCCTGCATGCGGTCTTTCCGCGTACCGATCGCGACCCGTCCGGCTTTGGCGCGGCCAATTTCCCGTTTGCCTCCATCTACATGGAAGTCGCCACCGGGAATATTCTCGAAGAGTCCGGCTACCTTGAGATGCCGTACCTCGTCCCGCGCTGGGGCAAGGCCGCAGGGGAGATATACGGGCGCGGACCCGGGCAGACCGCCTTGTCCGATACCCGCGTGCTCAACGCCATGGGCAGGACCGCGCTCATGGCCGCCGAAAAGATGGCTGATCCGCCGCTCATGGTGCCGGATGACGGCTTTCTCGGCCCGGTCAGGTCCGGTCCCGGCGGGCTGTCGTACTACCGCGCCGGTTCCTCGGACCGCATCGAAGCCCTGCCCGTGCGCGTGGACCTCGGGGCCACCGAGGAGATGATGAACCAGCGGCGTGAATCCATCCGCCGCATCTTCCTTGGCGATCAGCTCGCGCCCGAAGGTCCGGCGGTCACCGCTACCGAGGCGGTCATCCGCCAGAGCGAGAAAATGCGCGTGCTCGGCCCGGTCCTTGGGCGGCTCCAGACCGAATTACTCGGTCCGCTCGTGCGCCGCGTGTTCCACATTATGCTCCGCATGAACGCGCTGCCGCCGTTCCCTGAAGGGCTGGCCCCGGACGACATCGAGGTCCGCTACACCTCGCCCGTTGCCCGTGCCCAGAAACAGTACGAGGCGCAGGGGCTGGCGCAGACCATGGATTACCTCGCCCCGCTCGTGGGCGGCAGCGACGCCTTCGGCATCATGGACAACTTCGAGACCGACCGTGTCACGCGCCATGTGGCGGAGCTGTTCGGCACCCCGCCGGATTACCTCAAGCCCGAACCGGACGTGGAAGCGGCCCGTGCCGGGAAGAGCCGGTCCATGAGCACCGCGCAGCTTACCCAGACCATCGCGCAGGGTGCAGCCATCGCAAAGACCCTGTCCGAATCGTATGTGGACCGGCCCAACGTGCTGACCGAACTGTTCGCCATGCTCAAGGGCGGCGTGCAGGCCGTGGCAGAGAACGGTGTCCCGCAGACTCCCGGCGACGAACCGGGCGACGGTGCGGGCGTGCTGGGCGGCCTCATGGAGCAGATGCAGGGCGGCCCGGACGATGCGCTTGGTGCTATGGTTGGTGCCGAGCCTGAGGTCGCGGAGGTGAACCATGCGGATTGATCCTCTGGAACTGCACCGTGCCTATCGGCGGCTCTTTGAATCGGCAGACGGCGAGACCGTCATGTTTGACCTGGAAAAGCGGGGCTGTTTTCTGCGCCCGTCCTTTTCCACCGATCCCGGGCGGACCCAGTTCAATGAGGGCCGCCGTTCACTGGTCCTGCATGTGAAACACATGCTCGACGAAACCAACTTCATCGAAAAGGAGAAAGAAAGATGAATAAGCAGATTGAAAACAAGTGGCAGAGGACCATGCCCGCAGACTGGAAAGTGAAACACGTCAATGAGAACGGCGAGGAGCAGGAGATCGCCCTGCGCGACCACCCGTGTCTGGCGAGCTATACTTCCAAGGACGAGGCCGTGAAGGCGCTTGTGCATGCCCAGCGGCTGCTCGGCAAGACCCCGGAGGGCTATGTCCGCCTGCCCGGTGACGGTGCCGAACCGGACGAGGTGAGCGCCTTTTACGCCGCCCTTGGCCGCCCGGAAGGGGCAGACGGCTATGAACTGCCGGAATTCGACCTGCCCGAGGGGTATGAGCTTCAGGAAGCCATGCTCGAAGGGTTCCGCACCAAGTCCCACGAACTCGGCCTGACCCCGAAACAGGTTGCCGGTCTGTACTCGTGGTTCCTGCCCATTGTCATGGACAAGCATCATGAACTGGAATCGCAGGCGCAGCAGCTTCGCGACAGTGAGCTGGACTCCCTGCGTGCGGTGCATCGCGGCGACATGCCGTCGGTTCTCGACAATGCCCTGCGTGCGGCCGAGGTCATCGGCGGCGACGAGCTTGTCAGGGCGCTGGAATCCACGGGCGCGGGCGACCATGCCGCGGTCATCAGCGCGTTTGCCAAGATCGCGCCGCTGGTGCTGGAAAGCGGTCTGCGCGGCTCCACGCGTGGCTGGGGCGAGGATTTGTCCCGCGAGAAACTGGAGGAGATGATGCTCGATCCGCGTTACAGCGATCCGTACAAGCGCGATGATGCGTATATCCGCAAAATTCGCGAAGGCTTCAAGCTCCTGTACCCCGGCAAGCACGAATCCGGCCGTCCTGCATAGGCGGTCATAACCAAAAGCGGGCCGGAGATCAGCCGGTCTCCGGCCCGGATCATAGGAAATTGCATATGAATAACATGTTTAATACTGACAAGTATACAAAACTGGAATATAACAGGAATACCGGCAAGATGGATCGCGAGTGGATTCGCTATGCGGACAACACGTACGAGCCGGTCCGGCGTGACGGGAACATCCACAGGAAATACCATTCCCCGAACCGTATGACCGACTGGTGGCTGACCCGCAAGCCGCAGGACTGGCACCCCTCGGACGAGGGCGCGGATGCCTCACTGAATCACGATTACGGCGAGCACGACAAGCCGGGAGCCAAACGGAACAAGCCGCCGACCCGGCATAATTTTCTTTTCAGGAGAGAGGATGCCGCCAAGGCGGAGTTGTTTGCCCAGCCCGCAGCCGCCGAAAAGGGTGACGGTGCGCCCAAGCCCGCCGCGCCGAAGACTTCCCTCGGTAAGGGAGCCGGGGCGATCCGCGAGCTTGAGGAGAAGGAAAAATCTCAGGGTGCGACCAAGCCGAGGAATTCGGCGCAGGATGCGCGGGATTTGAATCAGCTTGAAAAAGCCATGCCGAGGAATTCCGTGCAGAATGCAGAAGACCTCAAGCGAGCCGAAAAGGAGATGGCTCGCAAAAAGGAAGACAAGCCGCTGACTCACGCCGACATGGCAGACGCGAGAGACCGGATGTGGTCTGGCATCGGCAAGGCTCTGACTAAGACCGGGCAGGAACTTGTGACTAATGAAGACCTGCACAAGGGGCTGGAATTTGGAAGCAAAGCGGCGGTAGAGGTGTCGAAGGACGTTGGCAAACTGACTCTTGATAAGGCTACGGAAATTGTAATGGATGCTCTTATACCGTAGATGTTGAAAAAAGGTGCGCTTGGCGCAAAGGCGTCAAAGGTTATGACAGGCCCTGCAAAGAGTTTTGTAAAAACAAAAAGCAATGCGATAAAACAGGTTAAGGAAGGGATGAATGAATATGAATCCCTTGCCAAGGAGCTTGGTAAACGCATTTTGGAGCATCGCCGTTCTATTTACGGCAACTAACACTTGTGCGGAGACGGATGTCTCCGCACAAATATAATTAGATATGGAATATATAAATATTTATTTCGATTTTTTAGATACCTATCTTTTCACAATATATATGACTTGCATTGCTCTCATTGCCGTGCATGGTGGATTGATCTTTTTTCTGGACAAAGCGAAAGACTACAGATTTCTTTGCATACATGTGATTGTTATTTGCACATCTATTTATGCATCAGAACGTTCACCGGGATTGAGCATGTCATATTCGTTTGTATATGTAGCAATTCCATATAGTTTGTATGTAATGAAAACTTGTTACAAGATGCTTTTTTTTAGATTTTTCAAGAAAGACGCTGAGTGGTTTTGAAAAGGCATAATCCAGTGGTTAACGGAATACAGACCGCAAGGCGGCTTTGCTGCCTCCTCACAATCTGTTTTGCCATTGCAGCGGCCGCTTCGGCTGACTGTCTAGGATGCTGGTATGAGGCTTCAACATTGTGCTATACGTTGCGGTTGCCGTAGCTGATATTCTTGCTGCTCAGTGTGTTTCTTTATCGGAATTCACTGAAAAGTATTGTTCTTTTGTTGTTAACCGTTTTTATCGCCTTCCCTGAAAGCCTTTTATCCCTTTGGGTAGAGGTTTCGTGGGGACTTTTCGGATATTCGCCATAAACAAGATATTGAGGAGAAAGAGAAATCCCAAGGCACGACCAAGCCGAGGAACTCGGCGCAGGATGCGCTAGGTTTGAATAATTGGGAAAAGAGACAGGAGATCATGAATTCAAATCAGGAAACTGAAGATCCGAGGCATGGCTCCCCGTGGGAGAAGAAGAAAACACCTGCACAGAAAGTGCAAGGGGTGACGCATGCCGGTGGCATGGGAAATTGGTTTGGAAGGAGTAAAACAGGTGCTTAATCACGGAGGCTTGTACGGGAAAACTCTCGGAGCAGGCCTCGGTATTGCAGGACCTGTAATTGGCTTTTTTACAGATGCTGACGAAGCGTGGTGATGAAAAAAATAACAAAGTCATTATACTTGGATTTAGCTGTTGGAGTAATTCTCGGCACTATTGGAGCTGCGTTTGTTCAATGGTATTATGGATTGTGGGAATTGACATTTGTTGTATGGGTTCTCTTGTTTTGGGGAGGTATGCGGAATGCAATAAGCACTTGGAGTACCTTCCGTCGCAATCCCGAATACCAGAAAGACACGCGGGAAAAAAAGGAATAACTAAAGGGGCACCATAAGAGTGGTGCCCCTTGTTTTTGCCCAAGCCCACCGCGCCGAAGACCTCCCTCGGCAAGGGAGCCGGGGCTATCCGCGAATGACGCGGAGTCCGTACCATCTGCCACTTTCCTGATTAAAAAGAGTTTCCGCTTGACCGCACTTCGTCGAAGGCTGAGAATTCCCCATTCAAATCAATCAGCAAAGGACGACCAATCATGAGTTGTGTTGTAACGTTTACGATTTTTCCGATGGGCAAGGGGGGCGAAGAGTCGCTTTCGCCGTATGTCGCCCGGGTGATCCGGATAGTTGAGAAGTCCGGCATTCCCTACCAGCTGGGGGCCATGGGGACCGTTCTGGAAGGGGAGTTCGACGAGATCATGGCGGTCATCAAAAAGTGCCATGACGCCCTGCACGAGGACAACAGCCGGGTGTACCTGACCATGGCCGTTGATTCCAAGGCCGGGGGCGAGGACCGCATGACCCGAAAAGTGAAGAGTGTGGAGGAACGTCTCTGATGCCTGCTTCCGAATCCATGATTTCCGCTGTCTGGAACGACATCAGGGCCGTCCGCGAAACCGCGCCCATGGTGCTCAATATCACCAACTACGTCGTCACCAACAACACGGCCAATGCCCTGCTTGCGCTGGGAGCCTCTCCCGCCATGAGCCACCCTGTGGATGACCTTCCCGGCCTGCTGGACCTGTCCCGTGCGCTGGTTGTCAATCTGGGCACGCTTCAGCCGGATTACATCGAAGGCATGCACGTCGCCATGGCCCGGGCCGTGGAGCAGGGCAAGCCCATCGTGCTCGATCCCGTGGCCGCCGGAGTCAATCCGCTCCGCACGGAACTGCCCGTTGAACTGCTGGAAAAGTACCGGCCCCGGATACTTCGCGGCAATGCCTCGGAGATCATGGTCGTTGCCGGGGATGAGGGACGTCCCAAAGGCGTGGATACCCTGCACGGCGTGGAAGAGGCTGCTGCCGCGGCCCATGCGCTCAACAAGCGTTACGGCTGTGCCGTGCTGATCAGCGGGGAAGTCGATCTCGTGGTTCATGAAGGCCGCGAGGCCAGACTGAAGGGCGGCTCGGACATGATGCCCCGCGTCACGGGACTCGGCTGTACCTGCACCGCTCTGACCGGCGCGCTGGCAGCGGTTCAGGAAGACCCGTTCCAGGCCGCCTTGGACACTGCCGCGGTCATGAACATGGCAGGGGCCATGGCTGCCGAGATTTCTCCGGGACCGGGCAGTCTGCAAATGCATTTTCTGGACGCCCTGTACCAGATCGACGAACAGGTCGTGGCCGACCGGCTGGAGGTGGCGCTCTCATGAAGCCGACCGATTTAGCCGTTTATCTGGTCACGGACCGCGCGCTCTGTCTCGGGCGTTCTCTGGAAGAAGTGGTCGCCGAAGCCGTGGCGGGCGGCTGCACCATGGTGCAGCTCCGTGAAAAGGATGCGGATACCGGCGAATTCGTGGAGCTGGCCCGTGCTCTTGCTGCCCGACTCAACCCGCTCGACATCCCGCTGCTGATCAATGACCGCGTGGACGTGGCCCTTGCCGCCGGGGTTCAGGGGGTGCATGTGGGCCAGAGCGACATGCGCGTTGAAGACGTGCGCCGCCTGATCGGGCCGGATGCCATTCTGGGGCTGTCCGTGGATACCGACGAGGATATTGCCGCGGCCCAGTCCCTGCCCGTGGATTATCTCGGTGTCGGGCCGGTGTTCCCGACCCAGACAAAGAAGGACACCAGAGGCGCGCCATGGGGACCGGACGGCCTGCGTCGGGCCGTGGCAACGTCGAAATTTCCGCTGGTCGGCATCGGCGGTGTCAATCTGGACAATGCCATGGAAGTGGCGGCGTCCGGTGTGGACGGTGTGGCCGTGGTATCTGCCATTTGTTCGGCTTCGTCGCCCCGCGAGGCAACCGCCGAACTGGTCAAGGCGGTTCGCGCCGGACAGGAAAAAGCCGGGGCATAGTCCTTTTACAAGAATACAAAGGCACCTGCATTGCTTGTAGGTGCCTTTTTTTGTTGATGAAGACGGGCAATTTCAGACGGCATCATGTCAGGGCGGGGCTGTCTCGCAAGGGCGTGAGGCGCGGGGCAAGGCGGCTGATGGAGAAGGCCGCGACTTGACACGACCGCCCAATACCATACAAGGGACGCCATGCAGAACCTTATTGAGCTGACAAAAAACGATCTCGAAGCCTTTGTTGCCGAAGATCTCAAGGAACCCCGTTTCCGCACCGAGCAGATATGGCAGTGGCTGTGGCAGAAGCGCGTGCGCGATATCGGCGCCATGACCAACCTGTCCAAACCGTTGCGCGAAAAGCTCGCGACCATGGCGAATATCGTCTGGCCCGCCATCGCGGATGTCCAGACCAGCCGGGACGGTACGGTCAAGTTCCTGCTGCGGATGACCGACGGCGCGCTCATCGAGACCGTGCTCATTCCCATGCAGGACCGCTACTCGCAATGCCTGTCCACACAGGTGGGCTGTGCCATGGCCTGTACCTTCTGCAACACCGGAAAGCTCGGGTTCGAGCGGAACCTTACCTACGGGGAAATCCTCGGGCAGGTGCTCGTCGGCCGCCAGTACCTTGAAGATCAGGGCATGAACCCGCTCAAGAACCTCGTGTTCATGGGCATGGGCGAGCCGCTGCTCAACCTCGACAACCTGCTCAAGGTGCTGGATGACCTGCCGTGTGAACGCGGACTGTCCCTTTCATGGCGGCGTTCCATGGTGTCCACGGTAGGGTTCCCCGACAAGCTCAAGATTCTTGGTGAGCGTGAAGTGGCGCTCCCCGCCATTTCCCTTCATGCTCCCACGCAGGAGCTGCGCGCCAAGATCATGCCCAAGGCCGCCAAGGTCCATCTGGACGATCTCATGGCCGCGCTCAAGGCGTATCCCATGCGGAACCGCGAACGCATCACGTTCGAATACCTGTTGCTCAAGGACGTCAACGACTCCATGGAGCATGCCGATCAGTTGGCACGGCTCATCGACCGCAGAAAGGGCAAGATCAATCTCATCGCCTACAACGCCACCGAGGGTATGCCGTATGACGCGCCCGACCGTGATCGGGTCGAAGCATTCGAGAAGCGCCTCTGGGACCACGGTCTCACCGCATTCATCCGCCGCTCCATGGGCGCGGATATCAAGGCCGCCTGCGGGCAGTTGAAAGCGGACAGCCAGAAGGACTGAGAAAGCAGAAACCGAATATGAAAAAAAAAGCCCCGGAAGAATCTCTTCCGGGGCTTTTTTTGTTTTTGTTGAATGTGTTCTAGGACGCGGACGGGAGCGTGAAGATGAATGTCGAGCCGACACCGACTTCGGATTCGACCCAGATTCTACCGCCGTAGTGTTCGATGATCTCGCGGCAGATGGTGAGGCCGAGGCCGGTTCCCTTGGGTTTGTCTTCCATGGTGTCGGAGCGGGTCTGGTGGAATTTCTCGAATATCTGCGCCTGATCTTCGGGCTGGATGCCCACGCCCGTGTCCGCGACTTCGACGCGAATTTGTCCGAAGCGCGGGAACGCCTTGACCGAGACCTGTCCCGTGTTGGTGAACTTGGCCGCATTGTTGAGCAGGTTGATGAGAATCTGCTGCATGCGGTCGGGGTCGGCGATGACGATCGGCAAGCCCTGATCCACTTCGGTCACGAGTTCGAGATTCGGATTGTCCGCGAACATGCCGGCAACGGCGTTGGTTGCCACGTTCACTATTTCGGCCATGTCGAGGCGTTCGTCACGCCATCCCATGCGGCCGGATTCGATCTTGTTGAGGTCGAGCACGTCGTTGATGAGACGGGTCAACCGTTCGCCTTCGTGGCTGATGATGGACAGGTTTTCCTGAATCCGGTCACCCTTTTTGGTCAGGGATTTCGAATCGGCGGCCAGCGGCACGAAGTTTTTGGCAAACTCCTTGTGGAGCAGCTTGGAGAAGCCGAGAATGGATGTCAGCGGTGTCCGCAGCTCATGGGAGACGGAAGAGAGAAATGCGGATTTCATTTCATCCAGTTCCCGCAGACGCTGGTTGGCGTCCTCCAGTTCCTGCGCCTTGTTGACGAGGTCTTCGGTGCGTTCCCGGACAAGCTGTTCCAGATGGCGGTTGAGGTCCGCCAGATCCTGTTCGGCTTTCTTGCGGTCCGTGATGTCTTCGAGAATGCCTTCGATGAAGGTGAACTCGCCGACGTCGTTGTAAATGGCGCGGGCGTTGAGCGAACCCCAGATGGTCTTGCCGTCGCGGCGGTAGTATTCCGCTTCGAACCGCTTGACCTCACCCCGTTCGCGCACCTGTTCGTAAAAGGCCTGCATGTGGTCGGGGTTGACCATGATGCGGGAACCGAGCGACCGCACGTTGGAGAGGAATTCGTCCAGTGACTCGTACCCGAAGATGCGGGCCATGGCCGGGTTGGCGCGGCGCAGCACACCGTCGGGCGTGGCCTGAAAAATGCCTTCGATGGCGTTTTCAAAGATGCCGCGGTATTTTTCCTCGGCTTCCTGCAAGGTCTTGTTCATGGCTTGCAGTTTCTTTTCACGCGCTTCGATTTCAGCGGACATGCGCCGGAACCGCTTGGCGATTTCCAGCAGCTCCGCGTGGTAGACCTCGCCGAACTCATACGAGAAATCGCCCTTGGCAACACGGGCGATGCCCTGTTGGAGGACCTGAAGCGGCTTGTTCAGGAAGACGCGCAGCAGCAGGCCGGTGATGGCGAGAATGACCGAGATGGCGACCACGATGATAAGCGTGGACACAAGCATCTGCTCATCGAGCCGTTTCTTGTCACGGGCGAGGGTGAAGTCTATTTCCGCGCGGCCGATGGTGCGGCCTTCGAAAACAATGGAGCGGACCTTGCTGAAATCCGCCTGCGACCCGGAAAATTTTTCGTGGGCAAAGACGACCTCGTTGCGCGATCCGTAGATGCGGATGCCTTGCACCATGTCGTCATGGGTGTAGACGGAACCGATCAGGCGGGCGTTGTCGTAATCGAGATTCCAGATGGGAACGGCAAGAATCTCCGCCACGCTGGTGATGGTGTCTTCGCCTTTCTCCTCAGCGGTTTCCCACATCTCCTTGCCTTGCTGCCAGTAGATGTAGCCGCCCATGGTCGTTGCCACGACCAGGACGATAACGACAAGACTCGCCGTCAGATCCCGGGAGATGGACCGGCTTGAAAAGAAGGGCTTTTTTATATTCGGTTTATCTGAACTCATGTGTTGTTCCGAAAGAATGCGAATGAACTGAATTCTTTTGTCCTTTTGTCACGTTCAGCTATTTACCTACACAAGTACGCAACCTGTGTCACCCATGTTATAATGAATATTGGGCAAGGATTTTTCTGAGAGTCTCTTTTTTCTTCAGAAGATAAAGCGTTTCATCGATTGGCCGGATGTTTTCGCCCAGCCCGTCTGACACGAACAGGCACACGGGAGTCGAGGAAAGAATGAACGGGGTGCCGAGAGCCTGTTTGGGGATACGCATCTTTTTTACAGCATGGGCCATGCCGCAGATGTCTCCGGCCACGGCGTCCACCTTTCCGGCAAGGAGCAGTTTCAGGCATTGTTCATATCCCGCAAGCGGGCGGGGGATGATGCCTTTTCTTTTTGAAATGCGTTCATCCTTTTCTTCGCCGCGCACCACGGCAACGATTTTTCCGCCAAGCTCCCTGAGCGAACGGAAGTAGTTGCCCGCCCGTCCGATCACTCCGTATTCCGCAGTGAATACCGGGCCAAGGTTCCTGATTTTTTTCGCGACGGATACGTCCGCTGGCAGGAGGGCCATGTCCGCCTGTCCCGAGCAAAGGGCGGCACGGGCCTTTTCGCGGGAGGTCGAAACCAGTGCCGTGGTCAGTCCGGCCTCCTGCGCGATGGCGTCGAGGACCGGGGCGGCGCACGTCAGTCCGTCGATCGTCACGGCGGTAACCGTTCCGGCGACGGCGGGAACAGCCAGCAGCATACTCAGGCACAGCGCGGTCAGGATTCTTGTCATCGTCATTCCCACGGTTGAAGTTCTGAACCATGATAGATGGAAATCGCTGCCGGAACAACCGGTAGCGGACTTGCCACACATGAACATCTGCTCTAATGAAAGCACAACGCCATGAAAAAGTATCTTTCCATCATCATTCTCCTGTTGTTGCCCCTTGTCGTTTCCGTGCGGCAGGCTCAGGCGCATCCCCATGTCTGGGTGGATGCGGCCCTGACGTTTCAGATCAACGATTCCGGTCTTGCCGCCGTGCAGGAGAACTGGCTGTTCGACGATATCTTCACCAACGCCATCCTTTCCGATCTGGAGCTGGACGCCACCAGCCTCGCCACGACCATCGGGCAGGAGAAAATACGCGAAGGCGCTTTTGCCTACCTCGCCAACTTCAATTATTTCACGCTGATCGAGACCGGGGGCAAGCGGTTGAAAATCACTGCCAAGGATTTCAAGGCCTCGCTCAGGGACGGGCGGCTCGTCTATGATTTCACGGTCCCCCTGAACCTGCCCTTTGACAAGGTAAAGGATTTCCGTGCGGCCGTGTTCGACAAGGAGTATTATTCGGACATCCTGCTGCTCAAGGATAAGCTCGGGTTTGAAATCGATGGCATGGCTCAGGTCAGCCATGTGGTGCGTCCGGCCAAGGACCACACCTACTGGCAGTTCATCGTGCCCGAGGCCGTGCATCTGTCCATTTCCGGTCAGCCCGACTCCAAGCCGGACCTGCCCGCTGCCGAGCTTCCGGTGGAATCTCCCGGCCCGATCGAGCGGCTCATGTCTCTGGTGCGGTCGCTCCAGAAGGAGCTGACCCTCAGGCTCAACGGTTTCGGCATGGACATCAGGGACAACCCCTTTGGCTCCGCACTTTGGATGTTTCTGGGGCTGTCCTTTGTGTACGGCGTGGTTCACGCCGTTGGTCCGGGGCATGGAAAGACCGTGGTCTGTTCCTATTTCCTGAGTAATCCCGGTTCGTTTTTCACCGGCGCGCTCATGGGCAATACCATCACCTTTGTCCACATGGGGTCCGCAGCCCTTGCCGTTGGCGTGGCCTATCTGTTCTTTTCTTCCGGCATGGGAGGATTTCAGGCGGCAAGCCGTGCGCTGGCTCCTGCCAGTTATGCACTTCTCGCTCTCATGGGGGTGGTCCTTGCCATCAAGGCCATGCGGGATGTCTTCAGGGGCGGTTTGCTGACCGCATGTTCCTGCGCCGAGCCGGTGCCCGATCCTGACGATGCCGCCCAGATCAGGAAGGTGCTGACCGTCTCCTTTGTGACCGGCCTGATCCCCTGTCCCGGAGCGGCAGTGATTCTCGCTTTTGCCATCGGGCAGGACATCTTCTGGGCGGGCATGGGTGCGCTTGTGGTCATGGCGGTCGGCATGGGCGTCACCACGACGCTGTTTGCCTGGGTTGCGGTGTCCGCACGCGGCCTGACCCTGAGGATGACCGGCTCCAACAGGAAACTGTTCAATTGGATGTACGCCGGTCTTTCCATATGCGGAGCGCTGGTCATCGCGGTTTTCGGCGCGGCACTGTTCCTCAGCTCTCCCGGAATTCACCAATATCTCGTCTGGTAGAATGGCGTTTTGACTGTTTTCGGACAGTCGCTCCCTGATTCGGGAATCGGGCTGGCAGCAGGCAGTGCTGTCGTCTACGGCGTTGTCTTGTATCGTGAAAGCGCGAGCGCGAGTGCCGTGGAAACCTTGATAAGCTCGCTGTTTCCCTTGCGGACGGTCCCGGCCATGCGTTTGGCAAGGGCCATGACAAGATGTGCGCCGAGTGCCGGTTCCGTTTCGAGGAGCTTGAAAAAGCGGGGACGGTCCGTGACGAGGAAGTCGGCGTCTTCGAGAACCTGAATGGTCGCGGAGCGGGTGTCGCGGTCCACGAGCGCTATCTCGCCGAAGATGGGGTAGGTGTGGCCGTCAAGCGTGGCCAGCACCTTGCGCGGGTTGTTCACCTCGAGAATGGGCAGGGCCATGTCGTGGAGCAGCATGGACTTGGTGATCCGTACGCGGCCGTGGATGAGGATGAACATTTCATCTCCCTCTTCTCCCTCACGGATCAGGTCGGTGCCGGTTTCGACCGAGCGGACATCGAAAATGGGTTTGATCTTGTCGATCTGTTCGGACGTGAGACCGTCGAAAAGCGAAATCGCTTCCCATGTGACGTTGGCCGCTTTCATCGCGTCGCTCCCGGATTGAGAAACAGGACCGCGTCGTAGCTTTCCAGTGATTCCGTGTCCGGCGGGTTGGCGATGACGCGCGGGCCGGTATTGCCGATGCGGGTTTCCTGTCCCGAGGATTCAAAGAGCTCGAGGATGAACTGGTCCAGCGCCGCGCTTTCGTCGAGAACGTCTTCAAGGGAGAGTTGTTTGCTGACCTGGCACAGGGCCAGCGGCAGTCGTCCGTCGCGCCGGAAGCGGGTCATGAGTTCGCCCCAGTTGAGATGCTGTTCCTCGGAACTGAGCTGTTGGAACTCCATGTGGTTGGAGCCGCGCATGCCGAGCACTTCCTGAAGGAAGGTCCACATGGACGGGTTCGCTCCCATGAGCCCGAGGATGAGGCTTGCGAGCTGGCCGCGTACGAGGATTTCATTGACACCAGCCCGGAGCAGGTGCTTGCGGTTTTCCGGCAGGGCGACTTCGCCGTACATGGGAACCTGCGGGGCGAGCTCGCGGATGGCGAGGGCCGCGTAGAGCGTTTCCTGATCCGCATCCTTGGGTGACTGTTTTTCATGCTGGGAGAGAAGATAGACCACCTTGGCGCGGTCCATGCGGGCTTTTTGGAGCACGGATTCCTGTGTGATGTTTCCCCATACGAAATGGAGGCGATCGCCCATGTCGAGCTGGAAGGCGATGGATTCCCGTTCGTCGGGTCCGAGTGGATTGACGAGCGCGAGGCTTTCCGAAGAACTGTCGCCCGTGCCGAGAACTCCGTTGTCCCGCAGGGCGGCAATCAATTCCAGTCCGAAGTCGTTCCAGCCGACGATGATAACGTGGTTTTTCTGGTTCACCTTGAGCAGCCCCTTGCGCTTTCTGGCCTTTCGCTCCACCAGCATGGAGGCCAGGTTGCCTGTGAGGGTGGAGACGAGTCCGATGCCGCAGATCATGACGAAGAATCCCATGATCTTGCCGCCGGTGGTCCCCGGCACCATGTCGCCGTAGCCCACGGTGGTCAGGGTGACCACCGTCCACCACAGCGCGCCGAACAGGTCATGGACTTCGCCGTCGGGATAGTGCTCGAAAAACCAGTAGCCCACGGTGCCGAACAGCAGCATGGCCAGAATGAGCAGGGTGAGTTTCCCGAAAGGACTGCGGCACCATCCGAGGACAGGGCCGAATATCGTCTGGGCGATTTCCACGGCGTCCACCTTCTATAGTTATTACTTGAATATATGACTGAGGAACGGTCGTGAGTCAAATAAAGCAGTGGGTGGATGCGGAAAATCCGGACGCCAAAAAGCCGCCGGACCGGAGATGCGTCTCCGGTCCGGCGGCTTTTCGCGTTCGGTCAGATCCTACAGGGAGGGGTCCATGGCCGAGGTGAGCAGGCGTGCGATGTCATGCACGTCAGGCTCGTAATCCCCGGTGCGGACCTCATTCCTGAGGCGGGCGATCTTTCGGGCGCGCTCTTCCGATTCGTCCCTGCGGGAACGTTCGGACTCGGTGGCGTCGAACTCGTCGAACACGCGCTCGGTCTCAATATTGGCTGCACAATGCGTGCGGCTTTCATCATAACCCTTCATTAACCCCTCCCCGGGTTATTGAAGTCAGGGGAAGGATCTCCCAATCCTTCCCGAAGTCTCCCTCTCATCCCGTTGCGGCAGCCTCTGTCCATTGCGTTCGGACAGGTATCCGCAATCATGGATGCGTTGCGAACATGCGATCCCGTTTGATGCATCCTTCGCGGTTGATTCTCTTATCGGCCGCCCTGTCGGGAATGCTTAGGGTTGTTTCAGGAATTTCCCGAAAAAAAATATTGTTATAAAACAATGTGTTGACCCTTAAGTAAAAGGGCTGTGAAGTCTGCAAAGGCTGTTGAATACGAGAAGGAGCTCATACATTTTGAGATGTTACGGCGTGGATAAACGAGTGGAAACAGTGTATAGACGTGGCATGTCGGAAATACGAAATATCTGCCTGATTGACGTGCCGTTCCCCGTGGGGGCCGGATTCGAGCGTGCCGGATGCACTGTTTTGAATCTGCTGACCCGTCGGGCACCGTTCTTTTCCCTTCCCGAGGCGTTGGCGGAGCATGGTTTCACGCCCGATCTGGTGGTTCAGTGCGAAGTCTTGAATCGTCGGACCGTGGTGACCGGCCTCGACGAAATGGACTGCCCGCTCATTTACTGGGGGGTGGACCCGCATCTCAACGCACACTGGCAGAGCGCGTATGCGCGGCTGTTCGACATGACCTGCGTTACCCAGCGCAAGGTCATTCCCGATACCCAGCGGCAGGGGGCGAAGGATGTGCGCTGGCTGCCGTGGTATGGTAGGAAAATCGACATCGCTGACGGAAAGCGGGAGTTCGATCTCGCTTTCGTGGGACGCGTCACCGAACAGCGGCCTGCCCGCAAGTGGATGCTGGAGTACCTCGAAAGGAAATGGGGTAATTTCAATCTCGCCATTCGGGATGGTCTTGATTTTGGTGGCATGATGGAACTCTACCGCTCGTCGCGGATCATTCCCAATGAATCCATTCTCGGTGAAGTCAATTTTCGATTGTTCGAGGCCGCATCCTGCGGATGTCTCGTGCTGGGGCAGGCGCTGGGCGACGAGCAGGAGGAACTGTTCAGGCCCGGGCGTGAGTTCGATACCTATGCCGACATTGTCGAGATGGACAGCAAGCTCCGGAAATACATGCATGAAGACCGGCTGACGCAGGCCATGGGGCGCGCTGCACATGAGCGTGTCCAGCGGGAGCACCTGCCGGAACACAGGGCGCAGCGTTTGTTGGAATACGCGCGCGATGCCGTGCGGCATCGGGCAACCGGACCGGACAGCATCAAGTGGCAAACGCTTGCAATTTGCGGCCTGTGGGAAGCCGGAATGCACGACATGCCAGCCGGGAAACTGCTGTCGGAACTGGCTGAATTGCCGCTGGATGCGGAAGTGGCCGAAGCGGCCATGCGGGTTCAGGCCGCTGCCGGGATGACGGCGGGCCTTGAGGAGAATATCCGGTCCATTCTGGGCGGGCAGTTGTTTGTTGATTCGCCGGAGTGCAACCTTGCCGGGTCCATGGCGACCCTGCGTGCCGGGAACTGGGATGCGGCCAAGACCTTCTGGTACCGCCATCTGCAATCCACCGGGGCTCGGCAGCCGCGTGCGCCGGAAGATTCGGTGCAGCTTTTGACTCTCTGGGCAAAGGACCTTTCGCGCAGGGAGCGTATCATCCGGGGAGGATTCCCGTTCAATCCGTCCCGGCACCTTCCTGCGGCGGCTTCGGAATGCCTCATGACCGTGCTTGTGGATGAACCGCAGCACCTGCCCACGCTGCGGCTTCTGGACACGATGCTTCGACCGGTCCTCGGTATGGAACAGGTCCGGGTCGGTTTCCTGTCCATCCTGACCCTGCATGAACGGAAAGACTGGCGGCTCGCCTTTGAAATCGCGTTGGCGAACCTCAAATCCTATCGGCTTGAATCAGGGCTGGAGGAGCTTGCTCTCGCCCATGGGATCGCACGGGAGCAGGGGCAGGGGAAAAGCTTTGAAAGGGCGCTGGCAGCACGGGACGTGTCCGGCCTGTTGGTTGGAGCAGTACACGGCTGATTTTCATGAGAACATTGTAGAAATGCACGTCTGACGGCGTTGCCTGTGTTTCGGAATTCGACAGACGGTTTTCCCCCTGCCGGGAAGTGGGGCTTTTCCAGACTATTTGGGTTGTCCTTTTTCATCCAAATGGGTAATTTGTGCGCCAAGTTGATTGAGACACCGAAATCAAACCGCTGAGCCGGAGAATATATGCCTGATATGAACATCACTGCCGTGGTCCTTGCCGCCGGAAAAGGGACGCGCATGCACTCGCCCAAGCCGAAGGTGTTGCAGACCCTGCTGAACGAACCCATGCTCTATTACGTGCATGCCGCGCTGGAGCCGCTTCTGGGTGAACGCGTGCTGACGGTCATCGGTCATGGTGCCGACATGGTGGAAGCCGCTTTCCCCGGCATGGAAGGCCGTTTCGTGGAGCAGAAGGAACAGCTCGGCACCGGGCACGCCTTGCAGGTCGCATGGGATGCGGTCAAGGCGACCGGCTCCGAATACTGCCTCGTCATCAACGGGGATACGCCGCTGGTGACCACGCAGTCGCTTGAGCGCATGGCCGGGGTGGCCGGATGCTGCGATCTGGCGTTCATGACCATCACCCCGCGTGATCCCGCTGCTTTCGGGCGCGTGGTGCGCGATGAGGATCGCCGCATTTCCGCCATTGTCGAGGCCAAGGACTATGACATGAATGTCCACGGGCCGGTCACGGGCGAAGTGAACGCGGGAATCTACCTGCTGAAGATTTCGAGCATGGAGCCGTTGCTCAGCGAACTCGGAAACGACAACAAGAGTGGCGAGTACTATATCACCGACCTCATTGAACTGGCGGTGTCCAAGGGGCTGACCGTGGACGGCGTGCAGTGCGGGGATGACCTGAGCCTCATGGGTATCAACAGCCCGCGTGAATTGGTGACCGCGGAAAATGCCCTGCGTCGGCAGATCGTCGAGGCCCATATCGACAGCGGCGTCATCATTCACAGCCCGGAGACGGTGACCGTCGGCCCGAAGGTCACGGTGGAGCCGGGGGCGGAAATTTTCGGGCATTGCGAAGTGTACGGAACATCGACCGTTGCCGCGGGTGCGCGTCTGGGGTCGTATACGTACATCACGGACTCGACGTTCGCGTCGGGGTGCGACATCAAGCAATTCTGCCATATTGAAGGGGCGGAAGTCGGGCCGGACGCATGGGCCGGACCGTATGCGCGGCTTCGTCCGGGCGCAGTGCTCAAGGTGGGTGCGCGCGTGGGCAATTTCGTGGAGATGAAAAAGGCCGTGCTCGGGGAAGGTTCCAAGGCGAGCCACCTGACCTACCTCGGCGACGCCGAGGTAGGGGCCGGGGCCAATATCGGTGCCGGAACCATCACCTGCAACTATGACGGCAAGAACAAGTTTGTCACGAAAATCGGCGACGGTGCTTTCATCGGCAGCAATACCGCATTGGTCGCGCCGGTGACCGTGGGCGAAAATGCGCTTGTGGGCGCGGGGTCCACCATCACCAAGGACGTGCCGGACGAAGGCACGGGCATCGCGCGCGGCAAGCAGATTAATCTCAAACGGCGAATGAAGAAGTCTTGATTTGTCATAATTAAGAGGATAGATAGATTATATGGAATTAATGAGCCAACTTGAAGAACGATTCAACAAGTTGTTAAATAAAATCGAAGGACTGAAACAAGAAAACCAGCGCTTGAGGGAGGAAGTCGAGGCCGAAAAGGAACTGCGGCACGACATCGAAACCCGCATCGACACGCTTTTGGGTAAAATCCAGAACGAGTTGGAATAACAGCAATTTGCGATGCCAAGCTACACGTTAAATCTGTTTGGACTTGATATATCCTTCAAGACGGATGCGGAAAACCACCGCATTGACGCTGCGCAGGAGTATTTGGAGAAAAAGTACAAGGAGCTGATTGCCGGGGCAGGTGACCTCAGCAAGGAAAAGGCTTTGACCTTTCTGCTCCTCAGCCTTGCTGACGACTTCCTGGTCAGTGAACACAAGCTCGCGCAGCTGGAAGAGAAGATCGAAGAGATTTTGGAAAAGACCTCATGAAAATTCAACCGATATAAGGGTGGATTTGAGGTAGGAAGAGAATTACCCCTGGGGTGTTTGTGATTGTCTGGAGCGTTATTGAGCCAATGCTCTGAAAAAGGGCGACGACTCCAGCGAGTTGGTGAGCACGCCCACTGCGAGTGGGAAGCCTGAAGGTTCGCGAGTCATGCCCACCTGGACATGCCAGGTTCAAAACCAACAGGCAACACGGCTTCCCGGGGATTCCCTGCCGGTTTATGCCGAAGCAGGATATATATACCGCCTTTCCATCCTTTCGATTTCTGCATTTGCAGCTTCTCCTTCCCCCGAAATACGTGCTACAGACGTATTTCAAGCGCTGTCATTCGGCGTCAACAGACCGCCCAAAGTCTGTCAACATAAAATAAGGAGAGTTCCCATGTTAACCGAAATCGCCATGATCGGCGCAGGAGCGGTTGCCGGCCTGGGGGTCGGATACCTGCTCCAACGATACATATCCGATAAACAGATTTCCGACTCTCGGGGGCTGGCCGACCGCATTGTTGAAGAGGCCCGGAAAGAGAGTGAAGCCTTGAAGAAGGAAGCCCGTCTTCAGGCTCAGGACGAAATCTATAGTCAGAAGAAAGAACTGGAACGGGACTTCAAGGACCGTGAAGGTCAGCTCAAGGGCGAGGAAAGACGCCTGCACAGCAAGGAAGAACGACTGGACGCCAAACGCGAGAAAGTCGCGGACAAGGAAGCCCAGGTGGTCGAGCTGGAAAAACAGCTCATCAAGCATGAAAAGCAGCTCGGCGATCTTGAGGAAGACCTTGAGCGCAAGGCTGACGAACATGAACGCAAGCTTCAGGAAATTTCCGGTCTGACCGTTGAAGAGGCCAAGGAAAGCCTGATGACGGAAATCGAGTCCCGCACCCGTCACGAAGCCGCCAAGATGATTCGCAACATCGAGATGGAGGCCAAGGAAACCGCGAGCAAGAAAGCCCGTGAAATCCTGTCGCTGGCATTGCAGCGGTACGCCGGTGACTATGCCGGTGAACAGACCGTCACTGCCGTGACCCTTCCTTCCGAAGACATGAAAGGCCGCATCATCGGCCGCGAGGGCCGCAACATTCGCGCTCTCGAAGCCGCTACCGGCGTTGACCTCATCATCGACGATACTCCCGAAACCGTGGTCCTGTCCGCATTCAGCCCGCTCAAGCGCGAAGTCGCCAAGCAGGCGCTCGAACGCCTCATCCATGACGGCCGCATTCATCCGGCCCGCATCGAGGAGATCGTCAGCAAGGTCGAAGGCGAGATGGACACCAAGCTCAAGGAGATCGGTGAACAGGCCACCTTCGACGTCGGCGTTCACGGCATCCATCCGGAGCTGGTCAACCTGCTGGGGCGTTTGCACTACCGCACTTCATTCAGCCAGAACGTGTTGCAGCACTCCATGGAAGTCGCCTTCCTGTGCGGCGTCATGGCTGCCGAGCTCGGACTGAATGAAAAGGAAGCCAAGCGTGCCGGCCTGCTGCATGACCTCGGAAAGGCCGTCGACCACGAGATCGAAGGCCCCCACGCCATCATCGGTGCGGACATTGCCAAGAAGCACGGCGAGTCCAAGGAGATCATCCACGCCATCGCCGCGCACCATGAAGACACGCCGCCCATGTCCATCCTCGCCAATCTGGTGCAGGCCGCGGACTCCCTGTCCGGTGCCCGTCCCGGCGCACGCAAGGAGCTGCTTGAGAACTACGTCAAGCGCCTTGAGGAACTGGAAGGCCTTGCCACCGGTTTCGACGGTGTCTCGAAAGCCTACGCCATTCAGGCCGGCCGCGAGATCCGCGTCATGGTCGATTCCGACAAGATCGGCGACGAGAACACGTATGTTCTTTGCAAGGACATCGCGGAAAAGATTGAGAACAACATGACGTATCCCGGACAGATTCGGGTCACGGTCATTCGCGAGAAGCGAGCGGTCGGTTACGCCAAATAGTTGAAAAAACAAGGAACCCGGATTTCGTTTGAAGTCCGGGTTCCTTTTGTTTTCGGGCAGGAGAAAAAGCAGTTTCCGGAAATGTTTCAAAAAGACATGATTATCATGGCGTAAATGCTTTTTTTCCGTAAATGTTCTGTGGGACGCCACTTTTGGCCGTGTGCCATTGCCTCATGGAGAATATGCAAATATGAACGAGAACAAGCCTGCTTCCGCAGCAAAGACTTCATCCGGCATTGATGGAGATGCGCTCAAGAAGAGTGTGAACCAGTCCATGAACATGTTCCGAGCCGAGATGGGCGAGGGCGAGTTCAAGCGGTTCAGCGAGCTGATTCATTCCGAATTCGGCATCAAGATGCCGCCCACCAAGAAGGTGCTGCTCCAGTCGCGCTTCCAGAAACGGTTGCGGGCGCTGGGCATGCAGTCCTACAAGGAATACTGCGATTACGTCTTTTCCGAGAAGGGGCGCGAGGCAGAGCGGTCACATCTCATCGACGTGGTCACCACCAACACCACGCATTTTTTCCGGGAGCCCAAGCACTGGGACATCATGAACAACATCGTGCTGCCGGAACTCTGGTCGCGCCGTATCGGCGGAACCGCTCCGCTCAGGATATGGAGCGCGGGCTGTTCCAGCGGTGAGGAGCCGTACACCCTTGGCATGGTGCTGTCCGAATTCGCGGCTGCACATTCAGGATTCGATTTTTCCATTTTGGCTACGGATATTTCCAGCGAAATCCTGCAAAAGGCGCAGCGGGCCATTTATTCCATGGAAAAGGCCGACGACATACCCATGGCCATGAAAAAGAAGTACCTGCTCAAGAGCAAGAACAAGGCGAAGCCGCTCATCAAGATCGATGAATGCATTCGCCGCAAGGTTTCGTTCAGCCGGCTCAACTTCATGGGCAATTTCCGTTTGCAGGATGAGCAGGACATCATTTTCTGCCGCAATGTGGTCATCTATTTCGACCGCCCGACGCAGGTCGTTCTTTTCAACAAGTTTTGTAACAATCTCAAATATCACGGATACCTCTTCATCGGTCATTCCGAGAGTCTTTCGGGCATGAAGCTGCCTCTGAGGCAGGTTGCACCGACCGTTTTCCAGAAAATCTGATTACACTCCTTTTTCGGCATTTCGGCACGGCGTGCGTCTTCATGACGCGGCCCGTGCCGTGCGTGCGTCAAAGATACAGGACACAGCATGCGTATACTTTTTCTCGGCGACATTGTGGGTCGCCCCGGCCGTCAGGCCGTCAAGGACAACCTCACCGCCATACGTGAGGCCGAAAACATCGACCTTGCCTTTGCCAACGCGGAAAACGCCAGCGGCGGATTCGGCCTGTCAGCCAACAACGCGAAGGCGCTTTTCTCTTACGGTCTGGACGGCCTGACTTCGGGTAACCATATCTGGAAGTTCAAGAACCTCTGGAACATGCTTGAGAACGACAACCGTCTGACCCGTGCCCACAACTACCCGGATTCCAACCCCGGAACCGGAGTGCGGATCATTGAAACGGACGGGCTGCCTCCGGTCGCGCTCATCAATCTTCAGGGGCGCGTGTTCATGCAGCCCATCGACTGCCCGTTTGCCGCTGCCGAAGCCGCTCTGGAGACCATTCCGGACGAAGTGACGATTCGGATCGTGGATTTCCATGCCGAGGCCACGGGCGAAAAGGCCGCCTTGGCCCATTTGCTCGACGGGCGCGTTTCCGCAGTGCTCGGAACGCATACGCATGTCCAGACGAATGATGCCGCTGTCCTGCCGGGCGGAACGGCTTTCATGACCGATCTCGGCATGTCAGGGGCAGCGGGGTCATGCCTCGGTGTCAAACATGAGGACGTGCTGCAACGCTATCTGACAGGTTTGCCCAGAGCGCTGGAAGTGCCTGCTGCAAATGGTATTTTACAAGGCGCGATTTTTGACATAGAGGATACGACCGGGCAGGCGGTGGCGATCACCCCTTTCCGACATGAATAAAGAACTGCGAGAGTGTGGGAGAAGTATCTCCAACTGCGCGGAAACAGTGAGGAAGCAATGAATATTTTCGACGAATTGAAGTGGCGAGGGCTTATCAATCAGGTTTCGGACGAAGAGAAGGTGCGGGAGTATCTCGCCTCTCCCGGCGCGACCATGTATTGTGGCTTCGACCCGACCGCCGAAAGTCTGCATGTAGGCAACCTCGTTCCGCTTCTCTGCCTCGTTCGCATGAAAAAGGCGGGACACCATCCCCTGTACCTCATGGGCGGTGCAACCGGCCGTATCGGCGACCCCTCCGGCAAGGACAAGGAACGTGATCTTTCCGATCCCGATCTGATGGAATTCCGCCTTGAGAAGATCAAGGGACAGGTTCGCCGCTTTGTGGAACGCAACACCGGTGAACGTCCTGATATCGTCAACAACTACGACTGGACCAAGGACCTGACCGCCATTGAGCTGCTGCGCGACGTGGGCAAGTTCTTCACGGTCAACTGGATGCTCCAGAAGGAATCGGTCAAGGGCCGTATCGAACGTGACGACGTCGGTATTTCCTACACCGAGTTCTCCTACATGATTCTCCAGAGCTACGATTTCTACCATCTGTACAAGACCCGCAACTGCCGTCTCCAGATCGGCGGCGGCGATCAGTGGGGCAACATCACCACCGGCTGTGAATACATCCGCCGTCGCTCCGCTCACGAAGACGAGCAGGCCGAGGCCTTTGCGCTGACCTTCCCGCTGCTGACCACCGCGTCCGGCAAGAAGTTCGGCAAGAGCGAGAAGGGTGCCATCTACCTCAATGCCGAGGTGACCTCGCCCTACGCCTTCTACCAGTACTTCATCAACACGGACGACCGCGACGTCATCAAGTTCCTCAAGCTCTTCACCTTCCTCGATCAGGAAGAGATTGCAGCCATTGAAAAGGATCTTGAAGAGGCTCCGCATCTCCGCAACGCCCAGAAGCGCCTTGCCGAGGAAGTCACCCGCATGATTCACGGCCAGCATGAACTGGATCGCGTCCTCTCCGCCACCGAAGCCCTGTTCGGCAAAGGCGACCTCAAGAGCGTGGACTCGACCACCCTGCGTAGCGCCCTCGAATCCGCGCCCAACTTCCGCTACGCTCCCGGCGATGTGCCCGATCTGCCCCAGATGCTGGTCGACCTCGGACTCGTCAAGTCCAAGGGACAGGGCCGCAAGGACATCAAGGCTGGCGGTGTCTACATCAACGGCGAACGCGTCGAGGATGGACACGAAATCTCGGACGCCGATTTCATGGCTGGCGAGCTGCTCGTCATCCGCAAGGGCAAGAAGAACTACGGTCTCATCACCCGAGGCTAGTTTCCCGGTTTACGCAGTCCGTACGGACTTTCGACATAAAAAAGAGGGGCGAGTTATCTCGCCCCTCTTTTCATTTTCTGTTTTTGCTGCGTTATTGCTTCTTGCCGAAGATCTCCACCGGCCTGGTCGTATCGCCGCCCGTGTTCGGGAAGTCGGGATACTTGTATGCCGGGGTGTTGGTCTCGATGAGATGGCGCGCTTCTTCCATGAACTGGTTGTAGCGGTGCTTGCATTCATAGAAACCGTGCCACCATGCATAGTCCGGGGCCATCATGGCGGAGCCCATGCGGGCGCGGCGGCCTTCATGATGCCAGAGTTCATAGTACTCGACTTCCAAGTGTTCGTCGAAGAACTTGGACTTGTCCAGCAATCCCTTTGCATACAGATCGTCGAGCATCTTCTTGGCAGGCTTGAAGTAGACCTCGTTGTATTCTTCCACGGCCTTGTCGAGATCGACATAGAAGTCGTCGATCCACGCATTGCCGTGACACTGCTTGCAGATGTCCTTCATCTTGCCGCGCTCGACCTGCCAGTCGGTCCCCGATGGGAACGGCTTGAAGTCTTGCGGGCGGACCGTCAGCGGTGCCTGTGTTTCCCATGACAGGCGTTCCGTCACGTCATGGGTGGTGGGCTGCTTGCCGGAGCCGGACATGTGGCAGGAAGCGCATGTGGGAGCGCGATAGTCAACACCCGGAGTCCATGCGCCGGGAGCGGAGTCGAAGTTGTATTCCTGCTTGAAGGCTTGGTAGATGTCGCCGTGTTTTGATTCGTTGTAGATTTCGATCTGCGGATGGTCCGGGCCGAGATGGCACTGTCCGCATGTTTCGGGCTTGCGTGCTTCCATGACGGAGAAACGGTGACGGGTATGACAACTGGTACAGCTGCCGAGCGAACCGTCGAAATTGAGGCGGCCGACGCCCACGTTGGGCCATGTGGCCGGATCGATCTTTCCGTCCTTCATCTTGAGCACGGTGCCGTGACAGTAGAAACAGCCGGTCTTGCGTTCGTTGTCGGAGTTCATGCCCTGATTCAGCCATGGGTCGAGCTTCCACATTATCTCGATGGTGTTGGCGTGCTTGCTCTTGGCATACTGCTTGGCTTCATCGGGATGGCAGCGGGAGCAGTCCTTGGGCGTGACCGGGGCGGCCACCGGGACGAAGTACTGCTTTTCTCCCATGGGCAGGTCTCCCATGGCGTAATATTTTTCGTGATCCACCGCGATGTCCTTGTCGTCGGGCTGGGCCTGATGACAGTCAAGGCATGTGATGCCCGCGGATGCGTGGCGGCTCATGGCCCAGTCCGCGAAAATGCCGGGTGTTTCCTGTTTGTGGCACTCGATGCAGGCCACGCCCTGAGGCGGGGTGGCGCGGTCCATGCGGAGTTCCCGTACCTTGGGGAAATTCTGTGGCGTCTGAGCGGTCGCCACTGTCGCGGAAAGAGCGAAAGCGACGAGAACGAACAGTATGGTCATGCATTTTTTCATTCCGAACCCTCCTAGATTCCCAGATCGCGCAGTCCGCTCGCCCGGTATGGCGGGTTGAACTGCTTGTACTCGTAGAACTGTCTGTCGTTGTGCACGAGGTCACGGTGACAGTCCGTGCAGCGGTATTCGTTTCCACCTCCCGCATACATCACCTTGCGGTGTGCGAGCATGGCGCCCCGATTGGCAGGCATCTGCAACAGATTGCGATGGCATTTCATGCACTGGTCGTTTTTCATGGTCGACCAGATGCGCTCTTTCATGACCGTTCTGTCATAGGTCTCGTCTCCGCCGGTGAAGTGGGCGACGACGTCCTTGAGGCCGTGGGCTGATTTGGCATAGAAAAAATCAAATGTGTCATGAGGCGCAGGCAGGTGGCAGTCCATGCAGTCGGCCACGAATCCCTGTGCGTTGTTGACATGGGTCGAAGTTTTCCAGGCCATCACAGCCGGACGAATCTCATGGCACGAGCCGCAGAATTCGGGCGTCGAAGTCCGGACCATGGTGTAGTAGGTCATGCTGAAGAGCGGAAATGCGATCACGATGCCACACATGATGAGCAGGATCGACTTGGTTTTTCGCTCCATACCTCCTCCCGTTTTCAGTATAGATTCCCCCGCACGTCAGCCCCCGGCAAGAGAAGACTACTATCCGCATAGCATATAAAAACCGATAAAGGTAGTATGCTTTCCTTTTTGTGGAAAAGGTCGGGAATGGAGGAGGGGATTGCTGGCGAAAAAGAGATTTGTTCCCGGTTTGGGCGGTTTTCCCTGAGTCTGGATTTCAAGTTGCCGGCTTTCAATCCACTGCCTCCTCTGTACAAAATCAGCGTGGGCGGTTACAGAACTGGGCATGATGGTAAAAGTTGACCGCCTTTCATATAATTTTGGTGCGTACTGGGCGCTGAAGGATGTCTCATTCAGTCTGGGCAAGGGGGAATTCGTTTTCCTGACCGGGCATTCCGGCGCGGGCAAAACCACGCTGCTTCGGCTGCTGTATGGTGCGCTGCCGGTGACGCGGGGGCGGGCAACGGTGGCCGGACTGCAACTGAACACGCTCAAGAAGCGGCATATTCCGAAGCTGCGGCGCAAGGTCGGGGTCGTGTTTCAGGATTTCAAGATTCTGCCCAAGCGCACGGTGTTTGACAACGTGGCCATGGCCCTTGAGGTCCGGGGTATGCCGAGAACGCATCTGGAACGCCGCGTGCGGGCTATTATCCGGGCCATGGGACTTGAGACGAAGAGCTACTCGACGTGCGAACGGCTTTCCGGCGGAGAGCAGCAGCGGGTGGCGATTGCGCGGTCCATGGTGGCGAATCCCGAACTGATTCTGGCTGATGAGCCGACAGGTAATCTCGATTTTGACCTGACCATGCATCTGATGGAAATTTTCAAGCAGTTTCATACGTACGGAACGTCCGTCATCATGGCGACGCACAGCCGCGAAGTGCTGGAATGCGTGCCGAATGCGCGGGTGATCCATTTGCAGGACGGGCGTATCGTCAGGGACGGCGATGTGGCCGATGCGGATGTGCCAAGCGAGGAGGAAGTGCTGTGATCGGGCAATTCTTCCGGCTGACCCTGCGCGGCGTCGCAGATATTACGCTGCACCCCTTTGCCCAGCTTTTGACGTTGGTGGCGGTGGCCATGGTCACCCTGTTGACCGGGCTTATCCTCGTGGGGCTGCACAATATCAATCTGGAACTGATGAAATCCCGCGGCGAAGTGGAATTTCAGGTGTATTGGAAGGCGGACCTGCCTGCCGAGGAAGTGGTCAAGGAATGGGACGCGGTCAGGGCCATGGAGTACCTGCGCGACTTCAAGACCTTCACGCCGGAGAGCGCGCTGACCGAGCTGGCGACCACGCTGGGCGAGACCGGCGATTTTTCATGGCTGGCGGAAAACAATCCGCTGCCGTATTCCGGGCTGGCCTCCTTTGCCGTGCCCGCGGACGCGCAAAGTGAAGGGTGGGCCGCCGAATTGCTCACGCAGATAAAGAGCCTGCCCGGAGTGGACAAGGTCCATTACACGCCGCTTCAGGCCGATCTCGCGCAGGGCTGGCGTACGGTCTCCCGTGTCGTGATCTGGCCCATTCTCGGTTTTCTGGCCCTGATCGTGGCGCTTGTGGTCCACAACACCATCAAGCTGTCACTGCTCACGCGCCTTGACGAGGTGGACATCCTCTCGCTTGTCGGCGCGAGTCCTTCCTACATCCGGTGGCCGCTCCTGACCGGCGGATTCATTCAGGGACTGTGCGGTTCCGGCGCGGGTATCGGCCTGCTCGCCGCTGTGCATTCAGCTACGTCGCAGGCGCTCAATTTCCCGCCGTTTCTTATCGAGGTCCATTTCCTGCCGATTCCGCAGCTCGCCATGCTTGCCGGTGCCGTGACGTTCGTCGCGACCATGAGCAGTTGGGTGGCGGTGAAATAAGCGGCAGGGCGAAACAGACAAATGTAAAAGGCCCCTCGAAGTCGCACTTCGAGGGGCCTTGTTTATGTCGTCTATCGAGTTTTTACAGCACGTCGTCCGGGGTCACGGAGTCGATGCCGAGGGCTTCGCCGACTGCGGGGCAGGTGAGCTTGCCTTCGTAGGTGTTGAGGCCGAGAGCCAGTCCCGGATCATTCCTGAGGGCGTCGATGCCCTGTGCCGCCAGACGCAGGGCATACGGTGCGGTCTGGTTGACGAGGGCGAAAGTGGAGGTGCGGGGGACCGCTCCGGGCATGTTTGCCACGCCGTAGTGGACCACGCCGTCGATGACGTAGGTCGGCTTGTCGTGGGTGGTTGCCTTGATGGTCTCGACGCAGCCGCCCTGATCGACTGCCACGTCGACGATGACCGAGCCTTCCTTCATGAGGGGAAGCATGTCCTTGGTGATGAGCTTGGGAGCCTTGGCACCCGGCACGAGGACAGCACCGACGATGAGGTCGGCCTTCTGTGCCATGGCGCGGATGTTCGGCTCGGTGGACATCATGGTGGTCAGGCGGCCCTGAAACACGTCGTCCAGATACTGGAGGCGCTGATGGGAAAGGTCGAGAATGGTGACGCGTGCGCCCATGCCCATGGCGATGCGGGCCGCGTTGGTGCCGACCACGCCGCCGCCGATGACCATGACTTCGGCCGGGGAGACGCCGGGGACGCCGCCCAGCAGGATGCCGCGACCGCCCTGCGTCTTTTCGAGATAGTGTGCGCCGACCTGCGTTGCCATGCGGCCTGCCACTTCGGACATGGGGGTGAGCAGGGGCAGGGTGTGGTCCGGGGATTCCACGGTTTCATAGGCGATGCCGATGGTACCGGCTTCGAGCAGGGCATGGGTCAGGGATTCGGCTGCCGCGAGGTGCAGGTAGGTGAACAGGATGAGATCCTTACGCAGGTACTTGAATTCTGATTCCAGCGGTTCCTTGACCTTGATGACCATTTCCGCGCCCCATGCTTCGGCGGCGGAGACGATCTTGGCTCCGGCTGCGACGTACTCTTCATTGGTCAGGCCGCTGCCGAGACCGGCACCGTCCTCGACGAGGACTTCGTTGCCTCGGCGGACGAGGGACTCGACTGCGCCGGGGGTCATGGAAACGCGGTTTTCCAGCGTTTTAATTTCCTTGGGAATACCGATAATCATGTTCTCTCTCTCCTTTGTGAAATGATTACAATCGCTATGCGACGGGGTTATCCTTGAAACTCTTCAACCACGGCATCGGGCAGGAACAGCCACTTGCGCCGGGATTTCATGACAACGAATGATTCACTGGAATTGATGCCCCCCACTCCGGAGAGGTCCTTGTTCAGGAAGTCGTAGAGGTCGGCCGTGCTGTCCGAGCAGACGATCTCCACGATGATGTCGTATCGGCCCGTGACCACGGCGCACCAGTTGACGCGCGGCAGGGAGCCGATCTGTTCGAGCTTCTTGTCGAGCTGTTCGTGGCTGTGAATGGTGATGCCGACCAGCGCGATGGTCAGGCCGCGTGTGGTCATGGGGTTGATGAGTCCCGCGACCTTGAGCACGCCGGTCCTGATGAGGTTTTTCATGCGTGAGCGGACGGTGGGGGCGGTGACGCCCATGTCTTCGGCGATTCTGCCGGGGGAAAGCTGGCCGTCCTTGCTCAGGGCGGCGATGAGTTTCCTGTCGCTGTGATCGAGAACGTTTGACGACATCTGCTTTCTTCTTGTTGGTGGTTGGCAAAAGCGAAAAATAGACATTGTTTTTTTATCAATTGAATAAAAGAAATGTCAATAAACTTCTTTAAGCAAAGAAATGGTGGTCAAAAAAGCGGAGGGACAGTTTTTTGGCAGTGAGTCCGCCCTGACGCTGCTGCAAAAAAGACCAAGGCCTTGCACACGGAAAGTGCGTGTCGGCCTTGATCTTTTTTTGCTTTTGCCCGGGAAACGGGGGGGGCGGTATTATGAGAACCGCCGGACAGGCGGCTGTATGAAGCAGGGCGGTCTACTGGACGAGTTGCCAGGTGCCGTCCGGCTGGCGATACGCCTTGGCGTACACGGTTTCCATTTCGCCGTTTGGCATGCGTGCACGGAGGGTCACGTCGCGTTCGATGCGCCCGTCGCTGTGACGTCTGGCCGGTCTCGGTGTCGCTTCGTAGCGGGTGTGGGTGTCGGGGTTGCGCCATGCGACCGTCTGGCCGGAAGGCGCGTTTTCCAAGGCGCTGGACACCTGTGTCCTGTCATATTTGTCCATTTCGTTGCCCACGATGTATCCCACGAGCATACCGGCACCCGCGCCGATGGCTGCGCCGGAAATCTTGTTCTTGAAGGTCAGCGCGCCGAGTGTGGCCCCGGCAAGCGTGCCGATGGCGGCAGAATTTCGGGCTTGGGTGGTCTGGCAGGCCGCGAGCATGGATATCATCAGAATCAGGGCGAGCAGGTTTTTCATGAGAGTCCTCCTTTGTGGCCGGGGTTCCGGTCCGTGTGGTCGTTGTTCCCTGTTAAGCAACCTGCGTGCCTGAAAAACCGTGCTGGAATTATTGTGTTTTTGGGTGAAGGCAAGCCGTTTGGATTTTGAACGGGCAAAATTTTGCTCACGGGTATGCAGGTTTGGTCCCATGGGAAGAGGCCCGTGATTGCGGTCTTTTTGTGTGCGGGGAGTACTAAAAAAGACATACAGGGTTGTCATAGGCGCTGTTTTCTGCGATTTTCGCAATAATCAGAATTTTTTTTCAAAGGGGAGTCATTGGCTGACATTGAAAAGAATGATTCGAAATACGTACGGAAGCTTGAGCGGAAGCTGGCCGAGGCGCGGGATCGCATTCGTCAACTGGAAGAGCGCTGCCTGACTGAACAGGAGCAGCTTGAGCGTGTGCAGCGGTATCGCACCATGGCTGATTTCACCCATGACTGGGATTTGTGGATAGGTCCTGATCGCGAGATCCGTTACGTTTCACCTTCGGTTGAGCGGGTCACCGGGTATGGGCCGGACGCCCTGCGGCGTGAGCCTGCGCTGTTGTTCGAGAGAATCGTTCATCCTATTGACCGGGAATGGGTGCAGGGGAAGATTCACAGCAGCCTGCGTTCTCCGGACCCGCTTTCTTTCGATTTTCGCATCGTCACCCGTGAGGGGGACATTCGCTGGCTCGGACATGTCTCGCAGCCCGTATTTGACAGCAACGGGGAACTTGACGGACGCCGGGTCAGCAACCGGGACATTACGGAACTCAAGGAGACCGTGCAGGCCCTGCGCGAAAAGAACCAGTTCATCAATTCCATCATGGATAATTCAACGGCGTCCATCTTCGCCAAGGATGTGGACGGGCGTTACCTGTTCGTCAATCCGCGCTTCATGGATTCTGCGGGCCGTCCTTTGCAGGAGGTGCTCGGCAAGACGGATTTCGGACTGTTTAACAATGAAGTGGCCGAAATTTTCCGTCGAAACGATCAGCGGGTTCTTGAAACCAGTGAATCCATCTATGAAGAAGTGGAAATCCCTGTCGGTGACCGCATTGAGTACTGGTCCACCACCAAATTCCCCTTGTTCAACGCCGAAGGGCAGGTGCTGGGCACTTGCGGCATTTCACTTGATTGCACGGACTTGCAGGAAGCCGAAACCAGCCTGCGTCGTCTGACCCATGCCGTGGAACAGAGTCCGGTGTCCATCGCCATGACCGACACGGAGGGGCGTGTCATTTCGGTCAATCCGTATTTCTGTTCCGTTTCCGGTTATTGCGAGGAAGACATCATCGGGCAGCGGCTCGGCTTCATGCTCGCTGACGGTGACGTTGCGTTTTATGATCCTGTCTGGAAGGAGGTCGCCGAGGGCAGCGACTGGCATGGCGAGGTTCGCAATCAGACCAGACGCGGTGAAATTCTGTGGGAAAGCCAGTCCATCTCCTCGGTTCGGGACAGTCATGATCGGCTGCTGGGGTTTGTGGTCATCAAGGACGACATCACTGAACGCAAGCGCCTTGAGCGACTGGAGCGGGATGTTGAACGTATCGTGCGTCATGACCTGAAGTCACCCATCATGTCGTTTATCTGGGTGCCGAGAACGCTGCGAAAAGCGGAGAACATCACTGAAGATCAGGCCCAGTTATTGGGAGAACTGGAGCAGTCCGGTCATCGTCTGCTCAAGATGGTCAATCTTTCCCTGGATATATTCAAGATGGAAGAGGGGACTTACGAATTGGCCCCCGAAGACCTGAACATTCTGCGTATTATCCAGAATGTGCTGCACGACCTGAAAAAGACGATCCGGGCGCTCAGGGTGTCTGCCGTGGTGCTGGTGGATGGTCGTATTGCGGTCGATGGTGACTGCCTGCTCGTGCGCGGAGAGGAATTGCTGCTCCATTCCATGATGTCCAACATCATCAAGAATGCGATGGAAGCGTCCGGACCGGGCGACGTCATCACCGTGGATTGCCGGACCGGAAGCCGGACCTCCGTTTCCGTGCATAATCCGGCAGTGGTCCCGGAGGATGTGCGGGAGACGTTCTTCGAGAAGTATTCCACGTCCGGCAAGCGATTCGGCACCGGGCTTGGCACCTATTCCGCACGGCTGATCGCCGAGACGCAGGGCGGAACGCTGGACATGCGAAGCTCCGAGGAGTCCGGCACCGAGGTGATGGCTTTATTCCCTGCGGGAGTCGTTTGCAGCGGGGATGACGGTTACTGATTCGTTCGGGTGATGAACACCCCGTCCTTGATGACGTGAATGGGGCGGCCCAGCGCGTCAAGGTCGGTCAGGGGATCGGCCTGTACGACCAGCATGTCTGCTGCCATTCCCTGCTTCAGTTCACCTCTGTTCGTGAATCCGCAGGCCCGGGCGCTTGCGGATGTGCCTGCCCGCAGGATGTCTCTCGTTTTCAATCCCGCCTTGCACAGCAGGTGCATTTCCCGAATCGGCATGCCCGCGTCCGTGCGCCTGTACGGGTGGTCGTTGCCCACCGCCATGGTGCCGCCCATGCGGGCGAAGGCTGCCACAGGCTCGGAAAGTTCCGGCCCGTTCCACAGCGAACGCGACAGCACGTCGAGCGTCGGGACAAGTATTACCTGCTCGCGTGTCATGCGCTCAAGCTGTTTTCTGTATGCCGGAATCAGTTCCCTTTCAGCCCCTGTGAGGATGGGCTGCGGTTTTCCGTCTTTGATCCATCGGTGCGGGACGTGGTCGATGACAGTGACGCCCGCATCGAGCGCTGTTTCCAGACCGCCGAAATCCTCCACATGGCAGCGGACGGTCATGCCGTGTCTGCGTGTCTCATCGCAGATGGCCGAGGCCGTGGGCAGGTCGAGCAGGGGCCATGGCGTGGGATACGGGCCGGGTTCAAAGGCGAGCTTGACCATGCCCGCTCCGGCATCCGCCAGTTGTTTCACCCTTTCCCGTCCGTGGGCCGGGGAGCGGACGATCATGCCGTGCTCCGGGTCATGTACCGGGAGCGGATAGCCTCCCGGTGGACAGAGCATCGGCCCGGAACAGGCTGCCGTGGCCGTTGCGCCGGGAGGGTTGTCCGTGAGTTGCGGGAGTGCGCGCAGCGGGGAGGCCGCGTCGCCGATCGCGGTGACGCCGTGTTCGAGATACCGCTCCCGCCGTTCCCGTGCCGAGTGGATTCGGTGGACATGGCAGTTGATGATACCCGGCAGAATGGTCGCGTTCGGCGGTGCGATGGCGTGGAGGTCATGGATTTGCGCCAGAGGGATGACAGCCTCGACGAGGCCGCGGTTCACCACGACGGCATGGCCGTGCAGGGCAGGCGTTCCGTCACCCGTAATGACGGTTCCGGCGACTGCGTATCGTGACTGTCCATCCGGCAGGGGCGAGCCGCCCGCCAGTGACGGGAATGCGGCCATGATGCCGAATGCCTTGAGAAAGTCGCGCCGCGAAAGGGACATGCTGGTCTCCGGTGTTTCCCCTCATGTAGAACGGAATGGCGAATGCGGGCAAGGGGGGAGAGCTTCATGAGCTATAAAAAAAGCCCCTGCGAACAGGGGCTTTGGAATGCAGAATCAGGATGATGCTACTGCACCGGCGTGTCGCTTTTTTCCGAACTGAAAAAGGAGTCGGCCCAGGTGAATGCGTGCTGGTAGCTGACGGCAACGGTTCCGGGCAGCAGGTTGAGTGCCTTGGCCTTGTTGCCCACTTCGTCCCAGTCCGAGTTTTCAATGGCGTGCGCCAGTTCGAGCCACGGGGTGTACCGGTTTTTCTTGGAGCAGAGCGCCGCCTTGATCTGGTCGTCCACGGGCAGGTGCTTGACCACGTCTTTCATGTCCATGTCGAGCATGGCGTCAAGCAGCGAGAACAGGCCGAGCATGAAGAGTTTGTCGGATTCGTCCTCGTAACCGCCGCCGAGGGCCGCTGTTTCGAACAGCTTGGCGCGGTGGGCCGAGATATAGGACAGCTCCTGGCTTTTTTCAGACGGCGTCATGTCCGTGAGGATGATGAGCCGCAGCCAATTGCGGATGGGTTTCCAACCGGCGAGCACCACGGCCTGACGAATGGAGATGATGGTGGTGGCAAAGCTGAAATTGGCGGAATTGAGAAAATTGAGCAGCCGGTAACTGATGGCGACGTCCGCTTCGATTGCGGGTGCGAGGGCGTCGAAATCCGGCTCTTCCTTTTCGATGATTTCAAACAGTTTGAGCCGTGTGATTTCGGATGAGGATATCTTGCGTCCGGATTCGGTGAGGGGCCGCTTGAAGAAGAAGCCGTGGAAGTGCGAGAAGTTCGCATCCTTGGCAAGGGCCAGGTCTTCGGCGGTTTCCACGCGTTTGGCAATGAGCTGTTGAGAACCGAATTTCATGCTCTTGGCCACGATGAAATGCAGGGCGTCCTCGTCCTTTCCGCTGATGTCCACGATGAAGATGTCCGCCATTTCGGAGAGCTTTTCGCAACCCGGGCGGCCTTCGAAGTTGTTGATGGCCAGTTCGTAACCTTCGGCCTTGAGATCTTCGAGCGCGGTGAGGAGCGGCTGAGACGGGGCATCAAGCTCGTTGAGGATGATGACGGTGTTGGGCCACGGTACGGCAAGCGGAATGCCGCGAATGATGTCCTCGGGGGTGAAGTGGATCATGAGCCGGGAATGGGTGCCGCCGAGTCCTCCGCACAGGGGGAGGTTCGCCACCAGATTCATGGTCGCTTCGGAGTCGTCGCTGAATATGGCCCGGTCGGCGTCCTGACTGTCCCGGAACAGCATCATGTAGCCCCAGGTTTCATTCTGTGCGTCGAAAACAGGTTGTCTGGCGATGAATATGCTTTCGTAGGTTCTGTCGTCGTTCATGTGTATCCTTGTCCCGCCGTTTGCAATGCCGCTCTTGAGGTTCCCTGTTTCAAACGGTTTCAACAGTAAGTACATAGAGATGATCAGTCAACCTTTTCAGGGAATAGTGCACCCGGACGCGCCTGATTCAATTTCCCTTTCATCTTTTTGCCGACTGTATTATGTCATGCTCAACAAATGGAAGCGCGTCAGTAATTCGCTCGATTGAGCGTGGATCGATAACGAGGTACAGAATGCACATTGGCAAAGCCATACGTTTGGAAAGGATATTCAATCGCAATACCCATCGCACGATCATCGTGCCCATGGACCATGGTGTGACCGTCGGTCCCATCGCAGGGCTTGAGAAGATGCGTGACACCGTGACCGACCTCGTGGCGGGCGGTGCCAACGCCGGATTGGTTCACAAGGGACAGGTCAAGCTCGGGCATCGCATGCAGGGGCGGGATTTCGGCTGTATCGTTCATCTTTCGGCCGGCACCTGTCTTTCTCCGCTTCCCAATGTGAAGCGGTTGGTGACGACTGTGGAGGAAGCCATCCGACTCGGCGCTGACGGTGTCAGCGTCCATGTGAATCTGGGTGACGAGGCAGAAGGGCAGATGCTCAGCGATCTCGGCCGCGTGGCAGCTTCGGCTTCGGAATGGGGCATGCCGCTGCTGGCGATGGTGTACGCGCGTGGCCCTAAAGTGAGCGACGAGTATGATCCGAAGGCCGTGGAACACTGTGCCCGTGTGGGAGCGGAACTCGGGGCGGATGTGGTCAAGGTCAACTATACCGGCGATGCGGAAAGCTTTGCACGGGTCGTTGACTGTGCCTGTGTGCCCGTGGTCATCGCCGGTGGTGCGAAAATGGAATCCACACGGGATTTTCTCAATATGGTGAGAGCTTCCATTGACGCGGGCGGCGCAGGATTGTCTGTCGGCCGCAATGTGTTCCAGCATCATGACACCATTCGTCTGGTTGAAGTGTTGAACCGGATCGTCCATGAAAATATGGGGGTTGAGGAAGCTCTTGAGGGGTATTCCGACATCCTGTAAAGTTTTGACCGCGCCGCCTTCAGCCGGAAACCAGGGCTGGAGGCGGCATTGTTTCTGTCTCCCTTTTTCTGGTTTCATCCTCTGAATTTTTCTGTTTCACCGCTACTGCGGTCGAGACTGCGAAACCTGCCAGCCGCAGTTCGTGACTGGTCGGCAGACGGCCTTCTTCGTCTCTCATAATCACTATCGCTCCACTCATCTTTTCCCTTCTTGTATTTGTTCTTTCCATCAAAAACGGATGGAAAAAGTTGTTGTTCTATAGTTATAGAAAATGTGATGCAAAGGTAGGGAGTGGGGTGATTAAAGTCCAGTAAAAAACGAACAAATTTTATACGTAATGCCCTATTTTACTTTGAAAAATTTAAAAAATAAAATTTAAAGTTTTTGCAAAAAAGAGGAAATTTTTTTGTGCCTGAAAAGGCATTTTTCAATGGAGTGGGAGTGAGCCGGATCTGTGTGCATCGGGAGTGAAAAAAACAAAAAAAGGCCCCGGACTTTTGCGTCCGGGGCCTTTTGCGCTTGGCTGGTGTTACGCGTTGTTCGCGAGGAAAACGAAAATCGGCAGTTCAGCCATGGTCACCCAGTCGTTGCCGTGTTTGACCGCCACGGAAACCACGTGCTTCCCTTCGGACTCCACTTTCAGTCCGGGAAGCTGAAAGTTCATTTTGTGGAGCATGGTGCCGGTGGGTGCGACTTCCTGAATGCCGAGGGTCACAGGCTCTCCGTCGGGCGGGGTGAGCGACAGTGACAGGGTGAACGGCTGGTCGTTGTTTCCTTCGAGGTCCCACAGGCTGGCGAAGTAGACCGGCGGGAGCACCGAGGGCATCTCCGGGACCACTGCGTGTTCAATGGTGCGGATGAATGAAGTGCTGCTGGATTCCTTGTCTATGAGCAGGTCGGCGCACATGAGGGCATAAATGAGTTTGGGCATTGGTATCTCCTTTTATGGTTGGCGCTTGGCTCCGGCAAGGGAGGAGCGCAGGTCGTCGGGCAATATCAGGGCCATGTCAGGGTCCATGTCTACAAGCAGCAGCGCTGATGCTGTCCGCTGGCTTGGTGACCCGGTTTTCACCGCTTCGAGAAGTGCCGCCTTGGCTGGTGGGCCGATGGCTGCAAGGGCGTGGAACGCGGTCTGGCCCAGAGGCGTTCCCGGACGCGAAAGCAGCCGTACCAGTGTCGGCGTGGCCTGTGAGCCTATCCGGGCCTTGGGGCAGCCGGGGCGGACGCCGATGAGAATGAGATGCTGGAACACGAGGCCCGGGTCTGCTCCGATGAGGTCAACGGCTTCGGCCACGACGTGCATGACTCGGGCATCTCCTCCTTCAAGGGCTGCGATGAGCGCCGGAACTGCGGGGAGCGCTTCGTGCCCCATGCGGCCCAGAAGCCATGCCGCTTTTGAGCGGGCGTACATGTCTTCGCTTGAAAGAATGCCGACCAGTGCGGGGACGCTGTGTTTCCCCATGAGTTTCAGCGCGTAGGCTGCTGCACCGCGCACCTTGGGGTCGCTGCTTCCGAGCTGGGCCGCGGTTTCGGGGGCGGCCGATGGGCCGACAATGGCCAGTGCGTGTGCGGCAAGGCTGCGTACAGCCGTGTCTTCGTCAGCGAGGGCCGAGATGTAGCGGTTTGTGCCGAGTTCGGCAAGGGGAAGCGAAGCCATGCCGATGATCGCCCCACGGCGACGGGAGACCGGGGCGTCATCCGGGATGTTCATCAGGCCGGACATGGCGGATTGCCCCTTTTGCCGCAGTCGGGCCAGAGCCGCTGTGCGGGTTGCCTTGTCCTTGCAGCCCAGTTTACCGGCCAGTGCCAGTATGTCGTCGTTCAGCAGCTTCTGGCCGGAAGCGTCGGCGCACCATGCCGGGGCCGCTGTCAGCAGGCAGAGGATGACTGCTGCGGTTCGGCAGACTGCCGGGAAATGGCGTTTGATTGTATCCATGCGTGCCCCTTGGGTAGAAAGGCCTATTTTTGTGACAGGTCGCTCCATGCCCATGCCACGCTGCCGCGTATGGCCTGCGTGATGTCACCGTGAAAGTCCTGCTTCAGACTATACGTGACGGGCGGGAACTGTCGATTGTCATCCGAATAGAATACGAGTTCCAGATCGTCGTCAAGCTGACGGGTGCTCACGCGGCGGATCATGGCCTGCCCATCCGGGGCGGGCGTGTGCATCAGCACGATTTTTCCTGCGGGAGACGGGGTGTGGTCGTTGCGGTCGATCAGCACCATGTCGCCGGGATGCAGTGTCGGAGCCATGGCGAGATCCCTGCTGCCGGTTTCCACGGCCACAAGGTTGTTCCCTGTCCGAAAGGATTGCTGCTGACGCCAGACGAACATCCAACCGTTTATCCTGTCGTCCGGGATATTCCCACATGTGGCGGCCAGTGCCATGGGGATGACCGGAACTGCGAGGTAGTCCTCGGGACGCAGATTGGGTGTGCCGGGACCGGTGTGATTTTCTCCCGGCAGGCAGAGACACACGTCCCTTGCCGCGTCGGTGGCTTCGTCGTCAAAGGCAAGGGTGGCCCCTACCTTGTCAAGATGTGTCCAAGGGAATCGGCATTGAGACCGCGCTCCTTTTTCAGGAATCGGTTGAGCTGCGACGGGTCCACGCCCAGTTCGTCTGCCATCCGTTTGTTGTTGGGAAAACGTTTTCCTTTTCCAATGCGGTTGATGAGTGCTTCCCGGACATCGTCGGTGAATCCCATGTTTCTTCCTTTGAATAAGTCAGTGTTACGAATGGTGTACACGAAAATTGGCAAATGTCTAAAGATAATTGGCAAAAAAGGTTGACTAGCAATTAGTCAACTGTCTATAAAAACGGCCGGCCAAAAGAAAAAGACTGAATTGCTGGAGGTTATATATGATTGATACTGTAGAACTTATTCGTCTTGAAAAGGGATCGGAAGGCACGTTCGGCGTACTGCGTCTGAACGGGCAGGTCTTTTGCGTTACCTTGGAGCCGCCGGATAATGGTAATGTTCGCGATGTCTCCTGTATTCCGGCGGGGCGATACGCCTGTCGTCGAGTGGAGTCACCTCGCTTCGGTGCGACCTATGAGGTGTGTGACGTGCCGGAACGAAGCCACATTCTTTTTCACAAGGGGAACGTGACTGGCGACACGCATGGCTGCGTGCTGCTTGGCAGTCGGTTCGGGCAGCTCCGTGGTGATCGGGCCATTCTGGATTCCGGGCGGACGGTGGATCGTTTCATGGCGCAGTGCGGCGATTGTGGCGGGTTCAATTTTGTCGTGCGGGAGAGCTGTGGGGAGGGGGAATGGACAATTTCTGCCTAAAGGGGGCGCGCAATATCTGTGAGGCGGTCGGGGAAAATCCGAAAAACATGCATGAATTGGTCAAGGATTACGGGTTGCCCGCATGGAAACGGGAAATTCGGGGAACGTGGCGTGCCCTGCCGGACGATTTGAAGCGGTGGCTGCGGGAGCAACGGGACCTGCACCTCAATGAATACCGTTTCAAAGGGGCTTTTTTCCCTGATGAAGGAGAGGGGTAGCGGTCGGGAGTGCGCCGGACATGTCCGGGAGGTTATGTGCCTTGAACCGGCGGTGTGTTTTGAATCTCCGTTGTGCGTTCGGTCATGGGACCGGGGGCCGGGGCGTGCTGCATGACGGTGTGCCGGATGGACCACGAACCGTTGATGCCGTGCGTCTGTCCGGGGCTCTCGCTCGAAACGGAACAGCGGATGCCGGACGCGGGTTCGCGTGCGGCCATCTGTTCCGCAAGGCGCAGGGTCTGGTTCAGGCGGGCCAGCTTCTGTTGAAGCGGATCGGGCGTGCGTTCGATGTAGGTGTGCCCGGATGTTTTCCGGCGAATCTGAACCGGCCGGATTCGCTTCGGGGACGGGGAGGTGGGTGTGATCTGTTGTATGGCGGGAGCCGAGGCCACGATGATCGGCGGTACTTCGACGGGATTTGTTTCTCTGCCGGAAATGCGTGGTAAGGGGGGGCGTGAAGCTGGCTCTGCTTTCGCAGTCATTTTCAAATCATCCGCGGTGTCGGCATAGTGTATCTGCGGTTGGGACGGGAGTGGGGTCTCGGGTTGCTCTTCGGGCAGGAGCCACGCCAGTTTGTGCTCGATGACCTCGTCCGGTGTGCGGTCATTCACTGCATATTCATACGTGTATTCCCCGACCGAATAGACGGTTCCGGCATATTGGAGCGGGCCGGACCCCATGATGCCCGCCACCCCGAGCAGGGCGTTGATGGCGAGACAACCGGGCAGGATGAGCACGGATGCCGTGAGTATGCAGTTGCGGAGCAGTGGACGTTTCATGCCCGAACCGATGCATAACCTGTTCCCGCAGTGCGTTTCCTCAGGAAATCAGGCCGGGTCGGGACTGTGGTTTGCGGGATCAGTACGAAACGGTCAAAAAACGGACGCTGTTTCGGTTCCTTTTACGGCAGTGTGCTGATGGCCGACGTCGTTTCCAGCAGGATGCCGCCCGGTCGGGCGAGGTCCGGCAGTTCCCTGCCCGGTTCCAGTGTGGTGATGACCGCCCGTCCGATGATTTTTCGACCATATCCTTTCCGTGTTTTCGTCTTGAGTCCCCATGTTGCGTGAAAGATGACGGGCTGGCCGTTGTGCTGCCCTATGTAGAGCATGATGTGTCCGGGTTTGCGTACAAGGGTCAGGAACGGCGTGGACTGAGCGAGTATGGCCTTTTTCTTGTTTTCGAGGCTCAGGCCGTCCAGTCCGGTCAGTGTGCCCACGGCGATCTGCTGGCTGGAGTTGCGCGGCAGGTAGATGCCGAACGCGGCCATGAGGTCCATGATGGCTGCGGAGCAGTCGCGTCCCTCGTACAGTCCGCCCCAGCCATAGGGACGGTTCAGCATGGCGTTGATGAGCCGGGTGAAATTCGACGGCGTGGCTGGTATGGGTGCGGGTGAAAGGACTTTCTCCGGCAGGAAGGCCACCTGTGCCACGGCATCGCCGCGGCGGGTACGTGCCGGGATGAGCAGGGCGGTGTCGCTGCCTTCGGTCCCGGTTCTCATGATGGGCAGCAGGGTGCCGATGTGGGCCGTGAACCGATAATTGCCGTCCCCGTCGGCGACAGGCACGTCGTCGCGGGTGATGGCCGCATACGTGCCGGTCTTGAAAATGGAGATGAACCCGTCGTCCACCCAGCCGATATCCCGGACCGGAACCCAGCCGAATGCAAAGCGGGATTCGACAAGTATCCATGCCCGGTCCGCGCTGACGTGCGTGGCGAGCAGGGGGGTGCCGGCCAGTATCAGCGAGTTCTGCATGTAGTCGAAGGGGAAGCCTTCGCCCGGTTTGCCGAAGTCGTCGAATACGGGACGGTGCGTGGGCAGTACCCGCATGCTCGTGTTGGTTACGGCAATGGCCCGGAGGTGCAGGGAAGGATACTGCTTGACGCGTGAATCCTCACGCATCCTTTGAATCCATTTCGCATCCAGCGGGAGGGTGTTTTCGCCGTAGGCCGTTCTGTTCTCATACCGTGTCAGTCCCCAGAAGACCTCGTCCGCCGTGTGTTTCGGCTGCGATCGTTCCCATGGGCCGAAGTGCTCGGCCAGAAAGCGGGTGAACGCCGTTTCCTGCTGCTGCGGTGAAAGCAGGGGCGTTTCGCTGTTCAGGCCGTGGAATGCCCCGGCATCCTGCGGCAAGTCGGTCAGGTCGCGGATGGGAGTGGTGGCTGATCTGGTCGAGCAGGCTCCGACGGTCAGCAACAGACAGAAAAGGCAGATGGAAAGACGTTTCACGGCACACTCCCGGCGGTTTGGAATATCTTTTATCTATCCACCCGTTTTTGCGGGGAATGTCAAATACAAGAAGGCCGGACAGGAAAATATCCTGTCCGGCCCGTATCTTCAATCGTGCGCGGCAGATCAGTCGATGAACTTTTTGCCCATGTCGAATCCCTTGCCCACGCGTTCCCCGATGGTGTGGTAGTCGCGGGTGCCGGGAGTGAAGATGAGCGGCAGGATCTTTTCAACGTCCGGGTATTTGCCGTCGATGAGCTTGTCCTCGTCGCATTTCACGTCCTTGATTTCACCGACAAGCATGGTGTGGATGCCAAGCTCATAGCTGTGGATGAGCTTGCATTCGATGACCAGCGGAAATTCATCGATATACGGGGCTTCCACCACGTCGCTGCGTACGGGGGTCAGTCCTGCCTTGGCGAGCTTGTCTTCCTTCTTGCCCGAGACCATGCCGAGATAATCGGATTCAGCGGCAAGCCATTTCGGACAGACGCTGATGGTGAAGGCTTCATGCCGCATGATGCCCGCATATGTATGGCGGGAAGGGCGCACTGAAACGGTCATGCTGGCGGGCTGGGAACTGCATATGCCGCCCCATGCCGCGATCATTGAGTTGGCTTTGCCGTGCTCGTCATATGCGCTTACGGCCCATACCGGGGCGGGCTGGGCCAGTGTCTTGGCTCCGAGAGATTTTTTCATGGGGTCTCCTTTGTCTTTTTGAATGCCATCAATTTACTGCAAAGTCCGGCAAAAGAAAACCGTGGAACAGCGCAAGAAGGGTTTTTCAGGGGGATGGAGTGAGAAAATAATCTTCCCGTTTGGGCAAAAAGTATATTTTGGACATGTCTGGTCGGGAGGTGGCCTATGGGTAGTCGGGACAGGGAAGCCGGTGATTGCCGGGGGATTGAGGAGCGGTATCGGGAGATGTTTAATAATGCGCCCCTCGGGGTGTTCAGGACGTCTCTCGACGGGCAGTTTCTGGACGTGAATCCGAAGCTGGCCCAATTGCTGGGATTTGACGATCCTGCCGAAGTGATCGGCTATTACGGTGATCTGGCGACCGAGGTGTACGCGGACCCGGAAGCACGCGGCAGGATGCTGCAACGGCTGATTCAGCGGGGACAGATGTCGTTCGAAGGTGTTTTCAGGGATTGCCGGGGCGAAAAGATTGATGCTGAAGTGCATCTGCGAATTGTGGCGGATAATGACGGAGAGCCCTTGTACATTGAGGGGCTGGCTGCTGACATCACCTGTCAGAAACAGGCGGAGAGGGAGTTGTTTGATAACCGGCAGCAACTTGAGGAATCGGATCGGAGGTATCGTACCCTGTTTGATTCTGCGGCGGATGCGATTTTTCTGTACAGCGAAAACGGGCGGATCAGGGATGTCAACCGCGTCGCCTGCGAACGGCTCGGATTCAGCCGGGAAGAACTTCTGGACATGCGGTATGACGACATCATCGAACCGGAATACGCACGGCGGTACCGGGAATGGATGCCCCAGATTCTCAGCGCCGGTGAACCGTTTGCCGCTCGAACCGAGCATGTGACCAAGGATGGGGAAATTATTCCCATCGAGATGAATGCGCGGGCTATTGCGCTGTCCAGCGGGGTGCATGTCATCTGTACGGCCCGTGATATCTCCGTACGCATGGAGGCGGAAAATGCCTTGCGGCGCAGTCGGGAGATTATCGAGCAGGAGGTGTTCGAGCGCACTGCACAGCTCAACCATGCCAACAAGATGCTGCAACGGGAGATCGAACAGCGGGCCGAGAACGAGGAGCATATCCGAAAGCTCGCCATGTACGACACCCTGACCGGTCTGGCCAACCGCTCCCTGATCATTGACCGTCTCCGGCAGACAACGGCCACGACTTCGCGTGCCGGCGGCACTTCGGCTGTCTTGTATATCGATCTGAACAATTTCAAGCCCATCAATGACAGATTCGGTCATCTGGCAGGGGACCAGGCCCTTCGGCAGGTTGCCCAGCGTTTGCAGGAATGCCTTCGGGAGGTGGATACTGCGGGCCGCATCGGTGGTGACGAGTTCGTGGTTATTCTACAGGGCCTGAACCGAAAAGAAGATGTCGAGTTGGTGGTGGAGCGGCTCATCGAGGCCATGAACGAGCCGGTGCTGCTTGACGGGGAAGAGTATTATGATCTCGGCATCAGTGTCGGCATCTGCTTCTGCCCCCGGCACGGCTTTGACGTGGATACGCTCATCCGTCGAGCGGACCGGGCCATGTATGAAGCCAAGGCCACGGGCAAGAGCGCGTACCGTTACTGCCATGAAGAGGAGGACTCAGGCGAGGCCGGGGTCGACTCGTGAGATGAGCGTTTCGGCCAGAGCAGCGCACCAGCCGCAGGTTCGGCAGTCTTTGGCGCATGCGCTGACATGCCTGACAAAGTCGTGGGGGAGGTCCTGATTGGGGATGACGACCCTGTCGGCGAGATCGCCCATGGCGTCCATCAGGTCGAGCAGGTTTCCTGTGTAGTTTTCTTCCAGATAGGCGGTGACGGCCCGTGACAGAAAGGGAACGCCCCGATTGCGGCCGCACAGTTTGATGCCGTCGATATGTGCGGCGTATTCCCGTACGTCTTCCGGACGGATGAACGGCGAGGTCAGGAACCGGGCGGGTTCATTCAGCAGACGGCGTATGCAGCCGAACTCCCGGTTCATGGCAAAGGTCCGTTCGCCGCAGAGCCGTTCGTTGACCAGTGCGATATGCGCGTCATGCGCGGCCTTGTACGGGCACTGGAACAAACAGCCTTCATTGGCGATGAGGTAGAGGCGTATTCCCGGTCGGGCGGCACGGAGGTGTTTCGAACAATGGGCGAGCCGGTCCATGTCCCGGTTCAGGGAGCGGTCGAGAACCAGCCGGGAAGGCGGCCTGAATGCGGTTGTTTCGATCATGTCGAGCATGGAAAACACCCGTCCCGGAGAATCGAGCATGGCGTTGACGCTCGGCACGGCTTCCAGTTCCCCTGCCAGTGCGGGGTGTGCGTCTGACAGCGCCTGAAGATAGTACGGGTCCGCGAAGAGGATGCCGGTAGCCACCTCCCGTTCGACGAGTTCCGTGAGCCGGTTTGCGGTGGCAGCGAGACCGTCGGCATCGAAATACCTGTCCGGTGCGTGCAGCCTTGTGTTCATGAGCACGTACTTGGGTACGCCCTTGAGTGTCGACAGGGCATCCGGCAGGGCTGCCGTGTCCCGGGATTCCAGCAGTTGGCGTGCATCGGCCACGGCGGGATCATGCAGGCTGAAATGGACACAGCCGAGAGCCTCGGCCCGTTCAGCCAGAAACTCCGGATAATTCCCTTCATGCTCGAACGGGACATCAAGCGGGAGCATCATCTGCCACCTCGGGCGAAGATGGCGGTCGGGTTGATCCATTCGGGGCGGGGTTGATAGAATAGTCCGTGCCCTTTGCCCGTCTTTATGCGGTTTTCATGAAACCGGAGGCCTTCTCCCGAAGATTGGGCAATGGCATCCCGGCAGGAGCCCGCTTCAAGGTCGCTGCTCGCGTAAATGGAATATATCCGGCCCTTGAGCCGCGCTCCCCGTTTTGCCTTGAGGAACTGGTTGAATGATCTGGCCGTGATTCCTTTGCCGCAGCCTGCCATGATGACGAAGCCCACGTCCGGCTGACGAAGGCTGGATGCGATGAGCAGGGCGATATGACCCCCCTTTGAAAAACCGGCTACCGTGATGTTCCCGGACGGTATGCCCGCTGCCATGAGTCGGTGTATCTGCCCCACGATCTTCGAGGCGTATTTGTGCGGGTTGGTTGTGCCCCTGACTTCGTCGATCACGATGAGATCGCGGTCTTCGAAATGCTTGATGATCTGGTCATACATGTAGGTTCCGTATCGCTTGCTCGTCGCATTTTTGCCCTGTTTCTCCATGATCGCGCCGTGCAGGTAAAAGAGGTATTTCCCGGTGGGGTCGGGGTTCCTGAGGGCTTTTTCGAATGAGACGGCTCCTGCCGCTGCCGGGAACAGCAGGGCAAGGGCCAGAACTAGAAACAGGGACGGACGATACATGCGGACTCCGTGGCTGGGGTGAGATTGCATGATAGCCCGCAGGGGCGGGAGAAGTAAAGAAAAGGGCCGCGGCAGAGTGTGCCGCAGCCCTTTCCTCAAGGGGGAGGAGGTTAGAAACGCTCGAAGTCCTTTCCGCTGTCGTCCATGTCCATGTCGAAGCCCCCGTCAAGGGCGGGAGCAGTATGCTGTGCCGCCTGCGCCGAAGGCAGGGTCTGCACCATGGAACGACTGCTGATGACGGTGGGGCGTCCGCTGCCGTTTCCATTGCCGTTGCCAGCAACCTTGAAGAAGGTCATGGCCTGGGCGAGCATCTGGGCCTGACTGGACAGTTCTTCGGAGGTGGAAGCCATTTCTTCAGATGCCGAGGCGTTGCCCTGGGTAACGCGGTCAAGCTGTCCCATGGCAGCGCTGATTTCGGAAACGCTCTTGTCCTGCTCAAGGCAGCTTGAAGCGATTTCCTGAACCAGTTCGGCGGTTTTGCTTATTTCCGGCACAAGATCCTCAAGCATCTTGCCCGCCTGGTCGGCAACGCCCATGGAGGAGTCGGACAGCTCGCCGATTTCCTCGGCGGCCTTTCCGCTTCGTTCTGCCAGTTTGCGTACTTCCGCCGCGACCACGGCAAAGCCCTTGCCGTGTTCACCTGCGCGTGCGGCTTCAATGGCGGCGTTGAGTGCCAGCAGATTGGTCTGGCGAGCTATTTCCTGAATGATGGTGATGCGTTCCGCAATGGATTTGAGTGCTCCCAGAGCCTCGGTGACGGCTTCGCCGCCTTTTTTCGCATTGCTTGCGGCACCGTTGGCAATGCCTTCGGTCTGCTGTGCGTTCTCCGTGTTGGAGCGCACGCCTGCGGCCATTTCTTCCATGGAAGCGGAAACCTGTTCGATGGACGCGGCCTGTTCGGTCACGGACTGTGACAGGGACTGGGCCGAGGCAGAGAGTTGTTCGCTGCCAGCGGAAACGCTGTCGGTGGCGCTGTTGACGTCGCCCACCACTCCGTTGAGCTTGTCCGCCATGTCGGTCAGGGATTCGGCGAGCTGTCCCACTTCGTCGTCCTGTTTCAGGTCGACCGAGGCGGTGAGGTCGCCGGTGGAGACTGTCGAGGCGAATTCCATTCCCTTCTTGAGCGGAACGATGATGCCCCGGGCTATAATCCATGCGAGCAGGAGGCCGAGGGCGAGGGATGCGGCGCTGAAGATCATCACGCCGGTTTCGGTCTTGGAAGCCTCGGAGAGCATGACTTCGTCGGTCATGATGTTCTGCGCTATGATAGTGACTGTTTTATTCAGTATTTCCTGCACATTAGCGAGGTTGGGCATGGTCACGGTGGTAAAGATGCCTTTGGCTTCTTCATAGCCCTTGAGCCGATCGTCGTTGAGATTCAGCACTCCGTCGATGGCTGTGAGGGTTTCTTCGGCCAGCGGGGCGGTTTCATCCCGGAAAAGGGACTGCGCGCCGAAACGGTTGCCCGCTTTCAGGTCGGCGTTGATTGCCGAAGCTGATTCGTGCAGGGCGGCGTGGGGTTCGAAAATGGCCTGTACGAACCTGCCGAACTCGGGGTCGGCCCGCATGAGCTGTTTGGTCTCGTCAGAATAGAGCCATTTGCCGAGGCCGCATTGATGCGGGTCGGTCTGGACATTCGTGGTTGTTGCAGCCGAATTGAGGAGTGCGTCCTTGATTTTTCCGAGCCAGACGATGTGGTCGAGCTTCTTATCTCTCAGGAATGACCCCAGCTCGACGTCTGCGGGGGCGTATTTTTCTTCAATATCGAGGGCGGACTGATGAAGGGCGTTGTGGGGTTTTTCAATGGAGGCGAGTAGCGGTTTGATGGCGGGAACCAGTCCTTCGGCACGCGTGCGGGCGTCGCTGTAGTACCACTTGCCAAAGGCGCATTTATGCGGATCGGTCTGGACATCCAGCTTGTGCACGTCGGAATCGGCCAGCAGTTCGTTGACCTTTTCCGCCCACTTGAGATGATCCACCACGCGCTGGGTGAAATTGCCCCGCAACTTGTTGCCTTCGATGACCTCGCTGGCGTTGCTCACAATGGAGTTGATACCAAAGATGGACCATCCCCCCAGTGCAACGAGCAGCAAGAGGATGATACCGAATCCAATGCCGAATTTCATACAGAGTTTGCAGTCTTTCCAACCCATAATCCCATCCCTCACGATGAAAAGGTTTTGTCCGAACCGGCAGCCCTGCTTGTTGGGCTGACGGTCTGGTTTTCCATTATCCACGGTTTATTGTGGTTGTGGCTGTTTTGCTATTATAATAATGTGCCCAGATGGGAACAATAATTTCAGCCGTGTCCTGTTGGGAATAGCGGCAAGCGGGTTTGAAAGGAGCAGGCTGGTGGCACGACATGGACGAGACGTTGGAATCAGTAAAGGACGAGTATTTATCCTGCTGGTATTCAACGTGTTATTTTGTTGCTGGCTTGGCACTTGTTGTCCCGCTTATGCTTTTAGTGATATCTATGCTCTGAAATCGAAGCTCAATCTTCGCGAAAAGCCGGGAGTTGACACTCGGGTTTTGGCGGTTTTGGAGCGCAATTCATCCCTTTGTGGTCTGAAATCAATAAATGGCTGGGTCCATGCCGCCACTCCGGACGGGAAGGACGGCTGGATTCGGGCAGACCTTGTTTCTTCATCGGTTGTGCATATTCATAAGGCGGAACGAACCGCAGTGGTCGTGGAGGATGGCCTGGTCATGGAGACGTTCTCTATTGCACCGGCCAGTGCGGGGATGCCGGAAGGGCGTTATTTCGCCACTCTGTCCGGTGGGCGCAGCATGATCCTTTCGTGGCCTAACCGGGCGGATTATCGTCGATTCCTTGTCACTGGAAATATGACGTTGGCTCGGTGTGATGCGGCTTTGGTTTCGGGCAAATCTTCCATGAGAAAGCGGATTGCCCTGTGTGGCGGCAGTGGGAAAAGTGGCGAGTGCGGTGCCGTGTTTTCCGCTTCCGATTTTTCACGTCTGACCACGCTTTTCCCGAACGGCTGCCGGGTTGAAATCTATCCCGACGCCGAAGAGGACCGGATGCTGAACCGTCCGGACGAATTGTCCTATCGCATTTATCAGGGTGCGGTGGCGTTGCTGAAGACCCCGCCGGCAGGAATGCGGCAGGGGGCCAGACTGCCCGCGCTGTCCTATCCCGGCGGTGATATCCAGCCGGATTTTGCCACTTCCCCGGATATCGTCACCCGCGCAGTACGCCGTGCAGGACTCGACCTTCAGGTGCTCGTGCATGAGGACATGCTGCTGCACCCAGATCGATACCAAGGGCTGGACAGGGGGGATGATCCTCACGGGGCTCATCGCTCGGTTGCCGTGTTGTTCGCATATTTCAGCCATAACAGTCTGTCCCTGACCACGGATGTGAACGAGGACCTGTTCGCATTCGAGGCCGGGGACATTGTCTTTTGGGCGTCCGGCGAGACCGGAAACGACGCGCCTGACCGGGCGGGCGTGGTGTCCGAAACCTTTGACAGGGACGGGGTGCCGCAAATCATAACCGTGGGAGGCGTGGGACAGCTCACGCGGCGCCAGTCTGTCCTGACGAAACAGACTCTTATCGGCCATTTTCGCATGACGCATCTTTTCGATTACCAGTGAGTCGAGCCTCTTTCCCTTTTTTCTCCTGATTGCCGTTTTCCCTGAAAATGGGGTACATATGGCGGTATGAATCCAACCGAGCACGTCACAAGAAAGAACATTCCCCTTGCCCTTGCCGCTCTTGGCATCGTCTTTGGTGATATCGGCACCAGCCCGCTGTATGCGCTCAAGGCGTGTTTCAGCGGATTTCATGCCGTGCCCATCAGTGAAATGAATATCCTCGGCGTACTGTCGCTCGTCTTCTGGTCGCTTACCGTGGTCATCAGCCTGAAGTACGTTTCGTTCGTGATGCGGGCCGACAACCGGGGCGAGGGCGGCATCATTGCCCTGTTTTCGCTCTTGCCGGAAAAGTACCGGCTGGGGCGTCCCGTGCTGCTTGCGGCGGCCCTGTTCGGAGCGGCCCTGCTGTATGGCGACGGCTTCATAACTCCTGCCATTTCCGTACTCTCGGCCCTTGAGGGATTGTCCGTGGTCACGTCCGGTGCCGATCCCTATGTAGTGCCGCTGACGTGTGCCGTCCTTGCCGGACTGTTTCTGGTGCAGCGGCAGGGGACCCACCGCATCGGCCGTGTTTTCGGGCCGGTCATGCTCCTGTGGTTTGTGGCGCTGGCCGCACTTGGGGCGGTGCATGTCCTGCGTAACCCCGCGGTGCTGGCTGCCGCCAATCCGTTCTATGCGGTAGAGTTCTTTCTGCACAACGGACGCGAGGCGGCCATCGTGCTCGGCGCGGTCGTCCTGTGCATTACCGGTGGCGAGGCGCTCTATGCGGACATGGGGCATTTCGGCAGCCGTCCCATCCGGCTGGCGTGGTACGCCGTTGCCATGCCCGCGCTGCTTATCAATTACTTCGGGCAGGGCGCATTGCTCCTGTCCAGTCACGGGGCCGCAGCCAATCCGTTTTACGCGCTTGCGCCGCGCCCCCTGTTGCTCCCGCTGGTTGTCTTGTCCACCTGTGCCACTATCATTGCCTCACAGGCCGTCATTTCCGGCGTCTTTTCACTTACGCGGCAGGCCATTCAGCTCGGCTACATGCCGCGCACGCACATTCAGCATACGTCCGATGAGGCCGAAGGGCAGATATACTGTCCGCTCGCCAACTGGATCATGGCGGTCATCTGCATCCTGCTCGTGGTCCAGTTCCGTAGTTCGGACAATCTGGCCGGGGCCTACGGTATTGCGATTACCTCGACCATGTGCATCACCACGGTGCTGTTTTTCGAGTACCTGCGGCGGGTGCGGAAATGGTCGTTGTTCACTGCCGTGTCGCTCTGTTCCTTTTTCATGGTTTTCGATCTCGGCTTTTTCGGTGCGAATTTGGCGAAACTCGACGGCGGCGGGTGGATTCCGCTTTCTGTCGCCGGAATTATCTGCCTGTCCATGCTGGTCTGGGCCAAGGGGCGGGCGTATGTGAACGGGTGGATGGACCGCTACCGGATGCCTATCGACGGTCTGGCGGACAAGGTGGAAATGGAAAACATCATGCGGACACCGGGCACCGCCGTCTTCCTGTCCGCCTCCCCGCGCAACACGCCGCCGGTGCTGCTGCATCATCTGCGACTGACCGGCCAGCTCAAGGAACACGTCATCCTGTTTTCGGCAATCACCGAGCCTGTGCCATATGTTTCCGAGGGCGAACGGCTGGTGGTCAAGGTGCTGAAAGCAGGCGTCTGCCGCGTGATCGCCCGCTACGGGTTTGCCGAATCGCCGAATATACCGCTCGTCATGCGGGAAATAGAAGGCATGGGCATTGTGCCGAACATGAAGGAACTGATTTACTTCATGGGGCGTGAGTCGCTGGTCACGCACATCCATCCGCGTCTGTGGAAGACGTTTTACGCATTCATGGCAAAGAACAGCATGAGTCCGTCCGTGTATTTCAGGATCCCCCCGGAGCGGGTCATAGAGATCGGGATGCAGGTGGAGTTGTAGTCTCTATGGTCTGAGACCGCGATGTTTCCGCTTTTTCGCGGTTGAGTAATACGGCGGCAAAGAGAAACCCCGCTTCGTGAAAAGCGGGGTTTTGATTTATCTGATGTGTTCACCCTGACTGGTCAGGTTTGTTTTGCGTCGTGCGTGTTGCGGATTGCCATGGCGTGCGTCAGGCGGTCGATGATGATCGCAAGGAACACGATGGAGAGACCGGCTTCAAAGCCTTTGCCTATGTCGATGCGGTTGATGGCGATCAGCACCTCCATGCCCAGCCCTTTTGCGCCGATCATGGAGGCGACCACGACCATTGCCAGCGCCATCATGGTGGTCTGGTTGACGCCGACGACGATTGTGGGTCGGGCCAGAGGCAATTGCACCTGCATGAGCGTTTGCATGGGCGTTGCGCCGAAAGCGCGGGCCGCTTCCACTACTTCCTGCGGGACTTCGCGGATGCCGACGTTGGTGAGTCGGATGATGGGAGGCATCGAATAGATGATGGTGGCGAAAATCGCCGGAACCTTGCCGAGACCGAAGAGCATCATGACCGGGATCAGGTACACGAAGCTCGGCATGGTCTGCATGGCGTCGAGGATCGGTTTGATGAGCGCCTCGGCCCGGTCGCTTTGCGCCATCCAGATGCCGACGGGGATGCCTACGGCCAGCGAAATGACCACGGCCCCGGTGACCAGTGCCAGCGTCATCATGGTCAGCTTCCAGTAGCCGAAGCATCCGATGACGAAGAGCATGGACGACATCATGAGACCCCGCTTCCAGCTTCCGAGCAGCCACCAGCCCGCCAGTCCGACGCCCACGATGGTCACGGGCCAGGGGATCATTATGAAGAACTGTTCCAGCCAGATAAGAAGCTGTAAGAGAAATCCGCCGAGAATGTCGAAGAATTCCCCCCAATTGTCCATGACCCATGTCATGCCGGAATCCACCCAGTCGCCGAGTGGTATTTCCAATTGTTTTGGGAATTTATACATGCTGAGATCCGTTTTTGCCGTTTGTTGTGATTCGCATTAGTTAAGAGCCGCCTTGACCTTGGCGGCCTTGTCGGCGGGAAGCCATTTGGTCCAGACGTCTTCGTTGTTTTTCAGGAACCATTCCGCTGCTTCTTCCAGATCGGCCTTCTGGTCTTTCATGTAAAAGAGGAATTTGTTGGCGATATCCATGGTCGTTTCATAGCTTTTCAGGAACTCGACAACCTCGGGAGCCTTTTTCAGCAGATTGCGGCTGACCAGAATGTTGACGTCCGGGGACGGGTAGTCGCATGTCCTTGTGGTTTCCCATACCTTTTCGTCGTAGGGAGCCTCTTCAAGATAGGTCATGTCCAGCATGCCGAGGACCCAAGTGGGACCCCAGTAATAGCCGAGCCAGGGTTTGCCGCGCTTGTACGCTGCAACCATGGAACCGGCGAGGGCGGCGTCAGAGCCGGGGGCGAACATGGAATAGTATTCATCCAGTCCGTAGTTCTTGATTTTTTCTTCGGTGTAGGCTGTGAGGGTCCAGCCGGAAACGCCGGAGTAAAGGCGGCCGACGGACGGGTCTTCGGGGTCCTTGAACACTTCCCAGTACTTGGGCAGGTCGGTAACCTTTTTCAGGTCGGGTGTGATCGGCTCAATGCCGCGTTCCGGGTCGCCCTTGATCATGTAGGTCGGGACCCATATGCCGTGGCGGCCGTCCGCGAAGTTCGGACCGAGGTCGATCAGGGTGCCGTTCTTGATGCCCTTGTCGTACAGTTCCTGAGTGCTCTGGGTCCAGGATTCCATGATGACGTCCATGTCATTACGCATGACGGCCTGCCAACCGATGGCGGTTGCACCGGGGACGTATTCGACATCCCGGTCATACCCGTGTTCGATGATGAATCCGGCGATACGGTTGTGGACCTGAATGCTGTCCCAGCCGAGGTCGGCGAAGATGACGGGTTCGTCGTTTGCCTGAGCGGTGTTGGCGGGGAGCAGGCCCAGGAATGCGGTAAAGCAGATACATGCGATCCAAAGCAGGATATTGGGTCTAGCGGTATTCAAAATAGTTTTCCTCCTGATATATTAGATAGTGGGTTCCGGCCCGTATTCGGCGATTGCGGCGACAAGACTGCCTCTGACCACAACACCGATAAATTCATCGTCGTCCTTGACTACCGCCAAGGGCCACGAGGCTTCTGACATCATGGGATAGAGTTCCAGCGCCGGAGTGTCTGCGGGGACACTCCGGGCTGGCTTCATGATGTCTTCAAGCATTTTGCTGCCCGATTCCGCAGCCTTGGCAGCGTCACAGGCATGAACAATACCGAGCAGGCGATTGCCTTTGTTCAGTACAAACACACTGGAAATATTGTTCTTCCGCATTTTGCGAAGGGCGGCTCGTGGGCCGTCGGCTGAAGCATAGGCAACGGCTTCAGCTTTTTTCATGACATTTTCAGCGGTAAGGACCTTGGTGGCGTCCACGTCTTCGACAAAGCGCCGGACATAGTCGTCTGCCGGTTCGGTAAGGATGTCTTCGGGCGTGCCGATCTGGACGATCTCTCCGTCCTTCATGAGCACGATTCGATCCCCCAGTTTCAGGGCTTCATCCAGATCGTGGCTGATGAAGATGATCGTTTTGTGCATGTGCATTTGCAGCTTGATAAGCTCGTCCTGCATGTCGCGCCGGATGAGCGGATCAAGTGCGGAAAACGCCTCGTCCATGAGCAGGATGTCCGGATCAAGGGCAAGGGCGCGGGCGAGTCCGACACGTTGCTGCATGCCGCCGGACAATTGAGAGGGATAACTGTCTCCCCACCCGTCAAGCCCGACCTGTGCCAGCATTTTTTCTGAGGTTTCTCTTTTTTTCGCAGCGTCTTCGCCCATCAGATTCAGGCCGAATTCGACGTTTTCATAGATGGTTTTGTGAGGAAGGAGGGCAAAGTTCTGGAAGACCATGCCCAGTTTCTTCTGGCGCAGTTTGCGGAGGGCCGGGGCGTCAAGCGAAGTGATGTCCACGCCGTCTACAAGGATTTTGCCGTCCGTCGGTTCGATGAGCCGGTTGATGCACCGTACAAGAGTGGATTTTCCGCTGCCGGAAAGCCCCATGATGACAATGAGCTCTCCTTCCTTGACCGAGAATGATGCCTGGTTGACTCCGACACCGAGTCCCGTGCTTTCCAGGATGGTTTCCTTATCGTGTCCTTCCCGGACTAATTTCAAACCTTTTTGTGGGTTCGGACCAAATACTTTAGTAACACAATCAACAACTAATTTTTCCATTTAACAATACTACCTGAGAGATCAGTTTGAATTCTAAAACCGGCCGAGGCTAACACAGTAAAGGCATATGTCAAATTTGAGTTTGAAAAGTATTGTTAATGTAGTGTCAAATGTTGATTTGTAGTATAACGATGTTGTTTTGTGAATAATGTAGTTGAATTTGAGAAATAATAAAAAAATAACAAAATGTATTACTATAAATTCATAATTTGCATTAAAAAAGTTCAAAGTGCATTAAAAATAATAAAAAATTGCTTTATTTTGCTTGTGTTTCATTGTCGTCAGGGAAAAAGGTCAGGGTATTATCAATCATGGGTGAAAAGATGATGACAACAAAAAAACCCCGCTTCTTGTAAAGCGGGGTTTGCCTGAAGGCCGCAAGTGCGACCTGATCGTTTCTGCTGTGTGGATTTATTTGTTGAGAGTCTTCCAGGATTCCCATTCTTTTTTGGTCAGCTTGCCATCCTTGTTCTTATCTGCCTCTTCCATGATGCGTTCGGCATTGAGGGGATAGTGGTTGGACACTTCGGCGCGCAGGATGACGCTGTTGCCGTCCTTGTCGATTTCCACGAAGCCGGTGGTGAAGTGAACGCGTTCGAGCTTGTAGAGGATGGCCTTGTTGGTGGCTCCCTGCTCCAGATAGTAGATGGACATGGTCTGCTTGCCGGTCCGGTGGCCGAAGGCGTAACCGTCGCCGCGTTCAGCGAAGTACAGGTTGCCGTCGTCACCGAAGATGCCGGTGAATTTTTCTTTTTGCAGCACGCCTTTGGTGTCGAAGTACAGTTTGTAGCCCACGAAGAGTTGGCCTTCCTGCTTGTCGATGACATAGGCGCAATTGCCTTCCTTGAAGCCGGTGTCGGTGGTCAGGAAGGATGTTCCTTTCCATGTCCCGCGCAGTTCCGGTGTCTGGGCAAAGGCGACGGAAGAGACAAGAATCAGTGCGAGGGCAAAAAAAGCGGTAGCCGTACGTTTCATGAAATGCTCCTTGGTTCGGATTTTCCTGTGTTATCACTGTATGAAAACGATACGTCAACCCCGTTATGGCGAAAAAGGCGCGTCATCGGAGCGGGTGTCGGCCTTTTTCTCGGGACCCATGCCTTGTGGCGTGAGTTTTAGACGTACTCAGGATAATCCGTGCACAGCAGGTGGAGCGGCGGCTCGTCCTCGTCGATCTCCGGGAATCGGGCCTGCGGTTCGTGGAACCGGTTGTCCGTGTTGTCGTCGTTGACCGAGGAGACTTCACCCACAAGGACCTTGCCCTTGCCCGCTTCACCGTAGAAACGGTGGTACATGCCCTGTTCAAGAAAGATGGATTCGCCGGGAGTCAGTATCACGGTCCCGCCCGGTTCAACCGTGCGCGGCATGCCGTCGATGGAGACGGTCAGCGGTTTGCCGGTGAACTCCTCCGCATCGTCCGAGCCGTTCAGTTCGATGACCAGATTGCCGCCGCCCCGGTTGATGATGTCCTCTGTCTTGGACCAGTGGAAGTGCATGGGGCAGATCTGGTTCTCGCGGACGATCATGATCTTTTCCGCATATGTCTTGGGGTGCCCGGTGGCGAGGTTTCCGTTGCGGATGGTGAACAGGATCAGGCCGCGTTTTTTGAATTCCCCGGCGCCGTAGTCGGTCAGGTCCCAGCCGAGCTGATTGCGGACGACCTCGGTGTCGCCTTTGCCTTTCCAGTCGTCAGGTCCCCAGAAGGCCCATGGCGGGAGACGGAACTGGAAGGATTCGAAAAATTCCTTGGCATCACGGATGAGTTCGTTGATTTCGCTTCTTTTCATATGGCGAGATTATGAGACCCGAAGAAATGCGTCAAGCCCGCGGTGCTGGACTCATGAACCGAAAAAAGTGCACACTGGGTTCCATGAAAACGCACGAAACGACAATCATGAAGTATGCGGACGCCGAGCATCGGGGGGATGTTGTGGCGCTTTGGCGGGAAGTGTTCGACTATCCCGTCGAGTACAACCTGCCCGAGTTTGTCATCGACAGGAAAATCGAACATGACGAACTGTTTTTCGTGGCAGTGCGTCAGGGGCGGGTCATGGGCACCATCATGGCCGGATATGACGGACACCGCGGCTGGATATATTCTCTGGCCGTGAGTCCCGCGTGCCGAAAGCAGGGCGTGGGGTCCATGCTTCTCGAATCCGCCATGCTGGCACTGGAACAGCGCGGCTGCTTCAAGGTTAACTTGCAGATTCTGGAGGAAAACCGGGCTGTTCACCGGTTCTACGAAGCCAACGGATTTGCCGTGGAAAAGCGGCTGAGCATGGGAAGGAAGATCGGCTAGGAGATCGGCCGGACAAGGATGACGATCCGGCGGTTCTTGGCCTGATTGGCGGGGATGTCCTTGCCGTTTTTGTCCGTGTTGGGCGCGAGCGGTCTGGTGTCGGCCAGCCCCATGACCTGGATGTCCTTGGCCGGGAGTCCCTGCGCGATGAAGTACCGGGCCACGGATGATGCGCGGGCTGACGAAAGCTCCCAGTTGGACGGGAATTGTGCGGAGTGGATGGGCAGGTTGTCGGAGTGCCCTTCAATGGTCAGTTTGTAATGCGCTTCGGTGAGCGGGCGGGCCAGTTTGTCGAGAATCCGCAGGGCGTCCGATGTGAGTTCGGCACTGCCGAGCTTGAAGAAGATGCCGCCGCGAAGTTCGATGGCCACCGTGTCGGGGCGCAGCTTGAGTTTGACCGCACTGGTTTCCCTGCCGATGAGCTTTGCCAGCTCCAACTGCAATTCAAAGAGATTGCGGGTTTTCGGCTCCACGGACATCCGCATTTCCTGCGTATTCCGCTTGCTCGGAGCGGCCTTGCCCTGCATGGCTTCTGCCATGACGTCAGCCACGGCTTCGTATTGCTTTTGGTCCACTTTCGCCACGGAGAGCATGATCACGAAAAAGCAGAGCAGCAGGGTCATCATGTCGGCCAGCGTCAACTCCCAGCCGCGAATGACGGGCTGTTTTTTCTTCTTGGGCCTGAAGTTGAAGCTGCCGGGGAAGATCATGGTGTTCCTCTGGTTGTCAGACTATTTTGTCTTGGCAATGGAGGACCAACTGCGCGGCGGCAGGTAGCCCTTGAGCTTGTCCATGACGATGGGGGCGGGGGTTTTGTCCTTGATGAACAGGATACCGTCCCGGATGACGCACATGAGGATGGTGCGCTCTTCCACGCGCCGTTCCACCTTGGTGGCGATGGGCGTGTAGATCATGTTCGCGAACAGCGCGCCGTACAGGGTGGTGGTCAGCGCGGTGGCCATGGCCGGTCCGATGCGGGAGATGTCGTCCCCCATGGTCTGCATCATGGCGATGAGGCCGATGAGCGTACCGATGATGCCGAAGGCCGGTGAAAGCCCTGCCATGGTGCGGTATATTCCGGCGGCGTTGGTCTCCTGCTCGTGATACTGCTGAATGCGGTTGTTGAGGATTTCCTCAAGCTCCTGCTTGGAATAGCCGTCCACCAGCATTTGCAGGCCGTCTTTCAGAAATTCGTTTTCCATGCCCTTGAGCGAGCGTTCCAGATGCTCCTCGCCCTTGGCGGCGTTCTTGGAAATCTTGACGATGTCCTTGATGTAATCGCCGATGGGCAGTTCCTCGGCGGTGAAGGCGGTGACGAAAAGGCCCATGACGCGCATGACTTCGCGCAGGGGATAGCAGATGAAGGTCGCCGCAACGGTTCCGCCCAGCACGATGGCCAGACCGGGGGCGTTGAGGAAGACCCCGACCGAATCCGTTGAGGACCATGTGGCGAGGCAGAGTATGAAGATACCCGCGATAATGCCGAAGATGGTGGCGATGTTCACTACGCCTTCACTCCTTTGGCCGCCTTGACCATTTCGATGAGTTCATCGGCGATGTCCTCGGCCTCGGCCGGATCGGCGGGACCGCGTTCTTCAGCCTCGTCCTGCACGATCTTGGCGATCTTCTTGGCGAGGTTGCCGGTGATTTTCTTCTTTGCCTCTTCACTGGCCACGGACAGCAGGACGCCGAGCTTGTAGTAGCCGAGCTTGGCAAACACGGCCTTGCAGGTCGCGTTGTCCACGTAAATGATGTCGCTGAGGTCTTCCAGTTCCGAAATTTTTTTCCGCTTCCTCTTTACCTTCTTGAAGAAGTCTTCATCCTGATCTTCGGCCCAGTTCAGGGCGGAATTCTTGTGGAAGAAGAACAGACTTTCCGGAATCTCCATGTTCGCCATCTTCTTGTAGAGGATCTCGGTTTCGGCTTCCACGGCCTCGGAAAAGTCGTGGATGTCGATGTATTCGAGTTCCGCCTCGAGCGGGCTGTTCTTTGTCAGTTCCTTGTGCAGGTTGGATGCAACCTGAAAGAAATTGCTCATGTCCTTGATGGCGATGTAGCGTTCGGAAAAGGCCTTGCCCGTGGTCCGTTTGGTTATTTCCACGATCTTGAGTGCGGCAAGCTGGTCAAGGGTGTTGTCGATTTCCAGCTGCGTGACGAGCAGGATGTTCTTGACCTGTTTGGCAAAGGCGGTCACCGCGATGCCGTCCCGGTATCCCGGTGTTTTCTTGGCCTCGGCCGGTTTCATTCCCTTATGGCAGGTGTAGGCCATTTCAAGGATGCGGCAGATGCTGAGGAAGGAATTCTTGTGCGCCTTGTGCGGGGAAATATCGGCGGACTTGCGGAGCCGTTTCACGAAGGTCTTCGTGAGGTACTGGATGGTCTTGGGGCAGCGGCCCAGCAGTGTCTGGAAAATCTGTTCGGTGATGACCATGAGGTCGCAGTATTCGGCGGCTTCGGCGCTGTTGGTGCGTGGTTCGTCGCTCAGGACGCCCATTTCGCCGAATATTTCGCCTTTGCCCAGACGGTCCACAATGGTCTTGCGGCCGTTCACGGTTCGGTAGATGTTGACCGATCCTTTCTTGACCATGTAGGCGATGCTGCCCTGCTGGCCTTCCTTGTATATGGTCTGCCCTTTATAATAGGCCTTCACATTTTGCGTACTGCTGGTCATGTCTTTGTATTTCCTCGGTGGCGATGCAAAACGGGCGTCAGCCCATGTGTGACTTGCGATAATAGCCTCTTTTGACGGGAAAGTACAACAGCCGCGCGTCTTCGGCAATGATAAACCATGGGAGACGTAAGGAATTCGATGGCCTGCAAAGGTGATATAGAAGAGCCGCTTCTTTGCCTGTCCGGTGAAAAATGTGTGGCATTTACCTGACCGCAAGGGTATAGGGGAAATCTGCTTGCGTCGATAAGACAGGTTCACAGCGACCGATGACGCCGCTATCCTGTAACTGCGTGAGGCTTTTTTATGGGTATATTCAGCAAGAAAAAAAGTGATAATTCCGAACTCAACGCCTTTCTCGGCGTGGGCACCGAATATCGGGGAAAGCTCGATTTCGTCGGTACCGTACGCATTGACGGGCGTTTTGAGGGTGAAATTTCAACGGACGGCGACCTCATTCTCGGTCGCAAGGCGTCCATTACGGGTACGGTCAAAGTCGGCAGGCTGACTTCTTGCGGGCGCATCGAAGGCGATGTGGTTGTCAAGGAACGCAGCATGCTTGAGAAGACATCCGTACTCACCGGCAGTTTGAAAACTCCCGTTCTGGTCGTGGAAAAAGGAGCCGTTATTGAAGGGTCCCTTGCCATGACCGAAGGCAGCACAGCGGTCCGTCCCAAGGTCGTGACTGCTGACTTTGGCGGCACTTCCTCCGAGACGGAAGAAAGCAGGGTTGAGGTCGCCGAGACGGAAGAGAGCAAGGACGAAGTCGCCAAGACAGGGTCCGATAATACCAGTATTTAAATTGAAGAGGTGAGGATATGTACGAACTCGTAGTCGAGCACAATGGCAGGGAATTAGTGGTTTTCATCGGGGAAGACAAACGCGTTGTCGAACTCGTCCGCCAGCGTCATGCCCGTTCGCTCACTCCCGGTGAAGCAACCATCCGTGAAGCAAAGAAAAAATAAGTTGTCTGCCTGACATTTCGGCGTTCCTGAACGTCACGAAAAGGCCCTGCCCGAACATCGGACAGGGCCTTTTTTTATTGCGTTCCCTTGAGGGGTTAGCCGAGAAGCTCCTTGAGGTCTTCATCCGGTGTGGCGATCGGCGCGATGTTGTAGTTCTCCACAAGATAGTTCAGCACGTTGGGGGTGATGAACGCCGGGAGAGTGGGGCCGAGCTTGATGTTCCTGATGCCGAGGGCCAGCAGGGACAGCAGGATGGCGACGGCCTTCTGTTCGTACCATGACAGGACAAGGGACAGGGGCAGGTCGTTGACACCGCAGTCGAAGGCATCAGCCAGAGCCAGCGCGATCTGCACGGCGGAGTAGGCGTCGTTGCACTGTCCGATGTCGAGCAGGCGGGGGATGCCGCCGATGTCGCCGAGCTGCTTGTCAAAGAAGCGGAACTTGCCGCAGGCCAGTGTCAGGACGACAGTGTCCTTGGGCGTCTTTTCCACGAATTCCGTGTAGTAGTTGCGTCCCGGCTTGGCGCCGTCGCAGCCGCCCACGAGGAAGAAGTGCCTGATGTCTCCGGCCTTGACCGCGTCGATGACGGTTCCGGCCACGGACATGACAGCGTTGCGGGCAAAGCCGACCATGACGGTGCCCTTGTCGATGTCTTCGGCGAAACCGTCCATGGCAAGGGCGCGGTCGATGACCGGGGTGAAGTCTTCATTGCCGACATGAAGGGCACCGGGCCAGCCAACAAGGCCGGTGGTGAAGATGTTTTCGATATAGTTCTTGGGATCCTGAATGCAGTTGGTGGTCATCAGGATTGCACCGGGGAATTCGGCGAATTCCTTTTTCTGGTTTTGCCATGCGGTTCCGTAGTGACCGGCAAAGTGCGGGTATTTTTTCAGCTCGGGATAGCCGTGGCAGGGCAGCATTTCACCGTGGGTGTAAATGTTGATGCCTTTCCCTTCGGTCTGCCTGAGCAGGGTTTCCAGATCCTTGAGATCGTGACCGGAGACAAGGATGGCTTTGCCCGCGGTTGCGCCGAGTTTGACCTCGGTCGGCTCGGGGTGGCCGTAAGTAGAGGTGTTGGCGGCGTCGAGGAGTTCCATGGCGCGGATATTGATGCGACCGCATTCCAGACCGGCTTCGACACACTGTTCAAGGGTCAGTTCCGTGGACAGGGTGGCGGCGAGCAGTTCCTGAATTTTGGCGTAGAGTTCGTTGTCTTCATGGCCGAGAATGGCGGCGTGGTCGGCGTATGCGGCAACGCCCTTGAGTCCGTAAGTCAGGGTCTGCTTGAGAGACTTGAGGTCTTCGTTGGTTTCAGGGTCGTTTTCAACGCCGTACCGGGCGCCCTGAGCCACGAGGCTTGCGAGGTCGGCAGCCGGTTCGAGGACCGCAGGACCGTCGAAATTCACGCCGGAGACTTTGGCCTTGAGGGCGTCGCGCTTTGCAACACATTCGTTGATAAGGGCGACAAAGCGGGCGTCGTCGAAGTTGACGTTGGTCAGGGTGGAGAAAACGGCCTTGACGGTGAAGAGATTCACTTCGGCGTCTTCAATGCCTGCGTTGCGGGCGGCTATGGCGACCTGGGCGAGGCCTTTGGTCAGATGAAGAAGAAGGTCCTGAAGCTTGGCGGTGTTGTCGGTTTTCCCGCAGACACCGATCTTGGTACAACCGCCCTTGGCGGCCTGTTCACACTGATAACAAAACATGGTTTCACTCCTTATGTTCTGGTGAGTTTCATTTCGTGAGTACAGGTTTACGGCAAAGAAAAGTCCGGTGGTATGACTTGAGTCAAAAACGGTGAAAGAGGATGAAAAAAAAGAGAGGGGGTCTATTCTAATGATGTTGGCCGTGGGAAATGGGAGGAAACTCGGAAAGGCAGAAAGCCAGTCGCTGACGCTCCTTCCATGTCCTACGCGGACGGCGGTACTTTCTTGGCTAGGGCCCAAGAAAGTACCAAAGAAACCCCCGTTCCCTTGATTTACCCGCCAAGTCCTCACCGCCAAGAATCTGATCTGATCGGGGCGGCTCCACTTTATGAAAAGCGTAGGTCCTGCCATTCCGGTCAGTACGGGACTATGTTGATTCATACATATCCCGTTTATAAAGCCGCCTTCCCTTCTCAGTCAGCTTCTAAGACTTGTGAGGTTTAATTGGCTCATTGGGGCATTTCGGTTGTTAAGGTAGCGAAAGGCAATTGCGGTCCCGAAAAGCCACCTATTGTTTCCCTGCTTGTTTTTTATGTTTGTTTCACACGAAGACTGGCACTAGCCCTTAGCTTCGAAGCCTAGAAGCTGACAAAACGGAAGCTGCGGTTCTTCGAATCCGGAGCCGTCCCCGGCGACTGGATTCGGGAGCGGCCCGGTTTGATCAGATTCTTGGCTACGAAGATGTTAGGCGGTGAAATCAAGCAACAGCCGACATTTTTTGGTTCTTTTTTGTGGTGCTCAGCCAAAAAAGAACCCCGCCGGGAGGGCTCTTACAGCTTGGCGGAGCGACAGCGACGAATCTTCGGGAAAAGGTAAAATACAGGAATTCAGCCAAGCTTGTGTGTTTTTCAGGGGCTTACAGGGGTGTTCAGATCACTGGATAAAAAGGTATCAACAAGTGGGGGACTTCATGCGACAAGGAACATTCAGGTTGGGGAGTGCTCAATTTATGCGTTTCCAATCCTTGGCTGTTTGATTGAAGAAGCCGCTTTCGATGTACGCCTTTTCAACCGTTCCATTGGCTATCAGTTTGTGGAGTCCTTTGGTGAGGGCGTTAAAAATAGTTTTGCCGAGTGGGTGGTTTTTATGAAACGGCGAAATGCCGGCTGCCGACCAATCCGACCTTGATGCCGGTTATCGGTTTCAAATGAATGTCGTTGACGGTCAGATACATGCCTTTGGTTGGTTGAAAAGGGGCCAGCAAAAAATCAGCCCGCATTTGATCAACTATTTTTGTCATTATCTCCCAGTGCTGAATATGGGTAATTTTTTTAAGATGGAGACCTTCCAGAGTATTCCAGTCAGATTTCCAGTTCTTGTTGGAAACAGCGGTCACAGCATTGTTGAACCTTTTTCAGATCGGTGGCAGCCAAGGCTATTTTGTTTTTGAAAGAAGTATATAGACCCGCTTCAAACATGCCATTTTTAATAAGTGGTTCAGTGATATAGATATCGTTTTTGATGTGCTACAAGGTCGCAGACAGCTCATAAATGTGCGTCGTCGTGGCCGTGACCATTCCCGCAGCGTATTTCTGCCTGTGTTCGCAAGTAGATGAATTGGGATAACTTTCATTTCCAATGTCGCATCAAGGCCACCCAAGGCCAGCAGCCTGTTGAAAAAGAACAACCTCTATGACGTCCCTATCGGGACTTCAATCCGGAATAATCGTGAATGTCTATGGGATTGCGACCATCAATAAAGTGATTGATAATCAGCCAGAATATCGGAGTATATCGATACTGGAATAACGATGGACTTCGTCTGTGCTTTTGAATTGTTGGCAATACGAGTAACAGGAGAAGTGTTAGTACAGAATACATGACCAGTTCGATATTTCATGCCTTCTCTTAGCAATGGATTCGCTGCTGAAAAGTGCAAGAATTCAAATGGCGAGCTTTGGACGGCCGTGGTCTCCCGGCGGACCTTTTACCCCTGAAAAAAGCGCAAAAAAAGTGCGCCTGGCCGGATTCTCCGGCTTGGTATCTGGACCGCCATTTCAAATTATGCACTTTATGGCGACTTGATACGTGGTTTTTGGCGCACGTTGCTCTTTCTGTCAGCGGGGCGACTCAATTCGCCACATTTCTCAAAGAAGAAATCGATGTCTATTTCCTCTCATCCTCCGTCAGAGTTGCTTGCCATCCCTCACTTCCGAGGGCCCCTTGCCTTTGATTAAATCATACGCCTCCACAAAAAGCGTAGCAAGGGTTTTCGGCCGGAAAACCGGTCGGTCATATGCAACCAACGAGTTATTCTGGAGATAAAAGTGAATATTTTTTTCGGAACGGGTGAAGTCACTCTGCGGAGACACGGATTTTGGACGACAGGCAACTATATCAAGATATTACTGCCGAAAACAAAAAGCAAGCACAAAGGCCGGATCTGCCGTTTTCAGGCAAATCCGGTGTGACTTTCGGATGGATTGCGGAAGATCTAGGCGTCTTCGAACGGGTCGCTGATGAGTTCGGCTACGCGCATGGCGTCGAGGCTGTGAAGCGGGGCTTCCTGACTGCCGAGTTCTGCGGCCAGACCGCCGAGCTGCACTTCAGCCGTTTTGGCCTGTCTGCGTCCCAGATTCTGTTCCACGATATTCATGGCGTCTTCAAGTCCTTCGGCTGCACGAGCCTTGAGGTCCTGAATCCTTGTGCTGAGCTGGTCGGTGCGGGGTTCAAATCCCTGAATGTGTTCGATACCGGGCATTATTGTTCCTCCTTGCGAGATGGTCGGAATACAGCAAAACCCGTGCAGAAAACGAATCTATCAATAAAATCAGTATGTTGGTTTTTTTGAAGGCAAGAAGTGGGAAGGTTTTTCCCTTTTCTACCGTCCCTGTTCAAGGCCTGTCAGGAACTTTCCGATTCCCTGCGGGTATTTTTCGCCGGACAGGATGAATCCGGTGTTGTGGTCGCCCGTGAGTTCCAGAAACGATTTCGGACCACGGTATGACTCGAACAGTTCGATCCCGAGGGCATACGGTATGATGTCGTCTTCCGGGCTGTGGGCAAAGAGGATGGGAATATCGACTTCCGCGATGTCGGCCTTGGTTTCGTATCTGTATTTAGCAAGCAGGCGCACCGGCAGCCACGGATACAGGAGCGCGCCCATGTCCGGGATGGAGGTAAAGGTCGATTCCAATATGAGGCCTGCCGGAGAGGTGCCGTTTTTCGTGAGAGTTTTTGCGAGGCCTGCCGAAACCCCGCCGCCGAGTGAGCGTCCGAGCAGGATGACCGATTGCGGGGCGATATCCTGTTCAGCCGTCAGCCAGTCCCATGCCGCCAGGGCATCGGCCTCTGTGGCTGTTTCGGACGGCTTGCCCTCGCTCATGCCGTATCCCGAGTAGTCGTACACCAGCACGGAAAGGCCGAGGTCGTGGAAGATTCGCAGCGATTCCACCCTGTGCGAAACATTGCCGCCGTTGCCGTGGGAAAACAGGAGCGTGAACCGGGCATTCTCGCACGGCACCCACCATCCATGGATACGTGTGCCGAGTTCGTTGGTCAGATGGACGTCCTGATACTCAAGCCCTGCATCGGCGGGCGTGATCCTGATCTCATGCCGGGGTTGATACAGCATCCGGCGCTGGGAAAAGTACACCCACGCCGTGATCGCGGCGTAGCACAGGGCGAGCATGCCCAGAGTTTTCAGGATGGTCGGCATAAAGACCCTTCGGGGACCAAAGAACCCTTGGAAAAGGGTTCTCTGGACTCTCCTAAACTTTTGGCGCGCTTCGCGGAATTGTGCGAACGCAATAAGGCTACTTGTAAAAACCAATCCCACCGAAGGCGCTATGGGGATTCCAAAGGGTATAGCCCTTTGGCCGCCGGAGGCGAAGTGGTTCGACAACTCCGCCGAAGGCGGCTTCCTATTTCCTAATTCTTCAGCGCACCAACTGCGGCAGTGCAGACGGCCACGGCCGAGTGCGTGTGTTCTGCGGCGAATTCGGCTCCGTCCTTGGAGAACGTGGCGCGCCACATGGTTTCGCTCAGGCTCTTGGGGCACATGTCCTTGAGGGCAAAGGAAAAGCCCTTGGACTCCAATTTGTCCGCGACTTGCAGGGCGTCGTGGATGTCCTGCGCCGGGTGTGCGGGGATTTCAGCCTCTACGAGCTGTGCAAGCTCTTTTTCCAGTTCTTCGATCTGCTGTTCGGACATGGTATTTCTCCTGTCCCGGCCTGTTGCGGGACCTGCTGTGTTAAAGGGTCATGCCCACCGCCCTGACCGGGCAGGCTTCGCCGTTTCGGATGCGGAGCGGCAGACAGCTGAATATGAAACTTTCGTTCGGCAGTTCGTCAAGATTGCAGAGGTTTTCCACGATGACGAGGCCGTGGTTCAGCAACGCATTATGCGCCGGAAGCTCCCGCGAATCAACCGGGTCGGGCGACGGAGTGTCGAGACCCACGCCTTTCAGCTCCAGACCGCCGAGAAATCGGCATGCGGTGCCGGACAGCGTCGGGAAATCCGCGAAGTATTGTTCTGTGCCCCAGTGTCGGTCCCAGCCTGTACGCAGGAGAACGAAATCCAGCGATTCCACGGCCCCCAGATGCGCGAGGTGGGATTGTTCTATGCAGCCTGATCCCAAGCCGGAAAGATCGACCACAGCACCCCAGCCCGCGAAATTGTCCGGCCCGAGCCAGTCGAGCGTGGGCGCGTCTTCGAAGAGATGTGCGGAGACATCCACATGGGTCCCGGCGTGGACGCTCATGGCGATGGAAGTCTGTGCGAAACCGTGCTGCCGGACGTCGTGCGTGCGGTTGACAACGGTGGGATCGTCGCCCGGAAACACGGGCATGTCGGTCTCGGTGATGTGCGACAGGTCAATGACGTGCATGGGTGTCCTCATGTGTTGTAGAGGTTCATGTTCGGGCGTTTGGCGAGCTGCATGCCGGGGCGCAGGTGCTTGTGGACGGCCTCGCGCATTTGATCCATGGATTTGGCGGCAAGGAACTTGGATTGCAGGCTGTGCCCGAAGGTGAAGTTGGCTGCAAAATAGACCGTGAACAGCTTGAACCGCTTGAGTGCCCGGATGGGGTCGAAGTGTTCGTCCAGCGCGTCGGCGAGGCGCAGGGCATAGTCGCGAAAGATGTTTTCGTCGGGTTCGAAGTCGCTGGTCCATTCGGCAAAGAGCCACGGGCGGGCCATGGCCATCCGGCCCACGGACACGCCGTCGCAGCCTGTGGACTCCAACATGTTCAGGCAGTCTTCGGGCGTGACGATGTCTCCGTTGCCGAAAACCGGGATGGAGACCGCTTCCTTGATGGCCGTGATATTCTCGATGACCGGCGGGCGGGTTCGTTTGTCCGGGGCCACGCGGGGGTGAAAGACCAGACAGTCGACGCCCGCGGATTCGAATTGTCGGGCCAGTTCGACTGCCGGGGCGATATCCGGGGACCAGCCAGTACGGAATTTGACGAACAGCGGGATGGAAATCTCATTACGCACGGCTTCCACTGCTGCCAGTGCCGCGTCCGGTTCCTTGAGCAGTGCAGCACCTGCGTTTCTTTTGACGATACCGGGCACGGAACAGCCCATGTTGATGTCGAGACCGAAGAAGCCTTCGTCTTCTACCCGCCGTGCTGCCGGAATGAGTTCTTCGGGGGTGGCCCCGGCGATCTGGCAGACGAGCCTTGGCAGTTCCTCGTCCCGCCAACTGAATACGGGCGACGTCTTCCGGTTTTCCGTGGGCACGGCCCGTGCGCTGCACATCTCCGTGAACATCAGGCCGCAGCCGCCGAAGTCGTCGAGCACTTCGCGGTAGGCGATATGTCCCAGCCCTGCCATGGGCGCGAGCCAGAGCCGGTTGGCGACCGGCTTTCCGCCAATGGACAGGGGCCGGTTCAGGCGGGCTGTGAGTGTTTGTGTCATGTGGATTGCCTCCGGCCGGCTTAAGAACCCTTCGTGAAGGGGTCTTAAGAATCTCCTAAGCTTTTTGGTGCGCTTCGCGGGGCTGTGCGAACGTGAAAAGATGAATACATGAAATAAGTCCGCCATAGGCGAGCAGTCGAAGACGAAATCGCCCGACACCGTCGAAAAGTGGCGTCACGTCCTGATTGACCCTAGTCCAGATCGTCCAAATCCCATGGTTTGCGGACGAACATGCCGGGTTTGAGTTCGGGATGGTCGCAGATGAGCACTGCCCGCTGTCCGGGGTGCGAGACGTCGAGGCCGACACCCTGTTCGTTTTCCACGCCGTAGTCCTCGGGCGAGATGCGCGGCCTCACAAGACCGGGGATGAGCAGTTCGATGTCCTGTTCGGTTGTCCAGCGCGCCTTGGTCTGGACCAGCCATTTGCCTTCATCCACGGGTTCGAGGACACGCGCCAGAACCGGGCGTTTTTCGGACTCGTCCGGCGGCAGGGCAATGGCTCCGCGCCGGTCCGGGTCGAAAAATCCGGTGGTCAGCGGGCGCGATGCCGCGTTGACGAGTTCCGAGAGATATTTTTCCGGTTTGAATTCGCCCTTGGTGATATCGGTGAGCGCGGTCTTGTAGGCGTCGACCACCTGCGCGAGATAGGCGGAACTCTTGGTGCGGCCTTCGAGTTTGACCGACGCGACCTTCATGCGGGAAAACCATTCAAGGTAATGGAGCAGGCAGAGGTCCTGCGCGGCAAAGAATTTGGTCCAGCCTCCGGACTCTGCGGCAAGTGTCAGGGCCGGGTCGGCCGGAGCCTGCTGAGCAGGAGCGTCGTCGCCGAGCGGTTCGAAAACGAATTCCTCTTCTACGGTGTCGAATGTGAATTCTTCGGCACCCTCGGGGGTGTAGTCTTGAATTTCCCAGAGTTGTTCGCCGGGGCGGGTGCGCTCTTCGAATGTGACGGTGGTGGGGCGGTATTCGTAGCGGCAGGGGTGGGAACACTGGCCGAGATTGCCGGGGCGGTCGTTGAGCAGTGCGGACATGTAGCAGCGGCCTGAGACAGCCATGCACTGCGCCCCGTGAATGAACACCTCGATCTCCATGTTCGGCATCTTCTTGCGGGTGATGGCCAGCATCTCCATGAGTTCCTGCGAGCGCAGTTCGCGGGCCACGTTCACGCGGCGGGCACCGCATTCGCGCCAGAAGCGGACGGATTCGGAGTTGGACGTGTTGGCCTGGGTCGAGACATGGACCGGCATTTCCGGGAGTTCACGCCGCAACAGACGGATGATGCCGGGATCTGCGGCAATGACGGCATCCGGCTTCAATCTGCCGAGAAGTTTGATGTACTCGCGTACCTGCGGCATCATACTTTCACGCGGGTAGACGTTGAGCGTGAAGTAGGCCTTGACTCCGGCAGCACGGGCGCGCTCTATGGCCGTGGCGAGTCCTTCCTCGGAGAATCCGCCAGCACCTGCGCGCAGGTTGAGGCTGTCCCCGCCGAAATAGACGGCGTCCGCGCCATACAGGATGGCGGTTTCGAGTTTTTCCATGTCCCCTGCCGGGACGAGCAGTTCAGGTATAAATGCGTTGGCAGTCATAATTCCCCTCGGTGATCTGTGCGACGAACGTACGCTACATGAAAGTATGCCCGTTCGCCAGAGTGTTATTCGGCCTCAGGTCCTGCTGGGGGAGGCGGTCAACGCTTTACAATTCGGGCGAGAGATATGATGATGCGCGCTGTCGAAGAACCTTATATCAACTGTTGGAAAACCGGAGCAAGACATGAGCGTGCAGATACGGATATTCTCCGATTTCGCCTGACCTTTCTGCTATATCGGCACGGGAATTGTCGATAGTCTCACAAAGGAATTTGATATCGAAGACATTTGGATTCCACATGAAATTCATCCTGAGATTCCAACGGAAGGGCAATCGGTAACTGATCGATTCTCGCGATTTGACGTGGACCAGATCGTTGCCACTTGTCGTCAGCGAGGCGAACCGTACGGGCTGGAATTCGGTGATCTGGATATGCTCACCAACACCCGGCTTGCCCTTGAGGCGGCGGAGTTCGCGCGGAGCAAGCGTGCGTATCATGCGATGCACAGTGAATTGTTCAAGTGTTACTTCAGAGAAGGGCAGAATCTTGGCGACAGACAGGTCGTTCTGGCTGCGGCAGAGCAGTGCGGGCTTGATGCCGATGAGTTGGAAGCGGCACTCGATGAGGGTGTTTTTGCCGATAAGGTGAAGCAGGGGAGTGTCGAGGCGAAGCGACTCGGCGTCACTGCCATTCCCGCGTTTTTTATTGAGGGACTTTCGCCGATAACCGGGGCGGTTTCGGAAGACCTGTTCCGTGAGGCGCTGGCGTCTCTTAGGGAAAAGTGATTCCTGTTTCGCAATGGAGTCGTATGCGTTAACCGCAGTTGACCACAGGCTGACAGCAATGATTGAAGTGGTTGAATTCAACAATATGCAACAAACTGCAACAAGGTGAATGTCGTGTCTAAAACTGGCGAAATAGTTGTATTCTTTACTGGTGGGACCATTGGAATGTCTCCGGCAGAGGGTGTGCACGGCGTTGCCCCGGGCGGTAACTTCGAGAAGCTCCTCAACCAGCTTGCACCGCAAGAGGAAGGCATCACCTTGCGGCCTGTTCCGTGGTCTGACAAGCCGAGTCCGCACATGACGCCCAGTGACATGTTCCGGCTTGCCAAGGAGGTGGAGGCCGCCTTGCAGGAATCCACCGTGCTGGGGGCGGTTGTGCTGCATGGCACGGACGTGTTGGCCGAGTCCGCCTACATGTGCGACATCGTCATCAACTCCGACAAACCCGTGGTTCTGACCGGCAGCATGCGGTATTATTCCGAGTCCGGTTACGACGGCATTCGCAACCTCATCAACGGGGTTCGTGCCTGTCTGCTTCCCATCCCTCCCGGCACCGGAGCCTGTGTACTCATGACCGACCGCATCTTCGCGGCCCGTGAAGCGGTCAAGGTCAACTCCCTCAATGTCGATGCCTTCGAATCCCGTGAGGCGGGTATCGTCGGTTACGTGGCGGGCGAGTCCGTCATCCTTGCCGGGTGTCCTCTTTCCAACTCCCCGCGGCGGAAAATAAGCCCGGATTCCATTGAGCCGAACGTCGCGCTTATTACGTCATATACGGGAATGGACCGGTCAATTATCGATCATGTGAAAAGTCATGGAGTCAAGGGTCTTGTGATTGAAGGCTTTGGGGCAGGCAATGTGCCTCCCGGTATTGTTCCGGCTCTTGAGGAATGCATGGAATCGGGCATCCCTGTGGTCCTTGCTACGAGGTGCATCGAGGGCGGTGTCTGGCCTGTGTACGGCTATCCCGGCGGCGGGGCGGACCTTGAGGATCGCGGGGTGATTCTGTGCGGACGGCTCGGCGGTCCCAAGGCGCGTGTGCGTCTGATGTGCGCGCTTGGGTTGACCGGTGATCTGGAAGAGATTCGAGATATGTTTGAAGATGCGTAGTTGACGGGAGGGGATATCGCGTTTGCGGCGAGGTCTCCTTTTTTCTCTTTTATGTATTTGTATATGAACACCTCCCTTCCGTGAGGTGTTCATTTTTTTAAGGCGATGAAAGGCGGAAAGGCAAAAGGCAGAAATCCAGTCGCTCACGCTCCCTCCATGTCCTGCGCGGACGGCGGTACTTTTTGGCTGGGCCGCCCCAAAAAGTACCAAAAAGCTCGGCTTTTCCTTGATTTACCCGCCGGACTCTCACCGGCCCAAGAATCTGATCCAAACAAGCTGCTCCCGAATCAAGTCGCCGAAGCGGCTCCGTGATTCGAAAAAGCCGCAGCCATTGTTTGGTCAGCTTTTAGGACCGGTGATGTCTGATTGGCTCGTCCTCGCCTTCGGCTGTCAAGCTGTTGAAAGGCAAGTGCGTAATCAAAAGAGTTTCTTTTACTCCATAGCTTGCCTTTTATTCTCACTTCCACACGAAGACCGGCACTAGCCTTTAGCTTCGAAGCCTAGAAGCTGACAAAACGGAAGCCGCGGCTCTTCGAATCCCGGAGCCGTCCCCGGCGACTGGATTCGGGAGCGGCCCGGTTTGATCAGATTCTTGGCTCCGAAGATACTAGGCGGTAAAGTTAAGTACAAAAGCAGTTTCTTTCGTTCTTTCTTTTCTGCTTTGGAAAAAGAAAGAACCCCGCCGGGAGGGCATGGAAGGAGCGAAAGCGACTGGGTTTTGTCTTTTCCGCCTTTTCTTTCTGCCTTCCTCAGGATTGAGAGGAAGAACATCTATTGAATTCCCTTTTGAATTTCCTTTGAAAACAAGTCGAAAATTGCGTCCCTGAAAACCCTGTCAAGCGTCCAAGTTATGCTTTTTTCGCCCGTTTTGGGGTCCTTTTCGCCCGTTTTCATCCCGGGCCGAAAACCGGGGGTATGCTGTTTCGCATCCGGCCCGGAGGTTTCCAAGTCGGCCCGCTGCGAGCCTGAAACGGTTTCAGGCAGCATGAAGCGGATACCCGGTGACGAAACAGTCCGGACACCCGGCCAACGGGTGGACACCCAAAAAAGAATCAAAGGAGAATAAATATGTCCACAACCATCGATCAGTCATTTGTCAGTGAATACGCTTCCAAGGTGAAGCAGACCTATCAGCAGCGCGGCTCCAAGTTGCGTAACACCGTCCGCCTCCAGACCGGGGTGGAAGGTTCCAAGTGCGTGTTTCAGAAAATCGGCAAGGGGACCGCAGGCAAGAAGACCCGCCACGGCAATGTCCCGCTCATGAACCTCAACCATTCCAGCGTGTCCTGCACGCTCTCGGATTGGTATGCCGCAGAGTACGTGGACAAACTCGACGAACTCAAGGAGAAGCACGACGAGAAGCAGGTGGCCACCGATGCCGGCGCATGGGCGCTGGGCCGCAAGATCGACGAGCTGCTTATCGATCAGCTCGGTTCGGCTGAAAATGTCATTGCCGAAGATGCCAGCGGCCTGAGCAAGGATAAGGTTCTCAAGGCGTTCGGTACGCTCAATGCCAATGACGTGGCAGACGATGGCCATCGTTTCGCCGTGGTCGGTCCGCATCAGTGGAATGAGCTGCTGAACATTCAGGAGTTCAAATCCAGCGACTATGTCGGTCCCGAATACTCCTGGCTTCAGGGCACGGAATCCCGTACCTGGCTCGGCATCACATGGATGTTTCACACCGGCCTGCCCCTCGTTGATGGGGCGCGCTCCTGCTACATCTACCACCGCAACGCGCTTGGTCTGGCCGAAGGTCAGGACGTCAAGGCGTTCGTGGACTGGGTGCCGGAAAAGGCCGCCCATCTCGTGGACCACATGCTGTCCGCAGGCGCGTGTCTCATCGACCCGGACGGCGTCATCGAGATCAAGTGCGACGACGACGCGGTCATCGTCTAGTTCGAATCAACCTCAATCGGAGAGGGGCAGGTTCCCTCTCCGTCTTCAATAAGGAGAAAATATTATGGCATATGCAAGTGAAGACATGCGACTCATGGGCGGCGTCCCTGGCCAGCAGCTATTCATCTACCGGACTTCCGACGACGTTTCCGCCGTCATCGCTTCGGGCTACTTCGACAAGGCCGCCGAGGAGTACAACCTCGACACCGGCGACATCGTGATCGCCTGCTCTGGTGCGACCAAGGCCGACGCGGTTGATCTGCTTGTCGCAAAAAACAATTCCGGCACCGTAACAATGGTCAACGGAAGCTAAAACAGCGCCGTCGATAAAAACATCAGGTACAAAAAAAGGGGAGTTCTCAAAAGAGGACTCCCCGTTTTTTGTGTCGATGCGGAGAAAATCGGTTTTGCTAGAACGACAGCTTCAGGCCTGACCCGACTTCCTTGACCGGGCATTTGCGGGCCAGCGCGATCTTGGCGGCAAGGTCGGTGCAGTGGCAGCAGTAAAGCGATTCCAGTTCGAGCGCGGCCAGATAGTCGGTGGTCGGGTCGAGGCGTTCGGGCTTGGCGTCTTGCAGGTGGAAACCGCCGAGCACGGTGTGTACGTTGTCCACGCCGGTGACGCGTTTAGCCTGTTCCACGGTGTTGCATATGCCGCTGTGGGCACAGCCCGCAATGACGATAAGTCCCTGATCGCTGACGTAGGCCATGGCCGTATCATCCACGAGCGGGTCCTTGATGCTTCCTTCCGGGTCGTGGCGGTCACCAAAGGGAGCGGGCTGGTCAAAGTCCAGCACGCGTTCGATCTCGCCGAGTACGACAAGGCGTTCGGTGAGCTGGACCGGTTCGCGGGTCAGGGTCAGCGGGTAGTGGCGTGCGAGTTTGTCTTCGGACATGAGCATGCCGGTCTCGGCCCGTTCTCTGCCGCTCTTGCTCGTGACGGCGTGCGGATGCGCCACCAGTTCGGGACGGGTGACGTCCATTTTCTGGGAAACGGATTCAAAGTGGTGGCGGATGAGGGCGTCCAGTCCCCATGTGTGGTCGAAGTGGCCGTGAGAAAGCACGATCCGGTCCAGATGGAGCATGTCGATGCCCATGCGTCGGGCATTGATCAGGAAGGCGTCGGTGTAGCCCGCGTCGAACAGCACGCGGAGGCCGTCGTCCTCTATGAGCATGGACAGGCCGGGTTCAGCGAGAAAGTAGTTGCCGACCAGAGAGTTGTTATCCACGAGAAAAGTGAGTTCCATGTATTTTCCTTGAATCGTTTGTACGGACTGGATGCATCGCCGAAAATTCTATAAAACGTACCCATGTCAATTCGCAATGCATTTCTCATATCCACCCTGCTGCTCGTCCTGTGTATCCTTCCCGTTTCAGGCTACGCCGAAAGCGCCCGTTTCCTGACTGTTATTGATGGCGACTCGCTCCTTGTGGAATATCAGGGACGTTCCCGCGAGGTGCGTCTTATCGGCGTTGACTGTCCGGAATGGGGGCAGGAATACGGAACCGAGGCCAAGTCCCATGCCCTGACGTTCTGCTACGGCAAACAGGTGCGGCTTGAATTCGACAAGTCCCGAAAGGACCGCTACGGCCGCATGCTCGCCTACGTCTATTGCGGCGATACCATGTTGAACGAAGAGATGGTCCGCGCCGGTCTCGCCCTTGCCGTCAAGTACAAGCCCAACACGAAATATCACAGCCGGTTCAAGCGCGCAGAAAAAGATGCCCGCCTGAAACGCCGCGGCTTCTGGCTTCACGGTGGCCTCAAGCAGACCCCGTCACAGTGGCGGAAGCGGCATTAGGGGTGGGACGACAGGTGTGGGAGAGCAATAAAGTTTTTTAGCAAGTCATAAGGTTGTTAAGTGAAGTCGCTTCCGGAAGATCGGAAGCGGCTTCTTGTATTCACATTTCTTTTGCACTTTCTCATAAACCCCTGTCAAGTATCCAAGTTATGCTTTTTTCGCCCGTTCTCATCCTGAGCCAAAAACCGGGGTTATGCTCCTTGCATCAAAATTACTGTAAGGAGCAACGACATGTTCAAATTCGGCAAATCCCTCATGACCATGCATCCCGAGGACCAGAAGACAGCACTCCGGAATGCCACGGGGGCGCAACGCAGATTCGCTTCGGAAATGGGTATTGGTATCAACGGCAAGTACAGCCAGAACCGGCAACGACCGCGACAGCGGCAACAAAAACGCGACGCATTCCATGATCTCGACAGACTGAATCACGTTATTGAAAAGGAAAACGAGGCGCATGATTTCTTCGGCGGCCTGCTTGGTGATTGGCAGAAAGGCGTCACCGGCAAGAGTCCGTCCAAAGACGCGACAAGTCTCAAGAGTCAGTTCGACGATTACGAGCACGGCATCCTCTCCGAACTGCCCAAGGGCGGCAAGCGACACACTGCCCTTTCCGAATCACTTCCCAAGATCAAGGACGGCTTCCTTAGCCAGGGGCATCAGTTTGCCATGGACAAGCTCAACGAGCGGTCCCGGAACGTGCTTGGCAGTGGCTTGAAACGCATTGCAAAGGATGCCCTTGGCGCGAAGACGGATGAAGAATTCCAGCAGCACGATGACCGGGCTGCGGACCTCATCAACAAGTACGTGCTGACCGAGGCGAAGTTCGACGAGAAGGATGCGGACGTCTTTTACGACCAGTTCCTGAAGGATGCTGGGGTGCCTTCGGAGGCAGAACAGAGGGAGGTTCTTGCTGCGGAGCAGGTTGAATCGGTTTCTGGAGAGGCGAATGGTTCGAGGGCAGGAGAGGGGACACTGAGTGAAGAAAAGACACAGGATGCCGAGCTTCAGATCCCGGATGGGCAGGAAGAGGTTGAAGTTGAGCAGGAACCAGTCTCTGAAGCGCAAACAGAGGATAAAGCTTCTGCCTCATTATCTGCTTCCAACAAAATGAAAGTGAGCCTGATCCGGAAAAAGTGGGATTCAATCGTTTCAAGCCGCTTGAGTTGGCTCCCAGTAATGAAGTGAAGGAGCGACTTAAGAAGCGGGAGGTGTATAGAAAGATGCCATACGACAAGGATGGGGCAAAGAACTGCACGATAGGGTATGGGCATTTGTTACATCGTGGGGCCTGTACGAAAGAAGATTACGAGAAGTATACGGATGGGTGGTCGAGGAAGCAGGCTCAGGAAGTTTTTGAAAATGACGTCACGGAACATGAGAAAATTATTAAAAAACATGTCAAAGTGAACCTGTCTCAGGGCGAATACGATGCCTTGGTTCATTTTGTGTTCAATGTCGGTGAGCCTGGATTTAAGACATCAACTTTGTTAAAGAAATTGAATGATGGAAATTATGAAGGGGTTCCGGATGAGATGAGGCGGTGGAATAAAGGAACTGTTGATGGGCAAAGACAGGTTATTGAAGGACTGAAAAACAGAAGAGAGGATGAGGTTGAGATTTTTAACAGGAAATAGAGTCTGGCTTGGTCTACTGCTCTGCCTTGCCATTTCTTTTAGTGCTTTGGCGCAACCCTCTTCGTCGGAAAATGATCCTTTTTTTAATTGCAGTATGGCCGAAGTAGATCAGGAGATGGCCGCCACACTTGACATGATTAAAGTTGAATACGCTGATTATCCTCTTTTTTTAACGAGATTGGAGGAGGCGCAATTAGCTTGGGAAGCATACAGAGATGCCTTTCTCTTGTCTTTGTATCCTGAGCCGGATGTCCGGTTGAAATATGGCAGGGTCTTTGATGCTTGCTGGTGTTCAAATTACACTGCCAAAACTAAAGAGCGCATTAAAGAACTCCAGAGATGGTTAGACAAAGTAGAAGAAGGAGACGTCTGTTCCGGTAGCGTCCGATTTAAATAATCAACAGCAAATCAAAAGATGTTGCCGCTGAAACATGGGGATATTGTGGCCTCTATTCTCGCCTTGAAGGAGTATATAAGCAGTTGTCTCCAGAACAGATGCGAGAAGAATATGTTGATGCCGGAATCAGAATTCCCGAAGAATTGATAGAGTAGGTCAACTCAGTGGCAACAAATTTGTTGTTCGTCTGTAGTGTTTTTTGTGGTCGTGAAAAAAGCAAGACTGGCGCGCACTTTCTGTACGCGCCGGTCTTTTCGTCTTGAATGCTCCATTACGCCGTTATCTCTTCATCCAGTTTTTCCAATCGGGCCCGTATCAGGCTGATGTGGATTCTCAGGGAATAGATGTAGTCCGTGTAGGAGAGCGGGACCGAGGTGTTGAGTACCTCGCGGTCCATGGTTTCCAGACGGGCTATCATCTTTTGGGCGTCGGCATGGGTGGTGATGTCGTAGGCCTCGATATCGATCTGCTTGAGGTGCTTGTACCACTTGAAGATGCGCCGCCTGATCTGCCAGCGGTAGGCCGGGGGCGTGAACTTGAACAGCGGATAGAGCAGCGTCAGCAGCGGGATGAGCAGGATCTTGAGCCGTTCGGCTGTGATGGCGAGGCTGTACGGCAGGTAACGCATGAGCAGGGGCGGGCCGTTTTTGTAGAAGCTCTCGGCTTCCTCGGCCAGCGGAAAGAGCAGGGCGTCCTGATTGGGAAAGGTTCCGGGCTGGGCAAAGATGTCACCCTTGGAGTGGACCTGCCTTGCCGCCAGCAGGAACAGGAATTTGAGGGCCGGGTGCAGGTCTTCCTGAACCACGAGGTTGGCGGTGGGAGCCAGCATGTTCACGTTGGTGGACGGGATGTCGTCCGCAAGGTTGATGGCGCCGCGCGGCAGGGTCAGCTGTGTCAGGTATCTATGGGACCGGGAATACGCCTCGGCGCGGGTGAAAGACATCAGGTGAACGCCGGAGTTCGGTGCGCTCAGGGCATGAATGGTGTCGGAGTGGATGCCGGAGATGAGGAACATGACGTCGACGGTCCCGTCGAGCAGGTGGCGGACGGTGTCGCTGGTCGGTGTCTCGATCAGGTCGGCGTTGTCCGGCTCCACGCCGTTTTCATCGAGAATGTTCGTAATCAGGTCATTGGTGCCGCTCCCTTTCGGGCCGATGGCGACCTTGAGTCCCTTGAGTTCGGGCAGGGCCTTGATTTTCAGCCCTTTGCGGTGAAAGACCCAGAGCGGTTCGTAATACAGGCTGCCTAGACTGCGGAGGTCGGGGTGTTCATCGTGTTCGGCTATGCCGCCCTGCATGAAAGCCGCGCCCACGGTGGAATCCGGCGCGGACATCCGGGCGAGGTTGTCCATGGACCCTTTGGTTTCGAGGATTTCAAGCTCCACTCCCTGTTCCGCGAAGATCTTGGCGTACTTCAGGGCGTTCTGGTAATACGCGCCGCTTCGGCTGCCCGCCGCGATGGTCACTTTTTTCGGCGGTGCCGGGTCCACATACTGATACGCGGTCCAGATGGCCGCGAGGAGCAGGATGACTGCGCCGCCATAGACGGCGACCGACGTTGTGACATGGGATTTGAGGAGTTTCATGGAGCGTCCGGTTGTTGAAGTATCAGGTGCAGGTTCCGTATCGATGTCTATTCCCAGCTGTGCAGGTCCATCCACTGCCGTGCCTGTCTGGCAGCTTCTCGTTTCTGTTTCGTGGACATGGTCTTGGAAAGGGTCATGAGCAGGTTGTTGGCCTTGGGATGGCCCTGTGTCCCGGCAATGGCGAACCACTTGCAGGCCTCGATGGGATCGGGCGTGCCCACGATGCCCGCCATGATCAGTTCGCCCAGCGTGGCCTGCGCCTCGATGTAGCCCTGATCCGCTGATTTCGTGAGTACGTCGCGCGCCGCCTCGACATCCTTGTCCACCATGTTGCCGGTAAGATACAGGATCGCGAGATTGAACTGGCTGACCGGATCGCCGTTGTCAGACGCCCGTTTCACCCAATAGAGGAACTGGTCCCTGTCCTGCGGCACGCCGATGCCTTTGCCGTAGATCAGGGCCATGACGCCTTGCGCCTGTGGGTGATCCTGCTCGGCGGCGGCCTTGACCAGCTCGAAGCCGCGTGCGTCGTCCATGGGAACGTCCTGCCCGCGCATGTACATCAGGCCGAGGGTGAACTGGGCATAGGGTTCGCCCTGTTCTGCGGCCTTGGTCGCCCACTTGATCGCTTCGGCGGTATCCTGTTCCACTCCGATGCCTTCGAAATACATGCGGGCGACTTCGTACTGCGCCACCGGATCACCGGCGCGGGCAGCGGCCTTGGTCGAGCCGTTGATTTCCGGCAGGGCGAGTCCCCATGCGGCAATGATGACGAGAAGCGGAATCAGGGCGGCGGACAGGTATCTGAAAACGGTCATGAATTCCCTCGGAGTGTTCAGTTGAAAAGAGTGCCAATATCCTTGATATGTTTTTCCCTTTTTTGCAACTGTTTCGCCGGAGGCGAGAAGGGGGGGGCTTCGAATGCGGCCATACCCCATCTGCAATCGTTGGCTGGTTGCCATAGGCGTATCGCCCCGAGTGGGCAATCGAGCTGAAGAGCTTTTCCGGAACATAGGTGTTCATGAAAGCGCAGGGGCGTCCCATTGCTGCTTACTATTGACTGGCACAAAGTCCGGGGCAGGATTTTCAAAAAACGACTGCCAAGTAAAACATATAGTACGCACCACCAACGATCGCGATCGAGACACTTCTCGACAATTGGTTGTAAAAAACCATGCGCGCCGCCAGCTTGGGACCATATATGCCCGCATAGTATGGGAACTGCCGGCGTAACGCCTTTATCGGCGTCGAAAGCAGGTTGCCCAACATGAGAGCCCCAACGATGTGACTTGCAGACAGTCCGGTGTCAGACATAAGGGCTCCGGCAGCAGCCAACCCGGCGGTGAATTCGGCAGTCATATGGAAAATGACGATCGTAATGGACTCTGGCGGGAGGAAGTTGAAGAAGAAAACCGAATCGGTCATCAATGACTCCAGCCAGTCGAAGACGCCGACCTGCTTGAGTGCAAAAAAGAAGGTATAGATCGGGCACGTCAAGTACAGCATCTTGGGCAGCCTCTTCTTGAACCGCTTGAGTGCCTTCCGGGCGATACTTTTCAATTCGCGCTTTTCGTCCATCTCATCCAATCTGCACGACACACATCCCTCGTCTTGAGCGGGGAGAAAGAACCTGCCGGAATATACGATTGCTCCAGTTCGCAAAATGGCTGCAACGGCTGTCAGGCCCACATACACTGCTGCGGCAGAGCCAATGAACGGTGCTGCGATAAGGAAAATGGAAGGCAAGTGAAGGATGTATGTTGGTAGTGAGTTGAATAGATTGGATATAATTAGTTCACGTTCAGATATGGCACCTTTCTCATAGGCTTCTGCCAGCATTGTGTTCGCAGTGATGCTTGAAAAAAAAGCGACAGAAAAACTTGCTGCGGACACATCCTTCAAATGCGCTCTACGAGCCAGCGGGGCTGCCAGTCTGGCCGCGTGCCGAGTCCAGTTCAGGGATTCTATGAATTCTCCGATCAGAAGCCCGATGGAGATAAAAAAACAGAGGCGTACGAGGGGCCAAACCAGCCCGTCCCACAGCATCAACAGGGTGTCATTTGCCAGCATCCGAAACCTCTTTTTTGAAAAGCGGAATGCAGATCCGTCCTGAATGAAGAATGTATTTCCTCAGAACCCTGTTCATTGCTACTGTGTCAAAGTGTGTCTCGAACAATGGAGGTGCCTTTTGGTTTGTAATTGAATGCAAGTCCTTTTAGCGGGGAATCCGGACGGCTGACATTGACTCTTATAGCAGGATGAGGCTTGGTATTGCAAAATGTCTATTGGGCGAAAAGGTCTGATATGACGGATCACCAAAGTTTGATCGGTTTTTGCTGGATACATCGGGACAGCCTGTCGAGTGGGTTCCAGTTTGCCCTGAAGTGGAAACGTGGATGCCTATAGCTCAATCGTGTCTGTGGATCATCGGAGTTAACCAAACAGGAATACAATCATATGCTCATCAATCAGAAAAGAATCCACCAACTGAACAACGGGCAGGCCTCTTCCGGCCCCGTCATCTACTGGATGAGTCGTGAGCAGCGAGTTCATGACAACTGGGGGTTGCTCCACGCAAGGAATCTGGCCGGAAACGACCAGCCCTTGATTGTCGTCTTTTGTTTGGCAACCTCTTTTCTCGGGGCCACTTTGCGGCACTATGATTTCATGCTCAAAGGGCTTCAGGAGGTCGAGCGGGAACTGAGAGCGTATGACATCCCATTCTCGGTCTTAATGGGGGACCCGGCGATCACTTTGCCCGAGTTCTCTTCTCTGTCCAAAGCGGGAGCGGTCGTCACGGATTTCGATCCGCTGAGAATCAAGCAGGGTTGGCAGCGTGAAGTCGGGGCGAAACTGAGCATACCTCTCATTGAAGTCGATGGGCATAACGTGATCCCTGCCCGGGTCGTCTCCACGAAGCAGGAGTATGCAGCCCGGACAATCCGTCCCAAGATACACAAGGTGAGTGGGGAATTTCTGGAGGACTTTCCTGTGTTACAGCCGAATCGAGTTCCGGTCCGGTCATTTGATCCCGTGGACTGGACTGCTGTGAGCAGGGCTCTTGATTTTGACGAGAGCGTTTCGATGGTAGACTTGGCCCCCGGCCCTGAAGCGGCAAACGAGGTTTTGTCGGACTTTGTGCAGAACCGGTTGTATGGGTATGCCCGCAAGAGGAATGACCCCAATGAAGAAGGCACCTCTCGATTGTCTGCCTATTTCCATTTCGGGCAGCTTGCACCACAAAGAGCCGCATTGGCGGTTGCTTCATCCGGCAAGGGCGAGGATCAGGAGGCCTACCTCGAAGAATTGATTGTTCGTCGGGAGTTGTCCGATAATTTCTGCCTGCACAACTCCCACTATGATTCGCTACAGGGTGCTGCCCCGTGGGCACTGAAAACACTTGATGAGCATCGTAACGACCCCCGGGAGTATACTTACACCTATGAGCAGTTCGAAAGGGCCGATACGCATTCAGCCCTTTGGAACGCCGCACAGAACCAGCTTCTCAAAACAGGTTTCATGCATGGATATCTCCGAATGTTTTGGGCAAAAAAAATCTTGGAGTGGTCGAACTCTCCGGAAGAGGCGCATGCAATCGCTCTGAAACTCAATGACCGGTACCAGATGGATGGACGTGATCCCAATGGATACGTCGGCGTTTTGTGGTCAGTGGGCGGGCTGCATGATCGGGCGTGGAAAACCCGCCCGGTATATGGCTCTATCCGCTACATGAACGAAAGGGGCTGTAGACGAAAATTCGATGTGGATTCTTTTTGTAGACAGTGGCTGTGACATCAAGAGCTTTCCCGAGACTCTCAAGGAAAATATCTCACCAAAGGCGTTGCTGACTTCTGCCGTGAAGACGGAAAGACTCGATCAAATGAGTTCATTCCCGGCGGTAGATGCTCTTTGTCGAGAAGAGCAGGTATGCTGCCGCCTGTTGGAGTTGTGTTTTACCAACTGATCGGCAGCTTGACCTTCTGTCCGGCCTTGTTCGTGAAAAAGACGTGCCCGTGTTCGCGGCCGAACAGGTAGACGTCGCGGGTGACGGCCACATCCTGACGGCAGTATTCCGTGATGAGATCAAGGCGGCCTTCCTTCCACCACTCAAGGGCCATGAGGCCGTCCGCGGATTTGCCCACGTCGAGCGTGGCCTGCGCGATGTTGTCGAGCTTGAGCCGGTAGCCCAGACGGTTGTTGACTTCCACCAGCAGGTCGAGATTCGGCAGGTCGCGGAAACGGAAGGGATGCAGGCCGCCCAGCACGGCGTAGTCGAATTTGACGTGGTTGAATCCGATGACAAGGTCGAACTGCTTGAGGTGCGCCACCAGTTCGTCCATCTGGTCCTGCTCGTAATCGTGCATGCAGTCGTCTTTGGAATCGTAGACGCAGGCAATGGACACGCCCATGCGGTCGGCACGGTTCCAGCCGCCCACTTCCTGCGCGGAGTAGCGGGTTTCAATGTCGATGACGCCGTACCGTTTCGGGGTCGGCTTTTCCACGCCATGGTCAAAGAGGGAACCGGATGCGTTCACGTCGATCTCCTTGGGTTCAATGGATTTCGGGTCGCCGGAAAGGATGGACTCCAGCACGAACTGCGCGGCGCGCTTGTCAATGGGGCGGTTGCCGGACCCGCATTTCGGGGAATGCACGCAGGACGGGCAGCCCACTTCGCACGGGCAGGATTCGATGGTCCGCAGGGTTGTCTGTATCAACTCGTCCGCTTTTTCGAAAGCCTGCCGTGTCAGTCCGGCACCACCGGGCATGCCGTCGTAGATGAATACCGCAGCCCCTTTTACCTGTTCATGGATGGGCGTGGAGATGCCGCCGAGGTCGTTGCGGTCGGTCATGACCAAGAGCGGCAGCATGCCGATGGCCGCGTGTTCAAAGGCGTGGATGCCGCCCATGAAGTGCATGAATTCCTCTTCGCAGCGGCGGCGGACCTCGCTTGGAATCTCAAACCAGATGGACTCGGTCTCGAAAACCAGCGGTGGCAGGTCCAGCGGCATGATGCCGAGCAGCTTGCCCCCGCGGACTGAGCGTTTTTCATAGCCTGTGATCTGTTCCGTGACCTTGACCCGCCCGAAGTAGACGCGGGTGCCGAAGCTCGCCTTCTGTCCGAGTACTTCCAGGATTTCCGTGTTCTTGCTGCCGCGCGGTTTGGTGTAATAGCCCACGCGCTTCTTTTGCGTACGAACGGCCCCGGCCCCGAGGTCGAGGTCCGTGATGACGTAGGTCGCGCCGCGATGCAGGTAGACCGCGCCAGGGTGCGCCTCGCGGAATGCCCGGTGCTGGTCGATGGTCCCGATGACGGGGGCCTTGGTGTCGCCGGTTCCGTCCCTGCCTGTGTTGTCTTCGATGTGCATGGACTGTCCTGCGCCGCGCAGGTCAACGTCCCGGTGCGGGCGCTTGCGCGGTGAGACGATTTCCGTCGGATGACCGGGGAGTTCATCCTCGGCTTCGTATAGGTGTCCGAACCGGATCAGTTCATCCACCCGCTGTGCCACGGGCTCCTCGTTCAGGAATGTCTCGCCCCGTCTGAGGGTGAGTTCGGCCGCGGCGCAGACCAGATGGCGGTCCATGACCACGGGGTTGTGCGGGTTGAGCATGGCCGATTCCGGCGGGCGCGAAAAGAAGTCTTCCGGGTTACGCATGAAATATTGGTCGAGCGCGTCTTCCTGCGCCACAAGGGCGACCACGCTGTCCTGTCGGCTGCGGCCCACGCGTCCGCCGCGTTGGAGGGTCGCCATGACCGAGCCGGGGTAGCCGACCATGATGCAGACGTCGAGGCCGCCGATGTCGATGCCCAGCTCAAGGGCCGAGGTGGAGATGACCGCGAGCAGGTCGCCGTCCGCCATTTTCGTTTCCACCTCGCGCCGTTCCTCGGGCAGGAACCCGGCACGGTATGCGGAAATCTTTCCCTTGAACTGCCCGCTGCGTTCCGTGGCCCAGACCGCGATGAGTTCGGTCAGCTTGCGGGACTGGCAGTAGACGATGGTGCGTAGGTTCCGGGCCAGCGCCGCCTGCAAAAGCTGGATGGCTGCCTGTGCCGGGGAGCCGTCCGGGTTGAGAAAGACCATGTGGCGTCCGCCGCGTGCGGCCCCGGATTCGAGGATGGGGTGAACATCCAGCCCGGTGAGCATGGAACACAGCTCCACGGGGTTGCCGATGGTGGCCGAGCAGAAAATGAAGGTCGGGCGCGCGCCGTAGTATTCGCACAACCGTATCAGCCGCCGGAAGACCATGGCCATGTGTGATCCCATGACGCCGCGGTAGGTGTGTACCTCGTCCACCACGATATGCGTCAGGCCGGACAGGAATTCGGCCCATGACGCATGATACGGAAGCATGGACAGGTGGATCATTTCCGGGTTGGACATGATCACGTTGGGTGGCGAGTTGCGGATTTTCTTCCGGAAATGGGGTGTGGTGTCGCCGTCGTAGATGGCGGCGGTGGGGCGGCGGTCTTCGGGCAGGAACGTGGCCAGTTCGTTGAACCCCTTGAGTTGGTCCTGCGCCAGCGCCTTGAGCGGGAAGAGATAGAGCGCCTTGGCTTCCGGGTCGGTCAGGCAGTGCTCCATGACCGGCAGGTTGTACGTGAGCGTCTTTCCGCTGGCCGTGGGGGTGGCGACCACCACGTGATGTCCGGCGCGGACATGGTCTGCGGCTTCCGCCTGATGCGAATAGAGCTTGTCGATGCCCATGAGCGAGAGGGCGTTGGTAATGGCTCCGGCCCACGGGCGGCGTGGGGCGGCGTGACGGGAGTCGGCTCCTTCGATGAGGCGGTGATGCGCGACCTGATGGGCCATGCGTTCGCTGTCGAGCAGGGCCGCGACGTATTCTGATACAGGACTGTCCACGGGGAAGGATGGTAGTACGGTGTCGAATGCGAAGCAATATAATTGTATTGGATTGAAAAAGGGAGCATGGTAATACTTCGTAAGGAGTTGTACGCATGAATACCCCATTCCGTTCAGAAGACCGTCCTGCCCGCATTCTCGTTGTGGATGATTCCAAATCAGTTCGTTTTGCCTTGCAGACCAATCTTGTCGAGGCCGGATTCGAAGTCGTGCTTGGCGTTGATGGTGAAGATGGCCTGAAAAGAGCCCTACATGGGGATTTCGACCTCATTGTCACTGATGTCGATATGCCCAAAATGGACGGGATTGAGCTTTGTTCCCGCCTCAAGGCGGAATTCAAGACGTCCCATATTCCTATCATCGTGTTGTCTACCCGTGATTCGGACAAGCAGGTTGAAGACGGTTTTCGAGTGGGGGCCGATGCCTATCTTTCCAAAGCCGGGGACATGCAGGAAAACATCGGGCGCATCAGGGATGTCCTTCAGGCCCGCAGTTTTCTGACAGGAAGCCGCATTCTGGTCGCGGACGACTCCTCAAGCATCCGCCTGTTCCTGAAGGCCGAGCTTTCCAATGAAGGGTTTATCGTGGAAACGGTCGCGGACGGGAAGCAGGCTCTTGAACGGGTACCTGATTTCAAGCCCGATCTGATCATCTCCGACCTGATGATGCCGGAGATGGACGGAAGCGATCTCTGCCGCGCTTTAAAGAAGGATGAACGATTCAGTCGTATTCCCGTTATCATCATGTCCACCCTGAGCGACAAGCCGCTCATGCGACGCCTCATGCGTGAAGGGGCGGCGACGTTTCTGGTCAAGCCCTTCAGCGTGGCGCAGCTCTCCATTGTCATCGAAGAAATTTTCTCATCCAACTTCCGGCTGCTCCTTGAGGAAAAGGAGCGCCTCCAGATGGAGCACGAACTGACGCTGGCCGCCATCGCCAGTCTGGTTCAGGCCCTTGAAGCGCGGGACAGCCTCACCCGCGGCCATTCCGAGCGTGTGGCGCTCATTGCCGTGGGGATTGGTGAAGAACTGGGGTATGACCAGTCCGAACTGGATCGGCTGCTGCTCATCGGACGCCTGCATGACCTCGGCAAGATCGGCGTACGTGACGACGTGCTGCTCAAGGAATCCCGCCTCGACGCGACAGAATTCGAACACGTCAAGGCGCACTCAAGCATGGTGGCGGACATCCTGCGTCCCATAGAAAGCCTGCATGACATTCTCGAAGTCACGCTTTCCCATCATGAGCGGTGGGACGGCAAAGGATATCCCGATGGCCTCAAGGGCGAGGATATTCCGTTCAAGGCCCGCATCATCTCCGTGGCGGACGTGTTCGAAGCCGTTACTTCGGAGCGGCCGTACCGTGATTCCATGCCCAAGCGGGTCGCTGTTGACATCATCCGAGAGGAGCGGGGCAAGCAGTTGTGCCCCACCTGCGTGGACGCTTTTCTCCGATGGTATGAGCGCACTGGCGGCGAGATCGACCTGCCTGATGAATTCCAGCAGGGATAGGGCGGGGACGAGGCGTTCTCCCGGTGCCGCGAAGGTTTATCCGGTCAGAGCGTTTCATTGTGAACCCCGTGGATTTCATTTCTTCGGCGAAAACATTCCCAATATCGAATAGCCTGGAATATCTGCCTGTTCATCGGTTGCCCGTGATGAAGGGATGCTTATCTATGTGATCATCCTGTCATCTTTAAATACGGAGTGGGCATGAAATACGTTCATACCAATATCGTGGCTGACGATTGGAAACGATTGGCACAATTCTATCAGGATGTGCTGGGCTGTGTGCCGGTCCCCCCGGAACGTGACCTCAAGGGGGAGTGGGTCGATAAACTCACGGGACTGACCGGCGCGCACATCACGGGGATTCACCTTCGTTTGCCCGGTTGGGGAGACGACGGGCCGACTCTGGAGATATTCCAATACGACAATTCTAACGAACGGTTGCCCATCGCCACCAACAATCCCGGCTTCGGGCACATAGCGTTCCAGGTGGATGACGTCGAGGAAGCCGTGGCCGCCTTTCTGGCAAATGGCGGATCGCCGGTAGGTGAGTTGTTGGTTCACCAATACCCGGACGGTCGGTATCTTACCGTTCGGTACGTGGCCGACCCTGAAGGCAATGTGGTGGAATTGCAGAGCTGGTCTGAAAAGCAGGGATAAATTCCTTCGTCCATGGATTGCATCCGCATTCCTGAAATACGTTTGAGCCGAATGAATATGAAAAAAGTCGCTTTTGACAGGCGACTTTTTTATTGCCTTTCATTTCATATCTGCACTTTGCGTACTTTTGTGCAAATGTGCAGCACATTTTGTGCAATTTGACACACTTTGCACAGCGGACAGGGGATGTGAAAAACGGCAACTATCTGATTTTATTGGGTGTCACGTTTTGGCACACCGTGTGCTTTAAGAGAAAACATGCACGAAGCAATTACCGTCACTCTCATCATCCTGATCGCTGTGTTGTTGCGGCGATCTCTCCTCACCGATACGGACGCCGCTCCGGGCGTCCTGTCGGTCGGGAAAGATAATGACGGCTTTACGACCCTGGCTCCGGTGGTCATTACGGCGGAAAGCCCCCATCCCGCCAAGACCGCCAGCCGCAAGCGATAGGGTCTTTAGCATATACCATACCTTCCTTGTAAAACAGTACACAACCTCAAAACCCTCCTCAAAACCCCCATAGACCTCAACACAGAAAGGGCCGCGCAAGCGGCCCTTTCCAGTCGGTGGAGAATCCGCCTTCTGCGTCGTTGCTGCAAGCAGCTCAGACCCTCGTGTACAGGAAGTATGCGTCTGCATCGCCGTTGCAGTATTTCGCAATACGGCGGCCTTCGTCGTCGTGACGGAAGGTGAAGGTGCGGCCCGCGTCTTGCTGGTCGGCTTTCAGCAGGTGGTAATCCTGCGAATACTCGTACAGCGTATACTTGCCCTTGTGGTTCCACATGCTGCGGAAGACGTTGTCATCGTAAATGCAACGGTTTTCCCTTCGCATTGCCGCCTGTAATAATTCATGAAAATCACGAAGGCCACATCGTGAAGACACCCTCTAGCATGTGACGATTTCTCCTCCGAATGGTTGTCTGGCGGTGATGAAGATTGCTGCTACCTGATTGAAAGGACAAACCCTCACGTACAGGGATTACGCGTCGATCCTGAGTTATTATCTTCGTCAATATCAATAGTTGGTTGTGAATTGGAATTAGTGCGAGAGCATCAGGTTTTCATTATAACACTTTCCAAATTTAGCACTGTAGTCGGGGTTGATTTTGCAATTGATTTTTCCAGAGTACGGTTTGAGAAAATTAAATGGCTCAACAACTTCAAGCTCCATATCAAGATCCCCAAAAGCCCCGGGAAACGGAAGTTCAAAAACAAGGAGATTGATGGAAGTGATGCCTTGTTTTAGTCCCAAATGATGTCTGTTGGGCTCATGAGTATAGCCTTCGGCAAGAAGACGACCCCATGAAGTAAAACGGTATTTCAAAAGGCCTGAGCCGATCTTTCGATCGTGGAAAATGTTTTTATCCGGCACAGCAAGAGCCAGTAGGTAGCACGTTTTGTACCCGTACCTGTTAAGGGGAATTGAAAGCTTTTCCCCTTTTTGCGTTACGTCGAAAGGACCATTATAAATGTCTTGATAAAATTGGTTGTACAAAAAAAATGATTGGAACCAATTCGTATTGTAGACGTAGGCCCCTCCCAAAAAAAGGCATATAATCATAATCCATAGGATTCTCATAAAGCACCCACAAAAGCCGAGAGGCAAAAGCCCCTCGACTTATTTTTGTATTTGTTAATGCTTCTTGGCAGTACGCAGAAAGCGGTACCTTTCACGCAGCCTGTCTGCATAGTCTTGGCAGTTGTTTGATTTGCTCCCCATTTTCAGCAATTTGTAATTGCCCGGATCAAGACTCTTTTCTGCTTCTCGCATCAAGTTGTCGTCAAACCGGGTATCACCAAGTTTGTACTGAGTGATATCCTCATCAGTCATTTTGCCCTTGCTTCCCAAGCCTACATTATCTCCGGTCCCGTCTTCATAGAATCCATGCTCATGTTTCAATTCGTAATTCCCTTTATCTGCTGTTGAGCCATCCGTACCGACCCCGTGCCAGCTCTCTGGCAGAAAATCCAAAGGCCTTTTCCCAAATCGGAACAACCCCAACGGATCATTCGCATTAACAGGATCATCCAGACAATAGCCATACCAGTCCGAATCCCTGCCCGCGTCGCCTATCGGATCGGGCGCGGTCCAGCGACTGGTGTATGTGTCGTAATCCCGAAAGCCGAACCTGACGAACCCCAGATCGCGATCATGCAGGCCGCCTGCGAAGCCGAGGGGGATGGCAAAGTCGGGATTGCTGTCCTCAATGATGCCGCCGAACGGGTCATACTGGATAGCCTTTATCATGTTGCCGCTTGTGTCGGCAACAACGCGGAGGCTGCCGACCTGATCGTGGAAAAGGTAGGCTACGGCCCCGTCGTCGCGGCGTATGGCAAAGGGCGTGCGTTCGTCATCTTCGTAGGCGAATTCGTATGAGTTTCTGCCGTCCCAGTATCCGGCAAGGCGGATGAAATCGAGCCATTCGTAGGCCTCGACCAATTCGCCGTTGCAATATTTCGCAATACGGCGGCCTTCGTCGTCATGGCGGAAGGTGAAGGTGCGGCCCTCGTCTTTCTGGTCGGCTTTCAGCAGGCGGTAGTCCGACGAATACTCGTACAGCGTGTACTTGCCCTTGTGGTTCCACATGCTGCGGAAGCCGTTTTCATCGTGCATGTAGCTGTTTTTCCCGGCGCGCGAGAGGCGATTGTCCATGTCGTATTCGTAGCGGCGAAGATCGCCTTCCACGGATTTGGGGAAGCTGTCGCACGCGCGGCGTCCGGCACGGTCATACCAGCAATCGCAGACGGGCCAGCCGTTGCGCTCGCATTTGGCGAGGCGGCCCGCCTTGTCATAGGCGTAGGTCCATGTGACGGGTTCGCCCGCTACTTTTTCGGTTTTCTCGATAATGCGACCCTGTGGGTCGTGATTCAACGTATAACTGTAAGGATTTTTCATTAGACCCTCCTTGAGTTTCGTCTTTGCGGACCATTCCGAAAGATCGCGGAGAGTATACCCCCGGTTTTCGGGGCAGGATGAAAACGGGCGAATTGGACCCCAAAACGGGCGAAAATGGCATAACTTGGAGGGTTGACAGGATTTTTGAGAAAGGCAGGAAAGGCAAAAGGCATAAATCCAGTCGCTGCCGCTCCTCCAAGTTTTAAGAGCCCTCCCGGCGGGGTTCTTTCTTTTTCCAAAGCAGAAAAGAAAGAACGAAAGAAACTGCTTTTTTTCTTAGCTTCACCGCCTAGTATCTTCGTAGCCAAGAATCTGATCAAACCGGGCCGCTCCCGAATCCAGTCGCCGGGGACGGCTCCGGGATTCGATAGAGCCGCGGCCACGTTTTGTCAGCTTCTAGGCTCCGAAGCTAAAGGCTATTGCCGGTCTTCGTGTGGGACAAACATAAAAGGAAAGCAAGGATACAAAAGATTAATTTTCGTTGCCGGACTTGCCTCCCAACAGCTTGGCAGCCGAAGGCGAGGACGAGCCAATCAGACCTCACCGGTCCTAGAAGCTGACCAAACAACGGCTGCGGCTTTTTTGAATCACGGAGCCGCTTCGGCGACTTGATTCGGGAGCAGCTTGTTTGGATCAGATTCTTGGGCCGGTGAGAGTCCGGCGGGTAAATCAAGGCAAAGCCGAGCTTTTTGGTACTTTTTGGGGCGGCCCAGCCAAAAAGTACCGCCGTCCGCGTAGGACATGGAAGGAGCGTCAGCGACTGGATTTCTGCCTTTCGTCTTTATTCTTTCTGTAAAAGACACAAGGTCCCACCACATCCCCCATACGGAAAGCGCCCCGCGAACCAATCCGCAGGGCGCTTCGAGTGCAACAGGAGTTACGGGAGTGCAGGCCGTATCTCTAGTCGTTGAGAGCTTCGTATACCTTGCCCACGAGTTTTTCGCTCGGGGTGAGGGTCTTGTCGCCGGGTGCCCATTTGGCGGGGCAGGCCTCGGCGGGGTGGTCCTTGAGGTAATTGTTGGCTTCCATCTTGCGGGCCAGTTCGTCGCCGTTGCGGCCCACGTTGTAGAAGTTGACCTCGGAAGAGACCAGCAGGCCGTCGGGGTTGATGATGAAGGTGCCGCGCAGTGCGAGACCTGTGTCATAGTCCCAGACGTCAAAGAAGCGGGACACTTCGCCGGTCGGGTCGGCAGCCATCTTGTATTTCACGTCGGCCAGCATGCGTTCGTCGGTCTTCCATGCCAGATGGGTGAATTTGGTGTCCGTGGACACGGAGATCACCTCGGCTCCAAGCTTATCCAACTCTGCGTGCTTGGCAGCGAGATCGGCAAGCTCGGTGGGGCAGACAAACGTGAAGTCGGCCGGGTAGAAAAAGAGGATCGCCCATTTTCCTTTTTCGCGCAGTGCGCCGAGGTCCACTTCGCAGAAACCGCCCTCGCTCGGGTCAAAGGCTTCCATGGTGAATGCAGGGACTTTCTGTCCTACCTTGGCGAATTCGGGCAGCATTTCTTCGTGGTTATGTTCGCAGCTCATGATTTTTCTCCTTTATCCGGTGTGAGTTATTTTCAAAGTAGTAATGATTGCTGTTTTCATGTTCTAAGCGTGGCGGTTGTCCGCGTCAAGCATTTTTTTGCGTTTTTGCCGGACTTTGAACCGGAGGCCATGTAGTGTATAGCGTGAAGTCCGGCGCGGTGAATTGGTATTATTATCCGCGTATCGGCAAACGAGAAAAAAAGAGAGTTGTCATAATGAGTCACGGATTCACGAAAGTCAGGGAACTGGAAATAGCGGAGATGTCGTCTGTCGCGCATGTCTACCGGCACGACAAGACCGGTGCGCGGGTGCTGTCCATCGTCAACGATGATGAAAACAAGGTGTTCGGCATTTCGTTCCGCACGCCGCCCGAGGATTCCACGGGCGTGGCCCACATCCTCGAGCACTCGGTGCTGTGCGGGTCGGAAAAGTATCCCGTGAAGGAACCGTTCGTGGAACTGCTCAAAGGCTCGCTCCAGACGTTCCTGAACGCGCTGACCTTCCCGGACAAGACTTGCTATCCGGTGGCGAGCGCCAATGCACAGGATTTCTACAATCTGGTGGACGTGTATCTTGACGCCGTCTTCTACCCCCGCCTGACAGAGAACACCCTCAAGCAGGAGGGCTGGCACTATGAAATGGAAAGCGCGGACAAGCCTGTCACGTACAAGGGCGTCGTATATAATGAAATGAAGGGCGCGTATTCTTCTCCGGATTCTCTGCTGTATGAACACTCCCAGCAGTCGCTGTTTCCGGACCACACCTACGGCATCGATTCCGGCGGCGATCCCGAGATCATCCCTGAGCTGACCTTCAAGCAGTTCATGGATTTCCACCGTGATCATTATCATCCGTCCAATGCCTACGCCTATTTCTACGGTGACGACGCCCCGGAGAAACGGCTGGCCATTCTCGACGAGGTTTTTTCGAAATTCGAGAAGATCGACGTGGAGAAGACCCGCATCCCGCTCAAGGAGCGGTTCTCCGAAGCCGTGTCCGTGCGCGAGAGCTATCCCGCTTCCGGCAACCTTTCCAAGGGTATGTTCACGGTGAACTGGCTGCTGTCCGAGACTGCGGACGCCAACCTGAACCTCGCCCTGCATGTGCTGGAGCACATCCTTGTGGGCCTGCCGTCATCGCCGCTCAAGAAAGCGCTCATGGATTCCGGGCTGGGCGACGACCTCGCCGGGGTCGGCCTTGAAGCGGACATGCGGCAGATGTTCTTCTCGGTGGGACTCAAGGGCATTCACCCGTCCAACGCCATCAAGGCCGAGTCGGTCATCTTCCACACCATCAAGGAACTGGTGGAGAACGGCATTGACACCAAGGATATTGAAGCGGCGATCAATTCGGTTGAATTCTCCCTGCGCGAGAACAATACCGGCTCCTACCCGCGCGGCCTGTCCCTGATGTTTCAGGCGTTGTCCACATGGATTTACGACGACGAAGGTGTCGAGGGCGACCCGCTGCTTCTGCTGCCGTTCGAAGAACCGCTCCGCAACATCAAGGGGTGGATTGAAAACGGCGACAAGATTTTCGAAGAGTTGCTGGCCCGTCTGTTCCTGCACAATCCGCATCGCTCCACCGTGCTGCTGGAGCCGGACCAGAAGCTGTCCGCTGCCATCGCGCGCAAGGAAGCCGGACGCCTCAAAAAGGTTAAGGAAAGCCTGACCGACAAGCAGATCGAAAAGGTCATCGCGGACGCACAGGAGCTTTCGCGCTTGCAGGGCGAGCCGGATTCCCCGGAAGCCCTTGCTTCCATTCCGCGTCTGTCCGTTGCCGACCTGCCCCGCGACAACCGCATCATCCCCACGGAACACCGCGAAGTCGCCGGTGCGCCGCTGCTGTATCACGATCTCGCCACCAACGGCATTGCCTACTTCGATTTCGGGTTCGACCTCGCCGCCGTGCCTGCCGAACTGTTGCCGTTCGTGCCCGTATTCGGTCGGGCGCTGCTCGAATCCGGTACGGAAAAGCGCAACTACGTGGACCTGTCCCAGTGGATCGCCTGCACGTCCGGCGGCATCTGGACCCAGCCGTTTTCCGCTCCGGTGCGCGATTCCAGGGAAGCCGCGTCCCGCCTGTTCCTGAGGGCCAAAGCCACGGCCGACAAGGTCGGTGAAACCGCGGCTATCATCACTGAGGTGTTGACATCGGCCAAGCTTGACAGCAAGGAGCGCATTGCCCGCATCGTGTCCGAGGCCCGCGCCCGCATGGAGCAACGGCTCGTGCCTGCCGGACATCAGGTGGTGGCGACCCGTCTGCGTGCCCGCACCCATGCCGGATATGCCGTGGAAGAACTCCTGTCCGGCCTGACCAATCTCGAATTCCTGCGTTCGCTCGAAAAGCGTATCGAAGAGGACTTCCGCAAGGTCGCCAAGGACCTTGAGAAATTGCGCTCCCTGCTCATTTCCAGAAACAGCGTCATCGTCAACGCGACCATGGACCAGTCCATGTTCGCCGCTGTGGAGCCGGAGTTGGCGTCCGTGGTCTCGGCTCTGCCGGAAGTGGACGCCGAACCCGTGAAGCGCGGTCCGCTTTCCCTGCCCGCCCGTGAAGGCCTCGCCATCCCGGCGCAGGTCAACTATGTGGGCAAGGGTGTGAACGCCGCTGATCACGGTTTCTCTTTCACCGGCGCGGCACAGGCCGTGAACAAGATGATCCGCACTGGCTATCTGTGGGAAAAGGTTCGCGTGCAGGGCGGTGCCTACGGCGCGTTCTGCCTCATGGACCGTGTCGCCGGAAGTCTGGCATTCGTGTCCTACCGCGACCCCAACCTCGAAGCCACGGTTAAGGCCTTTGACGCCACGGCCGAGTATCTCGAAACCGTCACCCTGAACGCGGACGAGCTGGAAAAGTCCGTGATCGGTGCCATCGGCGAGATTGACGCCTACCAGTTGCCGGACGCCAAAGGGTTTACCGGCATGGTACGACACCTCACAGGGCAGGACGACGCCTTTCTCCAGACCGTTCGTGACGAAGCGCTGGCAGCCGATGAAAAGGACTTCCGTGCCTTTGCCGAAGCCGTCCGCATCAATGCCGAAAACGGCGCGATCTGCGTGCTCGGTGATGAACTCGCCATGGAAAACTCGGGACTCGATCTGCAAATCAAGCGGGTTCTGTAATTTTGCAGATGGAAAGCAGGAGGGGATGCCGCTACGCGGCGTTTTTCGGGTGATTTCGCCTCCGGCGGCCAAAGGGTAGAACCCTTTGGGATCCCTTTCTCGCCTTCGGCGAAAGTGTATAAATAAAGAGACGCTGGCAGATTTCCTGCCAGCGTCTCTTTATTTTTATATATGCCAACTTCGCCGAAGGCGAGCCGGGATTCTTAAGGCCCTCGGCCTTAAGCCGCCGGAGGCGAAGTCACCCGACAATAGCCGCGCAGCGGCATCCCACCCCGTGTCTTCCTCTTCCCATTTTGCGTGGCATGATCTACCGTGCGTCCATGAACATTGCAGGCATCATATTGGCGGGTGGTCTCGGCACCCGCATGGGCCACGCCAAAAAGGCCTTTATCGAGATAGGTGGGCAGCCGATTATCGAACGGCTGCTGAACGTGTACCGTCCGCTTTTCCCGGAAATCGTGATTGCGGCTCGTGAGGCCGGGGATTTTTCCGGGTTCAAGGAACGTGTGGCCGTGGACCGCTTTGATGCGCGCAGTTCGCTGACCGGCATTCATGCGGGGCTGGCCGCCATGAGTACGACGCATGGTTTTTTCGCGGCCTGTGACGCCCCGTTTCTGCAATCGGGACTGGTCGAACGGTTGATCGCCGAGGTGAGCGATGATGACGACGTGGTCATCCCGCTCAAGGAGGATGGATACCGGGAACCGTTGTGCGCCGTGTATTCGAAGCGGTGTTTGCCATCTATTGAGGCGCAGCTTGATCGCGGTGATTACAAGATCATCAGGTTCTTCGATCAGGTCCGGGTCAGGGAAGTGCCGGTGTCGAAACTCGTGGACGGCGATCCGGAAATGGTTTCGTTTTTCAACGTCAATACGCCCGAGGACCTTGCCGGAGCCGAAGAGATGGCGCAAAAGCGGGGGCTGTAAAACGGGTTGCTTGGGTGTTTTGATATATTGATTGCCTGATCATTATAAAAAGTCGCATTGTGGGTGTATTCCGTGTATATGTAAGGGATGAAAATCCTTGCGGCACTTATCCTCATGATGAGTCTGGCGATGCCTGTCGGGGCAGAGCAAACCCTTTCTTTCGGGTTTATTCATGCCCCGTTGTCCTTTTCGTCGCTGTCGGTGCTCAAGGTCGCCTATTCCAGGATCGGCATTCGTGTGCAAGGCCTCAAGCTGCCTGCGGCTCGTTCGCTTGAACAGTCGGATGCCGGACTGACTGATGGTGAAGTCCATCGGATCAGGGACATCGAAGCCGAGCATCCTCAGTTGATTCGTATTGAAGTCCCTATCAACAGAGTTGAAGGCATGGCGCTTTCGTGTAACAAGCCTCTCAATCTGGCAGATCCCGATGTGTTCTGGAATTATCGGATAGGTATAAAAATCGGGACGATCTATGCTGAAAGACTGACTGACGGGATGCCTTCCGTGACCAAGCTGCTCAGTGAAGACAAGCTGATGGATCTGCTTGTCGCAAGAAGGCTGGATGTCGTTATAGGCGATAGGCCCTGGGCGGAACGGCAGATCGACATGCCGGGACATGGATGTGTCCGGATCAATGAACCGCCGCTTGTGAGAATTCCCCTCTACCATTATCTGCATATCCGCCATGCCTATTTGGTCCCTGACATTACGCGGGTGCTGCGGGAGATGGAGGAAAGCGGAGAAATGGAGCGGGTTATTCGGGAAGCTCTTGATTTTGTCCGCAAGAATCCCGTGCCGGAGCAGTGAATCTGTTTTCGTACGATATGCACCGATTAAGGGTCATAATGAAAAGCGCCCGGTCATGTGTGACCGGGCGCTTTGTTAATCCTTTCCAGTTGTTCCCTAGTAGTGAATGTCGCTTCCTCCAAGGGAGTGGCAAAGGTCTTGTATACCCAGAACTGATAGCCGATGACCAGCGGGACGAAGATGACCGCCACGCCGAGCATGATCTCCAGCGTCAACTGGCTTGAGGCCGAGTTCATGATGGTCAGGCTGTTCTGCGGATTCGGGTTGGACGGGATGATGGCCGGGAAGATGCCTACCACGCCGAACAGGGCCGTGCCTGCGATGTAGAGGCAGGAGGAAGCCCATGCCATCCACCATTTGCGTGCGCCCATGTAAGTCCGCATGAGGATGAGACCCGCCACGGGCAGCAGCAGGACCACGCACAGTACGGGGTAGAGGAAGTAGTTGCTGAACAACTGCGTTTCCACGGCGGTGTACGCCAGGAACAGGACCGTCGCCACGACTTCGATGGGCCAGAGCTTGGTGGCAAGCCCTTCGGCGCGGGCCTGCAAATCGCCTTCGGTGCGGATGCAGAGCCAGAGTGCGCCATGCATCACGAAGATGACCACGAACAGGATTCCTCCGGCGAGTCCGTAGGGATTGAGCAGGCCGAACAGACCGGCCTGACTGAAGCCCGTTGAATCGAGCGGAAGGCCGCGGAAGATGTTGGCAAAGGCCACGCCGAGCAGCAGCGCCGGGATGAAGGAGCCGAGAATGTGGCACCAGTCCCAGATTTTTTTCCATGTTTCGTTTTCCACCTTGGAGCGGAATTCGAAGGACACGCCGCGCACGATGAGCGCGAACAGGAGCAGCATGAGCGCGGTGTAGAGACCGCTGAACATCTGCGCGTAAGCATAGGGGAACGCCGCAAAGGTGACGCCGCCCGCCGAGATGAGCCAGACCTCGTTACCGTCCCAGAAGGGGCCGGTGGAGTTGAACATCATCCGTTTTTCTTTTTCGTTCTTTGCAAGGAAGGGAAGCAGTGTGCCCACGCCGAGGTCAAAGCCGTCCAGAATGAAGTAGACGGCCCAGAGAACCCCCCAGAGCACGAACCAGATCATAGCCAGGTAGTAATGCAGCGAACCTGTTTCCATGAATGTTTCCATCAGATCTTCTCCTTGTATGTCTTCTCAGGTCTAGACCTGGATGGGGGTGTTGTCTTCGGGGCCTTTCTTGGCAAGGCGGATCATGAGCCAGATACCGGCTGCGCCGAGCAGCGTGTAGAGCAGGCACATCAGGATCAGCGAGAAGCTGACTTCACCCGTGGAGACCGGGGAGACCGCATCTGCCGTCCGCATGAGTCCGTACACGATCCACGGCTGGCGTCCGACTTCTGCCAGTGTCCAGCCCGCCCAGATTGCGATGTAGGGCAGCGGGATGCAGTAGGGAAGCGCCTTCAGGTACAGCGGGAAGCTGTCGAGCCGTTTACGCATAACCCATCCGAACAGGGCCAGTGCGGGCATGAGGGTCCCGAGGCCGACCATGGTTCTGAAGGCCAGAAACGTGATGGTGATGGGCGGACGGTCTTCCTTGGGAATGTCGTTCAGTCCCTTCACCTCGGCATTGAAGTCGTTGTAGGCAAGGAAGCTGAGGGCACCGGGAACGGGCAGTGCCTCGATGAGGTTGCCGTCTTCGCCCGGAACGACCAGCAGGTAGATGGGCGCGTTCTTCTGGGTTTCCCAGTGTGATTCCATGGCAGCCAGCTTGGCGGGCTGCTTCAGGGACATGTTGTTGCCGTGCATGTGGCCTTCGACGGCGGTGACGATGGAAAATACCAGAGCCACGGTAACGCCGATGTTGAATGACTTCTGGAAGAAGCCTGTCTCGCTCTTCCTGAGCAGGTGCCATGCGGAAACACCCATGATGAAGAAACCTGCGAGGCAGAGTGACGCCGGAATGACGTGGAAGAATTCGAGCCACGCCCACTTGTTGGTGATGACGGACACGAAGTCGGTCAGTTCGGCGCGGCCGTTGCGAAGGACATACCCTGTCGGGTCCTGCATGAAGCCGTTGGCAATGAGAATCCAGATGGCGGACAGGTTGGAGGCTCCGGCCACCAGCCATGCCACGATGGCGTGCGCCTTGGGAGACAGTTTCTCCCAACCGAAGTGCCAGACGCCGATGAATGTGGATTCAAGAAAGAACGCCGCAGTTGCCTCGATGGCGAGCAGCGATCCGAAAATATCGCCTACGTAGGCGGAGTATCGGGACCAGTTGGTTCCGAACTGGAATTCCAGGGTAATGCCGGTCACCACGCCCAACGCGAAGTTGACCAGAAAGATTTTTCCCCAGAATTTTGCCATCTTCCGGTACACCTCGTCACCAGTCTGGACATACCGCGTCTCCATGAAAGCGATGAGAACGGAGAGTCCCAGCGTCAGTGGAACGAAAATGAAGTGGAACATGGTGGCTGCAGCGAATTGCAGCCGTGAAAGCATGAGAACGTCCATACAAACCCCCTTGGAATAGACCTTCAATAGATGTTGCCATTTTTAATGAAAAAAAGTCAACATTCCGAGCATGCTATATGGTACTTGTCGACAATGCAAGAATAATTATCATTCCTGAGAAACGTTTGTTACTTGTTTTTCATGCTGATCGGCTGTCCGGTTGATTCAAGCACGGCCCGCCAGTAGTTCGAATTGGTGCTGATGCGTTTCTTGCCTTTGGTGACGGTGTCCATGGGGATGTGGACGTACCGGCCGTTCCAGCGTGAAATGACCAGTCCGGTGCGGCCGCTCATCCCGGCATGGACCGCGTTGATTCCGAGAAATGAGCAATAAATCCGGTCATTGGCGTTGGCCGGAACCGAGCGGATGATATAGCTCGGATCAATGTATTTCAGGGTTGGTTCAATGTCCTGCTCCTTGAAGTGGGCGAGGATTTCACGCTTGAGCAGGCCCGCGATGTCGCTGAGTCTGATATTGCCTGAGGCATCGGTGGCTTTTGCCTGTTCCAGAAGGTCCTGTCCTGCGCCCTCGGCCACGACGATGACGGCGTTTCCGCTGGTTTTCATGCGTTTGTCCAGGGCGGCGAGGAATCCTTTTTCGCCGTGGATGTCAAAGGGCGATTCCGGGATGAGGACGAAATTGACTTCCTGGCACGACAGGGCGGACTGGGCTGCGATGTAGCCTGCGTCACGCCCCATGACCTTGACCAGTCCCATGCCCCACGGTGCGCCCGTGGCTTCGACATGCGCGCCCTTGATGGCCATGGCCGCGGTTTCGACTGCCGTGTCGAACCCGAAGGACGGGGATGCGAAGTTGATGTCGTTGTCAATGGTCTTGGGCAGTCCGACCACGGATATGGACAGGTTGCGCTTGGTGATGACCTTGACCACCTTGCTGGCCGCCCGCATGGTGCCGTCCCCGCCGATCATGAACAGGATGGAGACGTTCATGCGTTCCAAGGCATCCACGATGTCCTCGGGCTTCTGCGGTCCGCGAGAGCTGCCGAGTATGGTGCCGCCGAATTCGTGGATGCGGCTGACGTATTCCGGGGTCAGCTCGATGACGTCATGCCCGTATTCCGGGATGAACCCTTCCAATCCGAATTTGATGCCGAGCACGGACGGGACCTTGTATTCGTGGTATGCGGTCATGACCACCGCACGGATGACGTCGTTGAGTCCCGGGCAGAGCCCGCCGCAGGTGACGATCGCGCATTTGGTCTTGCTGGTGTCATAGTACACCTTGCTGCGTGGGCCTGCGGGCTCGAAGTAGATATGCTTCGGTGCCTTTTTGCCTTTCTTCTCGACGTTCATGCGTGAGATGTTGACGAGTACGGCGTCGTCTTCCTCCACGAATCGGCCAAATTTGATGGGGTTCTTGATTTTGGCTTCGCCGACCACTGAAATATCCGTATTGCTCGGCATGCTGCTTTCGTCCAGATTCGACCGCATGGCATCCTCTCAAAGGTTGTTATATTGAGATATCTCTTACATTGTTATATGGAATTGCAGAATGGGGCAAATTATAAATCCGATATCCTGTTTCCTTCCGGAGAGCCGATGGGCAAACTGAATACCTCTACATGGACGGGCATGGCCGAGCTGGACGATTCACCGAGACGGGCAGGCGAACCGCCTGTCTGGGCACCCACGGCGGATGTGCTGGAAACCCCGGACGTCTACATTCTCGAAGTGGAGCTTCCGGGCATGGGGCTTGAGGATGTGCATGTGGAACTGGACGGGAGCGAGTTGAGGGTTTTCGGAAATCTTCCCTGCCGGAACTGCGACGGCTCCACGGAGCACCTCGTGATGGAGCGTCCCTGCGGCGGTTTTGCCCGGACATTCTTCTTGCCCGGTAAGGTGCAGGCCGGGGATGTTTCGGCCCGTTTCAAGGACGGGCTGCTTGTGCTGACCATCAGGAAGGACAAGCCTGTCAACCGCTCCATCCCGGTTGAATAGCTCCTGCCGGGGCGATTCCCCGTTGATTTTGCCGTGTTGAATCGCAATTCCCGTCTTGACGTATCCCTCCGAATTCCTATCTATTGGTACCAAGAATTACCGGAGGATTCATTTTCGTGACCAGTCAGATAAAAACCGTTTTGCTTCTGGGCCTTCTCACCGGCCTGCTCATGTTTCTCGGCGGCCTCATGGGTGGGCGTGTCGGGCTGTTTTTCGCCTTTGGCTTGGCCATGCTCATGAACGTGGGCAGCTATTGGTATTCCGACAAGATAGTCCTGAAGATGTATAAGGCCCGTGAACTGTCGCCCGGTGACGCGCCGCACATTCACGCCGTTGTCGAGGAGATGTCCCGTGCCGCGGGCATCCCCAAGCCCCGTCTGGTTCTCATTCCGCAGGATGCCCCCAATGCCTTTGCCACGGGCCGTAATCCTGAAAACGCCGTGGTCGCGGTCACGCGCGGTATCGTGAATATCCTCAATCCTGATGAACTCAAGGGCGTACTCGCCCATGAACTCGGCCATATCGCCAATCGCGACATTCTCATTCAGACCATTGCCGCGGTGCTGGCCGGTGCCATCGTGTTCATTGCCAACATGCTGCAATGGACCGCCATTTTCGGCATCGGCAGTGACGACGAGGAGGGCGGCAACCCCATCGCGGCCCTTGCCATGGCCTTTCTCGCTCCGGTGGCTGCCGGTCTTATCCAGATGGCCATTTCCCGGTCCCGTGAATACCTTGCGGACTCCACCGGTGCGCGCCTCGCGGGCAATCCGCTGCATCTTGCCGGAGCGTTGGGCAAGCTCGATTCCGCGGCAAAGCAGGTGCCCATGCAGGGCAGTCCGGCCACGGAAAACATGTTCATCGTCAACCCGTTCAGGGGACGCGGTGCTGCCTCGCTTTTCGCCACACATCCTCCCATCGAGGATCGCATAGCCCGACTTCGCGCCATGGCGCAGGGAGACCGTTAGCATGAAGCGTCTGGCCTTTGTTATTGCCCTTGTCGCGCTGTGTTTCTCCCTTCCGGCCCACGCCGATTCCCGCAGGACCCCCGTGGTCAGGGCGGTGGAGGCGGTCAGCCCGTCGGTCGTGAACATCACGGTCGTCAAACAGGTGCAGGGCGGGGTGCGTTCGCCGTTCGGCGATCCGTTTTTCGACCAGTTCTTCAAGGAATTCTACGGCCAGCAGCGTCAGCGTCAGTCCCAATCGCTCGGTTCCGGCGTCATCATCGACGGTTCCAAGGCGTTGGTGCTCACCAACGCCCACGTCATTTCCGGGGGCGGGGACATTACCGTCCGCCTCAAGGACGGGCGCGAATTCAAGGCCGAGCTTGTCGGTTCGGACCCGGATTTCGACCTCGCCGTGCTCAAGCTGAAAAAAGCGGCCGACCTGCCGCAGGTTCCCATGGGGAACAGCGAGGACATCTACATCGGTGAGACCGTCATCGCCATCGGCAACCCGTTCGGGTATTCCCACACCGTCACCACCGGCGTGGTCTCGGCCCTGAACCGCTCCATGAAGACCAACTCCGGTGCGTTCGGCAGCTTCATCCAGACCGACGCGGCCATCAACCCCGGCAACTCAGGCGGGCCGCTCCTCAACATCCACGGCGAACTCATCGGCATCAACACCGCCATTCAGGCCCGGGCAGAGGGCATCGGTTTTGCCATCCCCATCAACAAGGCCAAGTTCGTCATCAGCGAATTGCTCGATTCCGGTCACGTGGCCCCCATCTGGCTCGGCATCTTCGGGCAGGATCTGGATCAGGCCACGGCCCGCTATTTCAATCTCAAGAGTTTGCACGGCATGCTCGTTTCCGACGTGTACCGCGATACCCCGGCCCAGAAGGCGGGTGTTCGTCCCGGTGACATCATCCTTGGTTTCAACGGGCGCAAGGTCACGAGCAAGAACGATTTCCTGACCCGGCTGTTCGGCGTCACCAAGCGCGAGAAGGTCGCTCTTTCCCTTGTCCGGAACGGAAAGCGCGTGGAATTGAAGATCAGGCCGCAGGTGCTGGACGAAAACAGGGCTGCGGATCTCGTCAAATCCCGGTGGGGATTCTCCATCGGTGAGGGCAAAGGGCGGTCCGGTGTTCCCGTGGCCTCCATCGTCCCCGGCGGACCGGCTGCCAAGCTCGGCCTCCAGTCCGGCGACATCATTCATCAGATAGGCAACCGCCGACTGGCCAAGCCCATGGACCTGTTCAACGCCTTTTTGCGAAACCGGCTTCAGAAGACGGTGCTCATGCGAGTGCAGCGCGGGCGCGGTCTGTATTATGTACGTTTGACCCTGTAACAAAGGAGGTCTGTCATAGAAGGTCAACGAACCTACTGGACGGAGAAAGGCAAGGACAAAACGTTCACCACTCCGTTCGACATCCATCTTTTTTCCCGGTACGTGCCGCAGGATGCCCGGATTCTCGATTTCGGCTGCGGCTATGGCCGGACGCTTGCCGAGCTTTCGGACAGCGGCTACTCGGACCTGACCGGCATAGATTTCTCGGAAACGCTCGTGGAGCGTGGCCTGCGTGAGCGTCCGGGACTCAACCTCACCGCCTATTCCGGCGGGCCGCTTCCCTACGAAGACAACTCCTTTGATGCCGCCCTCATGCTCGGCGTGCTCACATGCATTCCCAAGACCAATGAACAGGCCGAGGCCCTGCTGGAACTCCAGCGCACCCTCGTTCCCGGCGGCACATTGTATGTCATCGATTTCCTGCTCAACCGGGACAGGCGCAACCTCGACCGCTACAAGCTCGGACAGGAAAAATACGGCATCTACGGACTGTTTGACGTCAGCGACGGCGGCACTCTGCGCCATCATGACCGGAACCACATGGAAGCCCTGTTTTCCGGATTCGAGACGCTTTATTTCGAGGAGTCCGTCTACACCACCATGCACGGGCATCATTCACAGGGCATGTGTGCCGTGCTGCGGATGCCGTAGCCGGAAGACGCGGACCTGAATTGGTTTTCTGACGGCCTTCGGGACGGCCTGAAAATCAGAAAAAGACGGCGCACGTTTGAACGACGTGCGCCGTCTTTTCAAATCCGCTGTCCTGCGGATTTGTCACGGCAACCGAAAGTTACGAAACCCAGATCGCGGTCATGCAGGCCGCCTGCGAAGCCGAACGGAATTTTGAAGTCGGGGTTGCTGTCCTCGATGACACCGCCGAATGGGTCGTACTGGATAGCCTTTATCTCGTTGCTGCTTGTAAATGATTAACTTTTTTCGGGAAAGGCAGGAAAGGCAAAATACGAAATCCAGTCGCTTTTGCTCCTTCCATGCCCTCCCGGCGGGGTCCTTTCTTTTTCCAAAGCAGAAAAGAAAGAACGAAAGAAACTGCTTTTGTTCTGAGCTTCACCGCCTAGTATCTTCGAAACCAAGAATCTGATCAAACCGGGCCGCTCCCGAATCCAGTCGCCGGGGACGGCTCCGGGATTCGATAGAGCCGCGGCCACGTTTTGTCAGCTTCTAGGCTTCGAAGCTAAGGGCTAAGTGCCGGTCTTCGTGTGGAAAAATGAATGAAAGGCAAGCAGGGAAAACAAAAGACGAATTTTCGTTGCCGCACTTGCCTTTCGCTCCAGCTTAACAACTGAAGTACCCCGGACTAGCCAATTAAACCTCACAAGCCTTAGAAGCTGACTGATCGGGGAATGGCGGCTTTAGTGGCGGAACCCTTATAAATCGACATAATCCCGTACCCAACGAATGGCAGGGCCTACGCTTTTCCTGCTGTGGAGCCGCGCCGATCAGATCAGATTCTCGGCGGTGAGGACTTGGCGGGTAAATCAAGCGAAAGCCGAGCTTCTTTGGTACTTTCTTGGGGCGGCTCAGCTAAGAAAGTACCGCCGTCCGCGTAGGACATGGAGGGAGCGCGAGCGACTGGATTTCTGCCTTTCGCCTTTCTTCCTCTTTTAAAACACAAAAGTCATAAACCCGTCGTTGCCGCTCCTCAAATCCCCCCTAACCCTCCAAGTTATGCTATTATCGCCCGTTTTGATTCGCCACGTCCTGTGGCTCACCGCTTCGCGGCGTCGGTAAGGAACCGACGTCCAAATCCGCTGTCCTGCGGATTTGTGGGGTCTTCACGAAATCGTCTCCGTTTCCACCCCCTGTCAACCCTCCAAGTTATGCTATTATCGCCCGTTTTGGGGTCCTTTTCGCCCGTTTTCGTCCTGAGCCGAAAACCGGGGGTATGGTTGTCGCGTACCTGATGGATACCCATCGACGGATAAGGAGACGGACAATCATGCCCATACCAATTATCGGCGCGGTGGCCGGTTTGCTGACCACGGTAGTGGAAGGCATTTCCGGGCACATGAAACAGAAACAGGAATTGAAGAAAACCGTTATGGAAAACCGGATGCGCCTCGCAAGGAGCGATCGTGAGTTCAACCATGAATGGGAAATGAAACAACTGGAAAACGCAGGCTGGAAAGACGACGTGCTGTTCTTCGCATGGATCGGATTCTTTGTCTGGAGCGGCATCGACCCGGACGGCGCGGGGGAGGTCCTTGCGGCATGGGAAAACCTGCCCGACTGGTTTTTGCAGGTCACGTTCTGGATCGTGGCGGCCGTGCTGGGCGTCAAGAAGATCGGCGATTATCTGCCGTCGGCGCTTAGGAGCCTCAAGGATGCCGTGGGGGGAAGCAAATGACCGCCATGGAACGATGCGAATTGCAAGATCTGCTGGTGCGTATCGATGAGCGTGTCAAGACCATTCAGGAAGACATCCGCGAGATCAATCTTGCCCGCCGTTGCGTCAGCCATCATGTGAAGATCAAGACACTTGAGCGCATGGTCTGGGGCTGCCTCGCCGGGGTGGCCGGACTCGGCGGAAGGATGCTGCTCGATGTGTTCCGGTAGGCCGTTACGGTTTCGGCTCGACAGTGGGAACCGCTTCGGCGTTGTCCTTGCCCGCAGGTTTCTCGGTCTTGGATTCGGGTTTCGGTGCAGGCTTGGGGGCCGGTTTCGGCTTGGGGCGTGGCTTGGCCGCTTCGGCTTTATACCCCGCGATGATCTCGGTGTATGCCGTGACGGCTTTGCCGTCCTTCTCGATGCGGGCCATGTTCAGGGCCTTTTGTCCGGCCCGTATCGCTTTCCCGTATTCCCCGGTCCCGGCGTAGGCTTCGGCAAGAAGCGCGTACAGGGCGCTGTCGTTTGGCGAAAGGGCTATGGCCCGCTGGAAGTCGGCGGCGGCCCGTGTGAAACGGCCCAGACGCATGTATGCGGCACCACGGGTCATGACCGTATCAAGAGACTGCGAATCCATGGCCATGGCGTCTGTCAGGTCCCGGACGGCCTTGGCATCGTCGTGCAGTGCGATGTGTGCCAGCCCCCGGTTGTAATAGGCTTCATGATGTGCCGGATTCAGGGCGATGGCCCTGTCATAGTCGGCGATGGCGTCCTCGTTGCGTCCCATTTTCGCATAGCAGGCACCGCGCATGGCAAAGGCCTCGGAAATGGAGTCGTCGTCTGCAAGCACCTTGGAAAAGTCACGTATCGCGGAAGTGTAATCCTGGCTGCGGAACATGATGTAGGCGCGGGAAAACCGTGCCCGGAGATGATCCGGCTTGATCTTGAGTATGGCGTCCACATCCAGCAGTGCGTCGGCGTTGCGTCCGAGGGTCAGCAGGAGAATTGCCCGCTGGTATCTGGCGTTTATCAGGTTCGGGTCATATCCGATGGCCTCGTCAAGATAGCCCAGCGCGGCTTCTTCTTCAAGATACTCACCGTCATGATACAGCTGCATGGCCTTGTCCAGGGCGTCGGCTGCAAGTGCCTCGCGCTGCTGGGTCTCGCGATCCTGTGCCGTCAGGCCGGGGCGTGCCCCGGAGTGGGATGCGCCGAAACAACCTGCAAGTAAAAACAACAGACAACAAAGAATAACCGGGACGGAGGTTTTCATTTCATGAGGGATACCCTCAGCACCTTCGTCCGTCAACATAAGGAAGGTAACGACGTGAAAAAAGGACTTTATACACCCCGTAAACATCAGGCTGAAATCGAGGCGGGACTGGCCCGTTTCTCGGTGCTGGTCTGTCACCGCCGATTCGGCAAGACCGTGCTGTCGGTCAACCGCCTGATCGAGGCGGCCCGGAAGACGGAACGTCCGGATTGGCGCGGGGCTTACATCGCTCCGCTCTACAAACAGGCCAAGACCGTGGTCTGGGATGAACTCAAGCGATACTGCGGTCTCGGTTCCGATGACTGCGAAGTGAAATTCCATGAAACCGAACTGCGGGCCGATTTTCCGAACGGTGCGCGCATCCGGCTCTTCGGGGCGGAAAATCCGGATTCCCTGCGCGGCATGTATCTGGACGCCGTGGTGTTCGACGAGGTGGCCCAGATGCCCAAGCGGGTTTGGACCGAGGTCATTCGGCCCGCCCTATCAGACCGGAAGGGCTGGGGCATGTTCATCGGCACGCCGCGCGGCAAGAACGCCCTGTATGAATTGTGGGAAGATGCCAGACGTGCCCCGGAATGGTTTGCCGCCATGTACCGGGCATCTGAAACGCACATCATCGATCCCGATGAACTGGACGCCGCGGCCCGTGAAATGTCGCCGGAAGAATACGAGCAGGAATTCGAGTGTTCCTTCACCGCTGCCATCAGGGGAGCGTATTTCGGCAACCTCATGGGCGAAGCGGACAAGGAGGGACGACTGACTTCCGTTGCGTACGATCCGTCCATTCCCGTGCACACCTCGTGGGACCTCGGCATGAGCGATTCTACCGCCATCTGGTTCGTGCAGGCCCGTCCGGGGGGTACGTATGCGGTCATCGACTACTATGAAGCCAGCGGCGAAGGACTGGATCACTATGCCTGCGTACTGGATGAAAAGGGGTATAAATACGGCACCCACATCGCGCCCCACGACATTCGGGTGCGGGAGCTCGGCACGGGAAAATCCCGGCTGGAGATCGCGCGGGGGCTGGGCATCCGTTTTGTCATCGCGCCGAATATCCCGGTGCAGGACGGCATCAACGCGGTCCGGACTACCCTGCCGATGTGCTGGTTCGATGTTGACAAGTGCGAGGCGGGCATCGAGGCCCTGCGGCATTACCGGCGGGAATTCCGCGAGCGCATGAATGACTTCTCTTCGCAGCCGGTACACGACTGGACCAGTCATGCGGTGGATGCTTTCCGGTATTTCGCCGTGGGGTTCCGGCAGCCGGACAGCGGGCCGAGAGCATTGAAGACCACCAACGACTACAATCCGTTCGGGAGGGGCCGTGAGCGTTCGTGAGATCGGCGACAAGCCGGAAGTCATGTCCCATTTCCCGGACTGTTATCGCTGGCTGGAACTGCATGACCGTGGCGATGTCTACGGTCATGCAGCCGTGGCTGAGCGGGGTGACGATCTGGAACTGCACGTCACCCTGCATCGGTGGGGGCCGCAGGTGCGGAGAAATGTCTCCGGCGATGTGAACTGGGTAAAGGAGGAAGCCAGACGGCTCGGTAAAAGCCGGGTCATGGGGGTGCGTGCCAGTTGCGAAGGGAAATTCGATTCGAAACTGTTCCGTTTCGCCGCCCTGTACGGGTTTACCGAAATATGCGTCTTGCAAACGGCTTCAATGAATGTGTGAGAATCTGTTCATGATTTTGTTCGGTTTTGAAAAGTGTAGAAATAAAAGCTGGATAAATGATGAAAACAGAACTGTTATAAATGTGGAATAGAGTTGAAGTGAAATTTATACGGTGGTATGGGTATTAGTAGGTATATTTTTTGAGGAGAGGGCATGGCAGACGCTACAGGACAGATCGGTGTCGTTACCGTCGCATATGGAACGGCCACTGCGGAAAGTGCTGATGGAGTAAGGGAACTTGCTGCAAACAGCCCTGTCTATGCTGACGATGTCATCAATACTGTTGGCCGGGGATCTGCCGTCGAAATAAAATTCAATGACGGTGCATTGTTGTCTCAGGGGCCAAACTCCTCAGTCATTCTGGATACGTACGTTTTCGACCCGGTGCAGAGTACCGGTGAAATGACGATCAAGCTGGTTCAGGGAACGTTTCGTTCCGTTACCGGCGAGATCGTGGACATGAACCCTGAAGGGTTCCAGTTGGAGACGCCTCTGGCGACTATAGGCATTCGCGGGACCACCACGGGACACAACATCGGAGCCGATGGAGTGGAAGAGCACGTGGTGGTCGATTTCGTGGATAAGCCGGTTGTCATTCGTCCCATTTCCGGCGGTCCGGTCCGTGTCATCACCAGTGACGGCATGTCCGTTTCCGCTACCCCGGCAGGCCTCAGTCCCGTTTTTCAGGCTTCCCAGTCACAGCTCGCCCAGTTTGAGCAGCTTTCCAGTCAGTCTCTGCAACAGAGTGCGCCCGATTTCAACGGGCAAGACGATGATGCGGAAGACGAGCAGGAAGGTGAAGAAGGTGAAGAAGGCGAGGAAGGCGAGGAAGGCGAAGGTGAGGGCGAAGAAGGAGAAGGCGAGGAAGGTGAAGGTGAGGAAGGAGAAGGTGAAGGCGAGGAAGGTGAGGATGAAGGAGAAGGTGAGGGTGAGCCTGAACCGGAACCAGAACTCGAGCCAGAGCCGGAACCCGCTCCGCAGCCTCAACCCGCTCCGCCACCACCGCCTCCGCCTCCTCCACCGCCACCTGAACCGCCTGAACCTCCGTCGCCACCGCCACCACCGCCACCACCTCCGTCTCCTCCGCCAGCACCTCCAACGCCTGAACCTGATGATCCTCCGCCGGATGACGACCCGGTTGTTCCTCCCGTCGTTACCACTCTGGACCTGTCCGGATGGGAAGCGAATGTGACCGTGGACCTCGTCGGCGGCTGTTCTCCCCCGCGCGATACGCCGTATTACGAAACCACGGGCAATACGGACCCGGCTGAAGTCGTGAACATCAACGGTGCCACCGTGACGACCGTCTACGGGGCCATGCCGTATGACGACGGGCAGTCAGTGGTGACGCCGGACAACGTCATCAGCGCAAACCCGCTGGACAATTACCTATACGGCGGTACCGGGGCCAACTATATCGATGGCCTGTGCGGCAACGACCTGATCGCCGTGGGCGTGTATGACAGTGACGCCAATACGTTCACTCTCGGGGAATTCAGTCAGGACGACACGGTCGTGGGCGGCAACGGTCTTGATACCCTCAAGTTTGACGGGGTGTCCGACACCTTTGCCCTTGCCCACGTCACGGGCATCGAGGCCATCCAGCTTGGCACGCAGGCCGTGGACATCCGGTCCACTCCCGACGCCATGGTGGACGCCGGCGCAACCCTGACACTGGACGGCGCGCTGTCGTCGGACGTCACTTTTTGGGCATACAACGATACGGACAGCAAGTTCTACATGGTGGGCGGTAGCGGTGACGACTATCTCAAGGGCGCTTCCTTGGCCGACACCCTGTTCGGCGGTGCAGGTGACGACTGTCTGAGCGGACAGGACGGCGACGACACGTTGTCCGGCACGGGCGGCGGGGCCGATACCATTGAGGCCGGGGACGGTAATGACCGCATTTTCATGGATGACGAGTTCGGTGCCGGCGACTACGTGAACGGCAGCAGCGGTGACGACACCCTGTATTACACCGACAACGGCAGTGGGACCGATGATCTGGACAACGTCAACGGTATTGAAAATGTGGTTTTCGGCAATGCCGTTACAGCCGTCACTTTGGATCATGGGATATCGGATTCCGGGGCGACCCTTCATGTCGATGCTTCGGCCCTGATCGGGACGAATGGATTCACGTTTGACGGCTCGGGGGCCACGTATAATGTCACCGGCGGCAGCTGGCATGACGAAATATTCACAGTGGACGGGGATGACTCCGTCGACGGCGGTGCCGGCGATGACACCATCATTGCAGACCTCGGGAACGATACCGTCGCCGGAGGTTCCGGTGACGACAGCCTGCTCGCAGGCGGCGGCGACGACAGTCTGACCGGGGACAGCGGCGCGGATTATGTCAACGGCGGCGCGGGCGTGGATGTGCTCGACTACTCGGGCTCGACCGCAGGGATCAGCGTCAACCTCGAAACAGGTTCTGCCTCTGGCGGTTTCGCAGCGGGCGATACGGTGATAGGCATCGAGAATCTGATCGGATCGGGGTATGGAGATACTCTGGGCGGTGCCGGAAGTGCTTCCAATGAACTGACCGGCGGTGCCGGTAACGACCTTTTCGAGATGTCCACCTTCTTGGGGTCGGACGACACTCTTGCCGGCGGTGCCGGTGATGATTCGCTTTCCTTTACCGATGCGACCGGGGTTGAGGGGATGACGGATCTGGACAACGTCACCGGTATTGAGAATATCGCATTGGGCAAGGCTGAAACCGGAATTTCGGTCAGTGATTCCCTGATTTCCTCCGGACAGGTTCTGAATGTTGATGCGTCCGCCCTGACGGGCTCGTCGGATATCTTGTCGTGGGACGGTTCCGGGGTGACGAGCTGGGCGCACAACCTGATGGGCGGCAGCAGTGATGACACCATCTGGACCGGGGCGGGGGACGACACCGTGAACGGTGGGGCCGGAAACGACATAATCCGGGGCGGAGCGGGCGATGATTCCATTCTCGGCGGTGCCGGTGACGATACCGTCAAGGGGTCGGCAGGGGACGACTCGCTGGACGGCGGCAGCGGCGGATACGACTGGCTGGACTATGGCGACGGCTCTACAGGTATCAGCCTGTCCTTTGTCTCGGGTTCCGCCACCGACGGGCTCGGCGGCACGGACTCCTTTACGAATTTCCTCGGCGTCATCGGGACGGCGCATGATGATTCCATGGTCGGCGACGACGCGGATAACCGGTTTATCGGCCAAGAAGGCGACGACACGATTGACGGCGGCGACGGGTCTCGTGACGAGGTTTATTACACCAGCGCCACCGGTTCCGTGACAGTCAACCTGTCCACAGGCACGGCTTCGGATGGTCTTGGGGGCACCGACACTCTCTCCAATATCGAACGCGTGCGTGGCTCGAACCAGAATGACACCCTGATAGGCAATGCCGAAAGCAATTCCTTTTACGGTATGCTCGGAGACGACTCCATTGACGGCGGCGATGGCAACGACTGGGCCAAGTACGGTTACGCAAGCGGCGGGGTAAGCGTCAACTTGCAGAGCGGCGTGGTGACCGGGGCGGACGGAAGCGACACTCTCGTCAGTATCGAAAAGGTTGAAGGTTCGGCCTTTGACGACACCCTTGTCGGTCTCAATTCATGGACCTTCTTTGAAGGAGGAGACGGTGCTGATTCCATCACCGGCGGCGGTGGCCACAACCTTGTTTCGCACTATGACGACATCTCCGGGGTCACGGTCGATCTTGCGGCAGGCAGTGCCGTGGACGGCTGGGGCAATACCGATACCCTCACGGATATCCGTGGAGCGGAAGGGTCGCAGTTCGACGACAGCCTGACAGGTGACGCCCTGAATAACGAGTTCGTGGGCTCGGGTGGCAACGATACCATCGACGGTGGAGGCGGGCATGAAGACACCATCTCTTTCTGGGATGCCACGACCGGCGTGAATGTCAATCTGCTTGCCGGAACCGCGCAGGACGGACAGGGCGGCACGGACTCCGTCTCCAATGTCGAGCGGGTGATGGGTACGGCGTATGACGACACCCTGACCGGCGATGCCGGTGAGAACGGATTCGAAGGGGCCGGGGGCAGTGACCTCATCGACGGCGGAGCCAACAGTAGGGCTTCGCGTGAAATGGATGTGGCCCGCTATTCCAGTGCGGTCGCGGGAATCAGCGCCAGCCTCGTTACCGGGCTGGTGAGCGACGGTTCAGGCGGCACGGATACCCTGTCCAATATCGAAGGCCTCTGGGGTTCCTCATATGATGACACCATGGTCGGCGACGACAATTGGGGCAACGTCTTCTTTGACGGCGGTGGTTCGGACCTGATTGACGGCGGCAGCGTGCATGACAGCGGTGCGGACACCGGGTTCGACATGGTCTCGTACTATTACGGGGCGGCTGTATCGGCCAGCATCACAGGTACGTCCGGCACGGTGACCGATCTGGCGACCGGGACGGCATGGACAGATTCGCTGACCAACATCGACGCCGTTGAGGGGTCCGGCTATGGAGATTCGCTTGTCGGCGGTGCCGGGTCGCAGGAATTCATGCCCAATGCCGGGGATGACACTGTCCGGGGCGGCGACGGGGACGACGGGGTTTCCTATTGGAACATGACGGATTCCATCAGCGTCGCGTGGAGCACGGACCATTGGGTCGTCAACATTGGCGTAGGCGATGTCGGAACCGACCTTCTGTATGAAATCGAAAGCATCGAAGGCAGTGAGGGCGCAGATACGTTCAATGCGACCGGTTACAATTATCCCGATTCCCACGATCTGGTCTTCAGGGGATGGGACGGTGCGGACAGCTTCACCGGCGGCACTGGATGGGATGTCGTCAGCTACTGGGATGATCCCGCAGGTGTGCATGTGGACTTGTCCGGCAGTGATTTCGGTGGTTCGCTTCAGGGTGTGGACGGCTGGGGCAATCAGGAGACCCTGACCGGCATCGAGGGAATTGAGGGTTCCGCCTTTGACGACACCTTGCGTGGCAATGGCGAGGTCAATATTTTCGAGGGTTGGAAAGGCAACGACATCATCGACGGCGGCAGCAGCATCAATACCGCGAGCTATTGGAGTTCCACCGGGGGAGTGACCGCGAATCTCGTCACCGGCTCGGCGGATGACGGCATGGGCGGCACGGATACACTCAGCGGCATTGCGAACCTGATTGGCTCTGTTTATGACGATTCCCTGACCGGCGATACCCTTGCCAACCAGCTCAACGGGCGGGGCGGCGATGATACGCTCGTGGGCGGCAACGATGAACCGGATACGGTCACGTTCAGGGACGATCCCGGCGCTGTGTATGTCAATGTCGGAGCCGGTACGGCCACTGACGGATGGGGCGACACGGACACGTTGGTCGAGATTGAGGATGTGGAAGGGTCCCAGTACGACGACACGCTTCTGGGCAGTTCCGGAACGAATATTATCTTCGGCGGCGAGGGCAATGACCTTATTCGTGGTGGCGAGGACGACGATACCCTGACCGGCAACGACGGCGCGGATACCTTCCAGTACACGTCCACGGCTGAACTCGGCAGCTCCATTGAGGAAATTTCCGATTTCGTGTCCGGGACGGACAAGGTGCAGTTCGCCGGGGCATGGGCCGGTGCCACGCTGTACTGGTTCGAAGAGGCCTCGTATGACGGCATCATCGACGGTGCCGACAACAGCAATCCTGCGGTCATCTGGGACAGCGACAACAACCAGCTTTGGTACGACAGTGACGCTTCGACCTCCAATCCCGCCGGGGAATACCGAATTGCGGGGTTGCCGGGATCGGCACCTGTCATGACCGATATTATTGTTGACGGCGGCAGCGTCATCGCCGGACCGGTCTCCGGGACTTCATGGACAGGCACGGCCGCGGCTGAAAGCCATTCCGGCGGAACCGGCGACGACACTCTCGACGGGGCCGGGGGCGACGATACCCTGAGCGGCGAAGGCGGCGCGGATATCCTCAAGGGTGGCGACGGTGTCGATTCCCTGATCGGCGGTGCCGGCAACGACACCCTCATGCCCTACGGCGGATCGAATTCGAGTGCCGAAGTGTTCGGTGCGGAATCCCTGAGCGGCGGAGACGGGACGGACGTCGTGACCGATACGGCACTTGCCGTTGATTTCAGCAACATGACCCTTGACGGCATCGAAGAATTCGCCATTACGGATTACCAGTCCTTCACGTTCGCTTCTTCGCAGATATCCGGTCAGGCGTGGACAATAACCGGCAGCCAGTACAGCAGCCTGACCGTCAACGGCACCGCAGGGGACGATGCCGTCAGTTTTGCTTCCCTCAGTGCCGGCGGGATGAACGGCAGCGTCGATATCAATCTGGGGGCCGGTCATGACTCCTTCCGTGGCAGTCAGGCAGGCGAGTACGTCATGGGCGAAGGCGGCGACGACACGATTCAGGGTGTGGACGGTGACGATTACCTGAGTGGCGGCATGGGTGCGGACGTGTTTGTTTATGAATACGGGTCCGCCATCAATCTGGCTGATACGGGCGACACGATCAGCGGGTTCGAATCCGCTGTGGACCGCATCTGGCTGAAGGGCGGCATCGCGCAGGACATGAGTTGGTACATGGAAGGCAATTATGACGGCATCATCGACGGTGCGACCGCCGATGTGCCCGTTCTGGTCTGGGACCCCCTGAACCACAAGCTGTGGTACGACGACAAGCCGCAGGACAGTGACGGGGCGTGGCAGGGCGTCATGGCGGACGCCGACGGCGTAACCATCCCCATGGGAGATATTTTCATTGAAGGCCATACCCTTCTGGAACCGACATCGGGGGCCAAGGTCATGACCGGCACGACCGGCAACGACACGATGACGTTCAGCGGAACGGACATGGGCACGCTGTTCGGGTATGACGGCAATGATTCCCTGACCGGTGACGACGAGCCCGACAGGCTGATCGGCGGACAGGGGGCCGATACGCTCGATGGCGGAGCTGGCGAGGATATCGCAAGCTATACGTATGATCCCTCTGCCGTATTGGTGGACTTGTCTGGAACGGTCATCACGGCCTCGCACGAAGCGGTTGACGGATGGGGGAACAATGACGAGATCAGTAACATCGAACACATAGAGGGGTCGGGATATAACGATTCCCTGTACGGAGACAGCGGAGCCAACGCTCTTGTCGGCTTTGACGGGGCCGATTTCCTCTGCGGCATGGGCGGAGCGGATACGTTGTCCGGCGGTGTCGGGGCGGATACGTTCTTCTTCCAGAGCAAGTCGGCTTTGACCGTGGCTATTACGGATTTCAATGGTGATTTTGACAAGATAGGTGTGCTGGAGTCCGAATTCGGCGCGTATAACACGGACCGGTTCGGTTATGTTGATGCCGCGACCTACAGCGGCGGATTCAGTTTCGACAGCGGAGAGACTTCCGGGTTCGTCTATGCCAGCGTGAACGGCAGTCCGACCGGCAATCTGTATTACGATGACGGACAGGGCAGCATAACCCTGCTGGCCTCTATCTCCGAGACTGCCGATGATGCGACGCCCGGAGACAGTAATCCGCTGGCAGACGATTTTTACAGCATAGGATCAGCTGCCCCGTAATCGGAATCCGTCCGATTTCTGCCCGCGTTTTTTCAAACCGGACACCCTTTCCAAAGGGTGTCCGGTTTTGTGTGTAAAAAGCGTTTTTCCCATTCATTGAATTCGGATAAAACGGGTGCGTGAATATAAAACAACCGTTTGCTCTCTTTTGCTAAAACTGCTATGGAGAATTTTGGCGGAATTTATCGTTTTTTTGTGGAGGAAAGATGGCTGAAATTATTGGTGAAATAACGATTTTGCACGGCAAGGCCCTTGCAGAGGGGCCTGATGGGGTTCGGCCTTTGTCCGTGGGAAGTCCTGTTCATACCGGTGAGATGATAACCACAGGCAGCGGTGGTGCGCTTGAAATCAAGTTCATTGACGGTGCCCTTCTTTCACAGGGACCGGACGCCACGGTCGCGCTTGATGAGTATGTTTTTGACCCGGAGGCGGACACGGGTGAGATGACCCTGAATCTGGTGCAGGGGACCTTTCGTTCGGTCACCGGCCAGATCGTGGACATGAACCCGGAAGGCTTCCAGATCGACACCCCCATGGCTACCATCGGTATCCGCGGAACCACGACAGGCCACGGTATCAAACCCGGTGGCGTGGAACAGCATGTGGTGCTTGATTTCGACAACAAACCCGTTGTGGTCCAGTCTGTCGCGGGTGGCCCCGTCAGTATCATCACGCAGGACGGCATGGGACTCGTGGCCCGTTCTTCCGGTCTCGGTCCGGTTCGAATGGCTCCTCTCAGTTTCATAGATAATCTGGGCCAGCTCGCCACGCAGGCATTGAAACAGGGGCCGCCGACTTTTCAGACTGTTCCGGACAACGGAGATGAAGATTCCGGACAGAACGATGACGGTGGCGGCGATGATGACGGTGGTGAAGAAGGTGGCGAAGGCGGTGATGGCGGCGATGGCGGTGAAGGTGGCGAAGAAGGCGGCGAAGGCGAAGGCGAAGGCACACAGGGTGGGCCTGGGCTGGTTCTGGCCCCGGATATCATGGCCTTTGCTCGCGATCTCGGTCCGGCCCTTACTCCTCCTGCCCACCTGATTCCAGGTCAGGGCCTTCCGCAAGGGCAGGAGCCCGTTGGGCGGGTTATTCAGGGATTGCCGCAGCAGCCTGTCCCCGATCCGCAGGATGTCGAAAAAGAAATTGTCCAGAAGTTCTCACAGGATCTGCTCGATTTGAGTACCAAGACCTCTCCCATGGTAGTCAATCTTGCGGATTCGACGCCATACTACATGGTAGAAGAGAGACCGGAAACGAAGACTCCTGTCGATCCCAGTGTCGTCAATGTGCTCGGCGCGCAGACTGCGACGAACGACATTACCGGCAACTCGGCGGACAACATGCTGACCGGCGGCGATCTCGACGACGTGATTTCCGGCCTTTGCGGCAACGATACGGTCTTTTCCAGCGGAGGCTCGGACGAACTCAACGGCGGGAATGATTTTGACTACGTCTCCTACTACAACGAGGAGCATGGCGTCACTGTTACTCTGGCGGATGGAACTGCCACCAAGCACGGCATGAAAGTGGATAGCCTCACGGATTTCGAAGGGGTTTACGGTTCCAACGAGGATGACAACATTACCGGCAATGCCCAAGCCAATGCCTTGCACGGCAACGGCGGCAATGACGTTATTCGCGGCAACGGCGGACTCGACACTATGACCGGCGGCGAAGGCGATGACGTTTTCGCTTTTGATACCACTCCCGTCACGCTTGGTACGATGATCAGCGGTGATGACGGCAGCGATACCCTGCAATTTGAAGACACGCTGGATGCAACCAATTTTTACGGCGTAATCGGTATCGAGGGAATTCATTTTTCCTCTCCCGGCACGGAAGTGACTCTCGAAGCCCGGGACTTCCCCGAACTCCTGCTGGGCAACTCCCTGTCGCTCAGCGTGGACAGTGGCGGCAGTCAGGAATTTCTGACGTTCAATGTCACGAATACGGATGGCGAACTGGTCAATCTGACCGGCCTGACCGACGGGGAGTACTGGGAAGCCACGGATCAGGTCAAGGTCGTAGGCAATGACGGTGACGATGTCATCCATGGTTCGAACCTGCATGATTCCATTTCCGGCGGTGATGGTGACGACCTCATCAAGGGTTACGGCAGTAATGATGTCATCCACGGTGGTGCGGGCAAGGATATTCTGGACGGCGGTGACGGCGACGACACCGTGTGGGGCGATGCCGGTAATGACATAATCCAGGGCAGTGCCGGTAATGATGTGTTCAAGGGGAACGACGGCACTGATATCCTGACTTTTGCCCACCTTGATTCCGCGCAGGGGCATACCGGCGTCAACGTGAATATGGGTGCCAATACCGTTTCCAATGACGGTCAGGGCGGGTCGGATTGTATTTACGAATTCGAGACGATCATCGGTTCGGACTATGCCGATGAAATTACCACCACCAATGCGGCAGCCAGTGTGATTTCCGCAGGCGGCGGTGCCGACAAGATCATCGGGAAAGGCAAGGCCGACGTGGTCTCCGGCGGAGCGGGCAACGATACGTTTAACATCACCCAGTCCATCATCAGCGCTGAGCTTCATGGTTTCGACGGCGGTGATGATGCCGATACGCTGTTGGTCAACGGTGGAACCGCCGGTATTCAGGCCCACAACATGTTTCTGACTGATGTGGAAAATATTGAAATCTCGGATGCGAACACCGAGGTCGGCATGTCTGCGGACGCGCTTGCCGGACAGACCCTCAATATCAACATTGTCGAGACGAGCAATATTCTCGAGCTGGCGGCGAATCCAAGCGGCGGTGAAGCTGATTTTTCCCATTTCAGCCTGAGCGGTGACGGAAAGTTCGTTTTCACTGGCTCCACAACCAACGATACTGTCCGGATGGGTGAAAATTTGTCCGCACAGACCGAAATATGGGGCAATGCGTCGGATGATAATTCTGCCGACAATGACTTCCTCTATTATACGGACACCACCCCCACAGACAGTTCCGAACTCGCCAATGTGTACAGGATTGAAAATGTCGTGTTCGGTGATGCCACCACCAAGGCGGCGGCCACTTCCAATCTTTCGCTTAGCACCGCGACCCTGACCGTGGACGCCCGCGCCCTGACGACCGGGCACACGCTGGACTGGGACGGCAGCGCGTCGGATTCAAAACACCTCATTTACGGCGGCGCGGACAACGACACCGTTGTCGGTTCCGGTCAGGCGGACACCTTCTACGGCGGTCAGGGGGACGACGTCTACATCGTCAGGAGTTCCATCTCGGCCACTTCGGACCACCTGATCGACGGCGGGGCCGGTTCGGACAAGCTGCTTGCCGATGGGGGAACCGAGAATATCGACGCCAAATACATCTTCATGAACAATGTGGAGAACATCGAGGTCAGGGATACGAGCACCTCACTCATGATGAGTGCCGGGGTCCTGTCCGGTCAGGCCTTGAATGTCCATCTGGATGAATCGAGCAACATGCTGAAGGTGTACGGCACCATGGGTGATGATTCATTTGATTTCACGAATATCAACCTGACCGGCGGCGGGGAATTCTTCATTCAGGGCGACCACGGGGACGATACCTTCAACATGGGGACGAAGCTGACCGATCAGATATTGATCGAAGGCAACGTTCCCGATGCGGTGGTCGATGGCAACGATGTGCTTCGGTACACCGATACCACGCCCATGGACGGCGGCGAGCTTGCCGGTGTGAAAGAGATCGAGAACATCATCTTCGGCGATGCCGCCACCAAGGCTGCGGCACATATGAATCTGTGCGATTCCGGCGCGGTTCTGACGGTTGATGCACGAGCCTTGACCGGCAGCAATGCGCTTGATTGGGACGGCAGCAGTTCTCTGGCCCTTCAACATGTGTACGGCAGTTCCTCTGCGGATATTATTATAGGCGCAGCATATGCGGATACGCTGGAAGGCGGTGACGGTGGCGATAACCTCCGTGGCGGAGGAGGCAACGACGAAATTTACGGCGGTGCTGGTGAGGACCTTCTGTACGGTGATTTCGGAGCGGACAGCCTGCACGGCGGCGAAGGAAACGACAAGTTTTTCTTCACTTCGGATGACGTGCCGAACAACAGCGAGATTTATGGTGACGGCGGTGACGGCGACAGAATTGTGGTTCTGGATTCGACCGGCTTTGACGGCGTGACGGTCATGGAGTCCATTGAACAACTGGAGCTTAATGACGGGGCCACGGCAAGTTTCTGCATAGGGGCGGACCATACGGACATGCACGATGCGATCAACGGATTGACCGCCATTTTCGGTTCCGGGACCAGTTCTGTTGAAACGCTGCTACTGGAAGGGACGGAGAACAGCGATTTTATCAATCTCTCGACCGCGCCGACCTTTGACTCCTCATGGGGGGGCGAGGACGTCGTGAGAATCGACGGCGGTGCCGGCGGCGACCAGATCACCACATGGGACCACGCGACCGAGATCAACGGCGGTGGCGGGGATGACATCCTCTTCGGCAGCAGCTTTGTCGATACCATTGACGGCGGGGATGACAACGATGACATCACCGGCGGCGGTGGAGCCGATATCCTGAGCGGCGGACTTGGAAACGACACCTTCGTTTACGACTCAAGTTGCGAATTCGGCGATACGATTACGGATTTCAGCGCCGGAGACATCTTTGACATTCAGGGCGACGGTGCCGGTATCCAGATCCATTCCGGCGGTCTGGAGGTTGCTTGGTTCTATATGGAAGCCACGGTGACCGAGGGGCAGAGTTACGGTTTCGAGGCCAAGGGTACCTTCATCTACGACGATTCGGAAGCAGGGCATCATGAACTGTACTTTGATCAGGACGGCAGTGGCACCGACTACGGTGCCGTGCTTGTTGCCGATGTCGGTGATGCGGTCTTGAATCCCGGGAGCATTGAAATCACGGACACGCTTCCATAACGGCAGCCCCTTTTATTACGAATACAAAAAAACGCTCTTCCTTTTGCCGGAAGAGCGTTTTTTTTGTGGTTTGTATGGGGCGTCATGCGTTACCCGCGATAATCGCTCCCATGCCGAGTTCCGGGGCCTGAAAGTGCATGGTGGTGTGGGCGGAGTTGTCCACGATGTATGTCGGGCGGTCGATGTCGATGAAGGTCACGGAACTGTTGTCGATGATCTGGGTGACGGAGTTGTCCTGTTCCACCCGATCGAAGACGTTGTTGACCGTGATGTTGCTGGAGTTGTCCGACTCGACCTGCCGCACATCCGTGAACGAGAGGTTCACGCTGTCGTTCTCGATGAGGTTCGTGTCGTTGTCGCTGACGAACGTGACCTGAGACAGATCCTGATCCACGAAATTGAATGTGGTGGACTGGTCGATGGTGCGTGACTGGTCGAAGTTGTTTTCCGTTGCAAGGTTGTACTCGAACGACATCTCCGACTGCTCGATGATGTTTGTGGTGTTGTCCGAGACGAACGTGGTCTTCGAATTGTCCTGCGTGGTCTGGTTGTAGGTCGTTGACTGGTCGATGTTCCTCGACTGGTCGAAGTGATTTTCCGTGTTGACCGTGTCCGAAATCGAGAGGTTTGTCTCCTCGACGAGGTTCGTGGTGTTGTCCGAGACGAATGTGGTCTTTGAATTATCCTGTGTGGTCTGGTTGAATGTCGTTGACTGGTCGATGTTCCTCGACTGATCGAAGTTGTTTTCCGTGTTGGAGACGTCCGAGATCGAGAGGTTCGTCTGCTCGTTGAGGTTAGTGGTATTGTCGGCCACGAAAGTGGTCTTGGAGTTATCCTGCGTGGTCTGGTTGAACGTCGTGGACTGGTCGATGTCTCTTGACTGGTCGAAATTGTTTTCCGCCGCGATGTTGTACTCGAACGACAGGTCGGTCTGCTGGTTGAGGTTTGTGGTGTTGTCCGAGACGAATGTGGTCTTTGAGTTGTCCTGCTGTGTGTAGTCGTAGGACGTGGACTGGTCGATATTGCGGGAATGGTCGGCTTCGACCAGATGGTTTTCCGAGACGCTGTTCTCGAAGTTGCGGTTTTCCGAGAAGGTGACGTCGTTGTCCGAGGTAAAGGATGTCTCGGACTGGTCTGTCTGCTGGTAGGTGTATTCCGAACTTGATTCCACGCTTGTGGAGTTGTCGTTCTGGCTGACGTTGCTCGAACTGAACGACAATGATGTCTCCTGTTCGTTGATGATCGAGTTCTCGTGGTTTTCCACCTGCTCGTAGCGCGAGTTGTCCTGCGTGGTGAAGTTGTTCTCGCTGTTGAACTGCGTGACCGAGGAGTGGTCCTCGTTGCGGTTGACGGAGTTGTCGTTGTTGAGCGTCATGTCCTGCTGCGTCACATGGTTGACCGTGGAGTTGTCCACCTCGCGATGGTCGGTGACATTTTCCTGATGCGTGGTCTGGCCTGCGTCCACCTGCCGGACATCCCGATGTTCGGTTTCATTGGTTACGGGGCGGTTTTCGGTCATGCTCAACTGATGTGTTGTTGGCTGGCTGTTGTTGGTTGTTGATTGTTGTTCCAGCGTGTTTGTCTGGTTTGTCACCTGACTGACCGAATTCTGCGCCTGAACCGTATGGTCGTTGCTCAGGTCCTGCTGCGTCGTTGTGGATGTGTTCACCGCATTCTGGTTGGTGGTCGTTTCGGTGCGGTGGATAACGGTTTCAGCGGACTGGTCGAGGGTGTTTTCGATGGAGTCCCGGAACGTGGTGTTCTGCGTGTTGCTGAAGTCCTGTGCCTGGTCGATGTTCATGGTGAACGTGGACGACATGTCGATGGGGTTGCCGCGGCCCATGTCCTTGTCAAAGTCGATATTGGGCTTGTCCGGCTCCACATAGCCGTTTGCCGTGGGAATCCACGGGGCCATTTCCACGTGCTTGGGCGTGAAGCCTGCGGAGTGCGTGGTGTGATGAAATACGTCGTTGGGCCAATGCTGCGTATGTCCGAACGACATGCCGCGGGGCGAGGTCATGCGGGATGCCATGACGGTCCCGGCGGGGGACACGGGAGTCCAGCCCGTCAGCGAAGGCAGGGAGAAGCCGACCTTGGGCGTCATGGGCACATGCCCTGCCGGAGTAATGGGCTGTATGCCGATGGATGGCGCGATAGGTACTGAACCGGACGTGTCTGCCGGTCTATGGCCCGGACCTTCCGAGGGACCGCCGCCTGTGGCGCTGGCGACTCCGCCACCAGTGGACTGGTTCACGGGAGCCTTGCCGGATTCTGCGGAAATGTTGCCACCGCCTGTTGCGGCTGTCGGCGCTCCGCCCATGCTGGAGTTGGGCATGGACACGGCATTGCCGCTGCCGGTCTGGCCGGAACTGCCCACACCGGATGGCGCAGGTGCCGAACCGCCGCCACCGCCGCCGATAACCTTGTCGCTGCCGCCACCGCCGCCGATGGCCGAAGCACTGGAGCCGGACGTGATGCCGCCCCCACCGCCTCCTCCACCGGAGGATATGCCGGTGCTGCCAACGGAACTGGTGCCTGCGCCGCCACCGCTGCCGGTCGTGCCCGCGCCGACAAAAGAGCTTGGGGGCGCACCGGGAGACGCGGCATACGGAATCCGTGCCGGTGATGTATCTATGGGAACATGTGCAGGGGTGGTATCAATAGGGACGTGACCGGGCGCTCCCGTCACAACGTGACCGGGGCCGACCGCCTTGAATGATCCTGCCGGACCTGCTGTCACCTGACCGGGGGGACCGGCCACGATGAAGTCCGTGAAGCTGGAAGACACTGTCTTTCTCCCGCCAAAAGCGCACCGTCCCTGGTCCGCAAAAAAGCCGCCGGGGCCATTTTGGCATACATATAGTATACGTTCTCAAAATCTGGCGTCAAGTGGTATGGAAAGGGATAATAACGGTGGACCGGGGGGAGGGTGATGGCTGTCGGCTTCTCCCAAAGGAAAGGCCGTCCTTCCCTGCGGAAAGACGGCCTGTCGGAATGCGGTTTGCCGGGAACGGCTATTTGCGACCGTTTCTCATGAGCACGACGCCGAGGCCCAGAATGATGAGGGAAACCACGAGAAAGTGCATGAACATGTCTTTCTGGATGGCGCCCCAGATGATGTAGATGGAGCCGATACCGGCGAGGGCCGGACAGACGAAGCGGCTGAAACCGTTCAGGTCGGTGAATGTCTTCATCACCCAGATGTAGATGGAGATGTAGATCACGTACAGGAACGCGATGGGCAGTTCGGAGATATCCATGAACTGTCCCCACCAGCCCGCGAAGTTGCCGTACCAGACCACGAGCCACATGCAGGAGAGAACATAGCCCAGCATGGCGGAACAGGTGGTGCAGTTGGTCAGGGGATTGACCTTCTTGAAGAGGTCGGGACGCGGTCCCATGTCACGGGAAGCGATGGAGAACATGCCTCGGGCGGAACCCATGATGAGGCCGTTCAGCGTGCCGAGGCAGGAGATGACGACGAAAACGGTCAGGATGGTGCCGCTCAACTGGCTGAAGATCAGGGCGATGACTTCAACCGGGGCAGCGTCGCCTGCGGCGAGAACCTGATCGTTGGTCAGGACGCCGGAAATGCCGAGATAGTACAGCATGTAGATGGTGACGACGGCGATGGTGCCGACCACGAGCGCGCGCGGCAGGGTCTTCTTGGCATCCTTGAGCTCCGCGTTGATGACGGTGGCGATGATCCAGCCTTCATAGGCAAATGCGGTGGACAGGGTGGCTACTGCGAGGCCGCCTCCGCTGTCTGCCACGGTCTGGGCGGTCTGGGTGAAGTTTGCCAGCGTCTGGCCGTTCATGAGTCCGGCAAAGCCGCCGACAATGGCCACGAGACCCAGAGGGATCAGTTTGACCACGGTGGACGTGACCTGCCACTTTCCTGCCAGTACCGGAGAAAAATAGTTGAGCAGGAAGAATCCTGTCAGGTAGACGAACGAGATGGGCCACAGGCCGCTTTCAAGGCCGAACAGGCCGACGGTGTAGTTGGCGGAGACCCAGGCCAGAACAGCCACGAGAGTCGGGTAGTAGATGAAGGTCATGAACCAGCCGACCATGTAACCGGCTTTCTGTCCGTATGCCTGTTCGAAGTAGTCCACCACGCCGTTGACCTTTTCGATACGGGTGGCGATTTTTGAAAAGACGTATGCGGTAACGACCATGATCGAACCACCGATGAGCCATGCGAGAAGCGCGGTAGACAGACTGCCGCCCGAAGCCTTGAGCACGTCATCGGCTTTGAAGAAGACTCCCGAACCGATCACGATCCCCACGACCATGGCGGTAGCAGTCCAGAATCCATATTTCTTTTGTAGTTTTTCCATATTCCCATCACAGTTTTTTGGCTGTGCTCTTGAGACCTTTCCCGGTCAGCACAGTCCGTTAGCAACCCCGGCGCAGTGCGCCGCCTCAGACTGAAACAGGCACCCTCCTGTCCCTGTTCCATGACGCTGTCCGGACGCAACCTCCCACGCCCGTGAACAGCTAAACTGAATTTCTTTGCTCTGATAGTCGGGAAATGTCCAGTGGTTTTTCTGGCGCAGAGGCATAACCCGCTGATTTTATTGACAGCGAGGTGTGAAAAAAATGACGAAAATTGTAAAATGAAAGGGGCGGCTACTCGGCGCAGCCCTGTTTGACTTTGTCCAGGGCCTGTTTCGGGGAAGTGTCACCGGCCTCGGCACGAAGTTTGAGCAGCCTTTCCGCCTCCGAGGTCGAGAGCGGTTCGTGGAAGTAGAAGCCCTGTACGCATTCACAGTCGAGATCAAGGAGAGAGCAGAGCTGATCCGGGTCTTCCACGCCTTCGGCCACCACGTCGAGCTTGAGCGAGTGGGCCAATGCGATGACCGCCTTGACGATTTCCATGTTCTCCGGGTCCCGCTTCATGCGGGCGATGAACGAGCGGTCCACTTTGATGGTGTCGACCTGAAGGCGCTGGAGCTGGGCCAGTGACGAATATCCTGTACCGAAGTCGTCAATGGAGAAACGCACACCCTGTCTGCGGAGTTTCTTCATGATGAGGATGGCCGCGTCCGGATAGTCCATGAGCGCGGACTCGGTGATTTCGAGCTTGAGCGCCTCCGGGGGTAATCCGGCATCGTGCAGTGCCCGCAGGACCACCTTGTCGAGTTCCATGCGCGCAAACTGCTTTGTGGAGAGATTGACGGACATGAAGATGTTGTTCGCGCCCTTGGTTGTCTTTCTCCACTCGGCCAGTGTCATGAGCGAATTGCGAAGTACCCATTCCCCGATCTGGAGGATGGCTCCGGACTCTTCGGCCATGGGAATGAATTCGGACGGAGGAATGGGGCCGCGTTCGGGGTGGTCCCATCGGGCCAGTGCTTCGAATCCCATGAGATCGGAGTCGTTGAGGTCCATGATGGGCTGGTATTCGATATGGAATTCACCCGCTTCCAGTCCGCTCCGCATGTCGCTTTCCATGGTCAGCTGGTCCACGGCATTTTCGAGCATCCTGCCGGTGAAAACCTTGAAGCGGTTGCGTCCGGCCTCTTTGGCCCTGTGCATGGCGATGTTGGAATGTTGCAGCACGTCGTGCGGTTTGACGTTGTCCACCGGACTGAGAACGATGCCGAAGCTTGCGGTTGTCTGCACTTCCTGTGAATCCATGGTGTACGGTTTCGCCAATTCCTCGCGGATGCGTTTGACAATGCGGATGGCTTCCCCGGGGCTGGCGAGTTCGTCGAGCAGCAGCACGAATTCATCACCGCCGAAGCGGGAAACCGTGTCCAGCGTGCGAACGCTTTCGGAAAGGCGGCTTGCGGCCTCCATGAGCACGAGGTCGCCGAAACGGTGCCCGAGGGAGTCGTTGATGATCTTGAAACGGTCGAGATCAAGGAAGACAACGGCGAAGAAATAGTTGTCGCGGCGGGCTGCGCGGTGCATGGCGTGGCCGATGCGGTCCAGACAGAGGACGCGGTTGGCGAGTCCCGTGAGCGGGTCGTGGAGAGCCTGATGGCGCAGGCGTTCCTCCATGCCCTTGCTGTCGGTGATATCGCGGAAGCTGCATCTGACGCCCAGCGGCTTCATGCCGATGCCGGAAACGCCTCGCCCGACGACCCCGACCCATCGGAGCTGGTTGTTTCGGGTCATGATGCGGAAATCAAGGGAATCGCCGTCCTTGCCGTGAGCCTGTTCGAGAAATGCGTCCCATGCGGGGCGGTCCTCATCCAGTATGACGGAGCGGACGAGTTCGGGTGATTCGAAGAAGCGTTCCGGCGGATAGCCCGTGATGCGTTCGCATGCGGGAGAGCAGTAAACGGTTTCACCCTCCGTGCCTATCCACATTTCCCAGTCATAGGCGAAGTCGGCGATGGTGCGGTATCGTTCCTCGCCTTCGCGCAGGGCGTTGACGAGCCGTTCCCTCTGGATTTCGATTTTCTGTTTTTTCTTTTCCGTGATGACCGTCTGCCTGAGCACGTAGATTTCGAGGGCTGCCATGGCGAGAAGGGTGGCAAGGAATATGGCTGCTATCTGATTGCGGTAGCCTGCTATTTCCTCCATGACATCATCGGTATAGAACCCGGTCCCCACGACCCAGCCCCAGGGTTGGAAGCCCCGGACATATGAAAGCTTGTGTGCGATTTTTTCCGGCTGGTTTTTCCACTGCCAGTGATAGTCTGTGAAACCGCCGCCGAATTGTGTGGCTATGTCGACGAAGTTCTTGAATATCCGTTTTCCTTCCTTGTCGGAGAATTCGGAAAGGTCGGTGCCTTCAAGGTCTGGCCTGTAGGGATGAACGACCATGTGCATGTCGGTGTCATTGACCCAGAAATACTCCATGCCGTCGGCTCCGTACCGCATGGCGCGCACAAGTTCCCGGGCACGTTCCTTGGCCTCGTTGTGGGATATTTTCCCTTGTACGGCCTGTTGGTGAAGATGTGCGATTGAGTTGACGACCGAGCCGGTCAACTCATGAATGGTTTCTTTCTTGTGGCGGAGAAAGGTTTTTTCTATGGATGGAAGAAGATACAGGAAAACGGATCCGGCGAACAGGAGGATGGTCAGCGCCAGAGGGAGCAGAATGCGAAAGGGCGTGTGTTTGATGAGGGTGGCTATGTCTGGGCGTTTCATGATTTTGTGTCAGTATGTATCCTGAAAAAAATGTCGGTCGGATTGCCTGTCGGGTAGAGCATCCTAACCCATACTCTTTGCGGCGAAAAAAGGGAAGAGAATGCTTATCCGGATACGACCCGGTTGCGTCCTGACTGTTTGGCGTCGTAAAGGGCGATGTCTGCCCGTTTGAGCAGGGCCTGAGTGCTTCGGGTTTTCGGCGGCATTGTGGCAACGCCGATGCTTACGGTGATGTTCAGTTCTCCCGCATTGGTGGAAATATTTGTTCTTTCGACGGAAAGGCGCAATCTGTCCGCGACTTCAATGGCGGCTTCCAGCTCTGTTTCAGGAAGAAGCACGCCGAATTCTTCGCCTCCGAGGCGGCCGACAATATCTGCCTTACGCAAGGCCATGATGGAGATTTCCGCCAGTGAACGGAGCACCTCATCGCCTACGTCGTGTCCATGGGTGTCGTTGACGTTCTTGAAGTGGTCGATGTCGATCATGAACATGGCCAGCGGGCGTCCATAGCGCGTGCTGCGTGTGAATTCCCGGTCCGAGAGTTCCAGAAAACGCCTGCGGTTGTGCAGCCCCGTGAGACTGTCTGTGGTGGCGAGTTCCCGGAGTTTGGCTTCGGTGGCCTTGCGGCTGGTGATGTCCCGGATGGTGGCTACGGCAAACCATTCCTCGCCGAGCTTGAACCCGGAAACGGAACGCTCGATGGCGATACGGGTGCCGTCCTTGTGAAGGCCTTCCGCCTCCTGAACCGCGCCCAGCGCCGGACCGCGACCGGTTCTAGCGAAGTGGCTCAGTCCATCTTTTGCCTTGGCCCGGTCTTCCGGGGGGGCTATGAGCGCGTGAACTTCCCGTCCCATCACTTCCTTTTCCGTATAGCCGAACAGCTGTTCGGCGGCATGGTTCCAGAACGAAACCTGTCCGTGACTATTGGACATGATGATGGCGTCGTATGCGGATTCGGCCAGCGCACGAAGCTTCCTTTCACTTGCCTTGAGCGCTTCCTCGGCTTCCTTGCGGTCCGTAATGTTCATGGCTGCGCCGCGATAACCGAGGAATTCTCCCTGCGCGTTGAAGTGGGGAACGCCGCTGGTCTGGAGCCAGATGCACTCGCCGTCTTTCGTGATGTTGCGGACTTCCTGACGGGTGAACGGGAGTTTGTTTTCAAAGATATTCCTGTGCCATGCCGTGAACTCTTCAAGATTGTCGGGGTGGATGAGGAAACGCGGGGTCTTGCCCAGAAGTTCTTCTGCCGTGTAGCCTAGCACTGCGGAGACATCTTCCGTGATGAAGGAGTATGCACATTCGTTGTCGAGTTCCCATATGAATTCGCTGACGGCCTCGCTGACATCCCGGAAACGCTGTTCGGAGAGTCGGAGGGCGTCTTCGGCGAATATTTGTTCGGTAACGTCACGGGAGAAAATGGCGATCTGATCCACCGTGCCGTTCGGTCCCTTGACTGGATAGATGTTGGACCGCAACTGGCGGTTGGCTCGGACATCCTCGATGCAGGCGGGACTGCCGGATTTTATGATCGCCTTGAAGGCTTCTCTGCGATTTTGTGCCAGATCGGGCGGGAAAATGTCGAAGGAGTTCATTCCCACAAGTTCGTCAGGGGTGCTGCCCAGTCTGTGTGCGCCGATTTCGTTGACGGCCACGATCACACCGTCGATGTCGATCAGGATAGCGCTTTCCGTGGGCGCGTTGAGCAGGGCACGGCTGGTTTCCTCGCTGTGTTTGAGCTTCCGGTGATATCGTTTGCGCCGGGTGATGTCCCGCATGGAACCGACCGCGTACCACTCCCCTTTCAGTTGGAAGGTGGACATGGCGAGTTCAACGGGAAAGCGCGTGCCGTCTTTTCGGACTGCTTCGAATTCAAGCAGGCGATCAACGGGGCTGTTGCTGCCGGAGGCCGTGAATTTGTTAAAATCGCTGTCTGCGTCTGAATCAGCCGGGGAAAGCAGTTCGTGGATTTTTTTGTCTGAAATTTCATCAGGCAGATATCCGAACATGCGTTCCGCTGCCGGATTCCAATAGGTGATGCGGTCGTCATTGCCGATCATCACAATGGCATCCTGCGAAGACTGGCTGATGGCGAGCATTTGTTCCCTGTTTTCGCGCAACTTGGCCTCAACCAGTGTCTGGCGGACCTTGTATTTTGTCAGGTACAGGCAGCCTATTCCGAGGAATATGAGCCCGAAGGCCGTCAGTATGACGACGACGGTTGATTTCGGTGCCGTCAATTTCCGGGCGGGCACCCATGTCAGGATTTTCCATTCTCTGCCGGTCTGTTGTGTCAGCGACTGGGACCCCGTAACAACAGAGTCGGGAAGGATGCTGACAGTCCTGAAGGTGAACAGACCGGATGACGTGACAAACTGTCCTTTTTCGCCGGTCGAGACAGTATCCCATGCTGCGGGGAAGCGGTTGGGCATGGAGTGCTGTTTTGCCGTTTCAATCAGGTGGCCCCATTCCTCGCCTTTCCCCGGAGCCAGCATCCAGTAGCCGTCGCTGTTCGTGAAGAGGGAGAACCCCTCGGGCGAGGATGTCAGCCGCAGGTTCTCGATAAGGGTGGAGCCGTCGAAGCTGAGGATCACAATGCCCAGCTTGCGTCCCGTGGCCGGCTCGAATACCGGGCTTGCGAACCGCAAGGTCGGGCGTAGAGGCAGTTCCAGATGCCCGTGCTCCCGGTTAAGGTCGAACTCGGAGATATAGACTTCGTCTTTTCGGCATTCCAAGGCCTTGGTGAAATAGTATCGGTCCCGCTTGGATTGCATGGTCTCTGCGCTCTTGACGATCGGACCGGAGGGGGTGTTGTCGATGCGGATTCGCTCCATGCCGGAGGTATCGAGGAACCGGATGGCGAAATACGCCTGCCTGCTTCTGGCGAAGTCGGCATAGATGGCTTCCAGACCGGAAATATGTCCATGAAGCGTGCCGTCTGTCTCACGGGCCGTGAGGCGGGCGAGAAAACGGGCATCCTGGATACGGTCCGCCATGCCGTGTTCCAGAAACAGTGTTTCCTGTGTCACGACAGCCTGTTGCTGCAATTGTACGAGATTGAGATGTGTCTGGTTCCGGGCGTGCAGGAACCATGCGGCCACAAGTACAACTACGAGGGCTGTGGGGATATAGAGTTTGAAAAAGTCCCGTATAGTCTTCATGGCAATCCGGCATTCAAAAGTGATTCGCAGAGTCTTTCCTATCTCTACGGTAGCTCGTGTGGAGAATTATTACCAGTTATAATGCGGGATTTACTATGATTAATTTCTGGTGACGATCACGCAGTCCCGGCCCTTGTTCTTGGCTGCGGTCAGGGCGGACTGAATGCGGTGGAGAAAGGTTTCCATGGAATCGTCGCCGACAGCCTGAATCACTCCCAGCGACAGGGTGATGCGGATCTTTCCGCCGAAAAGTTTGTGCCCTACGATCTTGCGGAGTTTCTCAGCTACCATGGCAGCCTTGTCGATGTCGGTGTGCGGGGCGAGTATGATGAATTTCCCGCCGCGCCAGCGGAATACGTAATCCGTGCTTCTGAGCTTGCTGTCGATGAAGCCTGCGAGGTTGGTCAGGAGCCGGTCCCCGGTGCGGTAGCCGTGCGTTTCGTTGACCGCCTTGAATCCGTCGATATCGAACATGATGCCGGAGAGCGGGCTGGAGTAGCGGCGGACGTTTTCCAGCTCCCGGGTGATGACGGATTCGAACTTGTAGCGGTTGAAGACCTTGGTCAGGTCGTCGTAGACGGAAAGTTCGTCGAGCTGCCTGTTCATTTCTTCCATGGCCTTTCTTTCGCGTCCGAGCATGGAAATGAACCGGGTGAAGACAAGCAGGCTCTGGGCCGCGATGACGATGAATCCGCCCACCATGATGAGGTAGACGAATTTCATGGTCAGGCCGGGGTCTTCCGGCGGGGTGAGGATAAGCGTGTAAATGACGCCGAAATTGGCGCAGAACAGGACAGCCAGCGCAACTACGCTGAGTATGTAGAAGAGCTTGTACCGAGTCTTGAGCGCCTGCATGGGCCGGTTGTCACTGGTCATGGCGTTTTGCTGGAGTCCTGATCGAGCTTGCCTTCGAAAGTGTAGTAGAGGGCACCGGTTTTGTTGTCGTCATCATAGGTGAGTTCCACCGAGAAGTCGCGCCACATCCATCCGTATCGGTGGCCGACGCCGCGCCCGGGGCCGTATGTGCCGAGCAGCCGTTCCTTGAGCAGGAAGTGGTTGGCCCGTCCCTCGAAAGCCACTCCGACCCGATAGAGTCTGTCCTTGCGGAAATAATAGGCCACGGACAGGATTTCCGCGTCACCGAAGGTCAGCTTCTCATTCTTTTTGAAATAGGTGGCTTTGTAGCCCGCGCCCTTGACGGGTAGCAGATCCGGGATGTCCTCAAGCGGCGTTCCCCACTGAAGACCCCGAAAGCTGGTTGGGTGGGCAATGGTGACGTAGTCGGCAGCGGCAGCGGCCGAAGTCAGGACGGCAAGCAGCAGGAGTACCGCCAGAAAGCTTCGTATTTTCATGAATGTTCCGATTATCCTTTTATCTCTGCACGCAGTGCAATTACAGCTTTGGCTATTGTACGGACTCTTGGCGTAAAATCAAGGTCATGAGAGCAGGGGAAGAGTTGAATTGATTGTCAGTTCGCAAGCGGGTGTGGTACGAGGGAGACATGAAAAAGATCACCATACAATGCATACTGGCTGTGGCCGTGCTGACGTGCATGTTGCTGGCGGGCTGTTCGTCCGGCGGGTCGTCCGGCGACACTTCGGATCGATTGGCGGCCCTTGAGGCCGGGGTCGAAAAACTCAAGGCCGAGACAAAGGTGCGTGACGACGCCCTGCGTGAGGAATTGGCGCTCGTTCGGAAGAATCTGGAATCCATCCGTTCCCTTTTGGAAGCGGGGCAGGGTGGAACTGCCGTGAAGCCGGAGGCCGGGAGTGGAAGCTCCCCGGAACTGGAAGGCGACGCGCTTGACGAAGCCATCGACACCAAGGCCAAGACGTTTGTGAAGGAAAATCTCGACAGGCTGCTCGCCATCACCAAGAAGCTGCTCGACAAGATGGAGCTGGAGCTTGACCGGCAGATGGAAAAGGATACGCAGCCGGCCCCGCCTGAGGGCGACAAGATATAAAGGATATGTTTCGTGCCGCTTGATATGAAGAAATGTTTTTTCCTGTTCCTGTTGGTGTGTCTGACCGTTGCCTGTACCAAGGGAAATGCGGTTCGCCTGACCTACGCGCTTAGTCCTGGCGGTGCTCCCTGTTCCGGTGAAATAACCGTGTTCGGGTTTGAGGACAGCCGCTCGGAGACTGCGCTTGGAAAGAAGCGTGACGGAGTTGTCATTACCTCCGGTTCCGATGTTGCGGACTGGGTCGGCTGGGCCTTGTTCGATGAGTTGCGGTCCGCGGGCTGTGACGCGAAATACCGGACTTCCACGGTTGCTCCGGGCGATGCGCCTCTCGTGACAGGGGAGGTGCTGGACGTGTCCCTGAACCAGACCGGTGCCACGACGTACCGGGGCAAGGTGACGGTCCGCATCATGCTCCAGAAGGGGGGAACGATCATACATCAGGAGAAGTTCACCAGTGAGGTGGAGGATGTGGTCCTGCCCGGTTACGGCACCGAGTCCGAGATCATGGCCGAGGCGTTGCGCGGGTTGATGGGCGAGATCGTACCCACTGTCTGTCGGAAGATGTGAGCAGGGTATTTCCGGTTCGCACGGTTCCTTTCCCTGCCGCTTTTTTGTGCAGGCGGTGGCGTCGGATTGACAAACCGGAGCCCCGGCTCTATTTGGGGTTCGCAACTTTCGCATGAACATTTGGCGGGGCCGAATCTTCTTTTTTCTCTCCTCTTATCCCGCTGTATCCCATATGGAGACAACACATGTTTGCAGACAAGGAAAAATGTAAACGCTGCGGCGCATGTGCGGCCGAATGCCCTTATGACCTGATAGTGGAGGACAGGGAAGGATTTCCCAAACTCCGTTTTGCCGCCAAGAAGATGTGCATCGCGTGCGGACACTGCGTGGCGGTCTGTCCGACCGGGGCGTTGAGCCTGCCCGATCTTCCGGTTGCGCCTGAGCTGACACCCGAACAGTGCGGCGTTTTCGGGCGTGATCTGCGTATCTCTCCCGAACAGGCCGACCAGTTTCTCAGTGGTCGTCGGTCCATCCGTTCTTATAAGGAGAAATGTATCCCCGAGTCCGTGGTCGAGGAACTGCTCGACGTTGCCGCCTTTGCGCCCAGTGCCAAGAACGGCCAGCCTGCCCAGTGGGTCGTGACCCGTACGCCCGAGGCCACCCGAAGGCTGGCGGAGCTCACGGTGGAATTCATGGCGATCAACAATGTGTTCCCCGGCGTCATCAAGAACTGGGAAAAGGGGTTTGACAAAATCCTGCATGGGGCACCGCATGTCGCTCTTGCCCATGCCCCTGAAGACGGGTTCAACCCGGCAGAGGACTGTTCCCTGTCCGCCGCCTATCTCGAACTGGCCGCGCATTCACGGGGCATCGGTGCCTGCTGGGCGGGATTTCTCATGGAAGCCGCCGAGGGGTATCACCCCATTCGTGAACGCCTCGGCCTGCCTGAGGGGCACGGAATCTACGCCGCGCTCATGCTCGGTTACCCCAAGTTCAAGTACAAACGCATCCCGCGCCGCCGAAAGGTCGCGCTGAAATGGCTTGATTAACAAGTCGTTGAGAAGTTGAAAGGCGTCTTCGGACGTCTTTTTTTGTGAGGGGAGATGGACAAAGAATAGTACGTATGATTATGTCTTCATGTTTTCTGTTTACTATGGATGTTTCCTGTGCAGCCGAAACGCTACCTTGATAGCAAGCTCATCTGGAGAAAACATGAAGTCGCTTCGTCTTATTGTCGCCTTGCTGGCTCTGTTCTGTCTTTCCGCAATTGCGTATGCCGAAAACTCGAACGATTACGTTCCTCCCTGTCCCGACTATGCCACGGATGTGAGCTGGGCGGCCAAACCCGGGACGGCGGACAAGCCGGTGGACGTGTTTTATGTCTATCCGACCATTTATCCGGAAAAGGCCCCTAAAAACATGGATACCAGCCGGAAGGACTTGCGTCGGCGGGTGGAGCACCTGCTTGTGGCGCAGGCCGGTGTCTATTCCGATTCCGCCAACCTGTTCGCCCCGTTTTACAGGCAGGTCTCGTTTGCCTGCCTCGACCCTGACGTGGACATGTTTCACCATCCCTATTTCAGGATCGGAGCCGACGACGTGCACCGGGCATTCGACTACTATCTGCTCCGGTTGAATCCGGACCGTCCTTTCATACTGGCGGGCGACAGTCAGGGGTCGGTGATCCTGCTGGACCTTCTGCGTCGGCGGTTTGCCGATCCGGCCCTGCGTGAGCGCCTTGTGGCGGCATATCTCATCGGATATTCGGTGACATCGGATGACCTGAAAAAGTATCCGTGGCTCAAGATCGCGCAGAAGGCGGATGACACGGGCGTTGTCATTACCTTCAACACACAAGCTCCCGGAGCTACCGGCTCACCCGTGCTCGTATCCGGCGCGTCATGCGTCAATCCGCTGAACTGGACTACGGACGAGACTCCGGCCGGGAAGGAACTCAACCTCGGTGCGGTGTTCTTCAATGAACAGACCGATCAGATTGAACGGGAAGTCCCGCACTACGTTGGCGCGCAGATTGACCGGAAGACTGGGGCACTGGTGACCACGCCGCCGGATAAACTCGATATCGGCCATTTCCCGAAAGGCGTGTACCATAAGTATGACTACGCTTTCTGGTACAGGAATCTTCAGAAGAATGCGGCTGACCGTATCAAGGCATACCTCGACAGCCATGGGAAATAGCAGGGCGCAGGCCCGATCATGAACGCAGAAGGGGCGCGATCCTCAGATCGCGCCCCTTTAATATGTGATGCCTAGGTGTGGCTAGATTTCCAGCAGAGCGGCCTTGATGCTCTTCTTGCCGAACTGGCGTGCCTGGTTTTCATCCCACATGAAGATATCGATTCGTTGGGTGAACCGCTTGTTCATGAGGTCGTTGATTTCGAAAATGCCGATGCCCTCGATGCGGACCTTGCGGCCGAAAACCCAGCCTTGGTCAAAGAGGTCTCGGGATACGGCGATGGTGCCGGTACGGACCTTTCGCATGCTTGCGGCGATGAGCGGGTCCGAGTCGCACTGGTCGGTTGTGGGATTGTATGCGGTGACGGTCACCTTGCGGACCGGCGGGGCGCTCATGGCTTTCTGGAGCAGGCGTGCTTCCTCGACCATGTTCTTGCGTGCTTCGGCGGTCTGCTCGGCGAGTACAAGCTGATGCTTCAGATCGTCGATCTTCTGGTCCTTGACCACGACAACCACGGCCAGAATGACCATGATCGCGCAGAGAACCGGCGTCAGCGTGTAGTTTATGAAAGTCTTCATTCTGTACAAAGTCTCCTGTGACGTTTTTTGAGTCAGTGGCATATAATGAGCGTTTTTGGGGATGTCAACTTTTTTGCTTCTGATAACTAGATGCGTTTTTTCGCGTTGCAACAAGCTGAAAAAGTGGGTGATTTTTCTGGGTACGTCGGTTTCATCCGGCAGGTTGATTCTTGCAGTCACCTGTTTTTCCCTGAGAAATTCAATATGAAAAAATATGGGAATATATAACATGAAATAAAATATAGATTGACAGGTTTAGTATAGTATGGCCTAACTCCGAAATCGTTTTAACGTTTTTGGAATTGGAAACATGACGCAATTCAGGGTACTTCCGGTCCGCGAAGGGGATGCATATCTGCTCAAGAGCCGGCGCGGCAGTTATCTGGTCGACGGCGGCGGCCACGGTTGCGGGCTTCCGGAGTTGCTGCGCGAACGAAAAGTACGCAAGTTGCGGGCGGCCGTTTGCAGCAGCGCCCGTCCAGAAAAGATCGGCGGTATACTTGACCTGATCGGGGCCGGACTGGACGTGTCGGAATTCTGGTTCCCGGATCGAGTGGGGGCTTTGCCGGAACAGGCCCGCAGGTTCAACGGCGACCTGCAAGAGTGGCGGCGGGTGGCTGTCGGCGGGAGTGAACCGGGGCCTGTTTTTGAGTGGCCCGGATTCGGCGAGCCGATCAACGAAGAGGAGCGTTGGCTCCACGGTTCGGCGGCTCTGCTGCTGCTCGGTTTGTCTGCCCTGCCCCTGAACGGGTTCTCTCCTGTCCGGAACATGGAAGGATTGTTCGGCAGCATCTTTCATTCGCTGTCTTCCTTGGGCGTTTCCCGTTGGCGTGGGGTTGATGACGTGGGTTTCCGTGTTTTCAGGGACATCGGCCTGCGCCTGTTGTCCGGCGGCGGGGTCGATGCTTTGGCGTTTTTCTGTGGGCGGCTCTTGTTGGCCGAGGCTGATGCCGCACGTTTGGGCGAGTGCCGTGCCAACACGGTTCGCGGGCTGGCCTGCGCGGCCATGGCTGCCGCCGTCATTTCCCGATTGAACGGCAAGCTGCGTTTTTTCCACCGAACCGACAGGTTGGAAGAGGAGCTTGTTCCCCGCCATCCCATGCGCTGCCTGAACGGCATTGAGACCGAGCCGCTCGAGGGGATTGCGGGCACGGTTGTTCCGTCGGATTTGCTGCGGGATGCGGGACGCTTCTCCGGCGTGCGTGAAGGGCTGGTATTTCAGTACGGAGACGCTGACTGCGGCGCTCTTATGTGCGGTGACGGGAAAATGCGGTTCCTCGGCAGGAGCGACCTGTTGCGGCTTGACCGGCCCACGGTGATTACTGCGCCGTGCCGCGGGTCCGTGGTTGCGGACAGGGCATATCCGTATATCCGGTCGCTTGATCCGACTCGTGATGTCTGGGTCCGTGGAGCGCTTTCTTCGGGGCTCAAGATTTCCTCCTATTATAAGCGACGGCTTGATGCTGCCTGTCTGAAGAATTGTAAAACATTGACTCTTCAAGAAATTTTGCTTGAGTTCAGTGGCGGCAGGTGGAAGACTCTGGCCGGAGCCTGCAACTCCAGGTGATCTTGTTGCGTCGAGGGAACGCGTCCTATGGTTTTTTCCCGTGGATGATGCTATCCCCGGTCTGTCTGCGACCATCAACCCCGGCACCCATTATCTTATGAAAGTACTGCACGTCATAACCGGCCTCGATGTGGGCGGCGCGGAGACCATGCTGCATCGCCTTGCGACGAACATGGACCCGGTCCGTTTTCTGCCCCGTGTGGTCAGCCTTATCGAGCCGGGACCCATGGGGGCGAAGCTGACCCGGGCGGGAGTTCCGGTGGACTGTCTCGGCATGCGGCGCGGGGTTCCTTCGCCCATGGCGCTTTTCCGGCTTGTCCGAATCATGCGTGACTGGAAGCCCGATGTGGTGCAGACATGGCTGTATCATGCCGACCTTATCGGTCTGCTGGCCGCGAAACTGGCTTTCCCTTTCGGTGGCGGACCGCAGGTGGCGTGGAACATCCGCTGTTCCTACATGGCCCTTGAGGAATACCGCCGCCTTACCGGCGTGACCCTCAAGGCGTGTGCCGCATTGTCCCGGTTCCCGGATGCGGTGCTGACCAACTCCGCAGAGGCCCGCCGTTTTCATCTGCAACTCGGGTACGCGCCAAAGTCGTTCGAGGTCATCCCGAACGGATTCGACACCGAACGCTTCAGGCCGGACCCTGCCGCCCGTGGTGAAGTACGGGATGAATTCGATATTTCACAGGACGCGCTCGTTGTCGGGCAGGTAGGTCGTTTCGATGTCATGAAAGACCATCGCACCGCGATCCATGCCATGGCGTCCGTGGCCAGCCGGATGCCGGATGCGGTTTTCCTACTGGTCGGACGCGGGGTGGATGACGCGAACGCCGAGATTTCCGGCTGGATGGCCGAGGCCGGACTGGCCCCTGACCGTGTGCGTCTTGCCGGTGAGCGCAGCGACATGCCCCGTCTCATGGCAGCCATGGATGTGCACGTTTCATCATCCATTGGCGAAAGTTTCCCCAATGCGGTCGGGGAGGCCATGGCCTGCGGTGTCCCTTGTGTGGTTACGGATGTCGGTGACAGCAGTGTGCTGGTCGGCGATACCGGCCGTGTGGTTCTGCCGCGTGACGAAAAGGCCTTGGCAGAAGGCATTTGCCGTTTACTGAAGTCCTGTCGTGAAAAAGGGCAAGAATGCGGAAAAAATGCTCGGAATCGTGTAGTCGAGAGCTATTCCTTGACCGAAACATTGAAAAATTTTGCCGAAATGTATGAAAAGCTTGCTGCCAAGGCGTTATAATCCTTTCATTGGCAGACGAGCGGTGGTACTTTCGGAATAACAACGGAGGCCTGTATGACACAGCCCATATTCAATTCGGATAGATTTGTTCAAAGTCTCGCGGGAGACATGGAACTGGCCCGCGAACTGCTTGTCGCTTTCATGGAAGACAGCCCGGAAAGAGCCGATTCCCTTGGAAAAGCTCTTGATGACGGGGATTTGAAAACCGTGGTCAAGCTTGCCCATTCCCTCAAGGGCATGTGCGGTGTGGTCCGCACCGATGATCTCGTCGAGCGGGCGTTGACCATGGAAAATACGGCCCAGAACGGCGATCTGGAAAAAGTGCGTGAACAGTTCGTCCAGTTTGCCGCGGTTCTTGCCGCAGCACATGAATCCATGCGGTCCTTCATGGACTCGCACTGATCCTTACGATTTTTCATGAAAAAAGGCCTGTCCATCTGATGGACAGGCCTTTTCGTTTGCGGAAGGAAAGGCTATTCCGTTTTGGCGTCGTCTTTTTTCTCTTCGGGCTTGGCAGGAGCTTCGGCCTTGGGAGTCTTGGGTGCCAGATCCAGTTCGATTGCATTCATGGCGCTGACGATGTCGGCCGTGATGTCAACGGTGGGGGCGGAAGAGATGACGGATTCCTTGCTCAGGATGACGGTCAGTCCCTTTTCCTCGCGGTAGGTGTCGAGCACTTCGTTGAACTTGGCGTCAATCAGAGCCACAATGCGCTGCTGCTCACCGTTCATGGTGTTTTGCAGTTCACCCATGGCAGCCTTGTAGGCACCCACGGTTTCTTCATTCTGGTCTGCCTGCATGGCCTTGTATGCGGCTTCGGCTTTCTTCTGGAGCGGTGCGCCGATTTCCTGGAGGTAGGCCATGGCGGCTGCTGCGGCCTGATTGTCCTTGAATGCGGCGGCTTCGTCCACGACGCCGATAGTGATCTGGTTCGTCTGTTGGTTGCAACCGACGAGAAGAGTGAGGCCCAACAGGGCGGTGCCCAGCAGGGCGATGATCCGTTTCATATTCAGAATCTCCATTTCGTTTCTGGTTTGTGTCACTCTATACTGAATCAAGTTGTACAGACTACGCGGCTGCACAGTGGATGGCAAGCGATAAGGTTTATGCGGTTCAGGTCTTTCCGGTGAAGCCGTCCTTCTGCCCGTTTCCGTTGCCTGTTGGATATTCCGGCCTGTTCAGGACGTCGAGCAGGAATTCACCGATGTGCTGGGACGTATTGATGAATCCGAAAACCTGAAGCAGGCGGCGCACGTCGAAGCGCCGGGTGGCGCCTTCCTTCCTGATCTGTGTCAGCCGTTCTTCCGCCGCGACGACCGCCGCGGCCAACGCCTTGTTGTCGTATGGGACACCGGCCCCGAGCGCACGAAGGGCTTCGCAGGTGGTGCGGGTCAGTTCTTCCAGTTCAGGGGCCATGATGATGTCAAAACCTTCACCTTCCACTTCATTGAGCAGCCGGGGCATGGACTGCATGCGTTCCAGTGTCATGGCGAGTCCGTTTATCTGCAACGAGAGAAGGCGTACGTCCGTCCTATAGAAACGGCGTTCATGGGATACCACTTTCAGGAAAAGCGCCCGGTTTTCCTGCATTGCGCGGGCAAGCTCGAAAAACATGTCGGGGTCGACCTTCTGCTGTCGCGCCAGAAAGCTGTCCATCAGATGTTCATAATGAAGTGCGGCCTGTTCACATTGTTCCTGCAATCGTTGGCGCAGGTTGTCGCCGATGCGTGACGGCCAGACCAGTACGGAAACCGTGAAGGCGCAGACAACCCCGATGCCGATTTCCAGCACCCGGAAGAGCGTGAAGGAGATGCGGTTTTCCTCTCCCATGCTGGTCAGAAAAACGATCGCCACGGTTATGGCGGCCATGCGGTACCGGGCATTGTATCTGGTCAGGTAGGCGCACAGGCCCGTGGTCAGGAAAACGGCAAGCGCCGTGTACGGCTGGGTGGGTGGAAAAATCAGAATGGCGACAATGCCGATGAATGCGCCGATGGCCGTCCCGGAAAAGCGGTAGAAGCTCATGCGGATGGAATCCGCCACATGCATCTGCATGACGATCACCGTGGTGATGACCGCCCAGTAGGCATAGGGAACCCCGATGGAGCCGGACACGATGAGTGACAGAACGCAGGCCAGCCCGACCTTGATGCCGTGGCGTAGATGTTCCCGGGTTGGTTTTATGTGTTGTAATGCCATTGTGAAAGATTCTGAAGGTTGAAGGGACGAACTCCTGTCATGACAGCATTAGGCGTGAATGGCCGGTTTGACAAGGAATCAGGCCTTCCTCGATTCGACGGCTCTTGACGATGTGTACAAAAAAACCGCTTGAACCCATGGGATTCAAGCGGTGTCCTTGTATTGGAGTATGCTGGTTCATACACCCCAGATGTCGCGGACCATTTCGATGAGTGCGGCGATGGCGGGGTCTTCGGCCTGTGATTTGCGGTAAATGAAATTCAGTTCGACGGGGTGCCTGCCCAGCGATGGGCAGATGGCGCATTTGCCGGATTTGAGGAGGTCTTCGACCTCGTCGTCACGCATCAAGGCGAGCGCCTTTCCTTCCACCACCAGAGGCCGCATGATTTCCTCGGAGTTGGCACCGATGGTCTGGGCCGGGTTGATGGAGTGCTCCTGAAAAATCTTGAGTTGCAGCTCCCGGAAAGGACAGTCCGAGGTGGGCATGAGCCATGTGAACTCGGACAGTTTTTCCGGTGTCGGGTCGGCGAGAACGTCTTTCCATTTGGCCGCACCGATGACGGAATATTCCGGTTCGGCGAGCTTGATGGAGTCAAGGTCGCTGTAGGGATTACCGGAAAAGACGAATCCTGCGTCGTATTCCTTGTTGTGAATCTTGGAGAGCACCACGCCGGAAGGGGTTTGCGAGAGCTTCAGGTTGAGCTTGGGGAAGCGATCTGCCATGCGGGCGAGGATTTCCGTGATGTGCAGGAACGGCGTGTCCGCGCACAGGCCGAGGGCTATCTGGCCCGAGACCTGATCCTGAAGCGTGAGGGCGCGGGCGCGGAGTTTTTCGGCGGCGGAAAGAATCTTGATGGCGTCGTTTATGAGTTCGCCTCCGGCGTCCGTGAGTTCGACGCCGCGCGGTGTGCGGTGAAATAGCTGGACGCCGAGTTCCGCCTCAAGCGCCTTGATGTGTGCGGAAACAGCGGGCTGGGTCGCGTGAACGCGTTTGCCCGCCCGGGTGAAATTGCCTTCCTCGGCTACGGCGACAAGGGTTCTGAGCTGATAAAGTTCCATTTATTCTGCCTGATTGTGGTCGATAGTGGAGGTATAGGATTTTTTTATGGCTCCCCAAACGCATTGTTATTGGACCGGCTTCGTCGTGGTGCGTATCACTGTCTTGACGTTGCAATACACCGAACGCAGGAGGAGCCATGCGCAGCAAGGGTAGAAAAACGTTTGATTGGTTGTATCTGTTTCAGCCGGAGGACTCAACTCTCGTGATGGAGTCCGGAGTAACCGAGGCTTGCAAGCTTTGCAAGGTCGCTCTTTGGGTTGGCGTTTCCTTCATAATGGCAGCCGGAATCAGTCAACTGACCTAGAAAAATTTCCCAACAGTACATATGAGCCGCCGGTTTCTCTCCTCAAAAAGACCGGACGGCTCGGAAGAAACGACATGCCCCTCTCCCTATACGGCGTGTCGTTTTTTTGCGTCTGATGACTTTGTAACTGCCCGAAACCGGGTGTTTGCTGCTTGTGGAGTTTTCAAACCATTTCCCATTTGCTAGAAGCAGGGGACGACACTCATTCTAACAAGACGTCAGACAATGAAAATAGCCGTTATCGGCGGATACGCTCCGTCGCTCATAAATTTTCGGGGACCGCTGCTCAGGCGGTTGGTTTCCCTCGGGCATGAGGTGCATGCCCTTGCCCCGGCGCATGTGCCGGACATTTCGCCGCAACTGGAGGAGATGGGGGTGGAGTACTCCATGTTTCCGCTCATTCGGCGTGGGATGAATCCGTTTTCCGACATCGGGACGTTGTTGCACCTGAAACAGGTGCTGTACCGCATCCGCCCGGACGTGGTACTTTCCTACACGTTCAAGCCCGTGGTGTACGGTTCCCTTGCCGCGCGCATGGCGTGGGTCGGGGAGAAGAAGCGCGTCTATTCCATGGTGACGGGGCTGGGCTACGCTTTCACCGAGAACAAGGGGTTCAAGCGGCGCATGTTGTTCAACATCGCAAAGGGCATGTACCGGGCAGGGCTGAAATCCTGTGACGGCGTGATGTTTCAGAACCCGGACGATCTCGCATTTTTCCAAAAGCTGGACGTGCTGTCCGATCATACGAAAACGACCGTGGTGAACGGGTCGGGTGTCGATCTGGAGCACTACGCCGTGGCACCGTTGCCGGAAAAGCCGGTTTTTCTGTGTTTGTCCCGGTTGCTGAAATCCAAGGGCGTTGCCGAGTACGCACAGGCCGCGCTACGATTGAAGGAGCGGTATCCGGACGTGTCGTTTCGGCTGATTGGTCCCCGCGAGGAAGGGACGGACACCATTTCTCCCGAGGCTGTGAACGAATGGCGCAGCCGCGGGCTGGAAATCGGGCCTGCTGTCGAGGACGTGCGCCCGGAAATGGCGCAGGCGTCCGTCTACGTCCTGCCCAGTTACCGTGAAGGCACACCGCGCTCGGTCCTTGAGGCCATGAGCATGGGGCGGCCGGTGATAACGACGGATGTCCCGGGTTGCCGCGAGACCGTTGTTGACGGTGAAAACGGCTGTCTGGTCGGGCTCAGGGATGTGGACGGGCTTGCCGATGCCATGGAACGGTTCATTGCCGATCCGGGGCTTGCCAAAACCATGGGGGCGGCTGGCCGCAGGCTTGCCGAGGAAAAATTTGACGTGAACAAAGTCAACGACGCCATCCTGTCGTTCATGGGGATCGAATGAAGCGACTGTTCGACCTGTTCATAACCGTTTCGGCCTTACTTGTGCTGTGGCCCGTGATGTTGCTGGTCGCACTTCTGGTGCGAACCCGGTTCGGCAGTCCCGTGCTGTTTCGGCAGACCCGTCCCGGCTTGCACGGTGAGCTGTTTGAAATCATCAAGTTCCGAACCATGCGCGACGCTGTGGACCGTGACGGAAAACCGCTCCCGGATTGCGATCGGCTGACCCCCTTCGGGCGGTTCCTGCGCTCCACTTCACTCGACGAACTGCCCGAACTCTGGAACGTGCTGAAAGGGGAGATGTCCCTTGTGGGTCCCCGTCCGCTGCTTGTGCAGTACCTTGATCGTTACACCCCTCGCCAGGCCCGCCGCCATGAAGTCCGGCCCGGAATTACGGGCTGGGCGCAGGTCAATGGACGCAATGCCATTTCATGGGAAGACAAATTCGAACTTGATGTCTGGTATATAGACAATCAATCGGTTATACTGGACCTGAAAATCCTCTGGCTGACCGTCGGTTCCGTGTTTCGGCGGGAAGATGTCTGTCAGCCGGGGCATGCCACGACAGAAGAGTTCATGGGGAGTAAAGACGAATAACAAGGAGGCACACGCATGAACGTTTCCAGAATCCTGCTGCCCGTTGACGGGTCCCCTTTTTCCGATGCTGCTGCTGATATGGCCATTGAACTTGCCGGGAATTACAACGTTCCCATCGTTCTTCTGCACGTCCGCAAGCCCGTGCCTACCGGGCTGGGACAACCCAATGCCGAGGAGCTGCTCGAATACCTGACCGCAGGTGCCGAAGCCGTCATGGATCACTACCGCAAGCGTCTTGAAAACGCCAAGATCGAGTTTGCCGATCTCGTTATCGGCGGTGAAATCGCTGAAGTCATCGCGAACGTTTGCGACGTGGAAAAGTGTGACCTTATCGTCATCGGTTCCAAGGGCAAGTCCGACCTCGAAGGGCTTATCCTCGGCTCCGTCACGCACAAGGTGCTGCATACGACTTCCTGTCCCGTACTGGTCGTGAAGTAGGACTCGGAACCTCCGGCAGTCCAGCATCCGAGTTCGCAAGACCTTGGAGGCAGGCGTTTCATGGCGTAGTCACCCCGAGACCGAAAGTCTTTGTTCCTTCATTTCAGGAGGGAATATGACGTATCCGGAATTGTACGAATCCGGCGTGTTGCAGCGCCGGATCGAACAAGGAATTGCCGCGCTCGGTGAATGCCGTCTGTGCCCGCGTCGGTGCGGGGCGAATCGTCGCGAGGACGAAGTCGGCTTTTGCGGCGTGGGTCGCCACAGCGTGGTGGCGAGCTTCAACCCGCATTTCGGTGAGGAGCAGCCGCTTGTCGGGACGCACGGTTCCGGGACGATCTTTTTTGCCGGATGCAACCTCGGCTGCCGGTTCTGCCAGAATCACGACATCAGCCATAACCCCGGAGCGGGCCTCAAGGCCGAGCCAGAGGAGCTTGCCGGGGTGATGCTCAAGCTTCAGGAGCAGGGGTGCCACAACATTAATTTCGTCACGCCGAGCCATGTGGCGGTTCAGATTCTCGAAGCCCTGCCCATCGCCATTGAACACGGCTTGCGGGTGCCGCTGGTTTACAATACGAGTTCCTATGATTCCCTTGAGGTCCTGCGGCTGCTCGACGGGGTGGTGGATATCTACATGCCGGATGTGAAAATCTGGGATGTGGAAAACGCCAAGCGGTATCTCCGGGCCAAGGATTACCCGGAGTGTGCGCGGGCGGCGGTTACGGAAATGCATCGGCAGGTGGGCGACCTGATCATTGACGCGGACGGCGTGGCGCAGCGGGGGCTGCTGGTCCGACATCTGGTCATGCCGGAAGATATCGTGGGGACCGGCGAATGGATGGCGTTTCTGGCCGGACTGTCAAAACGGACGTACGTCAACATCATGGACCAGTATCGTCCCTGTTTTCATGCGGCAGATTATCCGGAAATCAATCGCATGATCTCGGCTGATGAATTGAGCGCCGCCCGTGTGGAAGCGGAAAAGTGCGGATTGACCCGTCTGGATGCGCGTAGCGAGCGTTTTTTTCATCGATTATTCAGGAAATCACATTAATGTGAGCGAATTTTTCCTGTGTTTTTGGCGTGTCCGCGGAATTCATGACAAAAATGTAGCCTGATTTGCCTTGTTTTTTGAGAGAAATAGCATTTTTGTTATAAACATCCTCGCAAAAGCGTGGTATTCTTGATCATTCCAGTGCTAACCCGTGTACATTTCAGCCGATTTCCTTTATGGCATGGAGATTGTTACTGGTTAAACCGTAACTCTTCTACAGAAGCAACCCTAATTTTTTGGAGGAATCCCATATGAGCATCCCTGTCTTCAACTGCAAGAATGCCGACGATGTAATGCGGGCGGTCAAGGACTATGACGTCAGCTTCATCCAGTACTGGTTCCTGGATATTCTGGGAACACTGAAAAGTTTCCAGATTACCCCCAACGAACTCGAGGCATCCTTTGAGGAAGGCATGGGCTTTGACGGCTCTTCCATTCTCGGTTTCTGCCGCATCGATGAATCCGACATGGTCGCCATGCCCGATCCCACCACCTTTCAGATCTGCTCGTGGCGGCCTGCCGAAAAGCCTGTTGCCCGCATGTTCTGTGACGTGGTCAGCCCGGACGGAACGCCGTTCGAGGCCGATTCCCGCTATGTCCTGAAAAAGGTCATGGGTGAGGCCGCCGAAAAGGGCTACACCTTCTATGTCGGTCCCGAGTTGGAGTTCTTCCTGTTCGCGGACGATCAGGATACCGAAGTCCTTGACGCGGGTGGCTACTTTGACGCTCCGCCGCTCGATCTCGGCAACAACATCCGTCGCGACATCATTTTCGCCCTCGACGCAATGGGCATTCAGGTGGAATATTCCCACCACGAGGTCGCCCCGTCCCAGCACGAGATCGACCTGCGCTATCAGGAAGGCATGAAAATGGCTGACACCGCCATGACCTACCGTGTGGTGGTCAAGGAAACGGCCCGCAAGCACGGTTGCTACGCGACCTTCATGCCCAAGCCCATTTTCGGGGAAAACGGCTCCGGCATGCACGTTCATCAGTCGCTCTTCAAGAATGGCCGGAACGTGTTTTACGATGCAAACGACGAATACCATCTGTCCCCGGAAGGCAAGTCCTACATTGCGGGCATCCTGAAGCACGCACCCGAGTTCGTGGCCGTCACGAACCAGTGGGTCAACTCCTACAAGCGTTTGGTTCCCGGTTACGAGGCCCCGGTCTACATCGCGTGGGCACGGCGCAACCGCTCCGCTCTGGTCCGCGTGCCCATGTACAAACCGGGCAAGGAGAACGCCACCCGCATGGAACTGCGCTGCCCGGACCCGGCTGCCAACCCGTATCTCTGCTTTGCGGTCCAGTTGGCCGCAGGGCTCAGGGGCATGGAAGAAGGGTACGAACTCGCCGAACCGGTCGAGGACGATATCTTCTCCATGAACGAGCGTGCCCTCAAGCGTAACAAGATCAAGGCGCTGCCCGGTTCCCTGTACGAGGCAACCATGAATCTCAAGAAGTCCAAGTTCATGAAAGACGTGCTCGGCGAACATCTGCACACCGCATTGGTGGAGAACAAGATCGCCGAATGGGACGACTACCGTACCCAGGTCACCGAGTATGAACTCGACAGATATCTGCCCATCCTTTAGCCGCTGGCTATGGGCCATCAACCGAGGAAGCCTCCCCGACTGTCGGGGAGGCTTCTGGTTTTTTGAATCACCTGACAATAGCCGCGGAGCGGCATCCCCCCGGATTTAATTCTGCGTCAAGATTTCTGCCCATTCATCACAAGAACACACGCCGCATTTGATCTTGCGGATGTCTTCTTCGCCGCGTGGATATATCCCGGCAATGGCGTCCCGCAGGGCCACGACCCGGTAGTCGCGCGCCGTGGCTTCGTAGATGGTGGTGCGGACGCAGTTGCTGAACCATGTGCCCGTGACGGCGAGTGTCGTGATGGAGCGTTGTTGCAGCAGGTCATGCAGACGGGTTTCGTGAAAGCATCCCCAGCGCGGCTTGTAGAGGATGCATTCGTTGTTCGAGATGATTTGCGGCTCTCCGCTGAACAATCGGGCCGGGGCGAGTCGGACACCTTCCGGCAGCAGGCTCTTTACAGGCTGTGCACCGTCAGAGTCCGGAGCAAGAAGGGGCGTGCCTGCTTCAACGGCTTCCCTGCGGCAAACGTCCACTGTTTCGGCTCCCTGTTCCAATGAATACAGCCGGATGACATGAAAAATAGGCAATCCGAGTTCGCGGTAGAGATTGACCGCGAGTGCGGCCTGCTCGGCAGCTTTGAGCGCGCCTTCTCCTTCGGCAGGGGCACCGGGAAGGCAGAAGTCGTTTTGCAGGTCAATGGTGACGAGTGCACTGTTTTGCGGCTCGGGACGGGTATACGTATCGAGATGGGAAAACATGGAATCTCCCGGCGGTCTACCAGATGGCGTCGTTGAGTGTCCCCTGCGTTTCGTAGGGTACGGCCTGTTTGCCGATGGTGACTTCGCCCTTGAGGTCAAAGCGGGTGTTGTACAGGTTTTTTGGGTCCAGCACGCCCTTTCCAGCCGTTTTGATGGTGATGGGAAGGCGGATGGAAAAGTCGCGGATATCCATGTCCGGGCCATGGATTTCAGCGGTGAAAGCGAGGTCTTCGATGGTTTTGTCGTCGGGCAGGATGAACTGCTGGGAGCGGATGTCGACCCAACCCTTCTTGGGAAGTTCGGAACCCGCGGGCATGAACAGGTTGCCCGCCACGCGCAGGATACCCTTGAAGTCCGTGCCGCCGAGCAGGGCGGTCAGGTTGAGGTCGCCTTCGAATTCATACGAGCCGTTTCGGAACAGGTCGAGATCGCATCGAGAACCGCCAGTGTCGAGCCGGACACGGGCCAGCGGGGAAAATCCCATGCGGACGTAAGCCTGCTTGAACATGAGGCTGCCCGGGGTGTTGGCGACCGTGATCTGTAAATCCCTTACCCGGAATCCGAACGGACCGTCGCGGTCGATGCCTTCCCATTGCAGTCCCACCGTGGGCAGCTTCTCGTCTACCGTAGCCAGTGCGGATGCCCAGATTTTGTTCCACGGCGTGAACAGGGCTATGCCGATCAGGAGGCCGAATGCCACCAGAAACAGGCGGGCCAGAATGCGGCCGGGAAGCGATGAAGGACGGTTGTGGTGCGCCATGTCCGTCTCCTATCGTGCCAAGACGAGGTGCACGTCGGCCAGACGCGGGTCGTCGGGGTTTCGGCTGATGGTGCAGTCGGGCGTTTGCAGGCTCGCCTTGTCGCGCAGGGCGTGCAGGAAATCTGTCAGCTTGGTCAGGGACAGGCCGGTAAAGGTGACTTGAAGGCCTTCCTCATGCTCCGAGAGTTGTGTGGGCCGGATCGAGGTCAGGTGCTTTTCGATATTGAGATCGTCGATGATGTGCCAGATCGCGTCCTTGACCGGCAGGTGGGCGAAGACACCCATCTGTGCCCGCAGTGACTTGACGTCTTCCACCAACGGGACCACCCGGCCATATTGCTCCTTGGCCTGTGTGATGGCGAGATCCACGGAGCCGGTGTAGAGCTTGAGCCCCACGATAAGCCCGACAGTGACGAGCACGATGCCGCGCAGCACGAGTTTGAAGAATCGCTGCTGTGATGCCGCGGGCCAGTCGCTCCAGAAATGGTGTCGTGCCGTTGCCATTATTTCGGCTCCACGATCAGGCTGAATGTGATGCCGCCGAACACCTCTTCACGCTTCTCCAGCGAAAAGAAGAATTGCTCGTCTTCGGACAGGGCGTTGATGTAGCCGTCGAAATTTTCCACGTTGGGACCGAAGAAACCACGCACACGTCCGGTCTTGCCGTTGAGTGTGATGCCTTCCACGCGGATGTTTTCTCCTGCGGGCAGGCTGAGGGCTGCGAGCACGCTGAGCGGATCAAGCCCGATGCGGCGGACGGCAGAAAGCTTTCCCTGCTCGAACTGGAGCCTGCCGAACGGGGACTGGCCGATATCCTGACCAAGGACTGAGCGGTACAGCTTGTCGGTCTCGGTTCTTATCAGGTCGAGCTGGCTCTGGCTGAAATGATAGCGAAGGAGCTGGCCGCCAAGGAACAGGGCACAGAGGATGACCACCCATGCAAGGCTGCGGATGAACCGTTTTGACGCCTTGATCGAGTCGTATTGCGGTCCCCTGCCCGTCTTGTCGGAAGCGCCGGGGATGGTGGGTGGTGTCGGAATTGTGCGTGCTGCCATGGTCAACCTCTGCGTTCAGATACGCGAAACCGTGGCGGGCGTCTACTTTTGAGGGGATGGAGGCGGGAATGGTCTTTTTCTTACAGCCATTTGTCGGCCCATGACTGGAACATGAGAATATTCCAGAGCCGGTGCTGGTTGTCGCGTTTCCCGCTGAGATGGTCGCTCAGTTGTTTCGTGATCGGATCGGGGGCGAACAGTCCCTGTTTGCGGAGGCGGTCCGGGGCGAGCAAATCCTGCGCCCACTGTTTGAGCGGACCGCGCAGCCAATTGTCGATGGGGATGCCGAAGCCCATTTTCGGGCGTTCCACCAGTTCCCGCGGGACGTGCCGGTAGAGAATCCGCCGAAGGATGCGTTTGCCCTCGCGGCCTTTCAGCAGCATGGAGAGCGGCAGCCGCCATGCGAATTCGATGACGCGGTGGTCGAGGTAGGGCGTGCGCGATTCGAGCGAGACGCCCATGGTGGCCCTGTCTACCTTGTGCAGGATGTCTCCGGGAAGATAGGTCACGGAGTCCAGATATTGCATCCACCGGGTATAGTCGCTGACGTGCGGCCATGTTTCCCTGCGGTCGATGGGCGAGAGCGGTTCCAGCCCCGAATTCAGGAGCGCGGACGGTTCCGGCCATGCCGAGCAGAGCCGCTTGTAGAGTTCCTCTCTGGACTGCGATGAAAGGACGCTCGCGAGCTTGTGAATTTTGAAGCCCGGGGTGCGGACCCGTGCCGATTCCGGCAGCAGGCTGCCTGCCGTGTTGAAAATCGTGTCGTACGCGCGGGGGGACAGAAGACGTGCCCCGCCAGCGGCCATGGAGCGGAGTCCCGGCGGAATGCTGCCGACTTTGTCCCAGATGGCGGGTGCCCAGAAGTGGCGGTTGTATCCGGCGAAGGTCTCGTCGCCGCCGTCTCCGGTCAGGCAGACGGTGACGTGCTGCCGGGTCAGTTGCGCCACGAGAAATGTGGGCAGTTGCGAGGAATCCGCAAAGGGTTCGTCATAGAGTTCGGGCAGCTTTTCGATGAGATCGAGGACGTGGTCCGGGGTGACGAACAGTTCGGTATGGTCCGTGCCGAGATGGTCGGCCACTTTTTTCGCGTCGTCGGATTCGTCGTACGCCTTGTCGGAAAAGCCGATGGTGAAGCTCTTTACCGGACGCGTGGATTCGGCCTGCATGAGCGCGGTGACGAGCGAGGAATCGATGCCGCCGGACAGGAGCGCGCCGAGCGGCACGTCCGAAAGCATCTGGCCGCGGACGGTTTCTCTCAGCAGGGATTCCAGCCCGGTTTCGGCTTCGGCCTCACTGCCTGTAAACGGATTTGCCGCCGCGTTGTTCACCACGTCCCGCAGTGACCAATACGGTCTGGGCGCGAAGTCGGTGGGCGAATCGGCCCGCACGGTCAGCAGGTGTCCCGGGGCGAGCTTGAAAGCGTTTCGGTAGATGGAGCGCGGTTCCGGCACATACTGGAATCGCAGGTAGAGCGCGACCGCCTCCATGTCCGGCTGTGCGTCGAAACCGGGAAAGGCCCGGAGCGCCTTGAGTTCGGAGCCGAATATCAGCGCGTTTCCGGCGCGGCCGTAATAAAGCGGTTTTTCGCCCATCCTGTCGCGCGCGAGGTGCAGTTCCCTCTGGTCCCGATCCCACAGTGCGAACGCGAACATGCCGACGAACCGGGTGAGGGCTTCTTCCACGCCCCATGTCTGGAACGCGGCGAGCATGACCTCGGTGTCGGAGTGCCCGCGCCACGGCAGGAAGGGGCCGCCCTCGGCCTCAAGCGCGGTGCGAAGTTCAGGGAAGTTGTATATCTCGCCGTTGTGGATGAGCGTGAACCGGCCGTCCAAGCTGTGCATGGGCTGTGCCCCGGCCTCGGAAAGGTCGAGGATGGACAGGCGGCGATGCCCGAATCCCAGTCCGACGGCGGGGTCTGCGGAGATGCCGGAGGCGTCCGGTCCGCGATGGGCCAGCGTGTCGGCCATGCGGCGGCACAGGGATTTTGCCCCTTTCGCATCGCCGATCATGTCGGGATTGATGAATCCGGTTATTCCGCACATATCCCTGAACATCTAACAGGCGACCGCCGCCGAGGGCAATGGCTTTCTGGTGCCCCCGGCGGTTCGGTTATGCTTGCTACATGTTGATCAGGTTGTATTCCCGTGTTCCCAGTCCGAGTTCTTCGGCGTAGTCCAGCCCCATCTGTTCCGGGACATGGGTGTGAATCGCGGCGAACTTGTTCTGTCCGGGAGCGACGCCAAAGGGCAACTGGCTCGGGTAGAGCGGCGGGGCGTCGTTGACGAGGTCCATGGACGCCTGATCCACGGCCACGGGGTCAAAGCTGACGAGTACGCCGATGTCCGGGCAGATCGGGGCGTCCGTGAAGCCGACGCAGTCACAGTCCGGCACCACATCCATGACGAAATTGACATGCAGGCAGGGCTTGTCCTTGGTCTTGGCCACGCCCGCACAGTATTCCATCATCCGTTCGAGGAATTCCTGCACGCCGATCTTCCAGTCGACTTGGAGGCCGTCATGGCAGCAGGCCACGAAACAGCCGCCGCAGCCCACGCATTTTTCCGGGTTCAGGGAGACTTTTCCGGTGTCTTCGTTGATGGAAAGCGCTCCGGCTTCACATACCTTGATGCAGGATTCGCAGCCCACGCAATTATCTTCGCTGATAATGGGGCCGGTGGAGAAATGCTGCTGCATCTTGCCTTTCTTGCTGGCGCTGCCCATGCCGATATTCTTGAGCGCACCGCCGTATCCGGCCAGTTCGTGTCCCTTGAAATGGTTGACCGAGACAAGGAAGTCCGCTTCGGCAATGCCGCCCGCGATATATGCTTCGTCAATGTGCTTTCCGCCGACCGGGACAGCCTGTTCGAATTCGCCCCGGAGTCCGTCCGCGATGATGACCGGCGCACCGAGTACGAGCGGGTCCCAGCCGTGCTTGGCCGCGCAGAGCGAGTGGGAGACCGCTTCGCCGCGTTGCCCGACATAGAGGGTGGAGGCGTCCGTGAGAAACGGTTTGCCACCGGCCTCTGAGATGAAGTCGAGGATCGGCTTCACCCACAGCGGGCGCAGGAAGCCGGTGGTCCCTTCCTCGCCGAAGTGGATCTTGACTGCGGCAAGGTCTCCGTTATTGATGACTTTGTCCGCCTTGGCAGCTTTGAGCAGGCTACGCATCCGCTTGGCAAACGGTGCCTTCATGGAGGCCCGCAGGTTCCAGAAATAGACGTCTGATGGCATGGTGTTCCTTTTGTTGATGTGATGTATGGGCAGTCTATCCGTTTGTCCGTCCGGTTGGAAGGGCATGGGAATGGTTTCGGGTTATAATCATTTGCTTCGGAGGCATGGCGATTATATGCTGCTGAAACAAAACTGGACACATGCTTCGCATACGACGGATATTCAGCACGGAGACAGGATGAGGACAAAACGCAGAAAACTTTCCATTCTCATTGCCCAGCAGGAGGACTATGAGCGCGAGCGCATGGTCCGGCTGCTCGCAAAGGGTTCCATTCAGGTCCATTCCGCGCGTGACGGCCGGGAAGCCTTGGAAATATTGAACGATCATGAGCCGGATATTCTTGTCACCGACATCGCGCTCAGGAAGATCAGCGGTCTTGAGTTGGTGAAAAAGGCGCGCAGCGAGTCGCCGGACATCAAGGTGATCGTGGCTTTCGGTCCGTACAGCCCCAAGGAACTTGTCGAAGCCGTGGAATTCGACGTGGATGCCTTTTTGCGTCTCCCGGTGGATGGAAGCAGGCTGCGGGGGGCCGTCATGAAGTGCGCCCGTGATATCGCCATGGCACGGCGCATGGCGCAGGCGGATTATTCCCTACGGCAGTTGCTGGATTTTTTCCCGGTCCCGGCAGTGCTCGTGGACGGACTCAATGTTTCCTACATGAACCGGCGGCTGGCCGACTATCTCGGGTATGAGGATTTTGATGACATGTCCATGGTGGACATGGGGCTGGAAGATTTCATTACGCAGATCAACGATACGGAATACGAAGGGCATCCCGAGGAGTGGATACGCGCCATCGTGGATGACCCACTGGACCGCGATCACATCATGCACATAGAAAACCCGCGTCATCCCGATTCCCGGCCCAACACCTTTGCTGTTACCTTCAACCAGTTTCCCGGCTCCGACCTGCGCCTGTTCTCCTTTCAGGACGTCAGTAGCCTTGAGGACGAGCGTGCCCACCTTGAAGACGAAGCCTCGACCGATCCGCTGACCAAGGCGCTCAATCGGCGCAGTTTTCTGCGTCTGGTGGGGCAGGCCTCTGCTTCGGGCCAACCGTTTTCGCTGGTCATGTTCGACATCGACCACTTCAAGTCCATCAACGACACGTACGGGCATGACGTGGGGGATGCTGTCCTGCGCGAGATATCCGCTCTGGTGCGGGACAATATCCGAGAAAAGGACACGCTCGCACGGTGGGGTGGCGAAGAGTTCATGGTGCTGTCCGTGCGTTCGGACATGGCCCATGCCACAGGGGTTGCCGAGCGTCTGCGCGAAGCCGTGGCGGAGTTCTTCTTTACCGGCGTGCCTCGCCAGATAACCTCAAGTTTTGGCGTGGCTATCCATCTGACTGGAGAGAGCGCCGATGCATTGGTCAAGCGTGCTGACGAAGCCCTGTATCAGGCCAAGGAAACCGGGCGCAACAGGGTCGTTGCGAGCTAGCCCCTCATTCATTCGCACAAAAGCAAAAGCGTCTGCCTTCAGCCTCAGGGGGCTGAGTCGCAGACGCTTTGTTGCGTGATTTGTCGAACCGTCGGCCTAATTGGCGACGGCGGGCATGGGCTTTCTGCCTTCCTTTTCGCGGTTCAGGCGTATGACCTGGGTTGTAAAAGACGTTTCACCGGGCTGACACGCTGGACAGCCTTCGGACATGATGACGCATCGTTCATCCAGTGATGCGGGATCAATGTCCGCCATGCTGAGCAGTTTGGTTGTCATGCCGCGCTTCCAGAGGACCGGCTGGCCGCACTGGCTGCATTCCACATACAGCAATTCGGGATCGAATTTTCTAGTCATGTTCTAGAGTGTAAGCATCTCTTGGTGGAAAGACAAGGCGGGGAGGATGTTTATAACGATGGAATCGAAAAAATCAGCGGATGCGTAGATGGGCGGGGAGTATCGGCATGGCTCCTGCCTGACCGCAGACAAAGGCGGCGACCTGTGCGGCGTAACGGTGCATGTCGTCCAGCGGCATGCCGTGGAGATGGGCGAGCGTCATGGCGGCGGTAAAGGAATCGCCAGCCCCGATGGTGTCGATGATGTCGACGGGTGCGCCCGGAAGATTCGATTCGGCGTCCGGTGACAGGATGAGGCTGCCGTCCGCGCCGCGAGTCAGGACGGCCAGCCGGAGACCGTAGCGGCCACTGAGTTCCCGGAGAGCGGTCCGGTCCTCGCCGGGAAGCCCGAACATGCCGGTGACGATGGCGAGTTCCTCGTCGTTGATCTTGAGAACGTCGGCCATTTCAAGGGACGTGTGAATGCGTTTCTGGTCGTAGAAATTCTGGCGCAGGTTGATGTCGTAAACCTTGAGGGCCTGCGGTGCGGCTTCGAGAAATCCGTGGATGGCCCTGCGTGAAATCGGGCTGCGCTGGGCAAGGGTGCCGAAACAGACGGCATCGGCACTGGCGGCGAGTTTCTCGGTCTGGTCGTCACAGGCAAGGTGGTCCCACGCGACATCATCGGGAAAGACATAGGTGGCTCCGCCGCTGGAATCGATTTCGGCATCAACGGTTCCGGTCAGGTGCTCCTGGTCGATGGTGATGAAGTCGGTGGAAATGCCGTGGCGTGACAGTTCGTCCAGTGTTTCGCGGCCAAGGTCGTCATCCCCGATGCGCGAGACCGGGATGCCCGTGCCGCCGAGGCTGTTGACGTGATAGGCGAAATTGGCGGGTGCGCCGCCGAGTTTTCTGTCGTCGGGAAGGATGTCCCAGAGGATTTCCCCGAGGCCTATGGCTGTGAAGGTCGGCATGTCGGTTACTTGGCCCGTTCGACGATTTCCCGAAGCTTGGCTTCGGCGCGCTGGCGTAGGGAATCCGATGCCGGACGGCCTCCGGTCTTTTCGAGCAGGGCGAGGTAGTTGTCCAGCGCGGTCTCCATGAGCGGATGATTCGGGCCGAGGGCCGCTTCATAGATGGCGAGTCCCTTTTCGTAGAGCACGGCGGCCTCTTCGTGCCTGCCCCCATGGTCGAGGAGCAGGGCCAGATTGCACATGGACTGGCCAGTTTCCGGGTGTTCCACCCCGTAGGCCTTTTCCCGGATGGCGAGGCCCTTGCGGAAGTGTTCTTCCGCCTTGTCGAGGTTGCCGAGCGCGTCATGGAGAAGCGCCACGGTATTGTGGTCGGACGCGACCTCGGGGTGTTCGTTTCCGTAGACCTGAGAGGTGATTTCAAGCGAGCGCAGGGCAAGGCGCAGGGCGTCTTCCGGGCGGTTCATGGCCTCATACAGCAGGGCCAGATTGCTCAGACACGAGGCAATGGCCGGGTGTCCTTCCCCGTGGGTCTGTGTCAGGATGCGGAGGCATTCCTTGAAAGAGTCTTCGGCCTCGGCCAACTTTCCCTGTGCCTGACGCACGACAGCCAGCGAATTGAGAATGGGCGCACAGACCGGGTTGTCTTCAGTGAAAATTTCCTTTTGCAGTTCAAGGCAGGCGGCAAAGGCGGCTTCGGCCTTGTCGTACTGCCCTCCGGCCCAGAGTACGGTACCGATGCCTTCAAGGTCGGCGGGGATGTCGGGGTGTGCCTTTCCCTTGATGGCAACGTCGACCGTCAGCGCCAAATCGAGCAGGTCGGCGGCTTCTGCATGCCTGTTCTGATGGTAGAGGGAGAAACCGGCCTGATGCAACACCCGGTTGGCGGCGGGGGAATTGATGCCCAGCGTGGTGACGAGATCGCGGCAGGCGTGAATGTGCGGCATGAGCCATTCAACGGTGGGCCAGTTCTGCGGCTCGGCATCGGGCAGGATGAGGTTCAGGGCGTATACAGCGCGTCCGGCCCATTCGTCCCGGTCATCGTCGGTCAGCGAACCCAGCAGGGTTTCACGCACGTCTTCGCAAAGCTGGAATGTCTGGGCATCGGCGTCGGATTCGATGAGGGTACGGGTCACGAGCGGGTCGATGGTGGCTGTGGCCGCGAAAAAGGCGGCTGCGGGACTGATGAGTGACGGATTGTGGAGCGCGCCTTCGCTGGACAGGGCGAAATCATAGGGCAGGGGGGAGTCTGCGAGCATGGCGGCCATGAACAGTGCCTCTGCTCCTCCGGCAGCCTCGTTTTCCACTTCTCCGATCAGGGAAAGAATCTCTTGGTCGGAACGTTTTGCACTCTCTGTCACGGGTGAACTCCTTGCTTGCCGGACGTTTCCGTGTCTCTATCCCGTTTACAGGGGGAATTCAAGGATGCTGCCGTGAATGGTGTTTCAAAAAAAACGCCGCCGGTAAGATTCCGGCGGCGATCTTGGTTTGCTGTATTCCTGTTCGGTTAACGCTTGATGTTGATGGTGGTGTTCAGCAGTGTGTCTGATGTGGTGATGACCTTTGTGTTGGCCTGATACCCACGTTGGGTCAGGATCATGTTGGCGAATTCTTCCGCCATGTCCACGTTGCTTCGCTCCAGCGTGTTCTGCTGGAAGGTTCCGCGTCCGTTGACTTCGGCCCTTCCGGCAACCGCTGCGCCCGAGGCTTCTGTCGCTACGAAGTTGTTGTTGCCGGCGCGCCGCAGGCCCCAGTCGCTGTTGAACCGGTACATGGCAATGACGTAAAGCTCTTCGGTCTGGCCATTACTGAAGTTGCCTTCAATGGCACCCTCCCTGTTGATGCTCAGGCTTTGCAGATACCCTGAAGCAAAACCGTCCTGTTCTTCAAACAGGGTGGCTGATCCTGAGTCGAAGCTGGTGGAAGAACGCAGGTCGCGATCAAGATCAGCCATTTCAAGAAGATTGCCTGCATTTCGACCGATGGTGTCGGCATTACCTCCGCCTGCGACCCAGGAAGAGGAGGTCGAGCTGAGGCCGAAGTTGAGTTCGACTGATTCCATACTGCCTACGGCAGAACCGTTGCTGCCGAATGTGAACTGGAATTGCGGATGTCCTGCTGAACTGAATGAAGCGGGTTCCCAACTGCTGAGATTCTTGGTGCCGCCGGCTCCCACGGAATAAGCCGAGTGCTCGGCGATTTGGCCGTTGCCGTTGAATGCCATGACGCCGATTCCGGCCAGACCGGCGGATGACGTGCCGTATGCGCCGGATCCATCGGCATCCGCAGGCAGTGCCACGACGTATTCCCAGTAGCTGTATCCCGGTGTGGCATTGGACATGGCTGAGGCCGGGACCGGATCGAAATAGACTGTCAGGTCGTGATCGTTGCCCTCGGAGTCATAGACGTTCAGGCTGGAAGAATAGGCAGGCAGTGCCGCGCCGAACGGTTTTCCGCTTTCGAGAGTGCCGTCATATCCTTCCAGCAGGGCGAAAAACGGATTGGAGTAACTCTGATACTGGTCCGAGGCCTTGGCATCCAGTGTGACAAGCATCTCCACGCTGGACGTCGCCTTGGGTTCGGAACGGACAACCCTGACTTCCTGACCGTCGATGATGGTGTCTTCATAGGGAAGTTGAATGTCGGAAAGATTTGTGGCGATCTGCCCGGTTTCACGGTCTACTTCATAACCTTGCAGCCGGAAATCATGGGGATCGACCATGTAGGCTTCGTTGTTGAAACGGAATGCGCCTGCGCGTGTGTAGTGCGTGGCTCCTGCCGAACCGCTCTGGTGTGTATTGCGCGTGCCGAAGAAGCCTTGCCCCGTGATGGCGATGTCGGTGTTCGTATTGGTGTTCTGAAGCCCGCCTTCCTGAAAAATATTGCGGATTTCCGCGACTGCCACACCGGTACCGATCTGGCTGTTGAAGCAGGCTCCTCCCTGATATTGTCCACCCGTGGTGGCGGCCTGTTTGCTCATCAGGTCGCTGAACAGCGCATCGGCCTTCTTGTATCCGACCGTGCTGACGTTGGCGAGGTTGTTGGCCACGACCTGCATTCGATCGCCGTGCGCGATCACGCCTGTCGCACCAACATACATACTGCTGAAACTCATACTGTCCTCCCGGCCCGATTGTGTCGGGCATGGTTGGGAACTGTGCCGGGAGACCAATCCCGGAAAGAAATTCCCGATTCCTTCTCGACAGGAGTAAAAGCAAAGGGTGTGCCAGTATTAATCTTTATCTATTTTAGATGATTAGATGGATGTAATGCGGGGAAATATGTTCCACAGCATGGAAAAACAGCGTTGATTGGCTGGAGGCGGGCTGCTTGGATTCACTCCGAAAACGGCTTGAAAGACCATCATTCAATGGGACATTTGATGGGGACAGGTTTCATGTTGTATGTGTCGAGTATTTTGGCGATGGAGCCATCCTCATGGAGTTTCAGATAGGCTTCATTAAAGCGCTTTATCGTTTCCTCTTCTGTGTTTCTTTTTGAAAAAGCCAGATAATAAAGAACCTTGCCCTCTGTCCCGGCATATCGTGTCATTCGCAGGTGCATTTTTGAAATCAAGGCGTCGCCGACATATTTGTTGGAATAGACCGCGTCGATACGTCCGTGATTGAGTTTTTTGAATCCGGCTTCGTCGTCGGGGCGCATTTCAACGGTGCATCCTTTTGCCTGACTGACAATGGATTCAAGACGTTTCGAGGTGTTTGAAGGGCCGTAGACTCCGATGTGGTACCCGGAGATATCACTGGGGGCGGTGTATTCCAGCAGGTTTTGACTGCGGACGAAGAAACCGTAATTCGCTTCAAACAATGGGTATGAGAACGCAAGCCAAGCGGTTCTTTCCGGAGTCTTGGCAAGCACGAACAGGCCGTTATCCTTTCCATGCTTCACAGCATCCTGTGCCCGTGCCCACGGCAATAATTCCATATGGCACTCAAGGTCTGCCTGTTCGCAGGTCGCGTGGATGATTTCAACGGCAGGGCCTGAGAGTTTGTCATCGATAAGGTAGGCGTAGGGAGGAAAATCCTGTGTTTTCAGGGTGAGTTCCTGCGCCTGTACAGCGGGGCTGCATGCCAGAAAGAGTATGAAAAGGATAAGGGAAGATTTCACGGGTCCTCCTTGGTTCTGTCATCATACTTTTGTGTACACCCTTTTGTCGTTTATTGCGATTATTTCCAAAGAAAGCAGAAAAAATGAATTTCTAATTGCCTTGAATCTGAGGGAAGAATAACTTTCTTAGTACTCGGAGGTATCTATGAAAATCAATCTTGGACTTGGTCAGCGGTTGGTGCTTCTTATAAGTACCGTTGTTTTATTGCTTTTGACCACGACACTACTCACTGTCGATCAGGGAACAAAGAATCTGACATTGTCCCTTGTCGAAAAAACGCTTTCCCAGAACAGTATGTCGATCTCGACTTCACTGGATAACTGGGTTGAAGATCACCTGAAATTCCTGCGTCTCATGGCGAGTGACAAGGCCTTTGTCGAAGCCGTGACCGGCGGCGATTACGAGGCGGCCACCCAGCTTGCCCTTGGAGCCAAGGAACGCGATTCGACCATCGAGTCTTTCTTTGCACACGATGCGGAAGGCCATTCTGTGGTGACGACCAACAAGGGAGGGCGCGGGAAGGTTTACAAGACCCGTGGGTACTACAAGAGCATGATGGAACAGGGAAAACCCTACTATATTTCCAATATTACCATTTCCCCGGTGTCAAAGGAGCCGCGTCTGGCAATGACCGTCCCGATCAAGAAGGACGGCAAGCCTGTCGGCTATGTCGGGGTATCGGTGAAGGCCAGCGCCTTTACGGACACATACATCAATCCCATCAAGGTCGGTGACAAGGGCTACTGTTACGTGGTGGATTCAAAGGGAATCATGTTGGCGCACCCGGACAAGGACCGCATACTCAAGGATCGGTCTGATGTTTCATACATCAAACAAGCACTACAGGAAAAAAGCGGATTCCTTCAGTACGAGTTCAATGGTGAAACCAAATACATGGCTTTTCACGATGTCCCGACAACCGGGTGGATCGTCGCCCTTTCCGCTGAGCAGAGTGATCTGATGCAGGAGGCCTATTCTCTCCGCAACACCTTGTTCATCATCGGAGCGATCGGTCTTGTCGCAACCGTCCTGATCATTTTCTTTACCATCAAGCGGATGGTGACAGTGCCGTTGCTGAGTCTTCAGGACCGTTTCACGGCTCTCAGCCGGGGTGAGCTTGAGGCGCGCATAGACGGGAAATTCACGGCAGAACTCGCTGTGTTGAAAGATGCGTTCATCAGCATGGTCGAAAGGTTGCTCGACATCGTGGTGAATGTGAAGGTGGCAAGTGAGACCGTCGCGTCCGGCAGTGAGGAGCTTTCCGCTACCTCGCATACGCTTTCGGAAGGCTCCACGGAACAGGCCGCTGCCGTTGAGGAGGTGTCCGCTTCGGTCGAGCAGATGACTGCGAATATCACCCAGAACTCGGAAAATGCCGCCAAGACGGAGCGTCTTGCGGTCAAGGCGGCGGATGACGCCCAGGAAGGCGGCAGTGCCGTTGCCCAGGCTGTCGAGGCAATGAAGAATATTGCCGAGCGAATCGTCATTATCGAAGAAATCGCCCGACAGACGAATCTGCTTGCGCTCAATGCCGCCATTGAGGCCGCCCGTGCCGGAGAGCATGGGAAGGGGTTCGCCGTTGTCGCGGCTGAAGTGAGAAAGCTCGCCGAACGAAGCGGAGGAGCCGCAGCCGAGATCAGCGATATTTCCGCACACAGTGTGGAGGTCGCGGAAAAGGCCGGTCAGATGCTTGCCCAACTGGTGCCCGACATCACCGAAACCGCCGAGCTGGTACAGGAAATATCCGTTGCCACGTCCGAGCAGCATGTCGGTGCCGAGCAGATCAACAAGGCCGTGCAGGAGCTGGACAAGGTCATCCAATCCAACGCGGCCATGTCGGAAGAGGTGTCGTCCAGTTCGGTTCAGTTGTCGGAACAGGCCATCAAGCAGCAGCAGACAATGGCTTTCTTCAAGACCCAATCCGGTGACGAGAAAGCTTACATGAACCGGATGCAGCCGTCGACCGTGACGGTGCAACGCCCATCGCCAAAGGCCGTGCCTTCGGCGCAGACTCCATCATCGGGTTCCGGCGTGGCTTTGGACATGACTGATGAAGAAGGAGACTTCGAGCGGTTCTAGAGAGGTGCTTGAGGCTGCCTGCGTCGCGCCTCAACAACTTCCTCCATTTGAAAGAACAATAAGAAACGGCCTGCTCCGATATTCCGGAGCAGGCCGTTTGTATTTGTTGTCCGCAACCTTTAGTTGAGCAGGTCGGGTCGGGTGATTTCGATGTTGGCGTTCTTGCGAAGGTCGGTCATGTAGGCGGCGAGCACTTCCTGTTCGTAGTTCTGGCTTGCCTGCTGAATCCATGCGGCCTTCTGCTCTTCCCACGTCTTGTCGGATGCGGGAATGCGCTCGTTGAGACGGGCGACAAGGATGCCTGCCTGTACGTTGAAGGGCTGGGAGAGCCATGTGCCGTCCTTGGCCTTGAAAGCGGCCGCTGCGAGGTTCGGGTTCTGGCCCAGCGTCGGGATGTTGCCCTGACGGTCGAACGGCAGCGAGGTCTTGATCTGCTTGGCGAACTTCTTGGAAGCCGTGGCAGCCGTGGGACCGGTCAGCTGTGCAAGGATATCCTCTGCGGCCTTCTGAGCGAGGGCAGTGGCCTTCTGGCTCTTGATGACCTTGATGATGTTGTCCTTGACCTTTTCAAGCGCGAGCGGTGCGGCCGGGATGTCCTCGACCTTTTCCATGAGGATGTAACCGCCGTCGATGGCGAGCGGGGTGTTGTGCGCTTCGCCCACCGGGATGTTCATGACGACCTTGGCGGCTTCCGGGGTGAGGCCGAATGCCTGCGGCAGGAACTGTTCCGCGAGGGGACGGGAAGTGACGGCAAGCAGGCCGAGTTCATCGGCTACGGCGTCAAGCTTCATGCCCGAGACGAGGCGGTCCATGGCTTCGTCGAGCAGGTCGGAAACCTTTTCGCTGGCCTTTTCTTCGGAAATGGTCTCGGCGATCTGTTCCTTGACTTCGGCCAGGGATTTCTCCTTGGCTTCCTTGCGGTCTTCTACATAGATGATGTGCCAGCCGAACTGGGTCTTGAGGGGCTTGGTGACCGAACCCTTCTTTGTGTCAAAGGCGGCTTTTTCGAATTCCGGCACCATGTCTCCGCGGCCGAACCAGCCGAGGTCTCCGCCGCCCACGGAACTGGGGCCTTCGGAGTACTTCTTGGCAAGCTCGGCAAAGTTTTCACCGGCTTTGGCCTTCTTGTAGATGCGTTCGATCTTGGCCTTGGCTTCCTTTTTCACGGAATCGGGATCGCTGTCCTTGGACTGCACGAGAATGTGACGGGCCTTGACCTGTTCCTTTTGCTTCATGGAGTCGAGGTTGGCGTTGTAGTATGCTTCGATCTCTTCGTCGGAAACATTCTGGTAGGCGGCGAGGTCCTTGGGAGTGAAGGAAAGATAACGGAGTTTGATCTGCTCCGGCACCATGAACTTCTGTTCGTTCTTGGTGTAGAAATCCTTGACCTCGGCTTCGGTGACCTCGGTCTGTCCGAGGAAGTCCTGCGGGGTGGTCAGGATGTAGTCGATGCGGACCTGTTCGCCGACCCAGTCGAAAATCTGGCGGGTCTGTTCAGGCGTGGCGGCACCGGCCTTGGTCACCATGGACTTGACCTTGCTGGCGATGAGTTCGTTCTTGAAGTTGGCCTCGAACTGTGCCGGGGTCATGCGGATGGAGCGGAGCGCCATCTGGTAGACGTTGCGGTCGAATTCGCCTTTCTGGTTCCAGAAGATCGACTGGCGGGTAATTGCGGCGAATACTTCCTCGTCAGAGGCGGAGATGCCGAGACGGGCGGCTTCGGCCAGCAGCAGGCGGCTGTTGATGATTTCGCCGAGCACAACCTGCTTGAATTGCGGGTCCTGCAACTGGGCCGTGGTGACGTTCGGGTTGGCCTGACGCAGATTCTCGGCGGCACGCTGGAAGGAGTCCTCGAATTCCGCACGGGTGATGATCTGGTCGTTGACCGTGGCGAGGACGGGGTCCTGACCTGCGTCGAAACCGCTCATGCCGAAGGCGAATACGAAGACGACGATGATGATGGCGAACAGGACCTTGACGATCCACCCGGAAGCGTTCTCACGCATTATCTCTAACATTACATCTCCACAGGGCTCTTTGTGCCCGACCGCTCGTCCCCACGGCGGGGACGGGCGGTCAGGCTTATTCTACTTTTTTACGACTGGTTCTGGCGGACTGCATTGAGCAGACCACCTGACTGGATAATATCCAGTTCCTTTTTGGTCAAATCATTTGTTACTGACACGACTTCTCCGGTATCCACGCGGATGTCCACGGCTTCACCGGGCTTGATGTCCCCAGCGGGGATGGTCAGGCCGGAACCTTCGGACAGGGTGTCGTAATCCGCCGGGTTGACCAGCAGCAGCGGCAGGATGCCGAAGTTGACGAGGTTGGCGCGGTGAATGCGGGCCAGCGACTTCACGATGACCGCTTTCACACCGAGATGGCGCGGGCCGAGGGCTGCGTGCTCACGGCTGGAGCCCTGCCCGTAGTTTTCACCGCCGAGGATGACGCCCTTTCCGGCCTCCTTCATGCGGCCGACGAACTCCTTGTCCACGCGGGAGAAGATGTATTCGCTGATAGCCGGGATGTTGGAGCGCAGGGCCGTGATCTGCGGGCCTGCGGGCAGGATGTGGTCGGTGGTGATGTTGTCTTCGACCTTGAGCAGCACCTTGGCCTCGATGGATTCGGGCAGCTTGTCGAAATCTTCCAGGGCCACGATGTTGGGGCCGCGGAGGATTTCCACGCTTTCCGCATCGTCCGGCGGGAACACGAACAGGTCGCGGATGGACGGCACGTCTTCGGGCAGCTCGATGCGCTCGGGAGCCGGTCCCCATGTGGCGGGATCGGTGAACTCGCCTTCAAGGGAGAGGCGTGCGGCGGTCTGGGCGGATGCGAGATAAATCTGTCCGTCCTGCGTGCCGGAGCGGCCCTCGAAGTTGCGGTTGAAGGTGCGGACCGAGACGCCTGCCGTGATCGGGGAGCCGCCCATGCCGATGCAGGGGCCGCAGGTACATTCAAGCACGCGGGCACCGGCGTCCAGCAGCGGTTCGATGAGATTTTCGCGGGCGAGCATCTTCATGACCTGCTTGGAACCGGGCGAGATGAGCAGATCGGTTTCCGGCGGAGTTTTTTTGCCGGACAGGATTTGTGCGGTGTTCTTGAGGTCCGAGTAGGACGAGTTGGTGCAGGAGCCGATGGCGCATTGGTCGATTTTCTTGCCCGCCAGTTCGGCAACCTTGCAGACCTGATCCGGCATGTGCGGCTGGGCCACCAGCGGCTCAAGCTCGGACAGGTTGATTTCAATGACTTCGTCGTATTCGGCGTCCTCGTCGGCCACGAGTTCGACAAAGTCGCTGCCGCGTCCCATCTTCTCAAGGAAGTCCTTGGTCCGTTCGTCGGACGGGAAAATCGAGGTGGTGGCACCGAGTTCCGCGCCCATGTTGGTGATGGTGGCGCGGTCGGGAACGGACAGGGCCGCCACACCGGGACCGGCGTATTCAAAGACCTTGCCCACGCCGCCCTTGACGGTCAGGCGTCGCAGCAGTTCAAGGATGACGTCCTTGCCCGCTGCCCAGCCGGTGAGTTCCCCGGTCAGGTGGACCTTGACCACCTTGGGCATGGGAATGAAGTAGGCTTCACCCGCCATGGCCAGAGCCACGGACAGGCCGCCTGCGCCCATGGACATGGAGCCGATGCCGCCTGCGGTGGGGGTGTGGGAGTCGGACCCGATCAGGGTAGCGCCCGGTTTGGCGAAATTTTCAAGATGGAGCTGATGGCAGATGCCCGTACCGGCAGGGGAGAAGACCGCGCCGGATTTGGCGGCCACGGTACGCAGATAGCGGTGGTCGTCAGGGTTGCGGAAACCCATCTGAAGAGTGTTGTGGTCAACATAGCTGACCGACAGGTCGGTGCGGACCTTGCCGATGCCGATGGCCTCGAACTGGAGCCATGCCATGGTTCCGGTGGCGTCCTGTGTCAGTGTCTGGTCGATGCGGAGACCGACTTCCTTTCCGGGGACCATCTCGCCGCTGACGAGGTGTTTCTCAATGATCTTGTGGGTGATGCTTTGTCCCATCTACCGCTCCTGCGTGCTAAACTGTTATCGGGGTACTCTCTCTGTCAGTCGTCATGAATGCTCCGGCAGGAACGCGGCAGCCGGACCTCTCACAACCCGGCTGCCGCACATTCATGCGATATATTACAATTGTTAGAACAGGAATCCGTCCTTGAGGCCGCTCCCGGAATCCATGTCTTCGATGCCGAGATTGATCCTGTTGATCTTGTTGGTGCGGAACTTGATTTCCACATCAAGGCGCAGCTTTTCCTGCTGCAATTCGAATATTTCCGTGTGATGGAAGATGCGCTTTTTGGGGTCTTCCGCATCGCGCAGATCGCGGATGGCCTGCATCACCTTCTCACGGCGAAGGGTCTTTTCCGCCACTTCGGCTTCAAGAACCTGAATGTCGTCGCTCAGTCGTTTCTCAACGGATTTTGATTCGTCTGCGTTTGTCATTTGTATCTTCCTTGACCGGCTTGGGTTTCATCTTGCCGGTGGGCAGGGAGTTGTAGAAGTTCCAGAACTCGGGCCAGTTGGCAGTGACTTCGCCGTGGTTTTCCAGAATGATTCCCGGCACTGCGTATGCGGCAATCGCACAACCCATGGACCAGGTCGGGTCCGGGCTGAACCATGTGCCGTCCCAGCGCTTGTCACCGGCCTTCAGTTCGATGCCGTCCTCGGTTTCTTCGTATGCCGCGCCCATTCGGTCAAGTAATTCCGTGATGGTGGCATCGGATTCGCCGGAGATGGTGGCATTGCCGACCTTGAGGGCCAGAGCCAGAGCCAGCGGACGCAGTTCCTCGGTCTCGGCGAGGGTGATGGTTTCGCTTTCCGGGCAGTCGCTGTCCTTGGTGACAATGACGTTTTCCGTAGCAATGTCAATCTTCAGGCCGAGTTTGGTGAGCTCTTCCACGATGCGTTTGCCCTTGGCGTTGCTGGGCCATGCACCTTCAATGTTGATGCTGCCGCCAGCCATGAGGGGCAGGGCCATGAGGAAGGAGTTCAAGCGCACGGACAGAGGAAGCTGCGGGTGCCCGTCGATTTTCGGGATGCCGTCGGAGACCGTGACGGCGTCCTTCTTGAGTTCGGCGTCGATACCGCAGGCGGTCAGCACTTCCACGGCTTCGGCCACGCGGTCGCGGGCGTCCTTGCCCAGACCCTTGATGGTCAGTCCGCCGGGGAAGGACCATGCGGCCAGCGTCAGTGCGGCTGCGAAATCCGGGTCAAGATTACCGGGCAGGGTCACGGCTTCGTCCATGGGGCCGCCGCATTCGAGACGGGCGGGCAGGCCGGGGTTGTTCGGGTTCATGGGAACCAGACGTGCGCCGAGGCTCGGAAGGATTTTGTTCAGTGCGGCAATGTCCATGAGTTGCAAAGCGGGCTTGCCTGTGAATTTGCAGCGGCCTGCATGCCCGAGGGCAAGGCAGAGCAGCATGTAGAAGTTGAAGTTGTCTTCGCCCACGAAGATCATGTTGCCTTCAAACTCAAGGGTCTTGTCACCAGCATTGCGGATTTCGTTGTCGTCCCAGCTGATGGGAGCGCCTGCCTGCTTGAGCGCCTTGGCAAGGTCCTTGTTGGGAGCGTTCATGGTCACCGGGGACAGCGCGGTGTCAGCGCCGGAGCTGGCGGCCATGGCGAGCAGCATGCGGGTGTAGCGGAAGGAGCGCGGGCCTGCGATGGCAGCGGAAATGGCATCCACGCGCGGTGCAAGCTTGTAGCCGTCGCCGGTGAATTTTTTGCGAACGTCGGCAAGGGAGAACTGGTTGAGCAGGGTGAACAGCTGTTTGGTCAGCTTGGCGTCAAGGCCGAGATCCCCGGCGCGTTTATCAAAGGAACCGCGCAGCAGTTTTTCGAGTTTGGGGTCTACCAGTGATTTCTGACGGGATTTGCGCCATGCGCCTTCCTTGCGGATAAGGAATGCACGCTTCTCGAGCAGGTCGAGAACCTGATTGTCGATGTCGGAAATATCGTTGAAGCGGTGTTCGGAAACTACTGCGGCCTTGTCCACGAATTCTTCATCGGCGCGGGGAGCGGGTCTGTTGCCGAAGAAATCGCGTTTGCCTCGGCCTCCGCCTCGGGGGCCGCCTCGTTTCTCGAATTTGCGGGGTCCGCGGCTATCGTCGCGGCGGGGACGTGTGGGACGGTCATCCCTGCGGGAGTCGTCTCGGCTGTCATAGCGTCGGGGGCGTTCGGAGCTGCCGTTTCTGTCCTCTCTGCGAGAGTCTCTCCGGCTGTCATCCCGGTTGTAGGATCGTCGGGAATCATCCCGGCTGTCGGTTCGGCGTGAATCGCCTCGGTTGTCGTCTCTGCGCTGGCCATTGGAGGCACCACGCCTGTCGTCGTCTTTGCGGATCTTGATCATAGTCTTTCCGTCTTCCTTATAAATGATATATTTCCTCCCCAAAAGAAGGAACGTGCTGTCTAGCCTGAAAGTGGGCGCTTGGCAAGTGGGTGATTTTTCGGGGCGGTTTTGGGAAGAAAGGTAATGATGGTGGGATGTTGTGGATAAGTGGAAAGAGGAAAGAGGAAAGGCAGAAAAGGCTAAAGGCAGAAATCCAGTCGCTGATGCTCCTTCCATGTCCTGCGCGGACGGCGGTACTTTCTTGGCTGGGCCGCCCCAAGAAAGTACCAAAGAAACGCGGCTTTACCTTGATTTACCCGCCGGACTCTCACCGGCCCAAGAGTCTGATCCAAACAAGCTGCTTCCGAATCAGGTCGCCGAAGACGGCTCCGTGATTCGAAAAATCCGCAGCCTTTGTTTGGTCAGCTTCTAGGGCCGGTGAGGTCTGATTGGCTCATTGGGGTACTTCGATTGTCAAGATGGCGAGAGGCAAGTGCAGCAACGAAAATTCAACTTTTGTTTCCCTGCTTGCCTTCCATTCTTATTTCCATACGAAGACCTAGCTTAGCCCTTAGCTTCGGAGCCTAGAAGCTGACAAAACGGAAGCCGCGGCTTTTCGAATCCGGAGCCGTCCCCGGCGACTGGATTCGGGAGCGGCCCGTTTTGATCAGATTCTTGGCTCCGAAGATACAAGGCGGTGAAATTATGAAAAGCCGAGCTTCTTTGCTTCTTTCTTGGGGCGGCTCAGCCAAGAAAGAAGTCGCTCCCGGAGGGTGCGAAATCCTCTGATAATTATTCCGCCGAAGGCGGTTTCCCTTTCCTGCCTTTCTCGCCTTTTTCTTTATTTCCAAAAAAGCCTCTCGCCAACTTGCCCCCCATAACGGGCGAAAAATACCCCAAACAGGGCGACTTGGCATTTCAAACAGCCTTCGTGCGGGGACGGTCCGTGCGTGTCGATAAGCTTAACTAATTGTAATGACTGTAGTTAACTGAAATAAACGCAATCTCACCATTCCCCTGTCAAGCTTCCAAGTTGTGCTTTTTTCGCCCGTTTTGGGGGGAGAATCGCCTGTTTTCATCCCGGCCTGAAAACCGGGGCTATCCTGTGTCGCATGTCCGGCAGCCAGCCGGTCAAATTCAAGGAGCAACGTGACACATGAGCTTGGCAACACCATCATTGACTAATTTCACGGCGGGCGAAATCTCACCCCGTCTGGCGGGCAGGGTCGATCTGTCCAAATACTTCAACGGCTGCCGTATTTTGGAGAATTTTCATGTTCATCCCCACGGCGGCGCGACCCGGCGTTCCGGGTTCCGGTTCGTGGCCGAGGCCGTCAATTCGAACAAACCCGTGCTGCTGATTCCTTTCGAGTTCAATGTTGAACAGACATATGTGCTCGAACTGGGCGAGCGGGATGACGGCACAGGCTGCCTGCGGGTCTTTTCGGGGCACGGCGTGGTGCTGGACGGTGACACCGAGTACGTGCGCGACATGCCGTACACGGCTTCGGAATTCGACCGCCTCCGCTTTGCCCAGTCTGCGGACGTGCTGATTCTGGTGCATCCAAATCATCCCGTGCGGAAACTGATCCGCAAGGGACATGCCGAATGGGCGCTTGAGGATATGGTTTTCAAGGCGCAGCCCGAGGCGTGGAAGGAAAACAATTATCCCTCTGCCGTGGCGTTTTACGAACAGCGTCTCGTGCTGGCCGCCACGCCGGACAAGCCCGGAACCATCTGGTTTTCCCGCACCGGCGACCTGACGGATTTTCGGCTCAAGACCCGTGAAGTGCCGCTCAAGGGGTGGCGCGAGCGTGAAATCGCAGACGGCAATTCGGACGGAACACGCGACGGCAAGGCGGGCGATACGTTTCTGCTGCTTGACGGTGACGGTTTCGAACAAAAGGACGGACTCAAGGGACAGCACCCGGACGGCACCACCCGTTACTATCGGTACAAAGGGCAGAAAAATCATGTGGCCTCCGGCGCTGACCTGAGAATTGTGTTTGCGGATTCGCCCGGGACATACGGTATCGAATCTATCTGGAATGCTGCCGGGGAATTGAACGCCGAGTTCTGGGAATGCTTTGAACCCGGTGACCGCACCGAAGCCCCGGCAGGAGATACGCCGCTGGATGACGATGCCATTGAGGTGACGCTGGCCGGTCGGCAGGCCAATGTCATCCAGTTCATCGAACCGCGCAGCAAGCTCTGGGTCGGCACGGCGGGCGGCGCATGGACCATCTCCGGTTCCATGAACGATGCGGTTTCACCCGAGACCATCAAGGCCAACAGCGAAGGCAGTTGCGGTGCATCCGCCACCCGGCCTGAATCCGTGGGATTCGCCACGCTGTACATCCAGCGTGCGGGCAAGAAGATTCGCGAAATGTCCTATCGGTTCGAGGCGGACGCCTACGTTGCCAAGGATCTGACCATCCTTTCCGAGCACATCACAGGCGGCGGTCTGGTGCAGATGGCCTTTGTGCAGGAACCGGATTCCATTCTCTATTGCGTTCGCCGCGACGGCGTGCTCGCCGCACTGACCTATGAGCCGGATCAGGACGTGGCTGCGTGGTCGCGGCTCATCACTGACGGTGCGGTTGAAGGGGCGACCTCGGTCTTCAACGACACGACGTTGCGAGACGAGTTGTGGGTGGTGGTGCGCCGAACCGTGAATGGAGAGGAGCGGCGTTACATCGAGTATCTCGAATCCGAGTTCAACGGCGAGATTTCGGATGCCTTTTTCGTGGACAGCGGCCTGACCTATGACGGTGCGCCCACCATGTCCCTGAGCGGCATGAATCACCTTGCCGGACGGACAGTGGACGTGCTTGCGGATGGTGCGGTCCAGACTTCCAAGACCGTCTCGGACGACGGGGCCATTACACTGGATCGGCCTGCTTCAAAGGTTCACGCGGGACTGCCGTATGTTTCCCGGTTACAGCCCATGCGGCTTGAGGCGGGCAGTCGGCGCGGCACGGCCCAGACCAAGAAGAAACGCATCACAAAGGTTGCGGTTCGATTTCATGACACGCTCGGCGGCAGGATCGGTTTTGAGGGCGGTCGTTCCGAACCGGTCTATTTCCGTTCCCCGTCCGTTCCCATGGGCCAGTCGAGCGGTGCGTGGAGCGGTGATAAATCCGTGAATTTTCCCAAAGGATGGCAGCGGGAAGGGCTGCTCGAAATCGTTCAGGATCAGGCGCTTCCAATGGGAGTCCTGCTCATAGTCCCTTCGACCATTGTCAACGAATAACCGTGTAAATGATATAAAAAGGAGAAATATATTATGGGTATGGATCAGCAGATGGTCGGTAACATCAAACAGGGTATCGACATGGTTGATGAGGTGATGGGCCGGTTCAATCGTCCGGCGAATGACAGCGCGTCCCGGTATTCGGCCGAGGCCGAGGCAAAGGCCGGACTTCGTGAGACGCAGGCCCGGGCAAAGACGCGTGACGTTCAGCATGATGCGCTTTCGGACGCCCGGAACCTTCGTGAGGCACGGGAGCATAATCGTTCCCGTCGCAATGCGGGATGGGGACAGTCCGGACTTGCCATGAGCGGCTCCAAGGCGTTGGTGCGTGACGGCAATCGTCTCACGGATAGGCAGGACGAAGCGGACGTGCTCTTCGAGGGAGATCAGGCCGCACAGGATATTTTACAGAGTGGCCGTCAGGCGGGAAACATGTTTCGTATCAACGGCGGCAGCACTCCCCGGCGGACGACCTTGGCCCTTGGATCGAAAATATACAGGCAGGGGAGGTAGGGATGACCATTGCATCAACACTGACCCGAGTGACCTATGCGGGCAACGGTTCCACTTCGCAGTTTGCCGTTCCTTTCATGTTTACGCGAAATAGCGATATCGAGGTCGTGATTTCGTCTGGCGGCATGGAGACCGTCAGGTCCGATTATACCTTGTCCGGGGCGGGGAATCCCACGGGCGGGGTCTGTGCCATGGCATCTCCCCCACAGGCTGGTGAGACACTCGTTATTCGTCGCGTTCCCGCCATTGTGCAGGAGGTGGATTATGTCGAGAACGATGCCTTCCCCGCAGCCACCCATGAAGCCGCTCTCGATAAGCTGACCATGATCTGTCAGGCGCTGTCCGAACGGTTGGACCGGACCATTACCTTTCGGGTTTCGTCTGCGGTGACCGGGGTTGAACTGCCGGAACCTGAAGCTGGCCGGATGCTTGCGTGGAATGACGAAGGCAGCAATCTGTCCAACCGTGACCTTGCTCAGGTTGGAGCGGTCCTGCTCCCTCTGTCGGTGGAAAATGGAGGTACCGGTGGAGAAACACCGGAGCAGGCGCTGAATGGCCTTGGCTTCGGCTCTGTGGGGCGTGCCTTGGCGGGCTGCGACAATCAGGCGGATGCCCTGTACGCCTTGGGTGACGGTGAAATCCTGCTTGCCGACCAGTCCGCTGAAGTGACGGCGGGTTTTACCCTGCCCGAGACCCTACCCGCCGCTGCCAATCCTCCGCTCGTTTCATCCGGACGGGTGCAGGCGTTGGATGTCTCCGGCACGGTCAATCTCGCCAAACTCACCGAGCGGGGCAGCGTCATCCTCAAGCTGACGGGCGCGGGAACGCTCAACCTGCATGCGGATTACATCAGGATCAACGGCAGCGAGGAAATCTATGCCGGTGCCGACGGCCTGCTCATGCTCGTCAACGACGGCACAGACCAGTGGTTCAGCCTGACCAACAAGGGGGCGTAGCATGGACCTGTGTCATGATACCGATTCCCTGCCGTTGCTTTGCGGCGGGAGCGGGGCGAATGTCTTTCCGGTCCGGATCGGATATTCAGCCCTGCTGGAGTCCGGTTATTCCTCGACCGGGGCGGTCGCAACCGACTGCACCATCGCCTTCGGATTCAAGCCGACCGCTGCGAGCACGGTCCCGCTCAATGACACGGACGGGCATTACCTGCTGACCATTCAGAAGCAGGGCGGTACGGTTAAGGTCTGGAAACAGGGGGTGCAGCTTGCTGATTATACCGGTGCGGTGGGCGCAACCCATGCGGAGTTTGTCGCCAATGTCCTGGTTGCCTATTGCGGAAATTCCAAGGGGTATTACTCGCGGCTTGCCATTGTGCAGTGTGTGAAATCCTTTTTGGATTTTTGGGAATTGTCACCGGATGTAACCGGGCTGTGGCGACCAAGGAATCTGGCTGGTTTGCCGTTGCATACGCTTCTGGATTTTGGGGATGCGGCCAATCTTGGCCTGGATGTTTCCGGCAATGGGAATGACTGGGTGTTGAACGGTTTGCAATCCGACGATACGCCGACCGACAACGCCACAACCCGGGAGTGGGCTGAACCTGCCATTTTGAAATCATCGGCGGTTGCAGATGTCGTTCTTCGTCAGGGCATGGCCGGAGTTCAGCAGTTTGTTGGCGGCACTCCTTCGGCAAGTTCCACATGGCCGGGAGGCAGCCCGTATGGCACCGGATACACCGTTGAAGGCGGTTTCGACTCAGCAAATGCCTACCTCACTCATGCTGACATTTGGATGTCGAATGAGGTCGGTGGCGGGACGCTGACATATGACTTCGGGGAAGGGAATACGAAAGAACTCTCCTCCTTTGGCATACTCTCGTCAAATATCAACGAAACGGGTTATAGCTACTCCCCGAAAGATTTTGTGATCGAAGGCTCACTGGACAACAAAACATGGACGCCAATCGTCACCAAAACAGGCGAATCGTTTACTGCCAGCAATCAGTTGAAGACGTACCCTGCAAACAGTCCGGCGGCGTACAGGTCGTATCGACTTCGCACCACGGCAACCCTCAACGGTGACCGTGTTCAAGTCGGCTGCTTCTACGGATACATGGAAACGAAGGTTCTCCTTCCAGATATGGAAGGTGGGCCGGATTTTGTGAATATTAAAAATAGGGATGGTGTGAGCGACTGGATATTAACAGATTCTGTTCGTGGAATTTGGCGGGCACTCTCAACCAATTCAGACGCCGCCCGCGTGTGGAGATATGGTGTAACTGCTTTTAATCCAGATGGATATACGCTTGGGGATGATGTTAACGTTAACACAGGTAATGATAAGTTCGTTGACCTTTGCCTTAAGGCAGGGCCGGAACAGGGGATGGCGATAGTCCCGTACACTGGAGGTGGTGTTGCCGGACAACAAATAGCCCATAATTTGGGAAAAGCTCCTACATTCATGCTTGTGAAACGGACAAGCAACGTAAGCGATTGGGCTGTGTATCATTCGGCTCTTGGTGCTACAAAGGCATTAAAACTCAACAAGACTGACGCTGTCGTTACAAGCGCTCATTACTGGCATGACACTGAACCCACAGCGACACATTTTACTGTGGGTGATTGGTTTGTTGGGAGTGGATCAGAATACATTGCATACCTCTTCACTGATTCCGACATATTCAAGGCGTTCAGTTACATCGGAAATGGCAGTGTTGATGGGCCGTTTGTGAATCTTGGAGGCAAGCTGTTAAGTGTTCCGTTCAGAAAAAACACAAGCATAGCAGCCAACTGGTACGGCAACGATACAATCCGTTCTCAGTTTAACTCATTGAATCAAGCTCTTTATCCTAATGAGAGTAGTGGGGAAGCAACCTCTGCTTCTTACGGAATAAATGTCACATCACAAGGTTTTAAGATTCCAACCAGTGCCGCCGTTACTAATGGCTCCGGTAATCTTGTCATCGGTCTCGCCATTCTCGAATCAACCAAATATTCCAACGCATTTTAAAAGGAGATACTATCATGTTTCGATACAACAATGGACAGTTCAGGGTGAATCCCCCGGGAACCGTGGTCGATGCGGACGGTTTCCGCCGTAAGTTTACAGACCTTACCCGCGAGGAACTGGACGTACTCGGATACAACGAGGCGATCCCGCTGGAGCGCGATTCCTTCACGGTCTATGAAACATCGTGGGAGAAAGGCGAAGACCTGATTTACCGGGAAGTCGTGACGAGCGCGGTGGTGGATGAGGCCGCCAGAGCGGAAGCCGAGGCGGTCAAGGTCCGGGCTGAACGGGATCGCCGACTCAGGGCGTGCGACTGGACCGTGCTGCCGGACTGCCCGCTGGCAGAAGTGAGGAAAACCGAATGGGCAGACTATCGGCAGGCGCTTCGGGACGTGCCCCAGCAGGGCGGGTTCCCGGAGGTGATTGATTGGCCGGTGGCTGTTGAAACTGTCTGAAAAAAGAGGCGTTTCCGATTATGGAGACGCCTCTTTCTTTGTGCATGAACGCGGGAATTATTTGGCTGTCAGTCTCGTAATGTATTCCTCGAACTCCGGGTGCGAGGCCACGAGGTCGGATCGCAGGCCGTGGTCGTAGTCCACGAATTCAAAGCCCGGTGCCACGGTGCAGCCCATGAGGCCGAAGGTGCCGCCCGGTAAGAGGCGCATGCCCTGCCAACTGTTTTTCGGTACGATTACCTGCGGGCGTTGTCCGGCAAGGATGTCGTTGCCGAGGACCACGACTTCGCCTGTGCCGTCGGGGTGCAGTTGTACCATCTCGCATGGATCGCCGAGGTAGAAGTGGAATATCTCTTCGGATTTGAGGCGGTGCATGTGGGAAAAGGTCTCGGGCGTCAACAGGTAGTAGATGGCCGTTGAATGGCAGCGGTCACCGTCATATCTGCCCGGAAGATTGGCTGCGGCATATGTTTCCCCGGCCCGGTGGGTTTCGGAGAAGAAGCCGCCTTCTTCCGGGTGGGGCAGAAGGCCGAGTGCGTCGATGATTTCCTGTGCGGTCGGTTGTGTCATGGTGTTGTCTATCTCCCGTAATGCGGCGGCGGGGCGTCGTTCCCGGCACCCTGATCCAGTGCGGCGTCCATTTCGCGGAGCTTGCCCGCCAGCCGTTCCATGGCTTTTTCAAGCATGGTGATCTGCTGTTGCTGTTCGAAAATAGTGTCGCTCAGTTTTTCCATGGTACGGTCCTGGAGTGAAACGATGTTTTCCAGCCGTTCGATGCGTTCTTCCATGGGAACTCCTTATGGCCTGTTGGTCAGGTAGACGCCGGTCACGACCATGGTTCCGCCTGCGAGCAGGGAGAGATGGATGGGTTCGTCAAGGATGAAAAATCCCATGACGACCGCAAAGACCGGCACCGTGTTGATGAATATCCCCGAGCGTGACGCGCCTATGATGGAGATGGCGTCATAATACCAGAAATAGGCCAGCCCTGTCGCCAGTGCGCCCAGATATATAATGCATGACCAGTCGATGGCCGTGGCGTGCATCAGGTCCTGAGGCAGCCCGTTCATCATTGCGGCGGGGAAAAGCATGATCGTTCCGAAGATGCAGGACCATGTTACGGCGGTCAGCGGCGACATGGTTTTCATGACCGATCTGCCGCCGAGGGAATACGCGGTCCAGCTCGCCACACAGCCGAGAATCATGAAATCACCACGGCTCACTCCCTCGGAAAGCAGGGCGAGCGGGTTGCCGTCGGCGATGACCACCGAGACGCCCACCAGAGAAGTGAGGGCCCCGATGATACGCAGGGGCGGGAATTTTTCCTTGTAGAGAACTGCCGAGAGTATGGAGATGCAGACCGGGATGCAGGCCACGATGAGCGCGGCCCGTCCTGCCGAGGTCGTTTGCAGGCCGGTGAAGAAGAAATAGCTGTAGGAAAAGACTCCCGTGGCCCCGATGAAAAGGAGGGGGAGTATCTGGTTCCGGCGAAACGCGGGCATGCGTCCTTCCATGCGCCAGCACATGAATGCGAGCGTGATCGAGGCTACCGTGAAGCGCAGGAAGGCCGCGGGCATGGGATGAATCGACTGGGCCAGCATGCGGCCGGTGACCCATGTTCCGCCCCACAGCATCATGCTGAGGACAAGCAATACATAGGTATAGGTGAGGCTTCTTTTCATTGTTTTTTACTCCGAAGAGACCTCGTATAGTCTGCTTGGGCTGAATAATCCAGAGTCGAAATCGCAGGTCCCCCTATCGGAAAGGGTCATATTTCCTCTTCAAGGACCAGCTCGGAGACCTTGCGGCAGGCTTCTTCGTCCGGCACGAAAGCGGTTTCGCCGATGGCGACGATCGGGCGCATCCCGATCATGGAGTTGAGCAGGTAGGCGTGCCGATACTGGGGCAGGTCGTCGATAGTCACGGTTCTCGGGATGATGTCGAGCACGCGGTGGGCGAGTTTGAGCGCGGTGGACGGCAGCTTGAATCGGGTGTCCATCTCCACGAAGTCGCCGTCTTTTTCCAGCACAATCGCGCCGGTGGTCGTTTCGAGAAGGGAATTGTCGAAGTCCGTGAGGGCGGCATCGTCAAAGCCCCGCGCTCGCGCCTGTTTCAGGGCGAGGTAGAAGAACATGTAGCTGGTCGTCTTGACCGAGTTGAGGGTCGAGACGTGGCGATCCTTGCAGAGACAGACCCGGAACGCCTTGTACGGTTTGGGTTCGTACGGCACGGCCATGACCACGGGGTGTGCCTCGGGATTCTCGATAGGGTAGAAGATGTTGATGCGCGCAGGGCTTCCTTCCAGCCCGTTGCGGTTGAGCACCTGCTGGATGACCGGTTCGAAATCGATGGTCTCGTGTTGTACGCGGTAGGCACGCAGGGAGTGGAGCAGTCGGTCCAGATGCGTGTGCAGATGGCAGATTTTCTTGCCGTTGTAGCAGATGGTTTCGAAAAAACCGGCTCCATACCGAAAAGCGGGTGCGGCGGGATCGAGCGGGACGGGTTCGCGGCTGTATGCGCCGTTGTGATAGTGGATCATGATGCCCCCAGATTCAGGAATTTTTCAGCTTTTGCCATTGTCTCCAGATACTCATTTGTCGGGTCGGAGTCCACTACGATGCCGCTTCCGGCGAAAGAGGCGAGCCTTCCGGAGCGGGTATCATGCACTGCCGTGCGGATGGTTATGGATGAATCCATGGTGCGTGCGTCGCGGATGACCACACATGAACCGCAGTAGACGCCCCGGCTGTGCGGTTCCAGTTCCTCAATGATTTCCATGGAGCTGAGCTTCGGGCACCCGGTGATCGATCCGCCGGGGAAGGCGTCGAAAAAGAGATCGAGGCAGTCCCGGTCACCGCGCAGGATGCCGCGTACATCGCTATACATCTGAAGCAAATTGTCCACGGCGAACACGGACTTGTGGTTGTCCACGCGTACGGAGCCGTATTCGCAGTTGGCGGAAATGTCGTTGCGGATGAGGTCCACGATCATGGACAGTTCTGCACTTTCCTTGGGAGATTCGGTTAGCTCTGCTTCGAGTTCCGGGGAATATTTGTCAAACCGGAGTGTCCCCTTGATGGGCTGGGACAGGACCGCGCCGTTTTCAACGCGGATGAATCGTTCGGGTGAAGTGGAAATGACTCGGTGTGAGTCGGAAGTGAACCATGCGTAAAACGGGGCCGGATGCTTCGCGCGCAGTGCCATGAACAACCCCGGTGCGTCGAGGTCCGGGCAATGCCATGTGAGTTTTGTGGAAAGATTGAGCTGGTAGGTGTAGCCGGACAGGATGCGTTCCAGCGTCTCGCTCACGCCTGCGCGGTAGGCCGGACCGTCGAGGGATGCTGTCGGCGGTTCGGCAGGCAGGCCCGGAATGTTATACTCGGGCGCAGCTTCGGGTGTTTCTGCGAGGAGTGTGGCGAGCTTTTGGGCAAGCGCGGTGTCTGCTGAAGAAATGTGGGCCTTGCCTGACCGTGGGGCGTGTTCGATGACCGCCGCATATTTTTTCAGGTGGCCGAGGGGAAAGTCCCGTGGTTTGCCGGATGCCACGCCGCGTAGCAGCATGCCGTAGGTGTAGCTGACAAAGCCCATGGCGATCCCGGGGCTGTGGAAGCAGAACCGCCGGATGTCGTCCGGGGTGGTGGACTCCGTGAAATGCAGCTCTGCCACGGGCGTTACGCCTATGACGGATTCGGTTTGCGCGGGATAACCGGACGCCGACAGCACGCAGTCTGCATCCATGGTGCGGATGAGATGGCCTGCGAAGGCGTCGAATCGGGCCTGACTAATTGAGGCCGAGAAGGTCGAGTGCTTCGGCAATGAATGTTTCTCCGTCTTGGGTCAGAAAGGATTCCGGGTGGAACTGGTATCCGAGCAGCCTTTCGGCGCGCGAGCCGATACACATGGGTACGCCTTGCCTGTTCTCGGCCATGATCGTCAGGCCGTCGCCGACACGGGTTACATGAAGGGAGTGGTACCGGGCCACGGTTCGTTCCTGATCACGCCACACAATACGCTCGGCCTTGCCGTGCACGCAGCCGGTCAGACGACCTGTTTTTCCGCCTTTGTATTCATTCATGATCTGCATGCCGAGGCAGATGCCGAGCACCGGCTTTCCGGCATGGAACACCCGGTCATATCCGGGGTAGTCGGCTGGGGTGCCCGGTCCCGGTGAAATGACGATCAGGTCCGGGGTGTCGAGGTCGAGGGCCGGCAGGTCCGCATACGGCCTGACAGACACCTGTGCTCCCGCAATGGCGGCAACGAGCAGGTGCTCAAGGTTGCGTGTGAAGCTGTCGTTGTTGTCGATGAGCAGAATGTTCATTTTTCAACCCCTCCCCTCAGGGTCGGGAGACCGTAAAGCAGACCGGCCGACCTTTCAACCTTCGTTTATGGGTCAGTCCAGCCCCCATGCCTTTTTGACATGGTCGATGACCGCCTGCATGACCGGGTCCTGATCGCGCCGCTTAAGACAGACGAAGTGGAGGTCGATGGACAATTCCTCGAACGGTACCGCGTGCACTGTCCCGATCCGGTTGGCCGCTTCCAGTTCATTTTTGCGGAGAAAGGAAATCCCTTTTCCGGCAGCGACGAGCACGCGGATCACTTCATCGCCGTCCACCTCAAGACGTGTTGACGGGATGATGTTGTTGGCATCGAAAAACGGTTTGACCAGTCCCTGAAGCGGGTTGTCGCTCAGGTCGAGAATCCACGGAATGCCGGAAAGGGCGGCCGGACCTTTGGCGATGCGGTCCTTCCAGATGTCCGGCACGGCCACGTAAAACTGCGTGACTTCGAGGTGTACCGCGTGAATTTCTGGGTAGCGGGGCGGGCCGAAGATGAAACCGCAGTCCAGCGAGGAGTCGCGGATGGCCCCCTGAATCGAGGTGCTCGCCTTTTGCTGAATCTGGAGTGTGATTTTCGGGTGTTCTTCGCCCAGTGAATTGAGCAGCGGCACCATGCGAAGATATTCCGCGTCCGTATTCAGCCCCATGGAGAGGTCGCCCACCAGTTCGTCGCCGAGATTTCGGGCTTCAAGCCGGAGTTCCCTGACTGCCTGAAGAACGATCGCGGCCTTGATGCGAAGGCGTTCCCCGGCTTCGGTCAGGCGCATTCCCTTGGGAGTGCGGATAAACAGCCGGGTTTCGAGTTCTTCCTCCAGTGCCTTGATGTGCGCGCTGACCGTGGGTTGGCTCGCATGGAGTTTTTCAGAGGCTCTGGTCAGGTGGCCTTCGTCGGCAACTGTCAGGAATGTTTGCAGTTGATACAGTTCCATGGCGGCATTTCTGTCATGTTTGTAAAATGGTCAATAGGCGATTCTGATTGACTGGGCAAAGTGTAATCAAAATAGCTGATGAAGTCCATCACGCAAAACAATTGGATTGGTTATCGCTACTTACGTAGATGGGGAGATATAGAAATCCGTTCGTACGCGGACAAGGAAAAGGAGAAGGACTATGAGTATGGAATGTGATACCCGACTGGCCATGATGAGCCTGCGTGATCGCGCCGTCCAGCCCGCTCCCCGCCGTGATTCTACCGGCGCTCGCCGTATCGGCGCAGGAGTGTTTGCCGCCTTGGCTGCATTTGCCCTGACCTTGTTCACGCGGACAGCGTAATTTTTCTGAGGACCACGGTCCTCCTCCAATATGCGGGTATGAGCCGCCCTTACTCGGACATTTCATCCTTTCCGTCCGGGTAAGGGCGGCTCTTTTTGGTTAAGTCAAAATAGATTGTAGGAATGATTCCTATTTGCTTGCAATTTATTCGGGATCAGGCTAGATACTGTCTTTATTGATCGAAACCAATGTTACAAGGAGAATACAATGAGTAAGACAGTTGAAAATCTGAAAGACGCTTTTGCCGGAGAATCCCAGGCCAACCGTAAGTATCTCGCCTTTGCCGAAAAAGCTGAGTCCGAGGGCAAGCCCGGTGTTGCCAAATTGTTCCGTGCTGCCGCTGCTGCCGAGACCATCCATGCCCATGCCCATCTCCGCCTTCTCAAGGGGATCGGTTCCACCGAAGAGAATCTGAAATCCGCCATTGATGGCGAGACATATGAATTCAAGTCCATGTATCCGGAGATGATGAAGGATGCCGAGGCCGAGGGTGAAAATGCCGTGTTGCGTTATTTCGGTTTTGCCAATGAAGCTGAAAAGATTCATGCCGAACTGTATACTGCCGCCCTTGAAGCCGATGGCGACACATTTGCCGATGCCGAGTTTTATATCTGCTCGGTCTGCGGCCACACTCAGGATGGCGAGCCCACTGAAAAATGTCCCATCTGCAACGCCGCTCCCAAGGCGTACAAGAAAGTCGACTAGCTTTCATCGGAATGACCCGTGCGAGAGACCTCTGCCGTTATCGGCAGGGGTCTTTTTGTTTCAGGCGGCGGGGAAGCGATACACGGGAGGTAAGTCAAATTTTCACAAGCGGTTATTTGTGAACAGCTTCACTTGCACGTCTATTCCTGTCTGGATGCTCGGCGGCAGGGGATGATAAAAAATTCACAATACACTGACCCAGCACTTCACTTCAAAAGCGGAAACAATACATTCGTTGCCAGCGGTGGTGACGGCAAAAGAAAAGGGTGAGACGGCAGTGCCGTCTCACCCTTTGAATAGTCAGCTTGGGCTGACCGGCGGACAATTACATGTCTGCGCCGGAAGCGGCCTTCTGCATCTTGACCTCGACCTTTTCGGTCAGGTTCTCGTAGTAGTCGCGCAGGATGACGAGGACTTCGTCACGACCGAAGTGATCCGGAATCTCGGCGCCTTCGGACAGGCCCTTGCGGAGCTTGGTGCCGGAAAGGATGACGCGGTCTTCCTTGCCGTGGGGGCACGTACGCATGGAAGCCATGCCGTCGCACTTGTAGCAGTAGAAGGTCCAGTCAATGTTCATGGGCTGGCAGAGCAGAGCCTTGCCGGGTTCCGGGCAAGCTTCGTTGACGTAAGGAATACGCTTGAAGATGTCCTGAGCCTCGAACAGGCCGTAGAAGTCGCCAACACCAGCGTGGTCACGACCGATCAGCATGTTGTTGATGCCGTAGTTCTGGCGGAAGGTAGCGTGGATGAGACCTTCACGGGGACCAGCGTAACGCATGTCAAGCGGGTAACCGGCGTTGATGACGTTCTCGGGCACGAAGTAGTTGTCGATCAGGGTCTGGATGCACTTGATGCGGACATCTCCGGGGATGTCGCCCGGCTTCAGGTTACCGATCAGGGAGTGGATGACACAACCGTCACACACTTCGATGGCGATCTTGGCCAGGAATTCGTGGGAGCGGTGCATGGGGTTACGCAGCTGAAGAGCGGCAACCTTGGACCAGCCGCGCTTGGTCATTTCTTCGCGGATCTGAGTGGGGGTCAGGTAGACACCGGGGAAACGCTCGGCGTAGTCGCCTTCGGAGAGGACCTTGACGGGACCGGCCAGGTTGTACTTGCCCTGAGCCATGACCATCTGGACGCCCGGATGATCTTCCATGGCAACTTCCCAGAACTTGTCGTCAGCGGAGTCTTCGCCTTCGCCCTTGTAGACGAGTTCGCATTCCCACTTCTTGTCGGCTTCGGTCATCTCGAACTTTTCTTCAACCTTCATGGTTGCGTAGACGGTGCCGTCAGCAGCCTTCAGAGCGACTTCGTCGCCCACTTTGACGTCTTCGTCATCGGTGTCGAGAGTGATGGGGATGGGCCAGAAGGTGCCATCAGCCATCAGGAATTTTTCACAAACGCCGGCCCAGTCAGCCTTGGTCATGAAGCCGTTCAGCGGAGAGAAACCGCCGATACCCATCATGATCAGGTCGCCCTTGGCACGATCAGAAATATCGAGGGTCTTCAGGCCTTCGGCCTTTTTGATTTCAGCTTCGAGCTCAGCGCCTTCGAGCAGGCAGCAGACGAGACCTTTACCACCGTGAGGTGCTACGAGGTTGGACATTTAAGCCTCCTAAAAAAGATGTTTTTTCAAAAAAACCATTGCCTTGTGTCATGGCGTACGAAGTATACCGCCCCGATTCCATGATGATTTCCCGTTATTAGGGTCAACCTTTAATGTCCGTTTGTGAAAGTCGTGTCAAGCGCTTTTTTCCGACAAGTCTGCGACTATTTCATATAAGTAAGGCGACAAAATAACGCGTAGAAAATGTCGCAAAAAAGTCTAGAAACACGACGTGGATGTCGTTAAAATATGACTAATTATTTCAGCATGTTGCATTGCCAAAGTTATAATTGGGCGACACGTTGAAAAAAGGCTTGCCATTATTTGACTATATAACCTAAAAGCGTTGGTGGTTTTGATGAAAAATCCTATTTATCAAGGCAGGCCCTTCTTTGGCGGGAATAAAGAGGGCGTTGATGGCCTAAGTGGGGTTTTCAAGGCCTTTGTCCGTGTATGATTGCACTGCTTGTTCAAAAATTCACTTTCTCGTTGACAAGGGGTTGTGGTCTTGCTAATTCCCAGTTTCCGCCCACTTAGTTATCGGGCGCTGTATTTTCTGTTTAGGTAGAGGACGTCGGTTTTTAGAATAATAAAACCCTTTAGGAGGAGAAGTTATGCCGACTTTTGTTAACCCGGAAAAATGTGACGGCTGCAAGGGTGGCGAAAAGACCGCCTGCATGTACATTTGCCCGAACGATCTGATGATCCTGGATGCTGACGAAATGAAGGCTTACAACCAGGAACCTTCTGCTTGCTGGGAGTGCTACTCCTGCGTCAAGATTTGCCCCCAGGGCGCAATCGAAGCTCGTCCGTATGCTGACTTCGCACCCATGGGTGGTACCTCCATCCCGATGCGTTCCGCTGAAGACATCATGTGGACCATTAAATTCCGTAATGGCAGCGTGAAGCGCTTCAAGTTCCCCATCCGTACCACCCCTGAAGGTTCCATCAAGCCTTTCGAAGGTAAGCCCGAGCCCACCGATCTGGACAACGAACTTCTGTTCACTGAGTCCGAGCTCGTCGCCCCGAAGGCCACTGCTATGGAAGAAGCTTCCGTCACCGAAGCTGACCTGAAGAAAGAGTGGAAGATGGAAGACTACGCAAACCTCGTTTAATTACGATTTGCGATAGTTTTGTAACAGTCTTTTTAGACTACTTGAATCACGTATAATACTAGGAGTAATATTATGCCTCTGCTTCCCAGCAAAGAAGCTTCCAAGGGTGTTGCTCTCGCCGAGCCGGAAATCATCGAGAAAGACGTTGATATCCTGATGGTCGGCGGTGGCATGGGTAACTGTGGCGCGGCTTTCGAAGCCATGCGCTGGATCGAGAAAGTTGATCCTTCCATTACCCTCGAACTCGTTGACAAGGCCTCCCTCGAGCGCTCCGGTGCCGTTGCACAGGGTCTGTCCGCAATTAACACCTACTGCGGTGACAACGATGTTGACGATTACGTCCGCATGGTCCGCACCGACCTCATGGGCATCGTCCGTGAGGACCTCATCTTCGACCTCGGTCGTCACGTTGATGATTCCGTCCATCTCTTCGAAGAATGGGGCCTCCCCGTTTGGGTCAAGAAAGACGGCAAGAACCTCGACGGTGCCAAGGCTAAGGCTGAAGGCCTCGCCATCCGTAACGGCGCCGATCCGGTCCGCTCCGGTCGCTGGCAGATCATGATCAACGGTGAGTCCTACAAGTGCATCGTTGCTGAAGCTGCTAAGAACGCCATTGGTGAAGATCGCTACGTTGAGCGTGTGTTCATCGTTAAGATGCTCCTCGACGCTAACGAGCCCAACCGCATCGCTGGTGCTGTTGGTTTCTCCACTCGCGAAAACAAAGTCTACGTCTACAAGTGCAACGCTGCTGTTGTTGCTTGTGGTGGTGCTGTTAACGTGTACCGTCCCCGCTCCACTGGTGAGGGTATGGGTCGCGCTTGGTACCCCGTCTGGAACGCTGGTTCCACCTACACCATGGTTGCCCAGGTTGGCGGCGAAATGACCATGATGGAAAACCGCTTCGTCCCCGCCCGTTTCAAAGACGGTTACGGTCCGGTCGGCGCTTGGTTCCTCCTCTTCAAGGCCAAAGCTACCAACTACAAGGGTGAGGATTACTGCGAGACCAACCGTGCTATGCTGAAGCCTTACGAGGATCGCGGCTACGCCAAGGGTCACATCATCCCCACTTGCCTGCGTAACCACATGATGCTCCGTGAAATGCGTGAAGGCCGCGGCCCGATCTTCATGGACACCAAGACTGCCCTGCTGAACACCGTCGGCGGCGACCTCTCCGGTCCCGAATGGAAGCACCTCGAGTCTGAGGCTTGGGAAGACTTCCTCGACATGTGCGTCGGTCAGGCCAACCTCTGGGCTGCCACCAACTGCGCTCCTGAAGACCGCGGTTCCGAGATCATGCCCACCGAACCTTACCTCCTCGGCTCCCACTCCGGTTGCTGCGGCATCTGGTGCTCCGGCCCGGACGAAGAATGGGTTCCCGATTCCTACAAGGTCAAAGCTGACAACGGTAAGGTCTACAACCGTATGACCACCGTCAACGGCCTCTGGACCTGTGCTGATGGTGTTGGCGCTTCCGGTCACAAGTTCTCCTCCGGTTCCCATGCTGAAGGCCGTATCGTCGGTAAGCAGATGGTCCGTTGGGTTGTCGACCACAAGGACTTCAAGCCTGCTCCGAAGGAAAACGCTGCTGACCTCGCTAAAGAGATCTACCAGCCCTGGTACACCTACGAAGAGAACAAGGCCGGTTCCACCGATCCTGTTGTCAACCCCGCTTACATCACTCCGCACAACTTCATGATGCGCCTCATCAAGTGCACCGATGAATACGGTGGTGGTGTTGCTACTCTGTACATGACCTCCAAGGCTCTGCTGAACACCGGTTTCTGGCTGCTCGGCATGATGGAAGAAGATTCCAAGAAGCTCGCAGCTCGTGATCTCCACGAACTGATGCGCTGTTGGGAACAGTTCCACCGCCTGTGGACCGTCCGCCTGCACATGCAGCACATCGAGTTCCGCGAAGAATCCCGCTACCCGGGCTTCTACTACCGCGGCGACTTCATGGGTCTGGACGATTCCAAGTGGAAGTGCTTCTGTAACTCCAAGTACGATCCCGCCACTGGCGTGACTACTGTCTTCAAGAAGCCTTACGTCAAGATCATCCCCGACGCCTAAGTCTCTTAGGTTAGATTGATCATCCCGAGAGTGCGGGTCCCCCGGACCCGCACTCTCTTCAAAGTCTACCGGGGCTGAAAATGGTCTGAATCCGGGCCGGGAATCCCGCTCCCGGTCCGGGTTTAGGCCATTTTTTTGGCTTGAAGCCTCAACTTTATTCGGGAGGAGTTAAGAGAATGTCGAATAACAGTATTCTCGTTGTAGGTGGGGGATTCGCAGGAATCACCGCCGCCCTCGAAGCTGCCGAAGTCGGCTACGAGGTCTACATCGTTGAAACCAATCCCTACATCGGGGGTCGGGTCGCACAGCTGAATCAGTATTTCCCGAAGCTGTGTCCTCCGTCCTGCGGTCTGGAGATTCAGTTCCAGCGCATCAAAAACAACCCTAACGTCAAAGTCATCACCATGGCTGACGTTGCGTCCGTTTCCGGCTCTGTCGGCAACTACGACGTGAAGATCACGCAGCGTCCCCGCTTCGTGAACGAAAAATGTACCGCCTGCGGCGAATGTGAGAAGGCGACTTCCACAAAGGTCGAATCCGAATTCGATTTCGGCACCGGTTCCCGCGGTCTCGCGTACAAGACACATCCTTTCATGTTCCCCATGCGCTATGTGGTGGACGCTGATAATGCGTCCGACACCGAGCTGGCTGCCATCAAGAACGCCTGCCCGTATGACGCCGTCAATCTTGAAGACGCTGAAAAGACCCTCGAACTGAGTGTCGGTGCCATCGTTGTTGCTACCGGATGGAAGCCCTACGATGTTTCCAACCTGACCAACCTCGGCGGCGGCGCTCTCAAGAACGTTGTCACCAATATGCAGTTCGAGCGACTGGCATCCCCCAACGGACCGACCAACGGCAAGATCCAGCGTCCTTCCGACGGTGCCGAGCCCAAGAAGATCGCGTTTGTGCAGTGTGCCGGTTCCCGTGACCAGAATCACCTGAACTACTGTTCGTACATCTGCTGTATGGCTTCCTTGAAGCATGTCCGCTACGTCCGTGAGCGCAGTGACGCCAACGTCACCGTGTACTACATCGATCTGCGTACCCCCGGTCGCTACGACAAGTTCAAGTCCATCACCGAGCAGGACGACAAGCTCAGCCTGGTGAAGGGCAAGGTTGCCGCCATCGTCGAAGATGCTGCCGGCAACCCGATTGTCACCGTCGAGAATGCCATCACTGGCATCAAGACTGACGAAAAGTTCGACATGGTCGTGCTTGCCACTGGCATGCAGCCCAGCCTCGACGGCATCCCGGCACCAGCCGGCTCCGTTGACGCCGACGGTTTCGTCATCGATGGCGAGGGTATCTTCGCCGCCGGTTGCGCCAAGCAGCCGCTTGATGTCATGAAGACCGCCCAGTCCGGCACTGCTGCCGCGATGAAGGCGATTCAAACCGTGGTAGGGAGGTAACCAATGGCTGAAAAGCTTGGAGTATATATCTGTGGAGGCTGTGACATCGGTGCCAATATCGATGTTGACGGTCTGGCCGAATTCTGCGCCAACGGCAAACACTCCGCCGCTGTGGCTGTGGCCAAGTCCAACCCTGTACTGTGCAGCCCCGAAGGCAAGGCCATGATTGAGGCCGATATTGCCGAGCACGGGCTGGACGGTGTTGTCTGCGCCGCCTGTTCCCCCCGTGCCAAGTGGGACGTGTTCAAGTTCGGCGAAGAAGTCCAGGTCGAGCGCGTCAATCTGCGCGAGCACTGCGTGTGGTCCTATCAGGAAGACCCGCAGTTCCCCGGTCAGATGGAAGTCATCGCCAAGGACTACACCAACATGGGGATCATCAAGCTCAACAAGAGCCGCATCCCCGAACCGGAGCTTCCGGACGCCTACAAGACCATCATGGTCGTTGGTGGCGGTTTCACCGGCATGAAAGCGGCCCTCAACGCCGCAAGCATGGGCTATCCGGTCATGCTGGTCGAGCAGGCTGATACGCTCGGCGGCAAGGCTGCCACCATGTACAAATCCTTCCCCCTGGGCGCACCGTTCAGCGAGCGCGAACAGGAAATCGGCATCGACGCACTGATCGCCGAGGTTGAAGGAACCGAAAACATTCAGGTCATCACCGGCGCTACCGTTGAAGCCCTGGCCGGCGCTCCGGCACAGTACAAGGCCACCGTCGGTGGTACCGAGTACGAAGTCGGCGCAGTCGTCATGGCTACCGGTTGGGTACCGGGCAAGCCCGAATTCCTCGCACCGCTCGGTTACGGCACCATCAAGAACGTCGTGACCACCGCCGAACTGGAAGCCATGGCTGCCAACGGTGGCATCAAGACTGCTGACGGCAAGACCCCGAATTCGGTCGCCTTCATCGTCGATACTTCCCTGCTGACCAAGGACGTTTCCTACGGTCCCTGCGGCGACGCCTGTGAGGCTCCCGAAGACCTGCCGTGCGACGACACCAAGGAAGATGAGGAAGAATGCGAGACCTTCAAGTATGAAGATAAAGAGTCTGCCAAGCATCTGGCCTACAGCTCCGAGCTGACCTCTCTGGTCGCCCTGAAGCAGGCCAATTATGTGCGCGAACTCGCTCCGAATGCCCTGGCCTACGTGATCTACGATCACATGATGGTCCCCGGTATCAACGAGAAATACTATCAGGCTGCTCAGGATGATCCGGGCGTCATGCTGACCAAGGGTACTGTTACCGGCGTTGAAGAAGTCGGCAGCAGCGTGGTCATCAAGGCCAAGGATACCCTGCTGGGCGCAGACGTGGCTATCTCTGCCGACCTCGTTGTCGTGCCGACCGCCATCGTCCCGACCACCGCAGCCAATCCGACCATGAACTTCGTCTACCGTCAGGGTCCGGCATTCCCGGATCTGGAACTGTTCGACGGATTCGCGGATTCCAACTACATCTGCTTCCCCTACGAAACCCGTCGTACCGGCGTTTACGCAGCAGGTTGCGTACGTCAGCCCATGGGTCTCGGTCTGGCCGAAGAAGATGCCGCCGGTGCCGCCCTCAAGGCCATTCAGTGCATTGAATCCGCCAACCGCGGCATGTCCGTGCATCCCCGCTCCGGCGACCTGAGCTTCCCCGAGTTCAACTTCATGCGTTGTACGCAGTGCAAACGTTGCACCGAGGAATGCCCGTTCGGCGCTCTGGATGATGACGAGAAGGGTACGCCGCTTCCGAACCCCACGCGTTGCCGCCGTTGCGGTACCTGCATGGGTGCATGTCCTGAACGCGTCATCTCCTTTGCCAACTACGGCATCGACCAGATCGGTTCCGCCATCAAGGAAGTCAAGGTTCCCGATACCCTGGACGAAGGCGGTCCCCGCATCATCGTCCTGGCCTGCGAGAACGACGCCTACCCGGCACTCGATATGGCTGCCATGCGCGGCAAGAGCTGGAGCCCATACGTGCGCTTCATCCCGGTCCGTTGCCTCGGTTCGGTCAACGCCATCTGGGTCGCCGACGCCATGTCCAAGGGTGTTGACGGCGTGATGATGCTTGGCTGCAAGTATGGTGACGATTACCAGTGCCACTTCGTCAAGGGTTCCGAGCTGTGTAACCGCCGCAAGGAAAACATCGCTGAGTCTCTCGGACGTCTGGGTGTCGAGCCCGAACGTGTCGAACAGTACGAAGTCTCCATCGACATGTACGACCAGGTTCCGGACATGATCGACGAGTTCGTTGAGAATATTACAACCAACTTCGGCCCCAACCCGTTCAAGGGCTACTAGGAGGTACGGCATGTCAAATACCGTCAAGGTACAACCGGACCTTAACTTCGTTAAAGAGTTGCAGGAAGTCGGTGGCGACTCTTTGAAGAAATGCTACCAGTGCGCCACATGCTCTGTCGTGTGCCCGCTCTCCCCGGCTGACAATCCTTACCCGCGTAAGGAAATGGTCTGGGCGCAGTGGGGTCTGAAAGACCGCCTGGTCAATGATATCGACATCTGGCTTTGCCACAACTGCGGCACCTGTTCCGACCTGTGCCCGCGTGGTGCCAAACCGGGCGACCTGCTGTCCGCCCTGCGTAACATGGCCTACCGCAATCTGGCTCCGCTTCCGATCATCGGCAAGCTGATGTCCAGCTCTTCGGGCATGCTGCCGCTGGCCGCCGTTCCGGCGATCCTCTACGGCATCATCTGGGTCATCATGGCCGGCAAGCTCGGCTCTTTCCTGCCCGAGTTCGCTTGGGACGCCGCCAGCCACGGCTGGGTTCCGGTCGAGGACGGCATCATCGCATTCGGTGGACTGTTCCCCGGCGATTACACCATCGACCCGGTCTTCATGGCAGTGTTCGCCTTCATGATCTGGGGCTTCTATGCGGGTGTCCGCAACATGCTCAAGGCGTTTGACGCGCAGCCCAAGACGTTCATCGTGGGCCGCAAGGACGCTCCGAACATGATTGAAGCGCTCATTGATACCGTGAAATACGAAATCCTGCAGCACACCCAGTTCCTCGACTGCAACGACGAAGACGCAGACGAACTCGACGTGAAGCGCGCAACCGGCCACCGCTGGCTCATGTTCGCCTTCATCGCTCTGATGGTCGTTACCGGCGTCGTCGCCGGTAGTCACTGGGGCGGCTGGCTGCTCCGTAATATCGGCATCGAAGGCCTTGGCGGCATCGTGTCCGCTATCGGCCACACTCCGATGCCGTTCTACCACCCGATCAAGCTGCTCGCCCTCGTTGGCGCTGGTTTGGGTGTGTACGGCCTGATCGCGCTGACCAAGCGCAGGGTAAATCTGGACGAGACCAAGCAGTCTTCCAGCTGGTATGACTGGTACCTGATCACCCTGATCTGGACCATCTTCCTGACCGGTATCGGTGCCATGGTCTTCCGTGTCCTCGGCGCAGCCATACTGGCTTACCCGGTTTACTACGTACACCTGATTACGGTCTTCATGCTGCTTGCGTACCTCCCCTGGTCCAAGCTCGGCCATCTCGTGTACCGTACCGTGGCATTGTCCTACGCCAAGAAGATTGGCCGCATCCCCATGGGCGCTGACAAATAGTCGCCTTGGTGAACATTCAAAAGAAGCTTACTTAATTAAGGAGGCATCAAATGGCTGAAGCTAAGGTATTCCCCATGAACGCTTTCGTGTCTGTTCTTCGCGGCGAAGCCGCTGACCAGACTCAGCTCGATATGCTGGCTTACATCACCCAGGCCGAATCCGTGGACGCCGACGTCGCTCCCGTGGCGCAGGCCCTGTCCAAAGCCTGGATCTACGAACAGGAACCCGGTCTGACCAAGTACGCCGAAGGCGATATCGCCAAGCTCGGTAATCAGGTCAAGATCGAAGCCCTGCCCGAAGGCGAGGCTACCCGCGCACAGGCTGTCCTCGACATCCTCGCAGGTCTGAAAGAAGAAAATGCTGCCCTCAAGGCCGAAGTTGAAAAACTGAACGCCGAGAAGGACGAACTGGCTGCCAAGATCAGCCCGCTCGAAGCTCAGGTCAAGACTGTTGAAGCTCAGAACGCCGCCGGTGAACAGAAAGTCACCATGGCTTCTTCCAAGCTCGACGAAATGACCAAGAAGCTCAACGACCTGATGGCGGAAGTCGACAAGGTCAAGAGCCAGGGCGTCGTGGTTGCCGGTGTTGCCGGTGAAGGCGCTGCCGCAGAAGGCGGCGACGCCATGTCCACCGGCCCCGAAGTGGGCGGTGAACCCGAAGCCGATTTCGGCCTCGGTGGTGACGCATTCGGCGGCGACAGCTGGTAGGTCGTGAACCGAAATTGAACGCCAAGGGGGGCAGCGCTGATAGCGCTGCCCCCCTTTTTTGCGTTCAATTTTCGGTTCAGTGGCGGCTTGGGATAGCGGCGCAGATGCACATTGTTCGGGCGTCGGGCTGTCCTCGCCGTAGCGGGGCTACGACTGTGGTATCCCGGCAGCCGAACAATGCACATCTGCACCACTCTTTTAAGCCTCGGTGCGGCGGGGGACGAGTGCCGCTGATTGCGTGCCGGGGGCACGCAATATGCTACAATGGTTGGGAGGAGGGTAATTTTCGATGTCTTTTGAGTGGATGGAGGTGACTCATTCTGCCTGTGCCGCAGACGGCAACGGGATGATGCCAAGCGGTTTGTAAGCGTATGGCCGAGACATTCGCTCAATTGGATGAGGGATGCGGGGTAAATCATCACGTTCTATTCCGAAGGCATGGAATAGAACCCGGTGAACCTTCTGAGCAAAAACACCACCCTGTTCATGTGAGCAGGGTGGTGTTTTGAGTGGTGGATTATTTGCGGTTGATGGCGAAAGGACTGAACCCTTGGTCTACGGGCATGACTTCAAGGGAGTTGATGTTGATGTGCGGCGGCAGGGCGGTGGTCCAGTAAACGATCTCCGCGATGTCGTCGGGAAGGATCGGCTCGGTGCCTTCATAGACGCCTGCGGCCTTGTCGGCGTCCCCACCGAAACGGACGATGGAAAATTCCGATTCGCACAGCCCCGGTTCGATGTTGGTGACGCGGATGGGCGTGCCGAGCAGGTCGGCGATGAGGTTCTTGGAAAAGTGATTCACAAAGGCCTTTGTTCCGCCGTAGCAGTTGCCGCCGGGGTAGGGGTACGTGCCGGCAACGGAACCGAGGTTGACCACATGGCCGCGTTTCCGCTTGATCATGCCGGGGAGTATGGCGCGGGTCATGTAGAGCAGGCCCTTGATGTTTGTATCGATCATGGTCTCCCAGTCATCCAGATCGCAGGATTGGGCCGGATCAAGGCCAAGGGCGAGTCCCGCGTTGTTTACAAGGACGTCAATCTTGGCAAATTCGTCGGGAAGGCCCGCCAGTGCATCGTCGATAGCGGATTTGTCCTGCACATCGAAACAGAGAGTATGAACCGGGGCGGGCGCAAGTTCGCTTTGGAGTGCTTCAAGACGCTCGGTGCGGCGTCCGGTTATGACGATTTTCCAGCCTTCGGCCGCGTATCGGCGTGCCATGGCCTGTCCGAAGCCTGCTGTGGCTCCGGTGATGAGTACGGTTTTTTGCATGATTCCTCCTTGGAAATGTGACGTTGAAGATATCGTAACTGTCTGAATGATTGAAGCCTTTTCTCAGAACGCAATTTTCCCATAAATTGCCGCTGTTTGTTCGGAGCAAGAGTTGCCATGTGAGCCGAATCAAATGCGGTCATATGGCGGAAATGGTGATGATTGGTTGGCTTATGCTGCGTTTTTTTGAACAAAAGAAAGTGTAATCGTCGGAGCGGCAAGAGTGTCGCTAAATAATGTTCTGTTTTTCATAAATGAAAAAAACATTGATCGGTAGATCAAAAAAATCAGCGCAAAATAGACATTTTTCTCCAAATGATGTACTAAAGTACGTCCTGTCAAAAATAATCCATCATTTCGGTTTGTTGTATCGATGTTGGCGGGGATTGTTTTATGGGGCAGGGGAGTCTTTTTTTATCTGTTTGGATACATATGGCAAATCTTATTCTTGATGATATTTGTGTGCGATTCGGGGGGCTTCAAGCTCTGACCGACGTCTCTTTTTCCGTTTCCGAGGGTGAAGTCGTCGGATTGATCGGCCCCAATGGAGCCGGGAAAACGACTGTTTTTAACGTGATAACGGGTGTTTATACCGCATCCTCCGGCAAGGTGACCTATGACGGCACGACCATCACGGGGTTGCGGCCCTATCAGGTGCTGTCCATGGGGGTCGCCAGAACTTTTCAGAACATCCGGCTTTTCCAGAACATGACCGCGCTTGAGAACTGCATGGTCGCGCAGCACAGCCGGTCGAAAAAAGGCGTTGTCGGAGCCATTCTCCGCAGTCCTTCCCAAAGGCGTGAGGAAAAACGCATTCAGGAGAAGTCGCAGAAGGCGCTTGATTTCATGGGGCTTGGCGGTATCGCTGACGAGGTCGCCTCCAATCTGCCTTATGGACATCAGCGCAGGCTGGAGATCGCCCGTGCATTGGCGAGCGAGCCGGACACCATCCTTCTGGACGAACCCGCTGCCGGATTGAACCCGGCCGAGTCGCTGGAGCTGATGGAATCCATCGGGCGCATTACCGAACTCGGTATCAACGTCCTCATGGTGGAGCACGACATGAAAGTCGTTATGGGTATCTGCAACCGCATTGTGGTTCTTGACCATGGTGTAATGATCGCGGAGGGGCTGCCTGAAGAGATTCAGAAGAACCCGGATGTGATTGAGGCATATCTTGGCCAGTAAGAGAGGCTGGCTGACAACTGCAACAATGGGAGAGAAATGATGAAACGGATCCTGTTCCTGGCCTGTGTATTTCTGCTGGCCGCTTCCACCGCCTTTGCCGGTGACGTGCTGAAACTCGGTTCCATGAGCCCGCTGACCGGCCCTTACGCCGCTGACGGCAACGACATCAAGAACGGCACCATGACCGCCATCGAAGTCTTCAAGCAGGACGGCGGCATGCCCGGTTACGACGACATCACCCTGTCGCCGCAGGATACCGCCTGCGATCCGCGTCAGGCCGTCGCCGCTGCCAACAAGCTCATCAACGATGAAGTGACCGGCGTTGTCGGTGCATACTGCTCCAGCTCCACGCTGCCCGCATCCGAGCCGCTGAACGAGGAAGACATCGTCATGCTCACCCCGGCCTCCACCAATGAAAAGGTCACCGAGCGCGGCCTGCCGTACATGTTCCGCGTCTGCGGCCGTGACGACGACCAGTCCAAGGTCGCCATCAAGTTCATGGTCGATTACCTCAAGGCCAAGTCCGTGTATCTGGTGGACGACAAGACCGCCTATTCCCAGGGCCTCGCCGACAACGTTGAAAAAGCCAGCCCCGCAGCAGGCATCAAGGTTCTTGGTCACGATCACGTGAACCAGGGCGACAAGGATTTCTCCGCAGTCCTGACCAAGGTCAAGGCCGCCAATCCCGACGTTTTCTACGTCTCGCTCCAGAACTCCGCCACGGGCGCACTGCTTATTATTCAGGCCCGCCGCATGGGCATCAATGCCAAGTTCCTCGGACAGGACGCCGTGTACCATCCGCAGTTGATGTCCATCGCCAAGAAGGACGCCGAAGGCGTGTTCCTGACCTTCGGTTATGTTGATACCGAAGCTCCGGCCTACAAGAAGTTCATCGCTGCCTACAAGCCTAAGTACGGTGATCCGGGTGCCTACTCCGCCTACTCCTACGACTCCGCCATGACCTACCTGCTGGCAGTCAAGAAGGCCGGTACCACTGATGCCGCCAAGGTCGCCGAGACCATCAAGGGTATGGACTATGCTGGCGCTTCCAAGCAGATCAAGTTCAAGGCCAACGGCGATTCCGGTTCCAACTACATCATCCGCATGGTCAAGGGTGGCAAGTTCGTGAACTACTGGAACCCGGCTACCGGCGAACTCTACTAAATCAATTTGATTTGGCGGCCCCTGCCTTCCGGCGGGGGCCGTCCAACCTCAGCAAAAAGAACACATGGAATATTTTCTTCAACAATTGGTCAACGGCCTGACGCTCGGCGGTGTCTACGCCCTCATAGCCCTCGGCTATACCATGGTGTACGGCATCATCCAGCTCATCAACTTCGCCCACGGCGAGTTCTTCGCCGCAGGCGGATACATGGGCGTCATATTCATTTCCTGGCTCGCGTCGCAGGGCGTTGACCCGTATGTCTGCATGGGACTGGGCCTTGTCCTCGCCATGCTCTATTGCGCGCTTCTTGCCATGGCGGTAGAGAAGCTCGCGTACAAGCCGTTCCGCAACGCCTCCCGGCTGGCGGTCCTGCTTTCCGCACTCGGCATGTCCATTTTTCTTCAGAACGGCCTCATGCTCACACAGGGCGTGTATGACCGTCCGTATCCCACGGAGTTGACGCAGGGCGGTTTCCACTTCGGCCTGATCTCCATTTCCTACATGCAGATCATCATCGTGAGCCTGACCGCGTTGCTGCTGATTGCCCTCAACGTGCTGGTCTTCAAGACCCGCATCGGCAAGGCCATGCGCGCCACCGCGCAGGACAAGGTCATGTCCGCGCTGGTCGGCATCAATTCGAACCGCATCATCTCCCTGACCTTCGCCATCGGTGCCGGACTCGCCGCCGCCGCAGGCATCATGGTCGGTTTCTATTACGGTTCGGTGAACTACTCCATGGGCTTTGTCCCCGGCATCAAGGCGTTCGCCGCCGCCGTGCTCGGTGGGATCGGCAATATCACCGGTGCCATGGTCGGCGGACTCATCATCGGCATGGTCGAGATTTTCGCAGCCGGTTATCTTTCCAGCGAATACAAGGACGTGTTCGCCTTCATCATTCTGATCGCGGTGCTCTATTTCAAGCCCACCGGCATCATGGGAGAGAACGTTGACGACACAAGAGTCTAAAAGCGTCTGGATCGGGCTGGGAATCGGCCTGATCTGGTTCCTCATACTTCTGTGGCCGCTTCTGGGCATCAAGCCCGAAGGGCTGGAATTCGGCAGGACATGGTACGTCTTCATCCGTGTGGCCATTGCCGCGCTGATCTTCGTGACCTTCTACCAGCTCAAGGAGCGCGGGACCCTCGACGGTGTGCTCAAGCCTGTGAGCAGTGCGGGCGGTTCGATCAAGCGCCTCTATGAAGCCACCCCCAAGTGGATTCCCATTCTCTGCGTGCTCGGTCTCGCCCTTGCCTATCCGATGATGACCGGGCGTTACGGGCATGACGTTGCCATCAGCGTGCTCATCTACGTCTGTCTCGGCCTCGGCTTGAACATCGTCGTCGGCCTCGCCGGACTGCTTGACCTCGGTTACATCGCCTTTTACGGCGTGGGAGCGTACACCTACGCGCTCATGTCCCTGCATTACGGTCTTTCTTTCTGGCTTTGCCTGCCCGTTGCCGGACTTCTTGCCGCCATCGCAGGCTGCATCATCGGCTACCCGACCCTGCGGATGCGCGGCGACTATCTCGCCATCGTGACACTCGGGTTCGGTGAGATCGTTCGCCTCATCCTCAACAACTGGATGCAACTGACCAACGGTCCCAACGGCATCATGTCCATCAAGCGGCCCACGATCTACTGGCCCGACTTTGCCGACGGCTTTGCTTTTGAACTCCTCAAGATCAAGAAGCTTTGGGCGCTCTATTACGTGATTCTCGCCATCGCGATTTTCACCATCATTTCCGTCTACCGGCTCAATTTCTCGCGTATCGGACGGGCATGGGAAGCCATCCGCGAGGACGAGACCGCAGCCGAGCTCATGGGCGTGAACACGTTCCTGCTCAAGCTGCTCGCCTATGCCATGGGTGCGACATTCGCCGGATTTGCCGGAGCCTTCTTTGCCGCGCGCATGCGGTTTGTCGGTCCCGAGTCCTTCAGCTTCCTTGAGTCCGCCATGGTGCTTGCCATGGTCGTTCTCGGCGGCATGGGGTCCATCCCCGGCGTCATCCTCGGCGTTATCGCGCTGGTGGCCCTGCCCGAGGCGTTCCGTGAATTCGAACTCTACCGCATGCTTGTCTTCGGTGGCGTCATGACTGCAATGATGCTCGTCCGTCCGGCCGGTCTGTGGCCCGCCAAGCGCGTGGGCCGCCGCTCCGAAGAAGCGGAATAACAAAGCGAAAGAATATGTCAGAAAAACCGATACTCGAACTGAAAAACGTCTCGTCCCACTACGGACGGATTCAGGCACTCAAGTCCATTTCGCTCAAGGTGTTCCCCGGCGAAATCGTGTCCATCATCGGCGCGAACGGCGCAGGCAAGTCCACTACGCTCATGACGATCTGCAATGTCATTAACGCCTCTGAAGGCGATATCTTCTACAAAGGCGAGCGCATCAATGATGTCGCGTCCGACATTCTGCCGACCATGGGCCTGTGTCAGGTGCCCGAAGGCCGCCGTATTTTCCCGCGTCTTTCCGTGCTCGAAAATCTCGACATGGGGGCTTTTTTCAGGAGGGATTCCGCTCGAATCAAGCAGGATATCGAGCGCGTGTTCGACCTGTTCCCCAAGCTCAGGGAACGGCGCAAGCAGCTCGGCGGAACCCTTTCCGGAGGGGAACAGCAGATGCTCGCCATGGGCCGTGCGCTCATGAGCAGCCCCAAGGTGTTGCTTCTCGATGAACCGTCCATGGGACTCGCACCGTTGCTCGTCCAGCAGATTTTCGACATCGTCAAGATGATCAACGAGCAGGGCGTGACCGTCGTGCTTGTCGAGCAGAATGCCAATCTCGCGCTCCAGTGTTCCCAGCGCGGTTATGTGCTGGAGACAGGCTCCGTGGTCATGGAAGATAACGCGGACAAGCTGTTGACCAACCCCGACATTCGCAAGGCATATCTCGGCGAATAGGCCGGGGGGCGTATAGCCATGCCATGCCTCCGGCGGCCCCTTCGGGGGGACCGCTTGCGCGGGCTGCTGCCGTGTGGCCCACTTCGTGGGGACCAGAGCGCTGCTCTGGACTCGCCAAAGGCCGAGGGCCTTTGGAATCCCGGTGCGCCTTCGGCGGGTGCGTTGTGTGTGAAGGGGGAGTGAGGTCGGGAGTACGGCGTTCCGAAACAATCGAAGCCGTCAGTTGCAAGAAATGAAAAGCAACTGGCGGCTTCGATTGTTTCGGAACAGGGCCCACGCCGCGTGGGGTTTGTGGGCGAAGTTTGAAAGAGCGCCCTTGCGGCGTGTCGTACACGGGCAAATCTTTTTTAGATATAATTTGTTTTGAGCCGGGGGAAATGGCTGTCGATGTTTCGTTAAACCGCACGAACTTCGACCCATTTTCCCCGGCTCAAAACGTTCCTAGCGTAGCTCGCCGAAGGCGCACCAAAAAGCTTTGGAGATTCCTAAGAACCTTTCTCGAAAGGTTCTTAGGCCGCCGGAGGCATTCTTCTCTCTTCTTCTTACAATTCGTCACCGCAGGCGGCGCCGGAGGCGAAGGCCCACTGGAGGTTGTAGCCGCCGAGGTGTCCGGTGACATCGAGGGCTTCGCCGATGATGTGCAGACCGGGGACGTCGCGGGCTTCGAAGGTCTTGGATGAGACCGCGTTGGTATCGATGCCGCCGACGGTGACTTCGGCCTTGGCATAGCCTTCGGTGGAAGCGGGGTTGACGCGCAGGTTGTGGATACGGTCTGCGGCGACTTCGATTTGCTGTTTGCTCATCTGGCTGACAGTGGCGTTGGCAAGATTTTCGGAGAGCAGATGCGCTGGAAGTCGCTTGGGCAGCACACGGGCGAGCAGGTTTTTGAACTGGATGTTTGAACTGCGGTGTTCTTCGATGAGATCGGGCACGGGCTGACCGGGCAGGAAGTCGATGAAGATGGGGTCGCCGTTGGTCCAGTAGGATGAAATCTGGAGTGTCGTGGGGCCGGAGATGCCCTTGTGTGTGAACAGGAGCGGGTCGGTGAACGCGGTATCTCCGCATCGGATGGTGGCGGGCAGGGCGTTGCCTGCGAGGTCTTCGCACATGGCGCGCTGTCTTTGCGGAAAGACGAGCGGCACGAGGCCGGGGTGCGGGCGGAGAATAGGCAGGCCGAACTGCTTGGCAAGCCGGAAACCGAGGTCTGAGGCTCCGACCTGCGGCCATGACGGGCCGCCGAGCGCGATGACGAGTTTTTCGGCTGTGAAAATTTCGCCGGTATCCACGCGGTAGGGACCGGGGCCGTCTACCGAGGCGACAGTGCGGCCGAGAAGGAAATCCACGCCGAGCTTCTTGCATTGGTCCACAAGGATTCCGGCGAGGCGTCCGGCACCTTCGCGGGTGAACAGTTGGCCGTGGTCGCGTTCCTCGTAGGAGATGCCGTGATCGGCGAAAAATCCGATGACATCCCACTGGCTGTGTCGGGCGAGAGCGGATTTGACGAAGTGGGGGTTGGCGCAGATGTAGTTGTGCGGTTCCACCGTCATGTTCGTGAAATTGCATTTGCCGCCGCCGGAAACGCGGATTTTCCGGGCGGGTTTGTCCGAGTGGTCGATGATGGCGACGGAGTGGCCGTTTCGGGCGGCGTGCATGGCACAGTAGAGGCCGGACGCGCCCGCGCCGAGAATTATGATATCGTAATTGGTGTCAGTCATGATGCGCGGACAGTATCAGGGAAGTGGACGGGCCGCCAGTCTGCGAAAACCGCCTTCCCTTCCGGAAAAGTTTTTGCTACTAGTGGCGGACTGATAGAGAGAAATAGGAGGATGCTATTATGATGGGTTATTTCTGGTTTTTCCTTGGTTTGTTCCTGACCATCAGCGCGCTTGTCGCGATCAAGGTCAGCTCGCCCAACGAGAAATAAAAGTTTTCGCCGTCTAAGCGGCACAGCAAGGGGGGATCGGCGATGGGCCGGTCCCTCCTTTTTTCATAGGAGTTGCGAATGATTATCTATTCATGGAACGTCAACGGGTACCGGGCCGTCACAAAGAAAAATTTCCGGGACTGGCTGGACTCCTGCGGCGGCGATGTCGTTATGTTGCAGGAAACCAAGGCCCACCCCGACCAGATAGTGGAAGAAGACCGTGAGCCGGACTCCTATTCCAATGCCTACTGGAATTGGTCGAAGAAAAAGAAGGGGTACTCCGGGGTTGCCTGCTTTGCCAATCCCGAGCCGCTTGAGGTGAATATTGGTCTGCCTGATGAGCGTTTCCGCGATGAAGGGCGGGTGCTGCACCTTGAATATCCTGATTTCCATCTGTTCAATATATATTTCCCCAACGGCCAGATGAGCGATGAGCGGCTGGAGTTCAAGATGGGGTTCTATGACTGTTTTCTCGAACACGCGGAAGCGTTGCGAAAGAGCAAGCCCATTGTGGTGGGCGGGGATTTCAATACAGCCCATACCGAGATCGACCTCAAGAATCCCAAGTCCAATGCCGAGCGTTCGGGCTTCTTGCCGATTGAACGGGCGTGGATCGACAAATTTATCGACCACGGCTATGTGGATACGTTTCGTCTTTTCGAGGACGGCCCGCACCATTATTCATGGTGGTCGTATCGGTTCAATGCCCGCAAGAACAACGCCGGATGGCGCATCGACTACTTTTTCGTGTCCGAGGAACTGAAGGACAAGGTCGTGCGCGCATGGATCGAACCGGAAGTCATGGGATCGGATCATTGCCCCATAGGTGTCGAGATCGACGTGTAGCCGGTTCCTGAGAAGTTTACTGGCCTGACTGATCGAAAATTGCACATGCTTTCATGGCGTGTGGAAATCGGATACTATTGCGTTTATGCCGAAATATTTGAAAAATTTTATCACGCTGGCAGGGCTGATTATTGTCGGATCATTTCTGACCTTTCTGTACAGCTGTATTACCGGGCTTGCCGATTTTGCGGGACGATTCAATCCCGTGCTGGAGCCGTGGGTGTTCTGGGCACTTTTCATATCCGTTGCGGCCTGCCTTGCATGGGGCGGGGCCGTGGCTTTTCTGCGTCCGCGTCCGCTGCTGGTTCATGCCTCGCCTTCGGAAGAGGCGTTGCGGCGTTTCCGGCTTCGGTTGGTCAAACGGCTGAGGCGGAATAAATACCTTCGGGAAGCCGGTGTGAAGGTGGACGGCGAAGAGGATCTGGAGACCGCGCTTGCCGTGCTGGAGAGTCGGGCTGACCAAGAGATTCAGGCGGAAGCAAAGCGGGTTTTCATCGGCTCGGCTGTGGCACAGAACGGTCGGCTTGATACGTTGGTGGTGCTGTTTCTGGTGACGCGGATGGTGTGGCGAATTTCCAAGATATACAATCAGCGTCCTCACTGGCGGGAGATGGTCAATCTGTACGCGAATATTGCTGCGACATCGTTTATCGCCGGAAGTATCGAGGACTTCGGCGTTGATGAATATGTGACGGAATTGATGACGCCCCTTCTGGGCGGCTCTGCGCTTGGTGCCGTGCCCGGAGCGCAGGCGCTTGCCGGAACCATCACGGAATCGGTGTTGACCGGTTCGGCCAACTGCCTGCTGTCGTTGCGGTGCGGCATCATCGCACGCAATTACATGAGCCTGAAACTGGATGCGGGCGGGAGCATGCGTCGTTCGGCGACCATCGAGGCGTCGAAGATATTTGTGAGCATGAGCGCGGGGACCGTGACCTACGTGACCAGATTGTTGGTGAAGGGCGCGACCGGCGCGGTGAAATCCGGTTCCGGAAAGATGGCGCGTGGTGTTGGTTCGGCCGTGTCCGGTGCTGCCGAGGCCGTGGGCAACGGAGCACGAAGTGTGAAGGACGGTGTCGGAGCCGTTGCTGGCGGCGTGACGGGGGGAGTGAAGCGTGTCGTACATACGGCGGGACAGGCGGTCAGGAAGGTTTCCGATACCGCGAAGAACGTGACCGGGAAAACAGTGGGCACGGTTTCGGATACAGGTAAGAAGGTCAGTACGATAGCCAGCAGTGCCGTTCAGAAAACCGGTGACACCGTAAAAAAGCGAAAAATGCGCGTGAAGAAGTTGTTTTCTCGTCTGAAACGTTCGAATTAAATGAGAGTTTTAGTAAATCATACTGGACATAATTCCTATAACGGTGTTTATTGTTACATAAGTGAGTTTATGGCGGGTTGGGGAGCCCGTTTTTGGGGAGAACATCGTTGAAAAAGTGCAGTTGATCATGATTCGAAAAGCTTTGCTGGCGGGTGTCTTTGCTCTTGTCATGGCTACCGGGGCGCTGTGCGCGGACATACAGGTGGTGACGGAGGAATGGCCCCCGTATAATTGCGTAAGGAACGGGCGGATTGAGGGGATTGTCACCGAGGTGGTGAAGGCGACTCTCGATCAGGCTGGAGTCAGTTACGACATCGAAGCCTATCCCTGGGCCCGGGCTTACGAGATGGCCCGAACCGGTGATAACGTTCTTATTTATTCCATTCTGAAATTGCCCAATCGGGCAGCCCACTTCAAGTGGATACCGATCAATGGCCTTGCCGTTGAAATGGCCCTGTTTCGTCCGAAATACAGGAAAGACATCAACCTGAAATCGCTGAATGACGCAAAAAATACCGAATTGGGGTAACCCGTGCGAGCTCCACGCACCATTTCCTGCTTTCACAGGGATTTGTTGAAGGAGCCAATCTGTTTCCTGTCAATTCCGAAGATTTGAATCTGCACAAGTCGGCGCCGAGTACGCGGCGTATTGATCTGACGACTGGTGATCCTCTGTCTCTTGCCCGGTGGCTCAAGATGTCGGGCCTGCCGTCTGATTATTGGGTCATGATGATGCCGCTTTTCGATCGTCCCATTTACATGGCTTTCGGGTTGAACACGCCGGATGCGGTTGTCGAGAAGGTTCGTAAGGCTCTTGAGGATATTCAGGCACAGGGCAAGGTGGCTGCCATCCTTCAAAGCTATCGCGAATTGTTTGAGGTGCAGGACGGCGCGACCGGCAGTACTGAATAACCCCCATGAAACGAGAAAGGCTCCCCGGAGGGAGCCTGTTGTTTTCTCGGTGCAAATAAAAGGAAGATGCTTTCTTTATAGCACTTGGCGTGCCAAAGTCTGACGGATGTTTCAAAAAATATTTTTATCCTTGAATTACAGTGTGTTGTAATTGGTGTTTTGGGGGCGTGACAAGGTCGCGGAATAAGGGCGTCCGTACAAAAATTTCAACTTCATGGCTCAGCCGTCGCCATGGGGCAAAATTTTTAAACTCGTCATGGAACAGCTCTCGCGGCAACGGCCAGCAAAAAAGGCTTCGGAAGTATTCTTCCGAAGCCTCTTCTTTTTAGGGGAGTTTTCCCGTTAGGCCTTGGCTTTTTCCATGGCCCGGACAAAGGCGTCCCTTGAGCGGGTGATGACGTCTTCGCTTACGCAGAAGGCGAGGCGGAAATAGCCGGGATAGCCGAAGCCAGTGCCGGGGACCGCCAGTATCTTTTCTTCCTGCAAGGTGGCGCAGAACTTGACGTCGTCGCCGCCCGGTGCTTCGGGGAAGAAGTAGAATGCGCCCTTGGGCATGGTGTACTTGAAGCCCGCGTTGTCGAGAACTTCGGCCATGGCCTTGCGGCGGGAGTCGTAGATGGAGATGTCCACCGAGCTGCCGAGGGCCTTGGCGAGCAGTTTTTGGGCAAGGGCCGGGGCGTTGACAAAGCCGAGGATGCGGTTTGCCATGACGATTGCTCCCATCAGGGCTTCGCGTCCCTCGATGGCCGGGTTGACCAGCGCGTAGCCGACGCGTCCGCCTGCCAGACTCAGGTTCTTGGAAAAGGACGAGCATACGATGGAATATTCATAGACATCGAGCAGGCTCGGTACTTCCACGCCGTCGAACGCGAGGAAGCGGTACGGCTCGTCGGACAGGATGTAGATGGGCTTGTCGCGGCCTTCATTGTGCTTCCGCAGGATGGCGGCCAGTCCGTCGAGTTCTTCGCGTGTGTAAACTGCGCCCGTGGGATTGTTGGGCGAGTTGATGAGCACCACGCGGGTTCTGTCCGTGATGGCTGCATCCATGGCCTCCAGATCAAGCTCGAATGTCAGCGGCTTGGACGGCACGGTGACGAGTTTGGCAGCGTGGTTTTCGGCGTAGAAGCCGTACTCCACGAAGAAGGGAGTCGGAACGAGCACTTCGTCGTCCGGTTCCAGCACGGCGCGGAATACCGAGTTGAGCGCTCCGGCCGCACCGCAGGTGATGACCAGACAATCCGCAGGAACATCCACGCCCTGCTCCTTGGTCACCTCTTCTGCCAGCTTTTCACGGACATGGGGGTACCCGAAGTTGGGCATGTAACCGAGGAAGAACGGTTCTCCGGCCTGTTCCGCAAGGTCGGCCAGTGCTTCCTTGACCGTGGGCGGCGGCGGAAGGTCCGGGTTGCCGAGGCTGAAGTCGTGGACAGCATCCTCTCCGAATTCCTTCTTCATTTTGATGCCTTCCTCAAACATTTTGCGAATCCATGAGGACCGCTCCATGTATCCGACCATCTGCGACGAAATAAGTTGCATGAAAATCTCCTTGTACTCTGATTGAAGCAGCCACTGTAAGGGAAAGTTCGGCGGCTCGCAATAAATGAAGACAGGGCCGGACGGGTGCGAGTGGAATGGTGCTTGAGCCATTGGAGTCGTATTTCTTTCTTGTCTCTGACGCGCATTCCGCGTAAAGTCTCAAAAATATCTAGACTCCTGTTCGGCGTGTGCGGGGCACAACGCGAATTCCGCGTCCGCACACCGTTTGCGTCGCTCTCTCGTTTTATTGCGGTACGTTGAACTTATATGCGGTGCGGATACCAGGTCAGGACATTTTCGGGGACTCCCGCAGGGGGGGCCCAAGCCCGTGGAGGCATTCTTGAAACAACGTGTTTTCGCCGGAATACCCGACGTCCTTGACGAGCAGAAGTTCGCCCATGGCGGCAATCTGCGGCGCATGGCCGAGACTGCCGGGTGTTCTCCGGACGAGATTATTGATTTTTCCGCCAATGTGAATCCGCTCGGTCCGCCGCCGTGGCTCGGGCAGGTGGTGGGGCAGGCCTTGCAGGCCGTTGATTCCTACCCGGACCCGGACAGCACGGAACTGCTCATGGCCGCTTCCGAGGCGTACAAGGTATGGCCTTCGCAGGTTATTGCGGGCAATGGTGCGTCTGAGCTGCTGTTTGCCATTGCCGCCATGGGGGGCTACCGGCAGGCCGTGATTCCGTCGCCTACGTATGTTGATTACGGACGGGCGTGCAAGGTGAACCGGCTGAATGTCGTGGAAGTGCCGATGCACGATGACTTTACGGTAAACTTCCCGGCGCTCGGCCCGCTCTTGACCACCCCGTCGCTGGTGTACCTGTGCAGTCCCAACAACCCCACCGGCACGACATTTTCCGCCGCTGACCTGCGCGAGGTGGCGTCCATGTTCCCGCAGTCGCGGTTCGTGGTGGACGAATCCTTTGCCGAATTTCTGCCTGCGGACCGGGACCGGCTCATCAGGGAGAGGCCGTCCAACGTCATCACCGTGCTGTCCATGACCAAGTTTTTCGCCATTCCCGGCATCCGGCTGGGATTGGCATTTGCCGACCCGGACGTCATCCTGCGTATGAAGCAGTCCATGCCCGCGTGGTCGGTGAACACGCTGGCCCAGAAGGTGGGGGCGCGGTGCCTGCGTGACCGTGCGTATGCGAAAAAGACCCGTGAGCAGACATCCCTGCTGCGGGAAAATCTCGCATCGGGCCTCAGGCAGGTGCCGGGGATCAAGGTCATGCCCGGTGAGGCGAACTACCTGCTGTGCCGGGTGGAGCGGATAGGGCAGGACGCGGTCCCGCTCATGGAACGGCTGCTGACCGAGCATCACATCGCCATTCGGCTGTGCGGCAACTATGAGGGGCTGGACAACAACTGGTTCCGGGTGGCCGTGCGTAACGAGGCCGACAACGAGCGCCTCATCAGCGCCATGGAAGCCGTCAGCGGAACCGCCAAGGCCCCTGTTGTGCGCCGGAAGAAACGCACGCCCGCGCTCATGTTACAAGGGACCAGTTCCAATGCGGGAAAATCCGTGCTGGCCGCGGCTTTTTGTCGAATCTTTTTGCAGGACGGGTATCGCGTGGCCCCGTTCAAGGCGCAGAACATGTCGCTCAATTCGTTTGTCACCGATCAGGGCGGCGAAATGGGACGCGCGCAGGTGACGCAGGCCATGGCGTGCCGCCTCAAGCCGGACGTACGCATGAATCCGGTCCTGCTCAAGCCGGGATCCGACGTCGGTTCGCAGGTGATCGTCATGGGCCAGCCCGTGGGCAACATGAGCGTGACCGAGTATGTCCGCTACAAGCCGCGTGCGTGGGAGGCCGTGAAGACCGCCTACGATTCCCTTGCCAACGAGTATGACATCATGGTCCTCGAAGGCGCGGGCAGTCCTGCGGAAGTGAATCTCAAGCACCATGATATCGTGAACATGGCCATGGCACAGTACGCCAAGGCCCGCGTGCTGCTTGCCGGGGACATCGACCGGGGCGGCGTGTTCGCCTCCATGGTCGGCACCATGAACCTGTTGACGCCTGCCGAGCGCAATCATGTGGAAGGCTTCCTCATCAACCGGTTTCGGGGCGACGCCAGCCTGCTTGATCCCGCGTTCGGGCAGATGTTCGAGCATACGGGCAAGCCAGTCATGGGAACCATCCCGTACATCCATTCCCTTGGTTTGCCCGAGGAAGACTCGGTCTCGTTCAAGGAAGGGTTCCGGCCCGAAGGGGACAAGTTTCCGGAAGAGGAGTGCGTTGATATCGCGGTGATCGACCTGCCGCGCATTTCGAATTTCAACGACATCGACCCGCTTTTCGCCGAGCCGGATGTGCGTGTGCGTGTGGTCACGGACGCCCATGATCTCGGCACGCCGGACGCGGTCATCATTCCCGGCTCCAAGTCCACGGTGCCGGACATGAAGGCCCTGCGCGGGCAGGGGATGGCCGCTGCCATTCGAGAGCTTGCCAACAACGGGCATCGCACCCGCATAGTGGGAATATGCGGCGGTTTCCAGATGATGGGCGAACTCGTGGACGACCCGTACGGACTGGAGTCAGAGACGACCCGTGTGGACGGTTTCGGCCTGCTGCCGGTGCAGACGACGCTCGCGCCGGAAAAGACGCTTGTGCGGACATGGGGCCAGCATTCCCAGTCCGGCCACCGCGTGCACGGTTATGAAATTCATCACGGGCAGACCAAGCCGCTGGCCGAGGACCTGCGTGTGGCCGTGCGTGACAACGAAGGAAACCCGCTCGGTTACACCCGCGCCGACGGACGGGTCTGGGGGACGTATCTTCACGGCCTGTTCGACAGCGACGAGTTCCGCCGCTGGTTCATTGACGAACTTCGCATGGAAAAGGGGCTGTCGCCTCTGGAGCAGGTGCAGGTCCGGTTCGACCTCGAAGATGCGCTCGATCATCTGGCGGGCGTGGTGCGTGAGGCCGTGTGCATGGACAAGGTCTACAAGGCGCTCGGGTTCAGCGGTTGCTGCACGCAGGCAAGCCTGTTCTACAAGCTCGGCGGGTAGGGCGGATTGCGAAGTGAACGGGTTCGCTATTGGATGAATCCCTGCGCGATGCGGTCGATCTCTCCGGATGACTGCATTTGCAGGATGATGGTGTTGAACTTGCGGATGAAGTCTTCGCGGTACGGCGCTTTGTAGCTTTCCGAAAAGGCGAGGTAACCGTATTCCCGGTCAAGGACGGTCCCCTCGGCAAGCTCCCGGTCATAGGGCCATTTTCCCTGTTGCTTCATTTGCCGGATATTCCAGAGGATGGAAATGCGGTCGTTGATGTAGCAGTCTATGCGTCCGGCCAGCAGCTTGAGAATATTGTTCTTGGTGCCCGGAGTGTTCTCCAGTTTGATTTTGCCTGCATGCATGGCCCGATCCACTTTTTCGCCATAGAAATCAAAGCCGAGGTTGTTGCCGACGGTCAGGCCGTAATAGTCTTCGGGCCAGCGGGGACGCGGGGGGAGCAGAACGCTCTTTGCACAGTATGCAATGGTTTCTTCCGGTAGTATCGGAACCGAGTATTCGGAAAAATACGGACGTCTGTCCGGAAGGTAATAGGGCGGGAATACCGCGAATACCTGTCCTTTTTTTGCCAGTCTGAGCGCGCGTTTCCATGGCAGGAGGGTGATCTTTATGTCGTACCCCTCAATGCGCTCTGCAACCTGCTGCATTATGTGGGGGTAGATGCCCTCAATCTTGCCCTTGTTGAGAAAACTGTATGGAGGATAGCTGTCGTCGCCGTAGAGCGTGACGGTGATGTTTTCCCCTGCAAAGGCGGAGGAAAATCCGAGCATCAGGGTCAGCAGGAGTGGGAAAAGGTATTTCATACCCCGACAATATACTCACGGGAGTTTTATGGCAACGGCATGATAGTTCATGCCGTTGCCTTTTTGTCTAGGAAAGCGCTTCGTCTATTTTCCCTTGAATGAATACCATGATTTCCTTGACTTTTTCTTCGTTTGCCACATGGACTTTGGGAGCCATTTCTGCAATGCGCTCCGCGTCGAGACCGGACATCATGTCGATGGAGAATTCATCCACTTCGCCGTCTTCCGCGACCAGGCCGCAACCGCCCACCGCGCCGAGCAGCTCGCCGTCCTTGAGCACCGGCACGCTGATTCGCATCATGCCGCCGTCACATTCCTCGGCAAAGGGTTTCCCCTGCTGCATCATTTGGGTGAAGGCCTGTCCTGCGGGGGCGCAGATCGCGCCGAATCCCTTGGCGTCTTCGCGGATGGCACGGCAGAGGTCGTTGCCCCATGTGTTGCCGGAAAGCCGTTTTCCCTCGTGGTCCATGACGTCGGCGTTCAGGCCGAAACGCGTGTGCAGTTCTTCCTGCAATGCGACCCAGTATTCAAGTGGCTTGATATCGGTGAGCTTCATGTATATGCCTCTCTGGCTTTGATGATGTATGAGTCCGTCCGTTTTCCGCCATTATTTTGAATTCGGAACGGAACGCCCGATTTACCTTCATTCCCGTTTACGCGCAAGGGCGGTGTGTCCTTTGCGTGTCCGAATGGATTTCGGGTTCCCACAATGAATAAAAACAGCTAGACATATCGGTGGAGAGTGCCATGTTTTCTGAAGAAACCAAACTGCGACTGCGAACCCTGACCTTCGGCGTGCCGTGGAACCTGATGCTGCTGACGTTCGGGTCGTTTCTGATCGCCTTTTCAGTCAAGGCCGTGGCCGTGCCGCATGGTCTGCTGACCGGCGGCATGTCCGGTATCGGCCTGCTGTTCTACTACGCCTTCGGCGGACTGAGTGCCGGTCAGTGGTATCTGCTGCTCAACCTGCCGGTGTTCGTGCTGGGCTGGGTCTTTGTCAGCCGCCGTTTCTTTTTCTATTCCCTGTACGGCATGGTCGCGGTGAGTGTTTTCATCGACCTGATCCCCTATACCATGCCCATTGAGGACATCTGGCTCGCCGTGCTGACCGGCGGCGGCATCATGGGCGCGGGTGTGGGAGTGGCGCTGCGGTCCCTCGGTTCCACCGGCGGTTCCGATATCCTTGCGGTCATCTGCAAGGAAAAACTCAACATGTCCATGGGCGCGTTCGAGTTCTGGTTCAACCTCATCGGCTTTGTGGGCGGCTTCGCCTTTCTCGATACCAACGTGGTGCTGTATTCCATTGCCATGACCTTTGTCATTGCCGTTGCCATTGAATATGTCATGGGCATGGGCAGCGAGCGAAAGATGGTCATCGTGGTGTCCGACCATTCCGATGATATCCGTCGCGGCATTCTCGACAAGCTCGACCGGGGCGTGACCATGCTCAAGGGAACGGGCGGCTGGTCCGGCGATCCCAAGGAGGTCGTGCTGACCATGATTTCATCCATGCAGCTCAAGCGGCTGGAAGAGCTGGTCTACACCATCGACCCGGATGCCTTTTTCATCATGGGGTCCGGCTTCCACGTACTGGGACAGGGCTTTTCCTCAAGGAAGACATATTAGATGTTCACACGCAAACGGCAGGAAGAACCGCCGCGCACCATCGCGCTGCTCACGGACTTCGGTCTGGCGGACCCGTACGTCGGCCAGATGAAGGGCGTGCTCGCGAAAAAGGCCCCGGCGTGTCCTGTCGTGGACATTTCGCACGATGTCGCGCCGTTCAGCGTGGCTCAGGCGGGATTTTTTCTGGCATCATCATATGAGCATTTTTCACGGGACGCGGTTTTTCTCGCGGTTGTGGACCCGGGCGTGGGCACCAGCCGGAAGATCGTGTGCGCGCAAGTCGGGGAACGGCTGCTCATCGCGCCGGACAACGGGCTGCTCTGCCTTGCCCTGAAAAGGGTGCAGACTGCCGAGGTCCGTGTGTTCGACGTCACTGCGGCTCTGGATGCGCCCAAGAACGTGTCCTCGACATTCCACGGGCGTGACGTGTTCGCGCCGCTTGCCGCATGGTTCGCGCTGGGCGGCAGGCCGGAGGAGATCGGCCCGGAAATATCCCCGGACGATTTGGTCTGCGAGTCGTGGAGTCAGCCGGAGACCGGTCCCGGCTCGGCACAGTGCCATGTGTTGCATATCGACCGTTTCGGCAATTGTGTGCTCAGCATCGAAGCCGAAAGTCTCGGCGGAGTAGGTAGTCTGAGAATCGTCCCGGCTGGCGTTGCAATCTCTTGCGTCGCTACATACGGCGACTTGGACGAAGGCATGGCCGGTCTGCTCGAAGGCAGTCAGGGATTTTACGAAATCGCGGTCAATCAGGGTTCGGCCGCCAAACAGTTCGGACTCTCCATGGGGGATGCCGTTTCACTTGTCTGGGAGACATAGATGTCCATTATCCGCCGCTTTGTCGACACCCTCGGTTTTCTTACCCGTCTCGCTCCGGCCCGTGTCATCCCGGAAGAGGAAATGAATCGCTGCATGGCGTACATGGCCCCGGTGGGGGCGGTGCTCGGCGCGGTCGTGGTGCTGCCGTTCTATCTGGGCCTGTTCGGCTCGGCCCCGTGGATTCAGGCGTGGCTCATGGTGGCGGCCAATATCTACCTGACACGGGGCCTGCATTTCGACGGACTGGCCGATATTTGTGACGGCGTCACCACCCATGCCGTGCCCGAACGGTTCTGGGAGGTGGTCAAGGACAGCCATACCGGTGCCTTCGGTTCCATGGGGCTTGTCATGATGATCGTCGGGCAGGTGCTGCTGTTCCATGAGATGGCCGTTGTCGGGGCCTTCGGTGCGATCCTGTGGGTGTTCGTGGTCGGGCGTGGTGTTTCGGTTTGGCTCGGGTATACCGTGCGCCATCTGGCCCGTCCCGGCCTGGGCAAGCTCTACATTGACGGCGCGACCCTGCCGGTGGCACTCTGGTCCACCGCGTTCACCTTCCTGATCGGCCTGATTCTGGCCGGACCGCTGACCACTGTCTGCGGCATGCTGATCGCCGGAATCGCCATTATTCCGCTTCACAAACTCGCTACCCATGTCGGTGGGGTCAACGGAGATTTTCTTGGCTGTGCGACCCTTTTGGGCGAACTCGCCGCCGGACTGGGATTTGTTCTTTTCCTGTGATAGTCTGCCTGAATTCAGATTAACCCACGGAGATCATCATGAAGATGCGCTTGTTTGCCCTGCTGCTGTTCGCGGTCCTGCTGCTCCCCGGCTGTGCGCCGAAGCTCAAGATTTTCGCTGCCCCCACGACCGAGCCGCTCAAGGAGTTCGTTGTCGAAGGAGAGGGCGACGGCAAGCTGGCGCTCATCTACCTGAGCGGGTTCCTTGTGGACCAGCCGAGTCAGGGCATATTGCGGCCTGCGCCGAGTCAGGTGCAGGAACTGACCAGCGCCCTGCGTCTCGCCGAGCAGGACGAGGAAGTGAAGGCCGTGGTTGTCGCGGTCAATTCCCCGGGCGGAACGACCACGGCGTCCGACATCATCTATCATGAGATTCTGGGCTTCAAGGAGCGCTCCGGCAAGAAGGTCGTGGCCGCCATGTTCGATGTGGCCGCGTCCGGCGGATACTACGCCTCCCTGCCTGCCGACTGGATTTTGGCACATCCCACCACGGTGACCGGTTCCGTGGGGGTCATCTTCATGCGTCCCAAGCTGCACGGATTGTTCGACAAGATCGGTGTGGATGTCGAGGTGTCCAAGTCCGGCGTGGACAAGGACATGGGGTCGCCGTTCCGCCCGACAACAGCGGAAGAAACCGCACTTTTCCAGTCCATCATCGACGATTACGCAGCCCGTTTTCACTCCCTTGTCGCCAAGCACCGCCAGATCAGTCCTTCGAACATGGCGACCGTGCAGACCGCCCGTGTTTTCACCGCGTCCCAAGCCAAGGGCGTGGGGCTGATCGACCAGATCGGTTACATTCAGGACGCCTTTGCCAAGGCCCGGGAACTCTCCGGCCTGCCTGTGGATTCCAAGGTCGTGGCCTATCGGCGAGACACGTATCCCAACGACAATCCCTACAACACCATGACCGCCACGGACCCGGCCCGGTTCAACCTGCTCGGCATCGACGCCTCGGTTGTCATGCCGCCCAAGGCCGGTTTCTATTACGTCTGGCCGCAGGGAGTGACGCGGTAGGAGGCAGGACCTTCGCATCGGGGAATGCTTCCCTCAGCGCCTGCGGACTTGTGCAAATTGATGCAAGTTGTTGCCGTGTGTTCCGGCTTGGAGTAGGCCTGCGCCATGATGAAACAACGCCTCACTCCCGCCCGGTTTCGTTTTGCCGTCCAGACGGTCTTCACCCTGTTCTGCATCTACGTCGGCTTCCGCTTTGCGGCGTTCATCGCATGGGCTCTCGGTCAATCCGACTCGATGGTTGCCAAGCCCGGTGCGGTGGAGGGCTTCCTGCCCATCAGCGCGCTGCTCGGCTTTCGCCAGTTGCTGACGACCGGGCAGTGGGATTCGGTGCATCCTGCGGGGCTGTCTATTTTCATCGCCGTCATGCTCATGGCGTTCCTGTTTCGAAAAGGGTTTTGCGGGTATGTCTGTCCGGTCGGTTTCATCTCCGGCATCCTTGAGCGGATCGGGCGGAAGATGCAGCTCGCCGTGATTCCGAACAAGTGGATCGATTATCCGCTGACGGGTGTCAAATATCTGCTGCTCGGCGGTTTCTGCTATGCGGTCTTTTCCATGGATGCGCGATCGCTGGAAGCGTTCATTACCGGCCCGTACAATATGGTCTCGGACGCCAAGATGCTGGCGTTTTTCACCAGCCCGTCCGCCTTGTCCATGATGATTATTGGCGTACTCGCCTTGCTGAGCATTGTGATCCGCAACTTCTGGTGCCGGTATCTCTGTCCGTATGGCGCGCTGCTCGGACTGCTCGCGTGGTTCGGACCGACGAATGTCAGGCGTGACGCGGATGCCTGCATTGATTGCGGCAAATGTACGAAGCAATGTCCGTCCGGCATCCGGGTGCATGAGAAGACGCTGGTGCGTACGCCCGAGTGCATCGGCTGTGCGGAATGCGTGGGTGCCTGTCCCGTGGACGGCTGCCTGTCGTTTACCGCATATGGCCGGAAGCGCATCCCGTGGCTGGCTGTCGGACTCGGGGCGGTGGCCGTGTTGCTGCTCGTATGGGCATGGGCGAAGTCCACGGGCCACTGGGACAGCGAAATGCCCCTGTTCATGCTCAAGCGGATTTACGGAATGTTCCTGAGCGCCGCATAATACCGAATTCCATTCGGTTTCAGGTTGTTGCGCTAGTATGAAGCCGCCTTTCCTTCCTTTCGTCGGATAATTATCTGCACCTTGAGGGTGGCCTGCAAGGGTTCCCCCGAGTTGCGGTGTATTGCCAGATGTGCGTAAACTGTGTATTCGTCTCGGACGATAATGCCCGACCCCACACCAAGATTCAGGTCGGTCGCCCAAGGAGGAACACATGTACGTCGGTCTTAAAATGCTTCGTGATTTCGTCAAGGTCACCCCTGACACCCTGGTCAAGGACGCCCAGAAACAGCTGGAGGACAGCAAGCTCTGGATGCTCTTGGTGGTTGACGAGAACGGCAAGCTGGTCGGCTACGTGCGTAAGGAAGACATTTCCGCTGCCTTGCCCAGCATCATGACCTCTTTGGAAAAGCATGAAATCAACTACCTGATGAGCAAGCTCACCGTTGAAAAGATCTACCGCACCGACATCAAGACCGTGACCCCGGAGACCGAAATCGAGGGCGCAGCGGACATGATGTACGAGATGAATCTGGCCGGACTGGCCGTGGTGGATGATAACGGGGAACTCATCGGATATATCAACCGTAACGTCATGCTTGACGTTCTGTCCGAGGAAATGGGCTACCGCGAAGGCGGCAGCCGCCTGACCATCGAGGTCGAGGATCGCTCGGGCGTACTCTACGAAGTCGCCGGTGTCATAGCCAACATGAAGATGTCCATCATCTCCACCGGTACTTTCTTTTTCAACGGACGCCGCGTCGTGGTCGTCCGAATAGATACCGAAGACCCGTCCGCCGTTGAGGCCGCCCTCACGGACCGGGGCTACAAATTGGTCGCTCCCGCTGATTTCAAGGGAGAGTGGGCCTAGGAGCCTTCCAAAGATCGCGACTATGTGACGCGGGGCGGAGTTAGACGGTATTCGCCGCCCGGTAAGCATGACGTCCGCGCCCCCTGTGGGACGCTCCAAACCATAATTGCAGGATTATGGCTTATCTTGACGTCACTGACGTAACCCTCACTTTCAAGGGCATTGCCGCCCTGATGGGGGTTTCCTTCACCGTGGAACAGGGGACCATCGCGTCCCTCATCGGTCCCAACGGTGCGGGGAAAACCTCCATGCTCAACTGTATCAGCGGTCGTTACATCCCCGACGGGGGTGCCTCCGGCCCGTGCCGCATCGCCCTTGACGGCGAATGCCTGCTGTCTCTTCCCGCGCACAAGCGTACGGAATTGGGGCTGTCGCGCACTTTTCAGAACATCGCCCTGTTCAAGGGGCTGTCCGTGCTCGACAACCTGATGGTCGGTCGGCACAGCCAGATGAATTACGGCCTGCTCGCCTCGGTCTTCTACTGGGGACGCGCCGTGAATCATGAAAAACGTCACCGCCGCCGCGTGGAAGACGTCATCGATTTTCTCAACCTATCTCCCTATCGGCACCAGCACGCGGGACGCCTTCCCTACGGTGTGCAGAAACGGGTGGAACTCGGACGCGCTCTTGCCGCCGAGCCAAAGCTGATTCTTCTCGACGAACCCATGGCCGGAATGAACCTCGAAGAAACCGAGGACATGGCTAGGTATATTCTCGACATTGCTGAGGAATGGGGCGTGACTGTCCTATTGGTCGAGCATGACATGGGTGTGGTCATGGATATTTCCGACAAGGTGATTGTCCTCGACTTCGGGAGCAAGCTAGCGGAAGGCACGCCGGACGAGGTGCAGGCGGACAAGAATGTCATCGCCGCCTACCTAGGAACCGAAGAAGCGACATTCACCGGGAGATAGCAGTCAGCTGAAAAGGGCCCGTCTGCTTCGTTGCTTCGTAATCATCAAACCCTCGCGTACGGGAAGTACGCTTCGGCCTTGCTGATTATTCGCGCCTCGCATTCGAACCCTTTTGAGCTGACAGGTGACGCCCCGTCCCGACAAGGGACGAGACAATCACGAAAAAGGAAGAGAAATACATGCCCAGACCGTACGAGACCACGCTGCCACGACTGCTTCTCAGGCAGGCTGAAGAACGCCCGGAAAAGACCGCGCTCCGCGAAAAGGAGTGGGGGGTGTGGCAGGCCGTCACATGGCGGGAGAACCTCAAAGTTACTGCGGAATTCGCCTGCGGACTGAAGGCTCTCGGCCTCGGCGCCGGCGACATCGTCATTCTTATCGGGGACAACCGGCCCGAGTGGATATGGGCGGAACTCGCCATTCAGGCGTTCGGCGGTATGGCTTTGGGGCTGTATCAGGATTCCCCCGCCGAAGAGATCGAATACATTTTTGCACTCACCGATTGCAAACTGGTCGTTGCCGAAGATCAGGAGCAGGTGGATAAGGTGCTCTCCATCCGGGACAACCTCCCGCATCTCGCAAATATCATCTACCACGAACCCAAGGGACTGGCGGCTTACGAAGCCGAGGTCGAGGGCCTTGTCGATTTTCAGGCCGTCCGCCGTCTGGGACGTGAAAATCAGTCCGAGCCGGTCGAACAGTATGCATCATGGACGCGGGAACTGGACCCGGACAACCCTGCGCTGATCGCCACCACCTCCGGCACCACGGGCCGTCCCAAGCTCGCCATGCTGTCGCACGCCAACCTGCTGTCCATGGCCCATAATCTCGGCAAGTATGACCCCAAGAGCGCCACTGACGAATTCGTCTCCTTCCTGCCGCTGGCATGGATGGGCGAGCAGATGATGGCCGTGGCCTCGGCCCTGCTGTTCGGTTTCTGCGTCAATTTTCCGGAAACCCCGGACACCGCGTCCGCTGATTCCCGCGAGATCGGGCCGCACTTCATCTTTTCCCCGCCGCGCGTGTACGAGTCCATCGCCGCCAAGGTGCAGGGCGACATCATGGAGACCTCGCCGTTGAAGAGATTCCTGTACAACCTGTTCCTGCCCATCGGGTACGAATACGTGGACACTGTCTTTGCCGGGGAGACTCCTTCCGCATGGCTCAGATTCAAGTATTTCATTGCCGATCAGGGGCTGTTCCGCGCCCTGCGTGACCGACTCGGTTTTTCGCGCATGCGTTCTGCCACCACGGGCGGTGCCGCGCTCGGGCCGGATATCTTCCGTTTTTTCCACGCCCTCGGCGTCCGGCTGAAACAGATTTACGGGCAGACCGAGATCGCGGGCATTTCCTGCATCCACAAGGAAGGCGAGGTCGACTTCACCTCCGTGGGCGCGCCCATCCCAGAGACCGAAGTGAAGATTACGGAAGAGGGTGAGATCATTTCCCGCAGTCCGGCGGTCTTTCTCGGTTACTACAAGAACGAGGAGGCCACGCGGGAGACCGTGGACGAAGACGGCTGGCTCCTGTCCGGCGACGCCGGGTATTTCGACGACAACGGGCGGCTCGTGGTCATCGACCGTCTGAAGGACGTCATGCACCTCAACGACGGCACACAGTTCTCGCCGCAGTTCCTTGAAAACAAGGTCAAGTTTTCGCCGTTCCTGCGTGAATCCGTAGTACTGGGCGGCGGGCGCGACTACGTTGCCGCCATCCTCTGCATCGACATGGCCATCGTGGGCCACTGGGCCGAGACGCAGATGATTACCTACACCACCTATCAGGATCTTGCTGCCAAGGACGAAGTCTATGCGCTCGTGAAAAGCGAAGTCGCCAAGACCAATGAATCCCTGCCGCCTGAAACGCGCATCCGGCGTTTCTGCCTGCTGTACAAGGAACTCGACCCTGACGACGGCGAGTTGACCCGCACGCGCAAGGTGCGGCGCAAGACGGTCAATGAGCGGTACGGCAGTCTCATCGAGGCGCTGTACACCGACCAGTGCGTGCTGAATCTGGAAACCGAAATTACCTATCAGGATGGTCGCGTCCGCGAGATGTGCGGCGATATCCGCATCGAGGACATGGAGGCGTAAGTGGAATATTATCTGCAACTCATCGTCAACGGACTGGTCGTGGGCGGCATCTATTCACTGGTCGCCCTCGGTTTCGTCATCATCTACAAGGCCACCAAGGTCGTGAACTTCGCGCAGGGCGAGCTGGTCATGGTCGGGGCGTATGTCTGCTTCGCACTGACAGTGCAGTTCAACATCCCGTTCATCTGGGCATTCTTCATCACCCTCGGCTTTTCCATCCTGCTCGGCCTTGCCATTGAGCGCATGGTGCTGCGGCCTTTGATCGGGGAGGAGCACATCTCGGTCATCATGGTTACCGTGGGAATGAGTTCGGTGCTCAAGTCGCTGGTGCAACTATTCTGGGGAACCCAGATCAAGGTGTATCCATCGGTGTTGCCGTCTGATCCCATCGTCATCGCCGGACTGCCCGTGGCCCCGGTATATATCGCGGCCTTCATCCTGTCGGCGGTGCTGTTCGCCATCTTTTCCGTGTTTTTCAAATACTCGCGGACCGGGGTCGCCATGCGCGCCACGGCGTTCGACCAGCAGGCCGCCCAGTCCATGGGCATCGGCATCAAGAACATCTTTGCCATGAGTTGGTGCATCGCCTGCATCGTATCCGCTGTGGGCGGGGTCATTCTCGGCAATATCAACGGCATCAATTCGCAGCTCGGGCACCTCGGCCTCAAGGTCTTTCCGGCGGTCATTCTCGGCGGGCTGGATTCGCTCCTCGGCGCGGCGCTGGGCGGCCTGATCATCGGGGTGCTTGAAAACGTGTGTGACGGCGCGGCACGGCAACTGCTCGGTCTGGGCGGATTCCGCGAGGTGGCGGCGTTCATCATCCTTGTCATCATCCTGATGATCAAACCCTACGGTCTCTTCGGGACCAAAGAGATCGAGAGGGTATAGCCATGCAGGGCAAATGCGGTCTTTTCTTCACATCATATCAAGGCGAAGCCCAGATATTCCAGTCCGGCTTCCAGAAGCTCATGGTCGGCCTGTTCGTTCTCGTGCTGCTTGCGGCTCCGGCCGTGCTCAACGTCCATCTGACCTCTATCATGAACCTTATCTTCATCTCGGTCATCGGCGCTGTCTCGCTCAACCTGCTGACCGGCATCTGCGGCCAGATATCACTGGGCCACGGCGCGTTCATCGGCGTGGGGGCCTATGCCGCGGGACAATGCACCCTGCACGGCGTGCCGTTTCCGCTCGCCATCCTGACGGCGGGCCTCATTACGGCCATGGTCGGCATGGTCTTCGGTGTGCCCTCGCTTCGGCTCAAGGGCATCTATCTCGCCATTGCCACCCTCGCGGCGCAGCTCGTGCTTGAATACGTGTTCCTGCACGGCGGTGCGCTCACGGGCGGGTCCAACGGGCTGCTGCTCGATCCTCCGCAGATATTCGGATTCTCCTTCGACACCGAAGCGCGCATGTTTTACCTGCTGCTCTTTTTCGCTGCCGCCTCACTGCTTATGGTCTCGAACCTGATGCGTACCAAGTACGGCAGGGCCTTTGTCTCCATCCGCGATTTTTACCTCTCTGCCGAGATCGTGGGGGTGAATCTCTTTCGCTACAAACTGGCCGCCTTTGGTCTGAGTTCATTCCTCGCCGGAGTGGCAGGCGGGTTGTGGGCGCATTACACTGGGTATATTTCTGCGGAACAGTTCAACATCGGGCTGTCCATTTCCTATCTCGCCATGATAATCATAGGAGGACTGGGAAGTGTCATCGGTTCGGTCTTCGGCGCGGTGTTCATCGTGATCCTGCCCGAAGTGCTCAACGCCGTCGCCAACGGCGTGGGCAATTACTTCCCGGATATCGCGCAGCACATCGTGGCATTGCGCGAGGGCGTGTTCGGGCTGGTGCTCATCCTTTTCCTGATCTTCGAGCCGGAAGGATTGGCGCATCGCTGGCGGCTTATCAAGGCGTACTGGAAACTCTATCCGTTCGCGCACTAGAAATTCCCCGCGTCATGCGGGTTACAATACAACCAACGCCCGACACGGTGTCCGGCGTGGCAACCTCAACCCTTTCAGGAGACGACATGAGGGTAGGTAGAATCATAACCGCAGTGAGCATCGTGCTGTTGGCCGGAATGATGCTCTTCGGCTGCGGAGGCGAGGACAAGAAACCGGCTGAAACTTCCAAACAGGAAACCGGTCCCATCAGGGTCGGTGGACTGATCGATCTTTCCGGTCCGACATCATCCGTGGGCGTACCGTATTCACAGGGGCTCGTGGACGGCGTGAAGTACGTCAACCAGTCGGGCGGCATCAACGGGCGTGATATCATCTTTGACCTTCAGGACACCGCCTACAACGTCCAGCAGGGGCTTTCCCTGTACAAGAAGATGGTCAACACCGACAAGGTGGTCTGCGTTCAAGGCTACGGCTCTGCCGTGACAGAGGCGCTGATCCGCAACGTGGCAAAGGACAAGGTGCCCAATTTTTCCGCGTCTTATTCCGCACACCTGACCGACCCGAAGAAGGCACCGTACAACTTCTTCATTGCGGCTGATTACTCAACCCAGTTGCGGGCCGCGCTCAAGTATTTCCATTCCAACTGGAAGGAAGAACGCGCTCCCAAGGTCGCTTTCATCTATCCCGACCATCCGTACGGCCTCGCTCCCATCAAGGGCGGCAAGGCCTACGCAAAGGAACTCGGTTATGAAATCGTTGGTGAGGCCAATGTTTCGCTCAAGGCCATCGATGCCACCACAGAACTCCTGCCGCTCAAGGATGCCGCGCCTGATTTCTGCTGGATCGGCGGCACGACTCCATCCACCTCGGTCATCCTCAAATCCGCCAAGAATATCGGTTTGAACACCGTGTTCTTCACCAACATCTGGGGCACTGACGAAAATCTCGTCAAGCTTGCGGGTGACGATGCCAACGGCTCCTACTCGAATCAGGCCGCCGCTGTGTACGGTGCGGACGTACCGGGCATGAAGGCCATCGAGCAGATCACCGGCGGCAAGCCGCAGATGACCCATTACATGCGCGGTTTCGTGTCCGTGCTCGTCATGGCAGAGGGCATGAAACGCGCTCAGGCAAACGGCCCGATCACGGGCGAGACCATCAAGACGTCGCTGGAGACGCTGCGTGATTTCGATCCCATGGGACTCGCACCGCTTATCTCCTACTTCCCGGATGACCACCGCCCCAACATGGCCGTGTTCATTTACACCATCAAGGACGGCAAGCTGACCTTCGTCAAGGAAGAGATCCTCGACCGCCGCGCCGATTGGTTGGGGCATTAGGGAGAGCAGGACTTGATGCGCCTGTCGGCGCGATGTCGGGTGATTTCGCCTCCGGCGGCCAGAGGGTGAAACCCTCTGGACTCCCCATCTCGCCTTCGGCGAAAGCAGGTTTTATTGAAGAAGTTCGTAACTTGCGCGTTCGCACAAACCCGCGAAGCGCACCAAAAAGCTTGGGAGAGTCCAGAGAACCCTTCACGAAGGGTTCTCTGGTCCCCCTGAAAGGGCCGCCGGAGGCATTCCTTTGACCGATATTTTGAAAGTTGAAAATCTGGAAGTTGTTTACAATGACGTGGTCCTTGTCTTGAAGGGGCTGTCATTGGCGTGTCCGCGGGGGGAGATCACCGCGCTGCTCGGTGCCAACGGGGCCGGGAAATCCACGACCCTGAAGGCCATTTCCGGGCTGCTCGAAACCGAGGACGGCAAGGTCACGGACGGTGCGGTCATCTATCAGGATGAGCCGATTCAGGGCATCATCCCGGAAAAGATCGTGCGTCGCGGTATCTTTCAGGTCATGGAAGGGCGGCGTATATTCGAGGATTTGACTGTTGAGGAGAATCTGAAATGCGGTGCGTTCACCCGTCCGCGTTCCGAAATTTCCGAGTCCATGGACAAGGTGTACGAATATTTCCCGCGTTTGCGTGAACGCCGCAAACAGCTTGCGGGCTACATGTCCGGCGGGGAACAGCAGATGTGCGCCATTGGCCGCGCCATCATGGCCAAGCCCGAACTGCTGCTGCTTGACGAGCCGTCACTCGGCCTTGCTCCGCTGCTTGTGGAGGAGATTTTCGATATCATCAAGAAGATCAATTCCGTGGAAGGCGTCACCGTCCTGCTCGTGGAACAGAACGCCCGGGCCGCGCTTTCCGTGGCACGGCAGGCCTACATCATGGAAAATGGCCGTGTGGTCATGGAAGGATCAGCCGAGGACCTGCTCAACAACCCGGACGTGCAGGAGTTTTATCTCGGCATGGGCCAGAGCGGGGACAAGCGAAGTTACCGGGACGTCAAACATTATCGCCGCCGCAAACGCTGGCTCGGATAGTGGCGGTCTCGACTGTCAGTAGTGCAAGAAAAACGGCCCGTGTCAGATCGTACTGACACGGGCCGTTTAATTATGTTCAGGCATTTGGGGCCTTGAATCGGTACCCGACTCCCCGGACGGTTTCGATCCAGTCGGCATAGGGGCCGAGTTTCTGGCGCAGTCGGCGGACATGGGTGTCGACCGTGCGCGAGTACCCTTCGAAATGGGTGTCCCATACCGTATCGAGAAGGTTGTCCCGGGTCTGGACTTTCCCTGTGCCGGAGATGAGCACGGTCAGGAGCTTGAATTCGGTTGCGGTCAGGGGGACTTCGTCGCCGTCGATGGAGATTTGATGTGCCTCGAAATCTATCTTGAGTCCCTGCCGCTCCCATGCCTTGGGGGCATCGGGTTCGGGTGCGCCGGATCGGCGAAGCACTGCCTTGATGCGAAGCACGAGTTCACGGGGCGAGAACGGTTTGACCACGTAGTCGTCTGCGCCGAGTTCAAGGCCGACGATCTTGTCGATTTCCTCACCCTTGGCAGTGAGCATGATGACCGGGATGCGGGCAAGGGCCCCGTCTCCTTTCAACTGGCGGCAGACCTCAAGGCCGTCCATTCCGGGCATCATGAGATCGAGCAGGATGATATCGGGCCGAAATCCGCTGGCGAGCTTGAGACCGGATTGGCCGTCCTCGGCAGCGGCAACGTCAAAACCGGCGGCGGCAAGGTTGTACTTGAGCAGCTCTCGGGTGTCCCTGTGATCTTCGACGACCAGAATCTTTTTGGCAGACACGGTATCTCTCCTTGGTGGGATGAATTGTTACGGCCTGCTATAGCCCGGTAATTGTTAAAAACATGTTACAAACAGGTAGCTTTATCAAGTCAAAACCGTATCCGGCCCTTATGGGAAGCCCTTCGGAACAGGGGGAGCGGCAGGAGAAAACCGCCGAAGGATAAGGCGTGGCGGCCTTTTGGCAACTATTTGATTTTCTGGATGTAAATTTGTCGAATTTGCCCCTTAAGCGGATTGGCGGACGGGCCGATAGAACATGTAACAGCAAGAAAACCACCGGATACGGGACGGGAGATCGATACATGTATTATCACGGCTTTGACAAAAAATTTCCTTCTGGCAGCAAATACTGGACAATGTACGACGATCAGCTCATCGGCATGCTGTTTTCCAAGATAGTGAACAAGACCATGAGTGTCGAAGCGGCCAGCGCTGATTCCGAGGAACTGGTGGACGAGATGGTCCACAACCTCTTTGATCTCTGTTTCTACATCAACAAGGATTTTCACGACTGTTAGTCGTTGTTCGATCTCATTTCCATTTGAGGCAAAACGCCCGACTGAACGGTTCAGTCGGGCGTTTGTCTTTTGGTGGAAGAGAGAAACGGTCTAGTTCTGACCGGCAAGAAAGACTTCGATGCGTCGGGCGGAATTTTGCCGGAGGTTGTTCCAGAAAAGGGAGTAGTCGAACTGGTGGTAGACCCCCTCGGGGAAGACGGCAGCGGGCACGGCAACCAGCGCGGGGTCCTTGGGCTGTACCACGACACCGCCATCCACCACCTGCGCGGAAGTGAAATGGTCCACGTCCTTCACCGAGCCGTCATCCATGAAGAATTTTGCTCCCATGTTCATCGACGCCGGGGCGAATTCGCCGTCCGTGCGCCAGTTGAGCGGATTGACCGCTACCGAGTTTTTCAAAAGCGTAGGCGCGACTTTCTGCCGTCCTGCGGCCACGGTGTTGTATGTCACGAAACAGCCAGTCTGCTCAGCGGAAGTGCAGATTCGCAGGTCGCGGTTTTTCGCCAGATCGTCTCTGGTGATGGACCAGCCGATGGTGTACCCGGCTACAAGCCTCGATTCCGCACCGATGCTGCCCCAGTGTTTTACCATCAGGTTGACCAGAATATTGGACCCCTGGCTGTGACCCGCGAGGATGAAGGGGCGCCCGTTGTTGTCGTGTTTCAGGTAGTATTGCAGGGCGTTCCAGACATCCTGCATCCCGTACGCGATCAGCCTGTCCTGTTCGGATTTCGACAGGGACAGGGCGGCCATGTTCATCTGGCGGTACATGGGCGCGTAGATGTTCGCGACTTGGTCAAATACGCCTGCCTGTCGTACAAGTGTCGGCTGTGCGCTCTTTTTCATCTCCGGACTGGCTGTATCCATGAGCCAGTGTTCCGCGTCATGCAGCACGGTGGGGTAAACCCAGAAGACGTCCACCAGGTGTTCACCCGGATTGGCCGGACGTGTCAGCCATGCGGTGTCGTCTGCATAATCCGGTGTGTCAGGAACCGTTGCCGCGTCAAACACGGGCAGGCTTCCGGCGCAGGCGACGCCACAAATCAGAAACAGAAGAACGACAAGTGACGAAAGACCGGTCAGACGACGAAGCATGGACTACCCTCCAAGGCAGATGTTTACGGCTTTTATGACATCGGCCACGTCATCGTCCGTCAGCTTGGCGGAAAGCGGCAGGCTGATGGTCTGGCGGCCGAGGCGCACGGCGTGCGGTGTGTCTTCAAGACTCCACCCGAACCGTTCGCGGTAGTACGGATGTTCGGGAATGCTCAGGTAATGAACGCCCACACCGATATTTTCCCTTGTCATGCGGACAAGGAAATCATCGCGCTCGACACCGCATTTTTCCGGGTCGATGAGAATGGTATACAAGTGCCGTGCGTGCCGGGTTTCGGCTTCTTCCGGTGCGGGAGTCCCGACAGGCAGGTCCTTGAAGGCCTCCTGATACATGTCCCAGATCTCGCAGCGGCGCACGAAATATTCTTCCACGCGGGCAAGCTGATGGATGCCGATGGCGGCCTGAATGTCCATCATGTTGTATTTGAACCCCGCCTCAACGACCTGATAGTGTTTGTACCCGTCATCCGAGAACCGTTTCCATGCATCGGCGGACATACCGTGCAGGCCGAGCACCTTGATGTGCTGGATGTCCTCTTCGTTCCGGGCCATGACCAGCCCGCCCTCGCCGGTACAGACGTTCTTGGTCACATAGAACGAGAAACAGCCGAAGTCGCCAAATGTGCCGGCGTGCTGTCCCTTGTACGTCGTCTCGATGGCATGGGCGCAGTCTTCCACCACCTTGAGGTCATGTTCCTTTGCAATCTGCATGATCGCGTCCATGTCGCAGGAGCGTCCCGCAAAATGGACCGGTAGGATGGCGCGTGTCCGGTCAGTGATCTTTTCCCGGATGCAATCCGGGTCGATGTTCATCGTTACCGGGTCAACATCCGCCAGAACCGGCGTGCATCCGGCGTGGATGATCGCATTGATCGACGCGCAGAACGTCAGGGGCGTGGTGATGACCTCGTCCCCCGGTTTCAATCCAAGACCCACGAGGCTCAGGTGAAGCGCCGCAGTGCAGGAGTTGCACGCAGCTGCGAATCCGTTGCCCACATATGCGGAAAAGTCTTTCTCGAAGCGAGCGACCTTCGGACCCGTACCGAGCCAGCCGGTCTCCATGGATGCGACCACCTCGTCGATCTCCGCCTGCTCAATGCGAGGCGAACCGAAAACCAGAAAATTATCTTTTGAACGAACAGGCATGATGTGTCCTATCAGTTTATATTCAGTGTGGCGTCTGCCGCGCAGACGTAAAATGGAATACAAATCCCAAAACGCGAGAAAGTCAATAAGCGGGGAGGGGGAGGAAGAATGCCTCCGGCGGCCTAAGAACCTTTCGAGAAAGGTTCTTAGGAATCTCCAAAGCTTTTTGGTGCGCCTTCGGCGGGTGCGTTGGTTGAGGGGGGGGTGTGTGGGGCCGGGAAGCTGGCGTTCCAAGAAAATCGCGTCGGTCAGTTTGACATGACGAAAAAAACTGGCCGACGCGATTTTCTTGGAACAGTGCCCACGCCGCGTGAACCTTGTGGGAATAGCTTGCAGAAGCGTTTTTGCGGCGTGTCGTACGTTGATAAAACGTGGTTTGTTTTTCTTTTTGCGGCTTGGCTTCAACGTATGCGACAACATCAAGAAGCACAGACTTCCATTTTCCTACCCCACGCGCGCTTAGCGCATACAAAAAAATACGGGGAGAGGGATGGGGGGATGGAGTCCAGAGGAAGGGGGGAAGGGAGCACCCCCCTTTTAAGGGGGGTGCTCCCTTCCCCCCTTCCTCTGGCCGCCGGAGGCGAAAAGAAAATCTACTCTTCTTCCACGCCGGTCAGGTCGCCGATTTCGTGGCCGAGTTCTTCGGCCTTGAGCACGCGGCGGACTATTTTCCCGGAGCGGGTCTTGGGCAGTTTGTCGCGGAATTCTATGGACTTGATGACGGCAACGGGGCCGAGTTCGTTTCGGATGGTCTTTTTGAGATCCTTGATGAGTTCGTCGTCGGCTTCGAAGCCGTGATTGAGCAGGATGAAGGCCTTGGCGGCTTCGCCCTTGATCTTGTCGGGCACGCCGATGACGGCGCATTCGGACACGGCGCGATGCATGCCGAAGGCGGCTTCGACTTCGGCTGAACCGATGCGGTGGCCCGCGATGTTGATGACGTCGTCGGCACGGCCCTGAATCCAGATGTAGCCGTCCTCGTCCTTTTTGGCGACGTCGCCCGCGTAATAGGCACCGGGGATTTTTTCCCAGTATTCCTTGTACTGGTCGTCATCGTTCCAGAGGCCGGTCATCATGGACGGCCATGGTTTGGTGACGATGAGCAGACCGCCTTTGCCTGCGGGTACGGGGTTGCCTTCTTTGTCCACGACGTCTGCCTCGACGCCGGGAAGCGGTTTGGTCACGGAACCGGGCTTGAGCAGCGAGATGGGCAGCGGCGAGATCATGAACATGCCGGTTTCGGTCTGCCACCATGTATCGAGCACGGGGCATTCGGACCGGCCGATGTTCTTGTAGAGCCATATCCACGCTTCGGGTGAAATGGGTTCGCCCACCGAGCCGAGCAGGCGCAGGCTGGAGAGATCGTGCTGCTTGGGATACTGGGTGCCGAACCGCATGAGCATGCGGATCATGGTCGGCGCGGTGTAGAAGATGGTCACGCCGTATTTGGCGACAACGGCCCAGAGACGGTCAGCCTGCGGGTAGTTGGGGTGTCCTTCGTACATGACCGAGGTCGTGCCCGCCATGAGGGGGCCGTACACGCCCGCGCTGTGGCCGGTGACCCAGCCCGCGTCGGCCGTGCACCAGAAAATATCAGTAGGCTTGATGTCAAAGACCGTGGTGAGAGTGCGGTGTACGCCCACCATGTAGCCGCCGTGGGAATGGATGATTCCCTTGGGTTTGCCCGTGGTGCCGGAGGTGTAGAGTAGGAACAGCGGATCGTCCGCGTCCATGACTTCGGTGGGCGCTTCGTTGCGCTCCTGCCGGATGAGGTCTTCGTAATGGAAATCACGTCCGTCCATCATGTCGACGCTGAGGTTGCAGCGGCGCACCACGACCATGGATTCCACGCAGTCGGCGCAGGCCCCGACGAGCGCTTCGTCGGCAGTGTCCTTGAGGTTGATGATCTGCCCGTTGCGGTAGAAACCGTCGGCGGTGATGAGCAGCTTGGCCTGTGCGTCGTTGATGCGCTGGCGGAGCGCCTTGGCGGAAAATCCGGCAAAGACCACGGAATGGATGGCCCCGATTTTTGCGGCGGCGAGCATGGCGATCACGGTTTCCGGCAACTGCGGCATGTAGATGACGATGCGGTCGCCTTTGCGTATGCCGAGGGAGCGGAGCACGTTGGCAAAGCGGTTCACTTCGCGGTAGAGCTCGAAATAGGTGTATTTGCGGGAATCGCCGGGTTCGCCTTCCCAAATGAGCGCGAGTTTGTTCTTGTTGGCGGTTTCGATGTGGCGGTCAAGGGCGTTGTACACGATGTTGCACCGTGCCCCGGCAAACCACTTGTAAAAGGGGGCGTCCTTGTCGTCGAAGACCTGATCCCATTTCTTGAACCAGTCGAGTTCGTCCGCGGCTTCTTCCCAGTAGCCGACGGAGTCCATGCGTGCGAATTTCCGCGCGGCTTCAAGCTCCTGCGGATTGACATTGGCCTCAATGACCAACTGCGGGAGAGGGCGGAATACCCGCTCTTCCTGAAGTAAGCTGTCCAATGCTCCTGACTGGTCCATATTCATCCTCCTCACTGCGAAGACCCTTTGCAGCGAGTCTATTTCTTATCAAATTCATGACGCAACACCCGCCTTATTCGGTCAGCGGTAGATGCGCCAAGGCGAACGGTTACAGGCCTATCACCTTCTTCAATTCCGCGATTCTGCGCCGACTGATGGGCAGTTCGATGCGCGTGCGGCCAGCGGTACGCAACATGAAGTTGGAACCGGGCATGCTCGCGATCTCGGTAACCATGTCGAGGTTCACGAGATACTTGCGGTGCACGCGGAAAAAACGATGTGGTCCGAGCCGGTCCTCAAGGTTCTTGAGGCGGTAGGACGACAGAAATTTCTGGTTGGCCGTGTGGACGTAGGAATAATCCTCGAACGCTTCCACGAAAATGATCTGGTCATACGGAATGAGGATGGTGCGGCCATCCTGCGTCACGGCGAGCTTGTCGATCTCCGGCCTGCGGTTGGCGGTCTGGTCCCATGCGGCCTTGAGTGCGGCGAGGAAGGAGTCCTGCTCTTCTTCGGGCAGGGGAAGCTGAACGGTCTGCTCGTCTCCGTTGGTTTCGGGAATGTCGACCGCTTCGTTTTCGTAGCTGGTCGGTGTGGGAACTTCCCGGAAACGGGACTTGAACGCCTGAAGCCGGTCAACGGTGCGCGCCATGCGGCCCGGTGCGGGCGGCCAGAGCAGGTAGTCCGTGGCCCCGAGTTCGAACGCGGCATACGCCTGAGTCTCGGAATCGGAGATAAACACCAATGCGGGTTTGTGTTTGCGTCCGGCAAGCATCTGGGCCATCTCGATGCCGCTCGCATCACCCGGCAGGTCGACACCGAGGAAGAACACGCCGTACGGGATGGACTCCAGCAGTTCCATGGCCTCGAAAGCAGTTACGGCCTCGCCCAGCACCTGAATGAACGGTACTTCTTCAAGGACGTCGCGCAGGGCTGCACGAATTTCGGGGTCCTTGTGGATGAGCAGGGTTTTCAGCTTGGGCATGAGTGTGAGTGCGCCTTTGGATCGGTAACAGGTTTTCCTTTTCTCTGTCTGAAGTCCTATCAGTCAATGGGGGAGGTGTGCAAGTTTTTGGAATAAAAGGGAGAGAGGGGGCGTGACTTCATGGCGTTAAAGGCATGAAAGACAAAAGGCAAAAGGCAAAAGGCAAAAGGCAAAAGACAGAAATCCAGTCGCTGACGCTCCTTTCATGTCCTGCGCGGACGGCGGTACTTTTTGGCTGGGCCGCCCCAAAAAGTACCAAAAAGCTCGGCTTTACCTTAATTTACTCGCCGGACTCTCACCGGTCCAAGAATCTGATCCAAACAAGCTGCTCCCGAATCAAGTCGCCGAAGCGGCTCCGTGATTCGAAAAAGCCGCAGCCATTGTTTGGTCAGCTTCTAGGACCAGTGAGGTCTGATTGGCTCATTGGGGCACTTCGGTTGTTAAGGGAGCGAAAGGCAAGTACGGCAACGAAAACCCGTCTTTTGTTTCCCTGCTTGCCTTCCATTCTTATTTCCGCACGAAGACCGGCACCAGCCCTTAGCTTCGGAACCTAGAAGCTGACAAACCGGAAGCCGCGGCTCTAACGAATCCCGGAGCCGTCCCCGGCGACTGGATTCGGGAGCGGCCTGGTTTGATCAGATTCTTGGCTCCGAAGATACAAGGCGGTGAAGCTAGGAACAAAAGCAGTTTCTTTCGTTCTTTCTTTTCTGCTTTGGAAAAAGAAAGGACCCCGCCGGGAGGGCATGGAAGGAGCGAGAGCGACAGGCTTTCTGCCTTTTCGCCTTTCGTCTCACGAAAAAAGGCCACCCGTCTTCGGGTGGCCCTTCCTTTTCTCTTCTTCTTTCAAAAAAACTATTTCAATTTCGGCGGCCCCAACACAATCATCTCGGCAATGGTGTGATCCACCTTGGGGAGCTGCCGCAGGTTCTTGCCCACGAACTGCATCTCGACCATGACGAGGTCCTTGTAGAGGGAGGTCCGGTTCACCACCGGCACGATGCGGCCGTCGGCCTCGACCTTTTCGGTCAGTTCCTGACAACGATAGCAGCCCGGGAACTGCACCTGCTGTCCGTCGGGGCGGACGAGCACATTGGGCACGCCGTGCATGCGGCAGATCATCAGGCGATGCTTGTACAGACCGCAGATGCCCTGTTTCTGGTCTTCGAGGTTGAGCGGACACATGATGTGCGGTCGTTCGCCGCGAGCCAGGGCAGCCTGTCCTTCTTCCACATATGCCTGCGCCTTGGCCTTGATTTCTTCGAGACGGTCGGCAGGGAGCTGATTCAATCCTTCCCACATGTAGGCCCACTCTATGTAGGTGTGGTGCTGGAAAAAGCTCAGGCAGCAGTTGTCGTGGCAGCCGTCGCAAGTCATGCCGATGGCATCGGCGGCTTCGCCGTACTGGGCGACCATCTTGTCATATATGGCGGCCAGCTTGCGAAAAGCGGCCTTGGGAGTCAGTTTTTTCATGGCAGATCAATGTGTTCGAGAATTAAGTCAACGCATTCGTCAGGAGTGCACCTGTCTGTGCGGACCGTAAAGTCGGCGGCGGCACGGTACAGCGGCTGCCGTTCGTTGTAAAGGTCGCTCATGGTCTTGCCGGGAGCGATGGCAAGGCCCCGGTTTTCTCCGTCTCCGACGCGTTCAAGAAACGTGGCTTCGTCGATGTCGAGCAGAATAACCGGGCCGAGCTGCTTGAGCTGGTCCATGGCAGGCTTGCTGTAGATGACGCTGCCGCCGGTTGAAATGACCGTGCGGGTCAGGCCGAGTTCGCTGACGAGGTACCCTTCGATTTTCAGAAACTCTTCAAGACCGAACGTGTCCATGATCGCCTGAAGCGGCATGCCGTAATAGGCTTCCATGTGGCGGTCAGTATCAAGCTGCCCCCACTGGAGGCGCTGGGCAAGCAGCGAACCGAGCGTGGACTTGCCCGCTGCGGCCATGCCGACGAGCGTGATGCAGGGTTGCGGGACAGGGTCCCGCTCCAACGGCTTGAACGTCATGAGAAGCTAGCTCCTGACAAGGCAGACGCGGTCTTCGTCATCGCGTTCGGTGACGAGCACGTTGACGTGTTCTTCTCCGTGGGTCTCCACCCGTTTGCCCACATAGTCGGCCTGAATGGGCAGTTCGCGGTGACCCCGGTCAACAAGAACCATGAGCTCGACTTTTTTGGGTCGTCCGTAGTCGAGGATGGCCTCGAGAGCGGCACGGATGGTGCGGCCCGAGTAAAGCACATCGTCAACAAGGACGATGGACGCGCCTTCGATGTCAAAGCCTATTTCGGAACAGTTGATGGTGGGCGCGAGTTCGAGATTGGTGGTCCAGTCGTCGCGGTACAGGTTGATGTCGAGCTTTCCCAGCGGAACTTTGCGTCCCAGACGGTCATCGAGCAACTTCTTGATTCTTTCGGCCAGATCCGCGCCTCTGCGCTGGATGCCGATGATGGCGAGATTTTCGTTGTCGCCGTGCCGTTCGTATATTTCAAAGGCGAGCCGCTCAAGCGTTCTGCTCATTTCCTTATCTGATAATATGGTGCCGCATTCTTCCATTTTTATGCCTCGCATGCGCTTTGGGCTAAAGTACAATGTCTCGAATTATCCCATCCCCCAAGGGCGGTCAATATCGATGGGCGGGAAACTGTCAATTTCAGTTTGACAAAGGGGTACTTTGATCTTACCTGTTCCTTTCCCGACCATAAATAGGAGGCAATCTCATGTTTGAAGTTACTGAAGCTGCCCAGGAGCAGCTCAAAGGCTACTTCCAGGACAAGGAAGCATCCCCTGTCCGGGTGTATCTCGCTGCGGGCGGATGAGCAGGCCCGCGCCTGACCCTGGCTCTGGATGAGCCTAATGATAAAGACGAAGTGTGCGAGGCAGGTGGTTTCACCTTCCTGATCGAAAAAGAATTGCAGGCTCAGACCGGCAAGATCAAGATCGATATGACCTACTACGGTTTCGTTGTCGAATCGGAAAATCCGGTCGGCGGCGGTGGCGGCGGCTGCGACGGCGGCTCTTGCAGCAGCGGTTCCTGCTCCTGCTAATCAGCCATATACCGAACACGATAGGCGGCACTCCACACGGGGTGCCGCCTTTTTTTGCAACTGGGGCTAGACAGGTAATAATTACTACTTATAGTTTGTAGAACATTAACACTCAGGAGTAATCATGATTAACGTAACAGAATCCGCACAGCAGGAACTGACTTCATATTTCGCAGACAAGGAAACCCAGCCCATCCGGATTCATCTGGCTGATGGCGGGTGTTCCGGCCCGCGCCTGTCCCTGGCGCTTGATGAAGCCCGTGACGGCGACAAAAGTGTTGAGAAGGGCGATTTCACCTTTCTCATCCACGAAGAACTGGCTGAGGCCACCGGCGTGGTGACCATCGATATGACAGAGTACGGCTTTTCTCTTGAAAGCGAAAAGGAAATCCCCGGCATGGGCGGCGGTTGCGGCTGCTCTTCCGGCGGTTGTTCCTCCGGCGGCTGCGGCTGCTAGACAGACGCGAGTGAGATTGCCGTCTGACCGGATGTTCCGGTTCAGCTGAATACAAAAGGGAGTTCCATGCGGAGCTCCCTTTTTTCATTCGTCCTCTGGGCTGGCGGGCGGTGCTGTCTGTTATTATCCGTGCCGCTTGATTGACATGGCCCTTCAAGAGTTTGATAAGGTATAAAGAGAGAAGGCGGCACACACAGGCGGTAGTATGTTTTCACCGGCTTCAATGCTCATTACGCTGGGGCTGCTGTTTCTTGCAGGCCTCGCCACTGACTTCATCGGCCGACATACGTTTCTGCCGAGAGTGTCGGCGCTCATCCTGCTCGGTTTTCTGGCCGGCCCGTCGGGGTTCGACATTCTTCCTGATATCACTTCCGTCTGGTTTCCATATGTAACCGACATGATTCTGGTCATGGTGGGTTTCCTGCTCGGAAGTTCCTTGACTTTTACGGAACTCAGGGAGTCCGGTAAAAGCGTGTTCCTGATTTCCATAAGCGTGGTCGTCGTGACGACACTGCTGGTGGGCGCGGGTCTGTGGATGATCGGCGTGCCGCTGCCGTTGTCCCTTCTGTGTGGCGGGATCGCTTCTTCAACCGATCCAACAGCCACGATGGATGTCGTCCATGAGATGAACATCAGGAACCTGCCTTCCAGAATCCTGCTGCGTATTGTCGCAATTGATGATGCGTGGGGACTCATCATTTTCAGTATTCTGCTCGTGTTTGTGCAGTCCTCGGTTGGCGGTGGCGGGGCAGGCATTGTCCTCACCGCTCTTTGGGATATCGGCGGGGCCTTGTTCGTCGGTGTCGCCCTCGGCCTGCCAATGAGTTTTCTCACTGGCCGCATCCGTCCCGGAGAACCGACCCTGACCGAAGCTGTCGGCATGGTCCTGCTGTGCGGCGGAGTCGCGCTCTGGCTGAACGTCTCACACCTGCTGGCATCCATGACCATGGGCATCGTGGTTGCCAATCTTGCCAGACACCATACCCGTCCGTTTCGAGCTATCGAGCGCATTGAGTGGCCCTTTGTCGTGTTGTTTTTCATCTTTGCCGGAGCATCCATTCACATGGAGCACCTTTTTGACGCGGGTTTCGTTATTCTGGCTTACATGGCTTTACGAATTCTGGGGCGTTTTTTCGGAGCCAAGATCGGCGGCAGAATGGCAGGTGCGGGAATTCGGATGGAAAACTGGATGGGGTTGGCCTTGATGCCTCAGGCTGGAGTCTCATTGGGAATGGCCCTTGTCGCTTCCCATCGTTTCGCTGGGCTTGATTCAATCGTCACGATTGTCGTTTCCGCCACGGTTTTTTTTGAAATTGTCGGGCCGGTGTGTGTGCGGTTTGCGCTTCGCCGCATGAGTTCATGAGGGTAGAAGAGTTTCCGGAGTCCCGCAAAAATGCAGGCAAACTAGAGAAAATGAACCTGAGCCTGATTTTCTATTGTGTTGTGTCTGGCCGTTTGGCGTGTGGCAGGCCGTACTTCGCTTCCAGTTGCAACAGTTTGTCGGAAGCCCAGAATTTTCGCATTTCCGAGTCGAAATCGGCAAGCAGCCTTTCCTTGTCTTCCGTATCGCCGCAAAAGGCCACGTAAAAGAAAATCTCGGAATCAGGAACGCGTTCCGCCCTGACATTTTCAATATTCAGTTCCTGCATCAGGAGCATTCCCATGGTGTAGGACGTGATGAATACGTCGATCCGGCTCATTCGTAGGAGCTTGAATAATTTCTGTTCGGCGTGTTCCCCGGCGACTCCGACCAAAAGCGGGGAATTCTTGTGGCGTTCAATGTAGGAATCAATTTCAGGCGTGTATTGAACGCCCGCGACATAGCCGAGTTTTTGGGACAGCAGCGATGACGTTCCGTCGTATTGCCATTTTGAGTGATTGTTCATGAAAAAGGCGAGCGCTTCTCCTCCGATGGTTTCCCCGGAGCGGAGGCACCCTTCCAGTTTTTCTGTGTCGCCGACAGCCAGAATGTTCGGCTCGGCCCAGAGCAGCTCGGCCCGTGCAAATGGGACTTCAATGGGCCGAATGGCTATTCCGTTTTTGCCGAAGACTTCGCGCAGGATTTCGACCGCGATGCCGGGAGTGCCCGGAGTGTCAAAACAGAAGAACGGGCAGGCTTCGTCATACGGCAGGATCAGTTCCGGGTTCCCTGCTTCCGCTTCCACGGGGGCGAACAGCAGCGAAAACAGCCCCGAAAGCAGGGCCGCGACTAGAAGGAGCGGGGAACAGGGGAATAGTCTCATGCCAATCCCGTACATAAGTTCACGGAATGAATCCAGATGGTGATATTTATAAAATCCCTCTCGGTCAAAAGGCGCTATCGTGTGATTGTCCGGATATTCCGGATACGGCGGGCAAGTGTGTTTACGCAATCGATTGATAAAGAAAAACGGTAACATGCTTAGGTAAAACTCTGTCTGTCGGACGTCGTGTTTTCATGCTGCATGTTTCCAGAACCAGCGGGAGGAGCTTCATGTCCATCAAGACGATTCTGTGGCCTACGGATTTGTCCAGTCACTCGAAAAAGGCGATCTCTCAGGTGGTTTCGCTGTCTGAGAAGTACGGCGCCCAGGTCGTCGTGCTGTATGCGTCCGTTGATCTGTGTTCGTATTTTCCGGCCTACGGCAAATACCCTGGTACGGCGATGCTGAATGATTTCCGCGACTGGGCAGTGGAACATGCCCGTGCTGCACTGAACAAGCTGTGCGAGAACGAATTGAAAAGCTGCCCCGAGATCAGGATTCGTCTCGCGCAGGGCGACCCGGTCGAAGCCATTTTGGAACATGTTGGCAAGGAGAAGGCCGACTTGATCGTCATGTCCACCCATGGCCTTGGGCTGGAAAAGCGGGGCGGCACACCGTCGGGGCTGGGCAGTGTGACCGACAGGATCGTCAAGAATTCCCCGGTGCCGGTCCATCTGATCAATCCGCTTGAGTCCTGATTTGAGGTGCAGACATGTCGATAAACTATCGATCTGAAATCGAGGATGACTATCTTCACATTGTGGTGGAAGGCTCACTCTGTTCCCTCGATGAGGTGCTGCATTACGTAAGGAACATGTATGGGGGACTGGCGCAGGCAGGCCTGTCCAAGCTTCTGGTGGATGAGACGAAGTGCCATCTGCATATAGGCATTGACGGGTTTGCGCGTGTCGTCAGGGAGATTCAGGAAACCGCAGGCGTCGAGTTCAAACACAAGAAAGCCATCGTCAGTTCCGACATGAACAACCCTCTGTTCCTGCATATCTTCGATTCCGTGGACAGGGTCAGGATTTTTGCCGACAAGGAAGAGGCCAGAAAATGGCTTGCCGAAACATGGGCGGTTCCTTTCCTGCGGAAGCGCGAAGCGCATGACGCGGAAAACGAAAAGGGCCGAGGCGCATGTGCCTCGGCCCATTCGATTAGGACCGCAACCCCGGTCGCCCGGGTTTAATCGAAAGTCCTCTCATCGACGAGTTTTGCGGCGTCATCCGGTACTGTGCCCGGTTCAACGACCTCGACGACGGGTTTCAATTTCATGGTGTTCTGAAAATCGACGATGAATTTCTTCTCGTCGAACTCCATTCCAGTCTCAACTAGCACGATGAGGCTGTCTCGTCCACCCTGATTGTTCACTCGAATCTGCCAATTCGCAACATCCGGATATTCCTTGAAAACGGAAGCGGCCTGGGCCGGGTAGACAAACTGTCCCTTGACCTTGGCCGTGTCATCGGCGCGGCCTTTCCAGCCGGTCAGTTTCCGGGCTGTCCGTCCGCATTCGCACTCGCTGTCGTCAATGGACGACAGATCGCCGGTCGCCAGCCGGATCAGCGGATAATCTTGGAAAAACGGTGTGACCACCACTTCGCCGGTTTCGCCGTCGGGCAGCGGTTCGCCCGTCTTGGGGTCACAGATTTCCACGTGACGGAAGTTGGACAGGTGCATGCCGCTCAGGGCCATGCACTCGTAGGCGATGCAGCCCACATCCGCCGTGCCGTAGCCCTGCCGGATCGTGATCCCGAACATGGTTTCCACTTCCTGCCTGAGATTTTCGGTCAGCGGCTCGGCAGCCACGTATGCCTTTTCCAGATGGAAGTCCTTTTTGAGATCAAGACCGGCGGCCATGGCCTTTTGGCCGATTACTTTCAGGTAGCTTGTCATGCCCACGAATGCCGTGACCGGAAGCTGTGTCAGAAATTCGATCTGTTTGTCCGTGTTGCCGGGACCAGCCGGAATCACGCCGCATCCGATGTCCCGCAGCGGCTCCTCCAGCATCAGTCCCGCCGGTGTCATGTGATAGGAAAACGTCATCTGCGCCAGATCGCCCGGTCTGAATCCCGCAGCGAAGAAGCCTTCCGACCACGCCCAGTAATCCGGTTCGCGGCCTTCCGGGTCGAAGATCGGTCCCGGTGACTGGTAAATACGCCCAAGCTGCCCCGGCTCACAGTTCAGGAACCAGCCCAGTCCGTGTTCACTCTGCCATTTGATGATGTCCTGTTTTCTCAGCGGGGGGATTTTTCCGTAATCCTCAAAGTTCTTGAAATCCCGCGCACAGGCTCCCAGCTTTCTTGAGCCGCGCCTGAAATTCCCCTGATGTCCTTTCGGCCTCCAGCAGGACTTCCCTGACGGATTTCCACTTTGCGTTTCAGCCGTTTCTCGCGAGGTTCTGTCTCGTATTCGTGGTAGTACATATGAATGCCTCCGGTGGTCTGGGCCTGTGAACTCGTGAAAATGATTTTCCGAATGATCCGGCGTGCCTTGCGAAGATTGTGCGCGAACACAGCTTCCCCTTACCATTTACGGCGACATAATGAAATGGTTCGCGGCAGAACCTGTTCGCCTGCATGGGTATGAAGGTGAATGGCGGGAAGGGGCGGGGGCAGGTCAACAGAACATTCCGGAACCCGGAAGAGACCGGGTTCCGAGATGTTCCGGAGTTTTCCTTACAGGAACTTCCCGGTGACCGAATCCGGGTTGGCGATGATCTGTTCGGGAGTGCCGGAGGCCACGATCTGGCCGCCGTGTTCTCCTCCGCCGGGGCCGAGGTCGATGACGTGGTCCGAGGCCATGATGACGTCGGTGTTGTGCTCGATGACGATGACGGTCGCGCCTTTGTCCACAAGGGCGTGGAGCACCCGGATGAGCTTGCCGACTTCGTGCATGTGCAGGCCCGTGGTCGGTTCGTCAAGGATGTAGAGCGCTCCGGGCAGGTTCCGTTTGCCGAGTTCGCGGGATATCTTGATGCGCTGCGCTTCGCCGCCCGAAAGGGTCGTGGCGGGCTGGCCGAGCTGGAGATATTCCAGACCGACCTGCGCGAGCACGTCGAGGCGGCGCATGAGCGGCGGATGGTTGGCAAAGAATTCGCGGGCCTGCCGCACGGTCATGGCGAGGACGTCCGCGATGTTCTTGCCCCGGTATTCGACCTCAAGGGTCTGGGCGTTGTAGCGCTTGCCCTTGCAGGTTTCGCAGGTGACGTACACATCGGGCAGGAAGTGCATCTCGACCCGGATCTGTCCGTCTCCCTTGCACGCTTCGCAGCGGCCCCCCTTGACGTTGAAGGAAAAACGTCCGGGCTGGTAGCCTCGGGTGCGGGCTTCCTTTGATCCGGCAAATATCTTGCGGATTTCATCGAAGATTTTCGTATAGGTCGCCGGGTTGGATCGGGGAGTGCGGCCGATGGGCGTCTGGTCGATGGAGATGACCTTTTCGATCTTGTCGAGGCCGTTGATTCCCGCGATCTTGCCGGGATTGTTTGCCTTGTTGCCGTTGTAGAGCTGGATGTGCTTGTAGAGCGAATCCATGACGAGCGAACTCTTGCCGGAGCCGGACACACCGGTGACGCAGGTCATGACGCCGAGGGGAATCTCCACGTCGAGATTCTTGAGGTTGTTGGTCTCCACTCCCTTGATGACGATGGAGTCCTTGGGCTTGCGCCGGGTTTCGGGCGGGGCGATGAACATGTCGCCGCGCAGGTATTTTCCGGTGAGGGAATCCGCTTTGACGAGTTCCTTGACCGGTCCCTGAAACACGATTTCACCACCGAGCCAGCCGGAACTCGGGCCGATTTCGATGACATGGTCGGCCTCGCGGATGGTGGGTTCGTCGTGTTCGACCACAAGGACGGTGTTGCCGCGCTTCTGGAGTGACCGGAGGGTGTCGATCAATCGCTGGTTGTCGCGGGGGTGCAGCCCGATGGACGGCTCGTCCAGCACGTAGGTGACGCCGACAAGACCGGAGCCGAGCTGCGAGGCAAGCCGGATGCGCTGGGCCTCGCCACCGGACAGGGTGCCCATGTTGCGTCCCATGGAAAGATAGTCGAGGCCCACGTTGACCATGAAGCCGAGGCGGTGCGTCAGTTCCTTGAGCAGCGGCTCGGAGATAAGGGTCTCGTGACCGGAGAATTCCAGATTTTTGAGCCATTCCAGCGCGCGCTGGATGGACATGGACGAGAACTGGAACATGTTTTTGTCAGCCACGCGCACGGCAAGGGCTTCGGGGCGCAGGCGTGCGCCTTCACAGTCGGGACAGGGGCGGGACTGCTGGAAACGGGCGGTCCAGTGATCCCAGACGCCGGACTGCTGCTGCCCGTATTCGAGGATGGGCACCACACCGGGCCAGCCGGTTTCCGGGCTGCCGTAGAACAGCGCGGACCATGCCTCCTCGGAGAATTCCCCGAGCGGCGTGTCCAGAGTGAAGCCGTGGGCCTTGGCGAGCTTCTTGAGCTTGGGACCGTACTGCTCCTGCCGGTACGCGGACTTCCACGGGATCACGCCGCCGTCGTTGAGCGAGAGTCCCTTGTTGGGTGAAATGAGGTCCGGCTCGAAATATTCGACGCTACCGATGCCGTTGCAGGTGGGGCAGGCACCCTGCGGCGAGTTGAAGGAAAAGAGCTGCGGGGTGAGCCGCGGCATGGAAATCTTGCAGGATGGACAGGTGGACAGGGTGGACATGAAGGTGTCGCCGGGGTTGTCCCCGCCCACTACGGATACGATCATGCGTTCGTCGCCGCGTTCCAGCGCGAGTTCCACGGAATCGGCCAGACGTTTCTTGATGCCGTCCTTGATGACAAGGCGGTCCACCACGAGATCAATGGTGTGCTTCTTGTTCTTTTCGAGTTCCGGCACATCGTCGAGCGTATACATGCTGCCGCCGATGCGGACGCGGACGAAGCCCTCTTTCCGGAGCTTGTCGAACAGGTCCTTGTGCGTGCCTTTCTGGTGTTCCACCAGCGGGGCGAGCAGCATGAACTTGGTGCCGTTTTCCATGGCGAGGATGGTCTCGACGATCTGGTCCGTGGTCTGGGCCTCGATGGGCTTGCCGCATTTCGGGCAGTAGAACTTGCCGAGGCGGGCGAAAAAGACGCGCAGGAAATCGTAGACTTCGGTGACGGTGCCGACCGTGGAGCGCGGGTTGCGCGTGGCGGTCTGCTGCTCCAGCGAAATGGCCGGGGACAGTCCCTCGACCTTGTCGACATCCGGTTTGTCCATCTGCGGCAGGAACTGGCGGGCGTAGGCGGAAAGGGATTCCACGTATCTGCGCTGGCCTTCTGCATAGACGATGTCAAAGGCAAGGGTTGATTTTCCGGACCCGGACGGGCCGCACACGACAACGAGTTCGTCGCGCGGGATGTCGAGTGTCAGGTCCTTGAGATTATGGTGTCGGGCACCTTCGATATGGATGGATTTCCTGTCTGCGGATGTAGTCATTGGGGGAGGATAAACATTCCTAGATGGAAGGCAAGCCCGGAATGTCTACTATGGAAAAATTGTGCTTTTTGGCTAATGGCTGCGTGAAGAAAAAGTGCAACAGGCATGTTTTCAGAGTGGGCATCTATTGGTGCCCTGAAAAAAACCGATAAATCGTTATGAATACGATTTACAACCGCGAGTCCTGAAAGTATGTTAAAGGAGTAATAAAGTTTCACTGTCCCGGGCGTCATTGGTGTCGAGAGCGCCTGTGGATTCATAATACGGTTTGAAGGGAGTAGTCATGGGTTCCACCGCCTCCGCTGATAACGGCGGGCCGAATGCAAAGCAGAAAAAGAGAGCGCGCCTGTTCAAGGTGTCGCCCTACATGGTCATCCCGTCCCGTGTGGGCGGTTTTTCCCTGTTTCTGAAACAGGGCGAAGGCTATGTGTTGTACGCGGAAAAAGGCGAACTGTTCACCGACGCGCACAAGGAGCGCCTTGGCGAGCTTGATGTGGAGCACCTGTACGTCAAGGCAGAGGATTACCCCCAGTATGCCGTCTACGTGCAGGACCATCTGGAAGAGGTGCTCGGTGACGAGGCCATTCCTGTCCGTGAACGCGCCCGTGCATGGAACGACGCCACGGTTTCGCTTGCCAAGGAGTCGTTTGACAGGAGCCTGCCAAAATCCATGGACAAGCGGCGGTTCGGGAAGATCCGCTCCCTCATTTCCCACAGCCTGAAATTTCTGGCGCGTGATGATGCGCTCAAGGAATTGTCCCGGTTCATCTCCGAGGGCAACGAACTGTTCCGCCACGGTATCGGCGTCATGGTGCTCACCGTCAGCGTGCTCAATACTTTCGTGAAAGACGATGCCGACCTGCTCGTCGCCGTGGGCATGGGGGCCATGCTGCATGATATCGGCAAGCTGGAGCTACCCGAAGCTCTGTTTACCCGCCGTTGGGACGGCCTGACGCAGATAGAGCAGGACATGGCGAGATCGCATCCGGCACTGGGAGTCGGGCTGTGCTCCTCCCTGCCCCTGCCGCAGGAAACGCTGCAATGCATTCTGTTCCATCACGAACTGGAAGACGGCAGCGGCTATCCGTCCGGCGCTTCGGGCGACCTGCTGCCCAGCTATGCCAAGGTCCTTTCCCTGTGCAATGAATACGACAACCTCACACGGGGCGGTAAGGGCAAAAAGAAGCTCACTCCGTTCGAAGCGCTTACGCGGATCAAGTCCCGCCGGGGCGCATTCAATGCCGAGATGCTCAAACGGCTTATCGCAGTTCTTTCAAAGGCGGAACTGGCCTAGTCGGTTCTTTCTGAATTCAGAGAATTTTCAACAAGACAGGCCCTGGAAGTTCAAACTTCCAGGGCCTGTCTTGTTGAAATATTGCAAAAGGAATGAGCGGATCGCCACCTGCTACTTGAACGAAAAGGTCCATCCTTCGTTGACTGCGGAAGTGAAGTCGATTTTGAGGGAACCCATGATTTCCTGAATCAGGGTTTGTTCCACGACCGGTCCTTCGATGAGTGAGGCCCTGCCTTCGATTTCGCAGAGTTCCTTGAGCTTGTCGAAAGCCTGCTCTTCACTGCCCAGCATGTCGACGAGGCCGAGCGCGAGAGCCTGACGGCCCGTGACGGCGCGTCCGTCGGCAATGGCTTCCACTCTGCTGCGCTTCATGTTGCGTGCCGCGGCGACGTCGTCCACGAACTGGGCGTGCAGGTCCAGCATCATGCCGAGAATCTGGTCACGCTGTGCCGTGGTGAGGTCGCGCATGGGCGTGCCAGCGGCCTTGTATTTTCCGGTGGTGAGAATTTCGGGCTTGATGCCGAGTTTCCGAAGCGCCTCGCCTACGGTGACGAATTCGGCCATCACACCGATGGAAGCGGTGATGGAGCCGGGATTGGCCACGATGACGTTGGCCGGAGCCGACGCATAGTAGCCGCCGCTGGCTGCGACCGTGGAGTAGGAGGCGACAACCGGCTTGCGGCTCGCGAGGTCGGTGACGGCCTGATATATCTCCTGTGACGGGGCGATTGCGCCGCCCGGAGAGTTGACGCGCAGCAGCACGCCCGAAACGGAGTCGTCGTCACGCAGGGTCCGTATCCAGCCGACCACGTCGGTGGAATCCATGATGGTGCCTTCGATGTGCACCACGCCGAGCTTGTCGCGTCCCAGAGAGAAGTTGCCTTCCATCCAGCCCATGGAACGGAAAAAGGCCATAGCCCCCAAAATGAGGACTATGGCCGTAATTATCATCATCACCCCGAAAATGAGGGGGTGGCGCTGGGAGAAACGTGTGCGTGTTTCTTCCAACATAATGATTCTCTACTTGGTTTCTTCGGACTCCTCGACGGGAGCTGCGGCCTCTTCGACCGGGGCTTCTGCGGGAGCTTCGGTTTCAACGACTTCTTCGACAGGGTTGTCGAGAGCGTCACCGGCAGCTTCTTCGAGCTTTTCGCGGAGCAGGTCACCAAGGGTGGAACCTGTGGACTCGCCGGCAGCACCGCCGCCGAAGCTCTTGGACTTGCCGCCACCGCGTGCAGGCTCTTCCTTGGTCTGCTTGATGGACAGGCCGAGACGGCGTTCATCAGCGGAGACGTGGATGACCTTGGCTTCGATGGTGTCGCCTTCCTTGAACATCTCGGAGGGGGACTTGATCTTCTTGCGGCTGATCTCGGAAACGTGAACCAGACCTTCGATGCCTTCCTCGACCTCAACAAACAGACCGAAGTCAGTGATGTTGGTGACGGTACCGTTGATCAGCTGACCCACGGGGTACTTGGCCGGGACCTGGGTCCACGGGTCTTCGGTGAGCTGCTTCACGCCGAGGGTGAACTTCTCGTTTTCCTTGTCCACGGTGAGGACCTTGGCCTGAACGGCGTCGCCGGACTTGTAGACTTCCGAAGGATGACGGATTTTCTTGGTCCAGGAGATGTCGGAAACGTGGATGAGGCCGTCGATGCCTTCCTCGATGCCGATGAACACGCCGAATTCGGTGATGTTCTTGATAGCGCCTTCGAGGACGGTGCCCTCGGGGTACTTCTCGGCCACGACATCCCACGGGTTCGGGGAGATCTGCTTCATGCCGAGGGAGATGCGCTTCTTGTCGGGATCGACGCCGAGCACGATGACTTCGACTTCTTCGCCGACCTTCACCATCTGGGAAGGATGACGGAGCTTGCGGGTCCAGGACATCTCGGAGATGTGAACCAGACCTTCGACGCCGTTTTCCAGTTCCACGAATGCGCCGTAGTCGGCGAGATTGGTGATGGTACCGGTGAACTTGGAATCCTGGGGGTACTTCTCAGCGATGTTCTCCCACGGATCGGGGACGAGCTGCTTGAGACCAAGGGAGACCTTCTGTGCTTCGCGGTCGAAGGAGAGGATCTTCAGTTCCAGATCGTCGCCGAGCTGGACCATTTCCTTGGGATGCTTGATGCGCTTCCAGGACATGTCGGTGATGTGGAGGAGACCGTCGAGGCCGCCGAGATCGATGAACACGCCGTATTCGGTGATGTTCTTGACCTTACCGGTGACGACCTGGCCGTCTTCGAGGGTGCCGAGCAGCTTGTCGCGCTGTTCGCTACGCATCTCTTCGAGAAGTACGCGGCGGGAAACGATGACGTTGCTGCGGCGGCGGTTGATCTTGAGAATCTTGAAGTCGAATTCCTGGTTGACCAGAGCGTCCATGTCGGGGACCGGGCGCAGATCAACGTGGGAACCGGGCAGGAATGCTTCCACGCCGCCGAGATCGACGGTGTAACCGCCCTTGATGCGGCGGATGATGCGGCCGACGACTTCGCCGTCTTTTTCCTGCACTTCTTCCAGTTTATCAAAAAGCTGCATCCGCTTGGCCTTGTCACGGGACAAGTAGATGGTGCCTTCGGCTTCGTTCTTGCGGGCGACGAAAACATCGACCTTCTCACCGACCTTGACTGCGACAGTGCCGTCAGCCTCGGTGAATTCCATGATGGGAATCTGTCCTTCGGACTTGAAATTCACATCAACGAGGACATAGTCCTTGTCGACCTTGACGACTTCACCAGCAACGATGGTGCCCTCGTCCAGATCCCCGAAATCGGAATTCAGATACTCATCAAGAGCATCGGCAAAATTCATTTCCATGTCGGGGGATTCGACGACATCATTAGTTTTTTCCATGGGTTACCTCCACAACGGACCTCGGACAAAGTATTTTTAGCGTATATGTTAAAGATAAGGGTACCGGCGCAGATAGAGGGATTCGTTCCGAGGCCGTCGAGCCTCTTTCTGCGCGGTCGGTCCGGTGGACCGGTTCCGCTATCTTTACGCTCCTTTTAAAGAAGGCCTGCCATTTTGGCTGGTTATGGCTGTCAAGCCTTGCCTCCTACAATAAGAAGAATCATGCTTCTAACGGAAAAACGTTCCTCTGTAAACTCTTTTCTCCCAACGAATTTCGCCTGATTTCAATGTTTTTATCAGTTCTTGGATGTTGCGGGTTTCAAATGAAGCAACCGGAGAAAAATATCCCCGGTTGCAAAGGTCGCAGATGGTTCTGCCGTGTTATTCCTTGCAGCTGTGTTTCATGTTCGTGCCTTCGACGATGAACGCCACGGATTCGGCGACATTGGTGGCAAGGTCCGCGATGCGTTCCAGATGGCGTGCGCCGATGATGGCGTGTACGCCGCGTTCCACGATGCGGGATTCCGTGACCATTTCACTGACGAACTGACGCAGGATGGAGATGTTGAGATCATCGGCCTTGTCGTCCATGCGGCAGACCTGAAAGGCAAGGGCCACGTCTTCGTCCACATAGGACTTCAGGGCGTCGGACAGCATGGCCTTTGCGGTCTGCGCCAGTTTTTCCATCTTGGGATTATGCGGCAGGGGCGGGCGGGTGCTCAGGAACATGGCTCGGTGCGCGAGGTTCACGGCTTCGTCTCCGAGACGTTCCAGATTCACGGTGATGCGCTGCCCGCCGACGATGGTCCGCAGGTCAATGGCCATGGGCTGATCAAGCGCGAGCAGTTCAAGGCTGAATTTGTCCAGGTCGTCCTCAAGTTCGTTGATGGCGGAGTCGCCCATGATGACTTCTTCGGCGAGGTCCGCATCGTTTTCAAGGAAGGCCTTGACGGCTTTATGAACCGCTGTTTCGGACAGTGCGGCCATGCGTAGGACCCTGACCTTCAGGTCGTCCAGTTTGTTTGAAAAGTGTGCTCTCTGCTCCATGTACTCCTCCGGAACCGGCTTTGGCTGTTGCCGAAATTTGTGGTTTTCTGCTTATTCTTTCCCGGAATATTGCGATTAATCAACCGAAACGTCCGGTGATGTAGTCTTCTGTCTGTTTGTTGCTCGGCTTGGTGAACATGGACTTGGTGTCGTCAACTTCGATGAGCTTGCCCATGTAGAAGAATGCGGTGCGGTCCGAGACGCGGGCGGCCTGCTGCATGGAGTGGGTGACGATGATGATGGTGAAGTCCTTTTTGAGTTCGTGGATGAGGTCTTCGATTTTCTGTGTGGCGATGGGGTCCAGAGCCGAGGCCGGTTCGTCCATGAGCAGGACTTCCGGTTCGATGGCGAGTGCGCGGGCGATGCACAGGCGCTGCTGCTGGCCGCCGGACAGGCCGAGTGCCGAAGTGTGCAGCCGGTCCTTGACTTCATCCCACAGAGCCGCCCCCCTGAGGCTTTCCTCGACGCGTTGTTCAAGGAACTGCTTGTCGTTTATCCCGTTGACGCGCAGGCCGTATGCCACGTTTTCGAAAAGGGTCTTGGGAAACGGGTTCGGCTTCTGGAAGACCATGCCTATGCGGCGGCGCAACGAGACCACGTCTATGCCCGGAGCGTAGATGTCTTCGCCGTCCAGCGTCATTTCTCCATCCACACGCGTGCCGGGAATGAGGTCGTTCATGCGGTTGATGCAACGCAGGTAGGTGGATTTGCCGCAACCGGAAGGGCCGATGAGGGCCGTAACGCGGTTGAGTTCGAAATCTATGCTGATGTCCTCCAGCGCCTTGAAATCCCCGTAATGGAAATCAAGGTTGGCGGACGCCACTTTGATAGGATTTTTCATGCTGAAAATTCTCCCGATGGAAATATGATTGCTCCGCAACGTGGCGGGCGACTCCCGTTGTCTACGTCCGGGCAGTTACGGCAAAATGGCCCGGGTGTTACAATTGGGTTACAGCATGCATAAAATGATTCCCTTGGTTCAGGCCCTTGTCGGTTCCAATATGCAGTCTTTTTTGATTCGGACTTTTTCCTGTTGTGTGGCCAAGGCCAGTCTTACTGGGGTGGGATGGTGCTCCTGTTGCCAGTGTAACGTGTTTTGTATATGGCTATTTTACTTAGATGCGAACATTACTTTTTTACTTATCACTTTTCGTTCTCTTTCTCCTGCCTTCGCCTGTTCAGGCTGCGGATGGAGTCCTTCGTGTATCCTTCAACACACTTCCCCCGTGGAAAACGCTTGATGAAAATGGAAATGTCGGCGGTATCGACATCGACTTTCTCCATCTTGTGGCAGAGCGAATGCATCTTGATGTCGAATTTGTTCATCTTCCCTTCAAGCGCGGACTCAAGATGCTGGAGCACGGCAGTGTTGACCTGATGGTCGGCGTGCTGCATCGGCCAGAGCGTGAGGCGTTTGCTCATTTTCTGATGCCTCCCTACAAGACAAAGACAAACAAGGCCTTGTATGTGCTCAAGGGAAACGAGAATTTGATTACCGAGTATGAGGATATGTATTCCCTGAGAATAGGTACTCAACTGGGCGGAAAGTATTTTCCCCGTTTCGACACGGATGAAAATATCGATAAATCAAGCGTGAAGAGCTTTAAATTGAATATCAAGATGCTGCTTGCCGGACGCATTGACGCTTTTATCACCACCGAGGCTGCGGGGGATTACCGACTCGCACAAAGCGGACTGACCGGGAGTATCACCAAGGCCCAGTATGTTTTTCAGGAAGAGCAGGACGTCTGCATGGTCCTGTCGAAGCGTTCTCCTTATGCTTCTCGACTCGCGGAATTCAACACTGTCATGCGTGAACTGGTCGAAGGCGGCATGTTTGAACAGATCAAAAAGGAATATATCAGCCGGGTTGAAAACGCGGCGAGCCGATAAGAACGGTTTCGCGGCATGGGCTGCCACAAGTGAGAGAGCCTCGTTCTGTTTTGGGAGCGGGGTTTTTTGTCGTCAAAGATATGCGGCGACTGGATGAGTCGAAAAAAAGGCCGGGACACAATGAGTGTCCCGGCCTGATACGTCAGTCTGTGTGCGTTTTATTTGTCTTCTTCAATGGGGCGGGTGTAACCGCAGCCCTTCTGGGGACAGGCAATGTGTTCGCCCTTGTCCTTGGTGGTCTTGCGGGTCAGGATGGGGTGGTCGCATTTGGGGCACGGTTCGTTGATGGGCCAGTTCCAGACCGCGTAATCGCACTTGGGATACGTGGAGCAGGAGTAGAACAGCTTGCCGCGGCGTGAGGATTTCTCCACCAGCTCGCCTTCGCAGCCTTCCACCGGACAGGGAACGCCCGTGGAGAACGGCTCGGCATGGGTGCAGTCCGGGTAGTTGGAGCAGGCGATGAACCGGGAACCGGTGCGCGCCTTCTTGAGCAGCAGTTCGCCGCCGCAGTCCGGGCAGGTGCCGACCACTTCGGGCTTTTCGCTTTCCACCACCTGAATCTTGCCGTTCTCATCGCGCTTGAAATTGACGATGGACTTGCAGTCCGGGTAGCCGGTGCAGCCGAGGAACTCGCCCCGGCGGCTCTGCTTGATGGCCATGGGGCGTCCGCACTTCTCGCATTTCACGCCGGTTTCTTCCGGCTTCTCTCGCTCGACGATCTGGATGTTGCCCTGCTCGTCGCGGGTGAAGTTCTTGATGGTGCGGCAGGTGGGGAAACCGGTGCAGCCGAGGAATTCGCCCGTCTTGCCGAACTTGATGGCCATGGGCTTGCCGCAGTTCTCGCACTTGATGTCGGTTTCCTGCTGGGAGCGGGCCATTTCGGTGCGGGCCTTGTCCAGCGTGGGGTAGAAGTCCCCCCCGAAATCGTTGAGCAGTTTGACCCAGTCTTCCTTTCCTGCGGCCACGGCATCAAGGAGGTTCTCCATGTTGGCGGTGAAGCCGACGTCCATGAGTGCCTGAAAATGTTCGGACAGCTGGTCCGAAACCGTGAAACCGAGTTCCGTGGGCACGAACCGTTTCTCTTCCTGCGTGGCGTATTCACGGTCCAGCAGGGTGGAAATGATGGCCGCATACGTGGAAGGACGGCCGATGCCGAGTTCTTCCAGCGTTTTGACCAGCGAGGCTTCCGAGAAGCGCGGCGGCGGCTGGGTGAACTTCTGTTCCTTCTTGAGCTCGTTGAGTTTCAGGACGTCGCCTTCGGCCAGCTTGGGCAGTTCGGTGTCGCCGTCGCCGTTGCCTTTGTCCATGGCGGCGAGGAAGCCGGGGAAGAGCATGCGCTCACCCTTGGCGCGCCACTGGGTCTTGGGTGCCTTGACCAGAACAGTGGTGTCCCAGAATGTCGCGGCAGTCATTTGCGAGGCAACGAAACGCTGCCAGATCAGACGGTACAGCTTGTGCTGTTCTCCGGGCAGGAATTTCTTCACGTCGTCGGGCGTGATGGTCACGTCGACCGGGCGGATGGCTTCGTGCGCGTCCTGTGCGCCGCCCTTGGTCTTGAAATGCCGTGTCTTGGGTGGATAGTAGTCATCACCGAACTTGTCGAGAATAAGTCCCTTGGCTGCGTCCTGCGCGTCCTTGGCGATGCGTACGGAGTCGGTACGCATGTAGGTGATGAGTGCCGTGGTGCCGCGTTTGCCGAGTTCCACACCTTCGTAGAGGCGCTGGGCGATGGACATGGTCCGTTTGGCGGAATAGCCCATGCGTCGGTTGGCGTCCTGCTGGAGCGTGGAGGTGATGTAGGGCGGCAGCGGATTGCGTTTGCGCTGCTTCTCCTGCACGGAGTCGACTTTGAATTCACCGTTCTCGAGCGCTTCCTGCAATGCCTCGGCTTCGGACTGGGTGCCGATGTGGTTGACGCCCGGTTTGACGGCCTTGTTGGAGAGCTTGTGCAGGTCCATCCAGAACGGCGGGGGATTCTTGCCTTCGAGCAGCACCTTGAAGGGCCAGTACTCGTCGGCCTTGAATGCGCGCCGTTCCTTTTCGCGTTCCACCAGAATCTTGAGCGCGACCGACTGGACACGTCCTGCGGAAATGCCGCGCTTGACGTTTTTCCAGAGGATCGGGGAAATCTTGTATCCAACGAGGCGGTCGAGGATACGGCGCGCCTGCTGCGAATCGAAAAGATTCTCGTTGAGGTCCTGAGCTGACTCCAGAGCTTCCTTCACGGCGCGGGCCGTGATTTCGTTGAACTGGATGCGGCGGATATTCTTGTTCACGGGCTTGATGAGCTCGGCCACGTGCCATGCGATCGCTTCCCCTTCGCGGTCCGGGTCAGGTGCGAGGTAGACGGTGTCGGCTTTCTTGGCCGCCGCCTTGAGACGTTTTACCACGTCTTCCTTGCCCTTGATGACTTCGTACTGGGGGGCGAAATTGTTTTCTTCGTCCACGCCGAGATCACGGGTGGGCAGGTCGCGAACATGTCCTACCGAAGCATCGACAATATAGTCTTTGCCCAGAAATTTGGAAATGGTCTTCACCTTGGCAGGGGACTCAACGATAATTAAATCTTTTGGCATAGTCCGGTCTCATAGCCGCTTTTTCGGGATAAAAGCAACCCATGCGGCGTTCGGGTTGGTTTGTGAGGGGGGTCTATGCACGTTTATCAGGGGGGTCGTCAACCCTCTATATATAGATAATGGGTAAAAATGCTTTTTTTGTGAAAAATAGGCCCTCACATGGTTATATCACGGGCGGTTCGACGCCGATATCAAGGCTCAGATTATCGAATTCCCGGAGCCTTTCCAGGTGATCGGCGTGCTTGAAGTAGAATTTGATATCGTTGCCCATGATGCTTCCCGTGCTGGCGGTAGTGCTCTTCTGCTCCTTGAAATTGATTCCGCTCAACTGGTGGTGGATGCAGGTCACGGTTCCGCAGTACATGACCTTGTATCCCTCAAGGCATATGGCGAGGTCGTGGTCGATATCGTCCACCTGTGACGGTGAAAAGCGGATATCGAATCCTGCGGGAATCTTTTGGGCGGCTTCGTTGCGGATCAGGTGCAGGCACCCCATTACGCTGCGTGTCTCGCGGGTGAAGTCGTAGACGTGGTTGTCGTAGGTTTCCAGCGGGGTGTGGATGGACATCTTGAGCAGGCCGTGACCGGCGATGGCGACATAGCGGAACAGGTGCTGAATCTGGGCCGGTTCGCCGGGATGCAGAATCTTGCAGCCCACCACGCCGATCTGGTCGTCGCTTTCCGCGATGGTCAGAAAACGGGCCAGCCAGTCCTTCTGGACCGTGACGTCGTCGTCGAGAAAGGCGACGTATTTCGATTCCCGCACTTCCGGGAGGCGCAGCAGCCAGTTGCGGGCTGCGGGTGCCCCGATGTTCACATGCAGGTCGTGAACGATGACTTCGTTGTCCGGGAACAGCGGAAGGGCGTTTTCGACGATCTCCCGGCTGTTGTCCGTGCAGCCGTTGAGCAGGATGTGGATGCGCGCCTTGCCGATATCCGATTCACTCAGGCTCTTCAGCGTCTGTCCGAAAATTTCCCCTTTGTTCCATGAATAGAGGCAGATATCGACGCTGCATGTGTCGGGCAGGCTGGTGTCCGGGATGAACGGATTTTCCAGCTCACGAAGCCGGAGGCGGACCGGGGTCTGTCTGGGGTCCTGTTGCAGCGAGGCCTTGTACAGGTCCATTGCCTGTGTCGTGTCACCGGCAGCGACGAACATTTCGGCAGCCAGATTGAGGGAGGTCTCACGGAGAAGGTCACTGCGGAGCCCCTGCCAGAGTTCCATGGCCCGTTCGTAGTCGCACAGGGCGGCGTGGTGGTTGAAAAGATGGATTTCCCAGTCCCTGCGAAGGGCGGGCGGGCAGGTAAAGGAATCCTGCCATTCCCCGCGTGCGATGCCGAGATGCCTGTCCACGTTCAAGGCATACTGGGCTGCTGCGATGTGGTCCGTGCAGCCCTGAATGAGCTGTGTGATAAACGTCTTGGCGTCTTCGGCGTCCTGATTGAGGTCCAGAGCGGAAATCTGGTCGAAGATTTCCTGCTCGCGGTTGTGTTTTTCCACGAAATCAAGACGCTGCTGCACCTGCGGATTGCCGGTCAACTGTGCCACCGCCTTGAGCAGGCCCGGTCGGAAGGGGCGGAGTTGCAGCGCCTTGTCCAGCAGGTAGAGCAGGGTGTCCCTGTATCTTTTCTCTTTGTTGACTTCAGGATCGTTGGCAAACCGCTCTATGAAGCAAAGGCAGACAGGTTCGTCAAAAAGAAAGCTGTGAATGTGGTTGCGGACGTATTCAACCATTTCGTCAAGCGACAATTCCTTGAGCTGCGCGCTCATGCCGAGCTGGCTGATGGAGAAATAATTTTCATTCATGCGGAGACATCCTTTGCTGTTCTGCCGGTTCGCTTTTCTTTCACCTGTTATCGTTCAACTCTTTTGTTGACTTTACTCTTTTCGTATCGGGCTTGGCCCGTCAAGTCACCGTCCAGTCCCCTGTGGCGGCAATATAGATAATTTCTAGACTTAATGATTTGAAAAAATTACCATTTTTTGGTGTTCTCCACTTCTGGCAAAAATTCAGGTAGTTACAAGGAATGAACTCATGGTATAAGCATATACATGAGGTCGGAGACAAAGAAAAATTTATTAATTCATTAAACTAAATAAAAAACGGGTCGATAAGGGTAGAAGAGCCCTAAGGCCTCGTTTCATTGAGAATTATGAGCAATAAAACAAGTGAACTGGCAGACCGCGCGGCACGGGTCAGGGAAGATCTGGCTGATGCGGCCCTGAGGGCGGGAAGAAAAGCGGAAGACGTCACCCTTGTGGCGGTTTCCAAGCTGCATCCGGCATCGGCCATTCGTGAACTGGCCGGTTGGGGGCAGGTGGATTTCGGTGAAAACTACGTGCAGGAGTCCATGGCCAAGCAGGAAGAGTTGGCCGATCTCGATGTGAAATGGCATTTCATCGGGGGGCTTCAGTCCAACAAGGCGAAGTTCGTGGCCGGGAATTTCGAGCTGGTGCACAGCGTGGATTCACGTAAACTGGCTCAGGCATTGCATAAAAAGGCTTCAAGCCTCGGAGTGGTTCAGGATATTCTTCTTCAGGTGAACATCGCTGAAGAGGTGCAAAAGTCCGGAATTTCGGTAGAAAACCTTCCTGAATTGGCGGAATCCGTCATGGAAATGGAAGGGGTCCGGCTCGTCGGTTTGATGACGATGCCGCCGTTTTTCAACGATCCCGAGGGCGCGCGCCCTGTTTTTGCCCGGTTGCGGGAATTGCGGGAAGCGTTGGAAAAACAATTGGGTAAACCGCTGCCTCATCTGTCCATGGGCATGACCGGGGATTTTGTCCCGGCCGTGGAAGAGGGCGCGACACTGGTTCGGATCGGTACCCGGATTTTCGGGCAGCGACCGCCAAGATAATACGAGCAAAGGCAAAGGATTGGTATGGATCTCGGAACAGTAATAGGGATTGTGCTCTCTTTCGGCTTGGTTGTGTCGGCCATTTTGACCGGCTCAAGCCTGATTATCTTTGTTTCCGTCCCTTCCTTCCTCATTGTCATGGGTGGAACCCTCGGCGCGGCACTGGTCAACTATCCCATGGGATACGTCATCGGTGTCATTGGGGTTATCAAGAACACCTTCTTTTCCAGTCTCGAGTCTCCGCAGGACGTCATCGAGCGATTCAAGGATTACGCCAACCGCGCCCGTCGCGAGGGCATCCTGTCGTTGGAGCCGCTCATCAAGGAGATCGACGACGAATACATGCGTAAAGGGTTGCAGCTCACGGTCGACGGCCTTGAGCCGCAGACCATTCAGGAGATTCTGGAAACCGAAGTCTCCTATCTGGCAGAGCGGCATGCCACCGGCGCGGACGTGGTGGCCGTGCTCGGCACCCTTGCCCCGGCCATGGGAATGATCGGTACGGTTATCGGTCTGGTGCAGATGCTCCAGACCATGTCTGACCCGTCTACCATCGGTCCTGCCATGGCTGTCGCGCTGCTGACCACGCTGTACGGTGCGATTCTCGCCAACCTCGTGTTCAACCCCATGTCGGGCAAGCTCAAGGCGCGCAGCAAGGAGGAAGTCCTGCTCCGCGAGATGATAATGGAAGGCATCCTTGCCATCTCCAAGGGCGAGAACCCGCGCATCATCGAGGAAAAGCTGAACAGCTACCTGCCTCCCAAGGACCGGGTCGTTTCGGATTAATTTCCAGTCTCCTCACATCGGGAGTACGTCATGGCGAAAAAAGAGAAAAAACTCATCTGCGAAGAGATGCCTCCGTGGATGATCACGTTCTCCGACGTCATGACGTTGATGCTCACGTTTTTTGTGTTGCTCGTGTCCATGTCCCAGATCGACGCACGCCGCAAACTGGTCGCGCTCGGTTCCATCATCGGTACGTTCGGCTGGCAGGACGCCAGTTACGAGGTCTTTTCCAAAAAGGACACGCGCCGTACGGTTGAACCCGGTCCCATCGACAGCGGCGACCTTGAGCCGCTCAAGGAACTCAAATGGGAAAACGTGGATCAGGACATCAATTTCCGCTCCAATCGTTTTGTTCAGATTCTTTCCATCAATTCGAGCCTGCTGTTCGAACCGGACGGCGTGGTCCTGTCCGATGCCGGACGGGCGCTTCTCGACGAGTTCATGCCGATCCTGTCGCAGGTTCAGTATCCGTTGCTTCTGGCCGGACACACTTCGGAGCTTCGCGATGAACTCGGCCTGAATTACGAGCCGGGAGACGACACGATGATTCCTGATCTGTCGTGGAAGCTCTCGCTCAACAGAACGCTGGCCGTGTACCGCTTCCTGCTTGAACGCGGCATGGCCCCGGACATGCTCAGGATCGAGGCGTTCGGCAAATACCGTCCCTACTACCCGCAGAACAACGCCGAAAACAGGGCAAAGAACCGGCGTGTCGACATCGTGCTCGATAAGCGGAGCCTTGAAGCGGGCGAGGAAGTCCGGGCGCTGTCTCCGTCGATTCGGACGCAGGACGACAGCATCAGTGTGGACGGATTCGAATTCGACGTGCGCCCGCCCGAGGGGCTGGAGTAGCCATGGCGAAAAAGAAAAAAGTAACCTGCCCGCCGCTTGCGCTCTGGCTCGTCACTTTTTCTGATCTGGTGACGCTTTTGCTCACGTTCTTCGTGCTGCTCCTGACCATGTCGTCCATGGACAACGCCATCCTGACCCGTGTGACCTTGCATACCGCCGATCTCGGCCTGCTCGACAAGCGCGGCTCGGGCCGGGTTACGGCCAAGGAACGGCTTGTCGTCGATCTCATGGCCAAGCCGTGGCAGGTGCTGGACAAGAAACAGCGCATCAAGGACCTGTTGTTCCCGGATGACGTCCTGCCCGAGGAACTGGACAAGTCGGAGCTGGACAAGAATCTCGAAATCCTTGCCAAGCCCGACGGCGTGGCTCTGGTCTTCACCGACAAGCTGCTGTTCGAGCCGGGGCAGTCCGCACTCAGTCCGCGTGGCGAGTTCGTGCTCGACCGGATCATTCCCATGATGACCCATACCGGGGCTCCGGTGAATATCGCCGGATATACCTCCGGCGTGGAAGGGGCGATCGATCCGTTTGTCCTGTCCGGAGACCGGGCGCTTGCCGTGCTGTCGTTTCTGGTCAAGGCCGGAATGCCTGACAGCCGGTTTTCCCTGTCTGCGTATGGCGGGGCGTTTCCGGTGCGTGACGATTACGGCAGGCCTGCGGATTCGGCCATGAACCGCCGTGTGGAAATTTTGCTGAAGACTGCCCGTCCCATCGGCGGGTATTAGCGGAGACATGCCCGTTGCTGCGGTCCATGCGGCGGGGTGAGTCTAAACTTTGTCTGGAAAAGCCCGTGAAATCGGGCTATGGAAAGAATGCAGGCTTTGGAAGAGCGCTCTTCGAGGAGGGCTGCGTCAGGTCTGATAATACAACCGGAAGAGAAAGGTGCCCGAAATGGCTGACGAAGATGTACTCCAGGAAGAGAAAAAGGGTGGAATGCTCAAGTGGATCATCATCCTTGTGGTGCTGATCGCGCTCGGCGTGGGCGGTTATTTCGGATACACCATGTTTTTCGCCGCACCTGCCGAAGACGCCGCGACCGAGGAAGTGGCTGCCGAGGGCGAGCAAGCGCCTCTGGAGTCTCTGGAGGGTACGCTGGTCCCGCTGCCCGTGTTCCTTGTCAATCTGGCTGACCCGTTGGGAAGGCGCTACCTGAAACTCGGCCTTGAGGTCGAGGTCCGTGATCCCGAAGCGCAGGCCGCATTGGCCAAATACGAGGCAAAGATCAAGGATACCCTGCTTCTGCTGCTTTCAAGCAAGACCTATGATTCCCTTTCCACTATGAAGGCCAAGGTGGAACTCAAGCAGGAAGTGGTCGACCGACTGAATCAGATTGTCGGTAAAGGCAGTATCTTACGTGTATACATTACGGAAATGGTTATTCAGTAGCACACATTTTGCAACTTGCTGCCGCAGAGAGATGCGGACTGTCTGTTTTTTTGACAGTGCTGTCTGGAAAACGTTTTCACGAGGTGAATGAAAATGGCCGACGATCAAGACAAACTTGCACAGGAATGGGCTGACGCCCTGCTGGACGGTGACGACGCCGGTGATGCTGGCGATGCCGCAGCCGGACTCGATGCCGATGATCCGCTTGGAGGACTTGAGAACGTGACCGATCCGTCCGAGGCCGGAAGTGCCGATGTCGGCGGTGACGACGAAGCCCTTGCCGACGAGTGGGCCGCCGCCCTTGCCGAAACCGAGCAGGACGAAGTCAAGCACGAGAAGGAACAGGCGTTCCTTTCGACCCAGACCCATGATTATGACTTCAAGGACATGGGGGCGGACGCCAAGGCCGGAAGCGCTTCCGGCAAGCGCGATCTGGACTTCATTCTGGATATCCCGCTTGAGGTCTCTGCCGAACTGGGCCGCACCAAGCTGCTTATCAACGAGCTGCTGCAACTCGGTCAGGGATCGGTTGTCGAGCTGAACAAGCTTGCGGGTGAACCTTTGGAAATTTACGTCAACGGCAAGCTCGTCGCACGCGGCGAAGCGGTTGTCATCAACGAAAAATTCGGTATCCGCCTGACGGATATCATCAGCCCCATTGAGCGAGTGAAACAGCTTGGATAGCACTGTCGCAGCCAATGCAACGGGGGCCATGGCGCTCCCTATGGTGGACACGGGTACCACCATTTTCACGACACTGGGCTATCTCAGCCTGCTGCTCGGCGTCATTTTTCTGGCCTATTACCTGCTGCGTCGGCTCGGCGTGCAGGGGATGGGTATTCAGGGAGGACAGGGCGCACCGCAACTCATGGGGCGGCTCATGCTCGGGCAGCATCAGAGCGTTGTGGTTGTGCGTCATCAGGGAAAGGATCTGCTGCTTGGTGTGACGGCAGAACATGTCACACTGCTGGACAAGGGCGATGCGGACGAAAGTATTGCCGAACCTGCTGAAAAGAAGAATTTTGCATCGTTTCTCAAGAGGAGTACTGGCGATGAAGGGTAGGACGTTTCGCATACAGGCGATCTTCTGGGTCGTCCTGCTTGCCGCGATTGCCTTGCCCGTACTGGCCTTTGCTCAGGGACCGACCATCCCCAAGCTTTCCATGGAGCTTGCCGCCGGACAGGCGGAGCCGGGGGAAGTCTCGACTCTGCTTGAAATCCTGTTCCTCATGACCGTGCTCAGCATGGCCCCGGCCATCATGCTGACCATGACCTCGTTTACCCGCATCATCATTGTTTTTCATTTTTTGCGGCAGGCCATGGGAACACAGCAGATGCCGCCCAACCAGATTCTTGCGGGGCTGGCCATTTTCATGACGTTGGTCATCATGTACCCGGTGGGCAAGGCCATCAACGACACCGCATTCCAGCCGTACATGGCTGAGGAAATCCGTTTTGACGAGATGCTTGACCGGGCGCAGAAGCCTATTCGCAAGTTCATGTTCAAGCACACGCGTGAAAAGGATCTCTCGATTTTCTATTCCATCACCAAAGAGGATCGGCCTAAGAACAAGGAAGAGGTCAACACCCTCATGCTGGTGGCCGCTTATACCATTTCGGAACTCAAAACCGGTTTTACCATCGGTTTTCTCATTTATATCCCGTTCCTTATTCTTGACATGGTCGTTGCTTCGATCCTGCTCGCCATGGGCATGATGATGCTGCCGCCAGTCATGATATCATTGCCGTTCAAGATTTTGCTGTTTATCCTGATTGACGGATGGAATCTGCTTGTCGGTTCTTTGGTGAATACGTTCCAGTGACCCTGCGCCCATGTGTTGCCCGGGGAGACGTGCGTCCGGGTGAGGGCGTCAACCTGTAACCGAGTATTGAAAAAGGTAATGCCCTGTGACTCCTGAGTTTGTTGTCGGCTTCGCCAGACAGGCCATTGAGATGACGCTCATTATTTCGTTGCCCATGCTCGGCATCGGCATGGTCGTGGGTATTTTCATTTCCGTGTTGCAGGCCGCCACCCAGATTCAGGAAATGACCTTGACCATGGTTCCGAAGATCGTGGCCATCTTTCTTGCCCTGCTCATTGCATTTCCATGGATAATGGACAAGATGATGTCGTATACGACAAATCTTTTTCTCAATCTTCCCAACTATATACGATAAAATCTCCCAAGGCTTGTCTCAGGGGCATGCATATGTTCCCCTCACAATGGATGGTGACATCCGTGGTGAAAAACCGTATCTTTCGTTTACGGTGAGTTTGCCGTCTCCTTCAACCGCCTGACACAGGTGAACACTTGATGAAAAAAACGACCACTTCCATGCCCAAAGGACTCAAGCCTTCCAAGCTGCGGGCCGCGCTGGACCCCGCCAAGGTCCCGTTTGCCGACAGTACCGAGATTCCGGATCGCAACGTCTATCCGAAGTTTCAGCCTCGGGCCATTCAGGCGCTTTCCCTGGCCCTTGAAATCAAGGGCAACGAGCATAACGTCTATGTTTCGGGTGAACCGAACATGGGCCGCACCTATTTTGCAAAGAGTTTTCTCGAACCGGCCGCCGCGCGCAGGGATGCGCCTTGCGATTGGGTGTTCCTTTATAATTTTGAGGACCATGACAGGCCCATTTCCCTTTCCATGCCCGCAGGCATGGGCCGGAAGTTCAAGCTGGCCCAGCACAAGGCCATGACGCATATTCGGCAGGAAATCCCGGCCCGTTTTGAAAAGGACGCCTTTCAGAAGAAACATGAACGGCTGGTAAAGAAGCACAATTCCAAGCGTGAGGAATTGTTCAGCCGGATGGACGCGACCGCTGAGAAGGAGAATTTCAGCCTCAGTCTTGATGATGACGGCGTGTTGACCCTTTCTCCCATTGTGGATGGCGAGATTGTTTCGGACAAGGATTTCGACAAGATCAAGCCGGCCCAGCGCAAGAAGCTCAAGGCCAAGGGCGAGGAACTGCTTGCCGGTGTCAGCTCCATTCTGCGTCAGATCAACCAGAATGAAATGGACATGCGTGAGTCCGAAAACGTCCTGCATCAGGAGACAGCGAAGGCCGTCATGGCCGACTGCTTTGCAGTGGTTCGGGATAAATTCAAGGCCATCAAGGGGCTTTCCGAGTACTTCGACGATCTGACCACTGAAGTCGTCGAGAACGTGGACCAGTTCATGCCCAAGGATACCTCATTGGCCGGGCTCATGCCCGAAGGCATGCCCGGAGGAGAGGATTTCTTCACCCGTTTCGAGGTCAACCTTTTCGTGGACAACGGCAAGGCCAAGGGCGCGCCGGTGATTGTCGAAGACCATCCCACGGCCTTCAATCTGCTGGGTTCCATTGAACGCGAGGCTGAAATGGGTGCCCTGTACACCGACTTCACCCTCATCAAGGCCGGGGCCATCCATATGGCCAACGGTGGATTTCTCATCCTGAACATCGAGGACCTGCTCAGCAATCCCAATTCATGGGAAGGTCTGCTCCGCGCCCTGCGTTCAGGCCAGTCCCGCATTGAGGACCCCGTGGACCCGGAACAGGTCCGCGCCCGAACCATCCAGCCTGATCCCATTGATCTCGAACTCAAGGTCGTGCTCATCGGCTCGGATGAACATTACGAGATTCTGCTGCATAACGACGATCGTTTCGAGAAGTATTTCAAGCTGAAAGCGCATCTCCAGTATGCGGCCACGCGCACTGCCGCCAATATCCGGAACTACATGTACGTCATCGGCGAGATCGCCCGCGAATGCGACACCCTGCCGTTCACCCGCGAGGCCATTGCCGGTCTGGTGGATTTCGCCTCCCGTCTTGTCGAGGACCAGAAACGTCTTTCCTTGTATGCGCCGCTTGTACGTGAACGCATGATCGAGGCTTCGGCCATGGCGCGCATGGTCGGGAAGACCAAGGTCGGCATTGACGAACTCAATGAAGCCGTGGCTGCCAAGGATTACCGGGTCAACCTCTATGAAGAGGAGTTCATGACCGATTACGACCGTCAGGTCATCAAGGTGTCTACCTCGGGCGAGGCCGAGGGACGGGCCAACGGTCTGTCCGTCACCCAGTTCGGGGATTACGAATTCGGTCTGCCGCATCAGATTTCCTGCACCGTGGGTGTGGGGCACGGCGGCATTCTCGACCTTGAGCGGGAAGCGCAGCTCGGCGGTCCCATTCATACCAAGGGCATGATGATCATCAAGTCCTACCTTGTCCGGCTCTTTGCACAGGACAAGCCCATCGTGCTCACCGGCTCCCTCTGTTTCGAGCAGTCATACGCCGGTATCGAAGGCGACTCCGCTTCCGGGGCCGAGCTGGCTTCGCTCCTGTCCGCGCTTTCCGGTGTGCCGATCAATCTTTCCTACGCCTTTACGGGCGCGGTTTCCCAGTCCGGTGCCGTCATGGCCGTGGGCGGCGTGAATCGCAAAATCGAGGGCTTCTTCGAAGTCTGCCGTCGTCGTAAATTGACAGGGAAACAGGGCGTCATTCTGCCCGCCGACAACGTGGTCAACCTCATGCTCAAGGACGAAGTCGTTCAGGCGGTCGAGGACGGCCTGTTCCACATCTTCCCGGTCAAGACCATTGAGGAAGCCATGTTCATTCTGACAGGCATGCGTTGCGGTTCGCGCTCCAAATCCGGGAAGTATCCGACAGGGACCCTGTACCATGCCGTTGATTCGCGGCTTGCGGAACTGGCGAAAATCGCCGTGCCGGGAGACGGAAAGAAATAGCTGTGGGAGAAGTCTCTGCCGATTAACGGTTCGACTCGTAATATGAATATGGAAACGGCGTCTGCTGAGAGGTGGGCGCCATTTTTTATGATATTTCGGCTGCTTCAAGGAGCGCATCTCGTAGAAGGGCGATGCGTTCCTTTTCCATGATTTTCAGGCCGGTCGCGCTACGGACGTGGAAGATGTCGGCGGCGCGACCACTGATGGTGGTGATCTTTGCGAGATGAATGGAGATGCCGTTGGCCGAAAGTGTTGCGGCCATGTCAAAGAGAAAGCCGGTTCGATCGGTGGCTGCGACTTCGATGATGGTGTAGAAATCGCTGCCTTGGTTGTCGATGGTGACCATGGGGCGGAGTTTCGGCCCTGTTCTGGACTTCCCGAGCGGGGATTTCCGCTGCCGGTCAAGTCGGGCGGCGATGTCGAGCTTGCCGGTGAGGGCGTAGCCGATGGAGCGTTTGACTCGTGCCCAGACTTCTTCGGCAAAGAGATTTTCGGGCGGTGCGCTGACGGTGATGACGTCGATGGCGGTTCCGTCGTTCCAAGTGAAAAGTTCGGCTGACAGGATGTTCATGCCGTGCAGCGATATGGCTCCGGCAATGGTCGCGAACAGGCCGGTTCGGTCAAGGGCGGCGATGGTCAGGCGGTAGGTGCCTTTGACCCTGCCGGACTCGGCTTCCAGAACACAGACGCTCTTGCCGCCGATGGTCGATGGTTTGCGGATGCGGTCTTCCGCTATTTCCCGCCAAAGGGTGTTGGCTATTTTGATGTGGCCTGCAAGTGTCTCTGTATCGAGTGCGAGAAAGGCCCGTGGAGGCATTGCTTCCAGAGCGGACTTCACATGTTCGGCATCCATGTCCGGGCACGCTTCAATGACTCTGTTTCGCGCCGAGACAAGACGTTGCGCGCTGTCGGGCTTGGAAAGGGAGCCGCGTTCGAGAAGATTGATCGCCTTGTGGTAGGTCTCTTCGAAAAGTGAGCGGGTCCATGCGTTCCATGCCCGGGGGCCGGTGGCCATGGAGTCGGCGATGGAGAGCAGGTAGAGCATGTGGAGACGTTCGGGGGAACCGGCTGTGGCGGCCAGTTCGGATATGACGCTTTCATCTGAGAGGTCGCGGCGTGTGGCTGTCTTCGGAATGAGCAGGTGGTGCCTGACGAGAAAGGCGATTTCATCGATGTCCGTTTCGCTCATGCCGAAACGGCTCAAGACGTCGCGGGCGATTTCAGCTCCTGTGCGGGAGTGGTTTGGCTCCCCCTTGCCGAGATCGTGGAAGAATCCCGCGAGAACGAGATTCGTCGGAGAAGATATGCGGCGGGTCGTTTTTTCGGTCCAGTGTCCGGTGTCGCGCAGGAACGATGAAAGCAGGGTCACGGTTGCGAGGGTATGCCGTCCCACGGGGTGTACATGATAATCGTTGAACTGGATAAGGTGTTCCACGTCCCCGAACTCCGGAAAAATCGCGGGGAGAATCCGGGTTTCGAGCAATCCGTCGCAGGCTGTATCGGCATTGGCGGAGAGGAATATTTCCACAAGGGCGGTCAGGGTTTCCGGTCGATCAATGAGCCGGGATGCGAACCTGCCGGGATTGTCCCTGATGATTCGGCGGGCGTTCCATGTCAGGGGCAGGTCGGTGCGTGCCGATTCCCGGAAGGCGTCAAGGACGTCTTGCGGTGTGGCATTTGTGTGCGCCTTGAAGAACAGACCTTCGGGGCATGCCGCAATGCTGTGTGTTTCGGGGGTGGCTGCCGGAGCCCGGGGCGGGAAGAAACGTTCCTGAAACAGCGCTTCGCGCATGGCCTTGATGCGGGTCATGGCCTGATGCAGGCGGGAAAGGAAAAATTCCACGCTGCGCCCAGTGTTCTCTGGTGAATCCCCTTGATTGGCAAATCCCATGAGGCGGGCTGCCTGCGGCTGGAGGTCGAAAAACAGGCGGTCGGTCTTGCGTCCGGCAGCAAGATGGAGCGCGGTGCGGACGCGGTTGAGAAAGGCCTGATCCTCGCGCAGTCGGGCGAGCTCCTCGGGCAGAAAGACAGGCGGTGTGTTCGTTGTCTCCATGAGCCGGTTGAGCCAGAAAACCTGCTGACCGTCGCGCAATCCTCCAAGTCCGTTCTTCAGCTCCGGTTCAAGCATGGCCGAGGCGTCCCCGTACTGCCGTGCGCGTGTTTTGTTGTGTGCGTGCAGGCTGTCTGCGAATGCCTTTCCTTGTTTTCGGAGCACCTTCTTCTCGAATGTGTTTTGGAAGGAGTGGAAGACCTCGGCGTCACCCGCAAGCGGTCGCGCGTCGAGGAGCGAGGCAAGCACCTGATAATCTTTTGCTGCCAGTGAAACGCAGTCTGAAACGGTGCGTACCCCGTGTCCGAGGTCGAAACCCAGATCCCAGAGGGGAAACAGCAGGTCTCTGATGAACTTTTCGGCTGCCTTGGGGATGCGTCGCCTGCATATCAGGAGGATGTCGATATCCGATCCGGGGCAGAGCCTGCCGCGGCCATAGCCGCCCACTGCCGCAAGTGTAAAAGCAAAGGGCTGGGGACCGGCTTCAAGGATGCGTTCCTCGAAATACCGGTCGACCAGATGGGTATATTCCCAAGCGAACCCGCCCACCGCTCCTGCTTTTGCGCGTTCCCAGAGCGCATTCTTGGCGGCCTTGAGGTGTTTTGCAGATTCGGGGAGATGTGCAGGCTGTGTCATGCGGATCGAGTGGGTTGAATGTTTTGGGAAGGGGGGAGCGTCCGGGGGAGGGTGGACCCCGGACGCTCAATCCGACCTTGGTGAGGTCGTGGCCGAACCCGTGGCGGGACTCTCACAACTCGCGAGGTGCTCGGCTGGGCCGTCCGGTGAGGTGGTCCGGTCGGCCGGGGGCGTTCGTTCGATTCTAGATGGCGTCTTCGCCGGTTTCTCCGGTGCGGATGCGGACGACTTCGTCCACCGGGGAGACGAATATCTTTCCGTCTCCCACCTGTCCGGTCTGCGCGGCTTTCTGTGCGGCTTCGACCACCTCGGCGGCAAAGTCGTCCTCGACAACCACGTCGATCTTGATCTTGGGGACGAAGTCCACCTGATATTCCGCGCCGCGATAGACTTCCTTGTGGCCTCCCTGACGTCCGAATCCCTTGACTTCGTTGACCGTCATGCCCCTGACTCCGATGCCGGAGAGGGCCGTCTTGATGTCGTCGAGTTTGAACGTTCGGGTGATGATTTCAATTTTCTTCATATATGACTCTCCTTGAAGAGATATTTGCGTAATGTGTTTTCAGTAACGATTCAGCTACCACTGGTATCCTGTTTCGCTGTGCTCGGCGATGTCCATGCCCTTGTCCTGTTCCTCGTCCGTGGCCTTGAGGCCAACGGTGGCGTCCACCACCTTGAATATGACAAATGTCATGGCAAAGCAGAAGGCCCATGATGCGATGACCGATACAAACTGAATCCAGAGCTGGTACGGATTGCCGTACATCAGTCCTTCGGCCCCGATGCTGGCGAAAACGCCGGTGGCGAGTGCGCCGAACGTGCCGCCGATGCCGTGAATGCCCACGACGTCGAGTGCGTCGTCGTACCCGAATTTGTTTTTGAGCATGATGCCGCCGTAGCAGATCGCGCCTGCACAGAGTCCGATGATGATCGCGGGCATGGGAGTGACGAATCCGGCAGCCGGGGTGATGGCGACCAGTCCTGCGACCGCGCCGGATGCCGCGCCCAGAGTGGTGGCCTTGCCGCCGTGTACCCATTCCGCGATGATCCACGAAAGGGCTGCTGCTGCGGTCGCCATGTGGGTGGTGACAAAGGCGTTGGCGGCTGCGCCGTCAGCGGCGAGCGCGCTGCCTGCGTTGAATCCGAACCAGCCGAACCACAGGATGCCCGCGCCGAGAATGGTCATGGGCAGATTGTGCGGGATGAAGGCGGTTGTGCCGTGCCCTTTTCGTTTGCCCAGAAGGATGGCGCAGCACAGAGCCGCTGCTCCGGAACTCATGTGGACAACGGCCCCGCCCGCGAAATCGAGCGCGCCCATTTCGCCCATCCAGCCGCCTCCCCATACCCAGTGGCACATGGGGGTGTAGACCAGAATCAGCCAGAGGGCTGAAAAGACCATGAACCCGCCGAACTTCATGCGTTCGGCAAAAGCGCCTGAAATGAGGGCCGGGGTGATGACCGCGAACATGCACTGGAATATCATGAATGTCAGGTGCGGCAGGTTCTCGGCAGGTGAGCCGATGGTATCCATGCCCACGCCGTTCAGAAAAATGAAGTCCATGCCGCCGATGAGGCCGCCGATGTCGGTCCCGAAGGACAGGGAATATCCGCAGACCGCCCAGAGCACGGAAACCAGACCGAGCATGATGAACGACTGCATGATGGTCGCCAGAACGTTTTTGGAGCGGACGAGCCCGCCGTAAAAGAGCGCCAGCCCGGGCGTCATGAACATGACCAGAGCCGCGCAGATAAGAATGAAAGCATTGTCTGTATAATTCATTTTCAACCTCCGAATGCCGCCATTGCAAAACTGGGGCCAAAAGAAAAAGGCATTTTTGTTAAGTTTTTTACAATTCTCGGGTTGAATCGGTTTACAAAAGTGGTAAAAAAATAAAAAATATTACAATAATGTTCAAAAAAGCCATTGAAGCGAGGGGCGGTGCCTGCGCGGGGAAAAGTGCGGTGTTTGACCGAAGGGCAGCACATTGCTACCTTTATTCTGCCCCATATCATTACTATGAAAGGAGGGGTGCCATGACGCGGACGAAGAGTGCTCTCATTGTCTTTATTGTTCTGGCCGGCGCATTGGTCACGGCGCTGTCCATCGACTATACCGACACCTATGTGGCAGATCGTTTCCATAAAGCGCTTGAATCCGATCGTTTTCAGCCCGGGCAGCCGTTCTCTCTGGATGCCTTTCTCGAATACTATGATTGGGACACCGTGTGTGTAATCGTTCCCGGTCAGGGGTGTCCTGACCTAAGTACGCTGTTCGGCTTTCCCTATGCGTCAAGGGCAAAGGAAGGGGAATGGAGTCTTGTTTTCATCAAGGGAGGGGTCGTCGGTGCCGAGGTCCCTATCCGGCGGGAGAAGCTTGGCCCACCGCTTGAAGTCCCCCAGGCCCCCATCAACCGCTGGGCTGCCATCGTGGATATTCGAAATACTGAATCAGGACCGCGAATGTTTTTCGTGGGGCAGTGAGCCGGTCTCCGGTTTCGCCGGTTTCCGTTGTTTGGTCGACGGGCAGCGGGGCTGTTTTGTTGAAAAAAGGCTTTCTCCGTAATCCTGTTCTTGCCAATTCAACGGTTTTTCCTTACACCCGGAGCATCCCAAAAAACATGTGAGGGGGCAGTCCATGAAGATACTGGTTGTCGGAAGCGGCGGACGCGAGCACGCATTGTGCTGGAAGCTCGCACAAAATCCCAAGGTTGAACATATTCTGTGTGCGCCCGGTAACGGCGGAACCGCCGAAATCGGCGAAAACGTCGAGGTCAGGGATGACGACATCCCGGCGCTTGTATCGCTTGCAAGGCAGCGTGACGTTGATCTTGTTGTAGCCGGTCCGGAGATGCCTCTTGTCCTTGGTCTGGAAAATGCCCTTCGTCAGGAAGGGATTCCCTGCTTCGGTCCCAACGCCTATTCGGCCAATCTGGAAGGCTCCAAGGCCTTTTCCAAGAATGTCATGGCTGATGCCGGTGTGCCTACCGCACCGTTCCGTGTCTTTGACGAATTCGATTCCGCAGTCGCCTTTGTGAAGGAAAAGGGTGCTCCCATCGTGGTCAAGGCCGACGGCCTCGCCGCGGGCAAGGGAGTTGTCGTGGCCCAGACCGAAGAGGAAGCCATCGAAGCTCTTGAAGACATGATGGTGAAGCTTTCCTTCGGCGCAGCAGGCGAGCGTGTTGTCATCGAGGAAGCGCTCAAGGGAGAGGAGGCATCCTTTCTCGCTTTCTGTGACGGCACCAACTACGCACTGCTCCCGTCCAGCCAGGATCACAAGGCTGCCTACGAGGGAGACACCGGACCCAACACCGGCGGCATGGGAGCCTATTCACCGGCCCCGATCCTGCCCAAGGAAAAATATGCCGAGACCGCGGAGCTGTGCATCAAGCCCATCCTGCGCCATCTTGCTGCCAAAGGCGAACCGTTCAAGGGTGTGCTCTATGCGGGCCTGATGTATACCGAGAACGGCCCGAGCGTGCTTGAGTACAACGTGCGTTTCGGCGATCCCGAATGCCAGCCGCTGCTCATGCGCCTTGAAACCGACCTGCTTGAAATCATGTTTGCCTGCATCGACGGCAAGCTGGATCAGCTGGATGTCGTGTCCACGCCCCAGACTGCCTGCGGTGTGGTCATTGCGGCTGAAGGGTATCCCGGTTCCTATCCCAAGGGTATGGAGATAACCGGACTGGCCGACGCCGACGCCATGGAAGGGGTCAAGGTCTTTCAGGCCGGGACAAAGCTGGAAAACGGCAAGACCGTGACCTCCGGCGGCCGCGTATTGTGCGTCACCGCTCTCGGGGACGATCTCGCTGCTGCACAGAAAAAAGCGTACGAGGCCGTGGACAAGGTGCATTTCGACAAGAGCTATTATCGTCGAGACATCGCGGACAAGGGCTTGAAGCGCCTTAAATAAAGTGATTATGGAGGGAGGCCGCAGCGGTTTCCCTCCTTTGTTTCAAGTAGAGACAACTGAACGACATTTTAGGAGAGAAAAATGCCACAGGTTGCCATTTTCATGGGTTCCATTTCCGACGAAGACAAAATGCGTCCCTGCGCCGATCTGCTCACCGAGCTGGGCGTGGATCACGTATTCACGGTTTCATCCGCGCATCGCACCCCGGAGCGCACCGCAAGGCTCGTGTCCGAATTCGAGGCCGACGGCTGTCAGGTGTTCATCTGTGCCGCAGGTCTTGCCGCGCATCTCGCCGGTGCTGTTGCCGCCAAGACCATCAAGCCCGTGCTCGGCGTGCCGCTGACAGCCTCGGCCTTCGGCGGCATGGACGCCATGATGGCCACGGTGCAGATGCCTCCGGGATTCCCGGTAGGCACGCTTGCCCTCGACAAGGTCGGAGCCAAGAACGCCGCGTGGCTTGCCGCACAGATCCTCGCCCTGCACGACGAATCCATCGCGGAAAAGCTCAGGGAGGCCCGTGAAGGGTTCAAGGAATCTGTGGAAAAGGCGGCACAGAGCCTGTAGCCCCACAAGGATTCCATTGAAGGGAACCGACCCTTTTGAAGTTACGAACGGAACCAGGCAGGTACATGTCTGGTTCCGTTTTTCAGTTCGTCTTCAAGGCGAACGAAATCCGGCTGGTGGCGGGCCACCAGTTCCCAGTATTTTTTGGAATGGTTGAGGTGGTGCGTGTGGCAGAGCTCGTGCAACAGCAGATGATCGACCAGTTCGACGGGCAGGAACAGGGCCTTGGCATTCAGGCTGATGGTGCCGCGGCCCGAACAGCTGCCCCAGCGGGTTTTCTGGCGTCTGACCCGGAGCGCGGAGTACTCCATGCCGAGATTCCGGCTCATGGAGTCAAGGCGAGGAAGCAGGAACTGGCGGGCCTTGCGGGCCGTGAAGTGTTGCAGGGCGGCAATCACGACAGCCGGGTCGGTCACCGGACCGGAGACCATGAGCCGGGTGGCGTTTTCCGTAACGGAAATCCGTCCCGCCCGATGGATGCAATGCAGCGTGTATGTTCGGTCCATGGCCGTGAATTCGATGGTTTCCGGCACTTCCGGCGGTTTGCCTGAAAGGTCGGCTCCGTCCGCCAGCATCCGGTCCCGCGTTCGCTCTATCCATTTCCGTTTTTTATCGAGAATATCGGGCACCAGCCCGGTGTCGAAGCCTCGCGGCACCACGACTTCAAGCCCCCGTCCGGGGACGAGTTTGACAAGCACCCGTCGGGCGCGGGCATTTTCCTTTATGACAAGGGGCAGGCCGGAATAGTCGGTCATTGTCAGTCGAGGTCCTCTTCGGTGCGGATGGTGAAACCGTTGGCGAGCAGCAGTTCGGCGAAAACACCGTTGCCGGGAATGCGGTTGCCCGAGAAGGTTCCGTCATAGACCCTGCCGCAACCGCAGGACGGGGAATTGGCCTTGAGCACGGCCTCGGTGCATCCGGCGAGTCTGGCGAGCTTCAACCCTTCTTCGGCTCCGCGCAGGAAGGCGTCCGTCCGGTCCACGCCGTCGGTGTCGATGACGCGTCCGTTCTGCAATTCGCAGCAGGGGCGGGGTGTTGTCAGGCCGCCGAATACTTCCGGACAGAAGGGAATGGCGTCCCCTTTTCGCACGAGGTCGAGTACGGCTTCGCTGGTATTGTTATTCCCGTCGTAACGGCAGCGGATGCCTGCAAGACAAGCGCTAACGATAACTATTTGGTTTTGCATGATATTATATTCCTTTTTCGGTATTGTGTCCGTTTTGGCCGATTCTATCCTTGATTTTTTCCGTGTCAAAGCCCTATGGTGCCGACTTCTCAAAGGGAGTTGACACATGGCTGATGCCTACAAACAGCGCAGGATGTATGTTTTCCTGCTCGTCCTCATGGTGGGGGCGCATATCGGATTTCAGGGATGGCGGACCCTGCTCAATAACTTCGCCGTGGACGTGGGCGGACTGTCCGGTCTCGACATCGGCATTGTTCAGTCCGTGCGTGAGATTCCCGGTTTTCTCGCCCTGCTCGCCCTGTATGTAATTCTCATCATCAGGGAACACAAGCTGGCAGCGTTGTCTGTCGCCATTCTCGGTGCGGGTGTGGCCCTGACCGGGCTGATGCCGTCCACCGGCGGACTGGTTTTCACCACGCTCGTCATGAGTTTCGGTTTTCACTATTTCGAGACCATGAACCAGTCTCTGACCCTCCAGTATTTCAGCCACTCCGAAGCTCCGCTGGTCATGGGGCGTCTGCGTAGCGTCACGGCACTGACCAACATCCTCGTGGGGGCCGCCATATATTTCATGACAAAGGCCATGGGGTATACCGAGATGTTCGCACTGCTCGGCGCGGCAGCCGTCGGATGCGGGCTGTGGGCGTTGACCCGTGACCCGTCGCAGACCGACATCCCGCCGCAGCGGAAGAAGATGGCGCTGCATGGGAAATATTGGCTGTACTATGCCCTGACTTTCCTGAGCGGAGCCAGACGCCAGATATTTGTTGCGTTTGCGGTGTTTCTTTTGGTGGAAAAATTCGGTTTCACCCTGCGTCACATCACCATTTTGTTCGTGCTCAATAACATTATCAACTATTTTGCCAACCCGATCATCGGGAAGGCGATCAACCGGTTCGGTGAACGCGTCGTGCTGAGCACGGAATACACTGTGCTCGCCCTTGTCTTTCTCGGGTATGCCTATACGGAAAATCCGTGGCTGGCGGCAGGGTTGTACGTGGTGGACAATATCTTTTTCAATTTTGCCATCGGCATCAAGACGTTCTACCAGAAGGTCGCTGATCCCAAGGATATCGCGTCGGGCATGGCTGTCGGGTTCACCATCAACCACATCGCCGCAGTCTTTATTCCGGCTTTGGGCGGGCTGATGTGGATCATGGATTACCGGATGGTTTTTCTCGGGGCCGTGGCCCTGAGCCTCGTGTCGCTTGCTCTGGTGCAGTGTGTTCCGGCTCAGCTTGAAAAGGCGCAATACGGGAGTTGACTTGCACCGGATGCAGGGTACTATTAAATAGTGCCGTTTTTCGCATGAATTTCAGTTACGGATTATTACGGGAATGATATGAAAGGACTCGGACAGGGACTGCCCAAGGTTTTTCTTCAGACAGGTGACTGTTTTTTCGGTGTTCAGCCAACATTGGTGAGTACCGTTCTCGGCTCCTGTGTGGCCGTGATCATACACGTTCCGAAAATGGGCATCGGCACCATCTGTCACGCCTTTCTGCCGGACAGTTCGGATCGGCGAGGGCATGTTTCGCATGAACCGCAGGTGTGCAGGTATGTGGATACGGCCCTGCAAAACATGCTTGAGACTCTGGACAAGATCGGCGTTCCGCGCCGGGATCTTGTTATCAAGCTGTTTGGCGGCTCTACCGGGGTGGCTGTGCGCGGAATGGAAAACAGCACTTACGACATAGGGCGTCGTAATATCGAAATGGCCCGGAAGCTGTTGAAATTCGCTCGGCTCGACATACAGGTTGAGGATGTGGGCGGCAACAAGGGGCGCAAGCTCATGTTCCATACGCAGACGGGCGAAGTATGGGTCAAGAGGTTGCGGCAGACTGCCTTTGAAAATTTGAACGGCGACACGGCGGGAACAAAATTCTAGGAGTTTCAATGCGTTTACTCGGCAAGATTTCGGTTGCGGTATTTCTGATCGGTTTTCTGTTTTTTGGCCAGACGGCACAGGCGGGGCGTCCGGTTTATCAGTATGCCACTATCGATGCGCTGCTGGCCGGTCTGTATGACGGGCAGATGACGCTTGAAGAACTCAAGTTCAAGGGAGATTTCGGACTGGGCACCCTGAACGGGCTGGACGGGGAACTGGTCGTGCTCGACGGGCAGGCCTACCACATCATGGCGGGCGGCAAGGCGTCCATTCCGGCGGATTCCTCCCGCATCCCCTTTGCCGCGGTCTGTTTTTTCGAGCAGGACGCGACCCTCAAGCTCAGTGGAATTTCCTCTCTGGAAGCATTGAACACCGCCATCCTGAAAGCCGTTCCGTCACGCAACATTTTCTGCGCCATCCGCATTGACGCGGATTTCAGGAACGTCAAGGCCCGCGCCATTCCGAAACAGAACCCCCCCTACGCACCGTTGGCGGAACTGGTCAAGGAGCAGGTAGTGGTCAACTTTTCAGGACAGGGTACATTGGTCGGCATCTATTCGCCCTCGTTCGTCAAGGGAGTCGGCGTACCCGGTTTCCATTGGCATTTCCTGACCGCGGATCACAAGGGCGGCGGCCATGTGCTGGACTGCGAAATATCTCCCGCTTCTGCCCGACTCGACTTTATTCGTGAATTTACGGTACAGTTGCCCGACTCCGAGACGTATGACGCCGTGGACCTGACTCCGGACCGGAGCAAGGAACTCCATTCGGTGGAAAAGGACTCGGTTCGGAAGCAGTGATGAATCCGTGGACGGGAGGCTGGATGTGAAAAAGTTTCAGGTAATAGTGGATGTCGATCTCAAGTCGATCATGCCGCGCTATTTCGAGATCCAGCGGGAAGAACTCGGGAAAATGGAGTCTGCCATCCAGACAGGTGACGGCACTACCCTCAGCAAATTCGGTCACCGGCTCAAGGGGACAGGGACTTCCTATGGGTTTGCGCGACTGACCGAACTCGGTGCGGCGGTAGAGATTGCCGGACGGGAAGCCCGGTTCGACGAAGCCCGTACCCTGACGGCAGAGATTCGCGCCTATCTTGAAAATGTGGATATCATTTACGGAGAGATCGAATAGTCATGAATGTCCTGATGTTTGCCATTAACGACCCTGCCGGAACGGCCATCCAGTTCTGCAAGGCCTTGAATCTCCACACTTCGCATTCGGCTCGGCTTGTCACGCTGGAGACCCGGTATACCCACTCGTGGGAAAAGGATCTGCACGTTCCCGATCTCGGGCCGGACGGCATGGAGGAGGTAGCCATCCTCATGCGTGAGGCGGATATCTTTCATTTCCACATGACCTGTGACGAACATCAGCCGTTTGGCGAACACGTTCCTGCCGATTTCATGAAGGGGAAGCGCATAGTCCACCATCATCACGGGCATCACGACTTTCGTTCCAACCCGGAATCCTTCCGTGAAAAATACCGGAAACTCGACCGCACCAATCTGCTGGTAAGCACTCCTGACCTGATGCATCTCCTGCCCGAGGCCCGCTGGCAGCCGAACCTCGTTCCGGTCAACGACCCGCTGTTCATGCCGCTGGGCGGCCGGTTTGACGATCCCGGACAGCTTCTGGTCTGTCATTCTCCCACGCGCAAGGATCTCAAGAACACCGATGATTTCCTGGCTGTCGTCAAGAGCCTGTACAGGAAGAAAGTACGTCTCAAGGTGGACATGATCGACGATGTCCCCAATGACCACTGTCTGATGCGTAAGCGGCGCTGCCATGTGCTGTTTGACCACATGCAGGGATATTACGGCGTCAGCAGCCTTGAGGGGCTGTCGCAGGGCGTGGCGGTCATCGCCGGACTCAACGAGTGGAACCGGGAGCAGGTGGCGCGCTTTGCCGGAACCGATGACCTGCCGTGGATCATTGCCCGCGATCAGGCCGAACTTGAAAAACGTTTGCGCCATTTTCACAATGACCGTGCGTACTGTGAAGCCTGCGGTATGCAGGGACGCCGTTTCATGGAAGACCACTGGTCGGACAGACGGGTGGCCGGTTACCTCGCCGAATTCTACGAATCCCTGTAGTACGGGTGGGTGAGCGCGGTTTTTCGAGCCGTGGGAAACCTGAGCAGCCATGACGGTTCGTGGGCACTTTGCCTTTCATTTCGCTTTCACGTATATCCCTCAGACTGAACCGCTGAGGAGAGTTTCATGCCCGTACCATTCAGAATGAATATGTCCGTTGTCGTCATGGCCGTTGTGGTCGTGATGATGAGTTGGACGCTGCACACGGGCACTGCCGTTTCAAAGGACGCTCCTGTAAATGAAGTGCGTATGGCCGTGGATCCCACCGTGCTTCCCCCTGTGCGGCCTCCCATGGACGACGAGCTGATTTCAGAACCGGATGCGTCTGCGCCCGAGGCCGAATCAGAGACCCCTGACGACGATGTCGTGGTGGTCGTGGAAGAGGAGGGGGCCGAAGGCGGCAAGGAAGTTCCTGTCGAACAAGCGGAAGAGAAACCCGCTCCCAAGGTAGAGGAAGAAGCCGCACCCAAGCCTGTCGCAAAGCCGGAACCTGCACCCGTTGCGAAAGGCGGTGCCGGTACGGTTCGGAACATGTCGCTTGATTCCACGGATACCGGATTCACCCTTGTTCTGGCCTGTGATCGTCCGGTGGGAGATACGTCCTACATGAACCTGACCGGGCCGCGCCGACTGGTCATTGATCTTCGCGAAAAATGGAAACCGGGAAAACGGAACGTGCTTCGCGCCCAGTCGGGCATGGTCAAGCATGTGGTCATCGGCGAGCATCCCGACCGGCTCCGTTTCGTGATCCATTTCCGGACCCCGCCGAAGGGCATGCTGACCCCGCAGTTCTCACGCAGCGGCAACTCGCTGACCGTCATGGTTTCCCAACCGTAATATTCCCGACTGCCTGATGCGGTCCTAGGCCAGACCGGCAAACGGGTCGGTCGCCGGACCTGCCTCGCCCCTGATATATCCCCATTCGACCAGACGATTATAGGCGTATTGCGCCTGCTCGCCCTGATTCACCTGCCTGAGGAACTGGATATACAGTTGTGCCGCATCGCGTGTGCGGCCCATGCCTTCCAGGCTGTAGCCCCTGAAAAACGCGGTGTACGGATTCCCCGGCAGAGCCTGATCGTAATCCGAGAAATTGTCGAACGCGGCTGCGAATTGTTCATTCTTCACCAGAAGCAGTCCGTTGAGCTGCATGGCCTGCGCTTCACTGGGGTAGGCCTCGCGTGCGCGGCTCGCATAGGTCTGCCCCTTGTCGAGCTTGTTCTGTGCGATCTGGCATTTGGACATGAGCATCAGGCCTGCGTAATCTTCCGGTGCCGTCTTGAGAGCGGTCTGGATATGTTCTTCGGCCTCGCCGTACTTTTTTTTGGCCATGAGCTTTTCCGCGGTCTGCAATTCCTTGACGGCCGGAGCGATCTTCCGCAATGACGCGGTGTTGTCCATGTAGCGTTCGCGGTAGACGGAGTATTCCTTTGCCCCGAGATATTTGGTGTTGGCCGTCTTGCGGGCCGTGGCGAGGCGTTCGCTGCTCATGGGGTGGGTGGCGAACATGACTTCCAGCGCGCTGGGTTCCTTGGTGTGCTGTTCGTTGAGCATGTCCATCAGGCCGATCATGCCGTCCGGGTTGTAGTGGGCGTTGGTCATGTATTGCATGCCGAGGCTGTCGGCCTGCCTTTCGTCGTCCCGGCTGTAGGAAGCGAGCAGGGCTCCGACGCCGAAACCTGCGACGCCTCCGGCCAGCGCGCCCCAGCCGCTGCCGTATTTGGAGCCGATCACGGCACCGCCCACGCCTGCCAGCGTGCCGATGACCGCCTGTGAGCTCATGCGTGAAGCCGTGTGCCGTGCGTTGACGTGCCCGAGTTCATGGCCGAGCAGGGCGGCGAGTTCCGCCTCGTTGTCCACTTCGAGCATGATGCCGCGGGTACAGGCGATGGTGCCGCCGGGAAAGGCGTAGGCGTTGACGTAGTTGGCGTTCACCACGCGGAAGGAATACGGCATGTGCGGCCGGTGTGTGGTGGCGGCAAGGCTGTGCCCCACACCGGAAACGTACTTGTTGAGTTCCGTGTCCTGCGTCGGGCCGTAGTCGTTGGACAACTGCTGCGGTGACGCCTGTTTGTCCAGTTTGATTTCGTCGGCCTCGTTGATGAGCATGAACTGGCTCTGGCCGGTCACCGGATTCTTGGCGCAACCGCCGAGGGCCAGCCCCAGCGCGGTCATGGAACCCACCTTCACGAATTCGCGGCGGTTCAGTTTTCCTGAAATCTTTTTCATGTGCATGTCTGCTCCGTTTCCTTTCCCTGAAAGATAGCGCAAAGCATGCCTGCACTTCAAGGCGGGATGTTCTGCCTGTAAATAATAAAGCGCAGGGCCGTCAGGTCAATACGGAAGGGGGAGTGGGAAATCGGATTGTTGACATATCCGCGTATCTGGGCAAGCTTGGCAGCATGAATCAACCCTTCAGACTGCCTGCGCTTTCGTGACCAGCATATGAAACCCTTCCTCATCATCCGCACCGGCTCGACCTTCAGCGATTACGCTGCGCTCAATGACGATTTTACGGACTGGACCGCGCGTGCCATGGGTCTCGGCCAAAGTGAGTGGTCCATCTGCGACGTTCGCGCGGGCGATCCCCTGCCGGAACCGGATTCCTTTGCGGGCTGCGTACTTACGGGGTCCCATGACATGGTCACGGAACGGGCCCCGTGGATGCTTGATGCCGCTGCGTGGTTGCGCGGTGTGCTTGGCAGGATTCCCGTCCTCGGCATCTGTTTCGGACATCAGTTGATGGCCGAGGCCTTTGGCGGCAAGGCCGGATTTCATCCCAACGGTCCGGAGATCGGGTCCGTGGACGTCACCCTGAACAGTGCGGCAAAGAATGACCCCCTCTTTTCGCAACTGCCGCAGACATTTCCTGCCCATGTGACCCATTCGCAGAGTGCGCTCGTGTTGCCGTCGGAAGCGGTCCTGCTGGCGTCGAGCGAGCATGAGGCGCATCAGGCCTTTCGTATTGGCGAAAAGGCCTGGGGCGTGCAGTTTCATCCGGAATTCGATGCCGATGCTTCCCGCCATTATGTGCGTATGCAGGAGAACTTGCTCGTCAAACAGGGGCTTGATGCCGGGGTCGTGTATGATGATGTGCGGGAAACGCCCGACTCCGCATCCGTCCTGCGCCATTTTGCGGCATTTTGCCGCGCGTAGCCTTTCCCTGTAACGGATTTGAAAGCCTTCGTTGCAATCCGCGTGATTGCTCTATCAGGTTTGCCTTTTTTAACTTTTGGGATATGTTTGGACTAACCCGCCTTATTTTGACGGCTGTCGTCATTTGCGCGGATATATATACAAGGAGATTGTTTATGACGCATCTCGCACAGGATTCCCTGGCGACCATATATTTCGAATTTTTTTGGAAAAGCTCCCACGCCAGCCATGTGGAACGGTACCTCGCATCCCGTGTCAGATTCACTGGCGATACCCTGCCTCTTGGAGTCAAAAGCCATATGCGCGGACTTGGCGCTGGCGACAGTATTGAAATAACCATGGATTCGTCCGAAGTGCCCGAATTGAGCGACGGCAAGGTCCTCGACATGCCGCTTGCCCGGTTCAAGGCCCCCTTCATTCACGGCCGCGCCATCAGGCCGCGTATCGGGCGGTATTATCCCATGCACCTTATCGAGGATGTCCCCGGCACCCGGCCGGACTCGAATGCCCCCTTCCGGGTTGTCGAGGCGGACAAGGCGGGCTTCAAAGCGGACCTCAATCATCCCATGGCCGGACGTGATGTCACCATCCGTGCGCGGGTGGTGGATATCCATCCCCAGTCCGATGATCCCGGAAAGACCGTCCGCTGGGCTGACCGGTTTTTCAACGGTCCCGGCATGCAGGCAAGACTCCCGGAAACCCCCACGGATTATCTTGGCGCGGACCCGTTCCTGCGTGAGGACGAGACCGGGGATGCCGATTTTTATGAAAATGCACGTCTCGTCGCCCATCTGGACAGGCAGGCGCAGCAGAATGTGCGGAATGTGTATTCCGGCGTGCTGGAAAACGGCATGGATGTCCTTGATCTCATGTCGTCCCACATCTCCCATCTGCCGAGCGAATTGACGTTTGATTCCGTCACCGGACTGGGACTCAACCAGACCGAGCTGGACGCGAATCCGGCCCTGACTGATACCGTTCTCCACAATCTCAACGAGAAGCCGACGCTTCCGTTTGATGATGAAAGTTTCGATGCGATCATCTGCACGTCGTCAGTGGAATACCTGACCCGTCCGTTCGAGGTTTTCGAGGAAGCGGCCCGTGTTCTGCGACCGGGCGGCGTGTTTGCGCTGACGTTCTCGACCCGCTGGTTCGAGCCGAAGGTCATCCGTATCTGGCCCGAGCTGCATGAGTTCGAGCGCATGGGGCTTGTGAGCCAGTTCTTTGTCCGGTCAGACAAGTTCGACGACCTGCATACCCTCAGCGAACGGGGCTGGCCCCGTCTGCCCGACGATGAGGACCGCTACTACCCGGAACTGGCAGAGAGCGATCCCGTGTATGCCGTCTGGGGGCGCAAAAAGTAGAATGCCGAAAGGGAATGGCCGGTCTAGACGGATCTGGTCATTCCCGCTTTGGCAAAGGTGAACTGTCCGGCCTGAAGCAGGGCGATCTCGTTTTCCTTGGCGTTGATCTGGCGGTATTTCTCGTCCTTCGGCAGCGCCGAATTCCATACCTGCGCGATTTCGGCACGCACTGTACCGATGCGCTTCTCTATCTGTTCAAGAGAGAAGGTGCCGTTTTTTATTGGTTCGATGGCCGCTTCCCTGAAGGCCTGAATGGCCTCTTCGGAAAAGTGGACCGCATCGCCGCTGAGTGCTTCCTGCGCCTGTTCGAATGCAGCCACTTCCCTGAGGTGCCTTTCAAAGGCGGAACCGCCCTTGAGGGCGGAATCGAGTTCTATGTACATGGCTCGACCCTCCGTGGTGTTGCCTGTACAGGGCTTATCGGACGGTTCCCCGTATTGCTGAAGAGGTTGCAAACGGTTTTGAGTTGATATACTGATCCCTCATTATGCGCTTCTAAATTATCCATAATTGGAATTGGTTCGTGTTCGTACGGAACACTGAAGAAAACCTGATTTAGGAGCACATCATGAGTAATAGAATATACGATATAGACACCTCTTGCGGCCTGTCCTCTCTTTGGGTCGGGCAATACAAAATCCCCTGGAACGACCCTGCATTCAGCGCACGGATGCTCAGGGAACACCTCTCTCAGGATCACCACCTCGCCAGCCGCAAAATGCAGGCGGTCAAAGCGCAGTCCGAGTGGATTCATTCGCGTTATTTGTGCGGTGAGACCGCTTCGATTCTGGATATAGGCTGTGGTCCCGGCTTGTACGCCAAGCTGTTGGCCGGTGACGAGCATGACTATCTCGGAATCGATTTCAGTCCGGCTTCCATCGAGTATGCCGCACGAAAACACGCAGATGACCGGTGGTACCGTTTTGTCCTTGGCGATGTCGTCACTGCCGATTTCAAGGGACTCCATAATCTGGCGATGATGCTGTACGGCGAGATCAATGTGTTCCCGCCTGCCGAGGCCCTGCTGATCCTGAAAAAAGCGTATGACAACCTTGTTTCGGGCGGACATCTGGTGCTTGAAGCCCAGCGGTATGAAACGGTTCGCGCCACCGGTGTAGCCCCTGAGGCGGAGATGGAAGCCGAAAGCGGGTTGTTTTCGGATGCGCCGTATGTCTGCCGGACGAGGAATCGCTGGTACGAGGCGGAAGGTGTGGCACGGCAGGAGTTCCGTGTCCGGGCTGAAAACAAGGCCGATACCGGGACCTATGTGAGTACCACCAAGGCATGGACCAATGACGAATTGGCGGCGATGCTGACGGATATCGGCTTCACGGATGTTGCCATCCATGACGATTGGCCTGATCCGGCTGACGCCTTCGTGTTGCTGACCGCTGCCAGATAATGATCACGAAGAAGCCCCCCTGCTTGTGCAGGGGGCCTTGATGCGTGTGGTGGGTGAGGCGGGGCCGAACCGGCTTACGACGGATCGTCATTCTCCCTTGCCCGTCTTGAGACGGTGATCTGTGCCGGGTTTTTCGATGCTGGTGAAATTCAGCCGTCTTCCATTTCGATGTCGTCCTGCGAGATGATTTCAACGCGGCCCGCCCGGACCCGGCCCGTATTTTCGGGAGGTTGAAGAGGGAGGCCTTCGTGGACGCTGGCGGGTCTTCTTGTCAGCAGCTTGCGTGCGTTTGCAATGATCTCTTCCGGGATTCGGGGCTTTTCGAGTTCCTGCCGCTTATCATCGTTTTCCGAGAGTTTGACGATGGTGCTGACTAGCTGTCTGGTTACGTCGAGTTTCGGCGCAAGTCGGTTGGATTCGGCAAGGGCTTCCATGCAGCCGGACCAGTCCCCGTTTTCGTAGCAGGCGCGCCCCAGATTGTAGTAGAGGTGTTCGTCCGTCTTTACGAAGTCCAGCGCGCGGCGGTAGTAGGCTGTCGCCTCGTCGAACATGCCTGCCTTGCGAAGGGCGATGCCGAATTCGTTGAACAGGTGCTGGTTCCTGCCGTCGAAAAGGGACTTGATGTCCACCAATTGCGTTAGCAACTCCCGGGTTCGGTCTTTTTCGCCTCGTTCGATGAACACGAGGCCGAGGCCGAACAAGGCGCGGACGTTCCCTTCGTCCATTCCCAGAGCCGATCCGTATTCCTGCTCGGCGCTGTAAAACTGCTTTTTTTCGCGGAACTCATCGCCCTGATCAAGCGTGTCCTCCAGCTTTTCCATGGCAGGCAGGACGTGTGTTTCGTAGTATTCCAGTTCCGGCGTGTAGTTTTCCACCAGCCGTGCGAGGCCGATAATTTCCGGGTCGCCCGTCGGGAGGTGGTGATCGTTTATCTTGCGGATCTCAAGACGGTTTTCCTCGATCTGCCGTACAAACCACAGGAGATGTGTCTTGTGTTGACGGGTGGTGACCCCGGTTCCGACCTTGATGGTGGCTGCCGAGGAGAACGCGCATTTAATGAAACCTTCCTTGGGGCGGGGAATGTTGATGTCGGGCAGGTCATCCGCATCGTCCAGTGTGGGGCGTTGTTTTTCCTTGATCATAGCCTGTGGATTGCAATGCTATTTCTTGACATGGAAAACATGCTTTACGGGTGTGTATTCGGTGTTGGCTTCATCCTTTTTCTTCTGTCCCGATTTGCCGCGAAAGGTGACGTCAACCACGATGTCGAGGGCACGCTTTCTGCCCAGTATCGGGCCGAGCCGGTCATAGGAGAGGCAGATGTCCTTTTCATCTATCCGGTCGACATCCTCCCAGCGAAAGAACATGGCTCCGTCGCGTTGTGCCCAGGATACGCCGAGCATGTCGTTTCTTTTGCAGTCGGCCAGGAACGTGTCCGGACGCAGGGTCTTGTTGTCCGCCTCCACGAATTCCACTGGGGTGAAGTTGCCGCCGTGAAATATTTCCATGCCGAATTTCGCCCCTTGCAGGGCAATGCCTTCGCCCTGATGGACGATGGATATGGTGTGCCCGATGGTGTGGCTGATTTCCTTGCACAGTGCCTTGCCGTTGGGGGCGAGCGCGATGGAGCTTGTCTTGGCCTTCCAGTCTCCTGCTCCGTAAATCTTCATTCCCGCCCGGACCGCGGCTTGGCTGAGCTTGAGCACGCACATACGGTAATAGGTGCCGAAAAGTGTTATTTCGAGTCGTTTGCTCACGCTGTATCCCTGTTCAGTTGGAGGTGGAATCACCGAAACCGCCGGGGCCGATTTCAACGGACATGTCCATGTCGTCATCTTCTCCGAGGAGGTCGTTGACCTTTTCGGCTACTTCTCGCGGAATGGGAGGTTTGTTGTGGCGATTTCGCAAGGGTTCGCTGCCTGCCATGGTTGCGATGTGCTTGCACATGGCGAGAGCGTGTTCGTGATAGGCGTCGATATTCAGCGCCCGGTCAGCGAATTCGAAGCAGTGCTCCCAGTCGTCCTTTTCATAAAAGGCCCGCGAGAGATTGAAATAGAGGTTCTCGTCTTCATCGGTGAGTTCCACGGCGCGGCTGTAGTATTGCACTGCCTCGTCATAGAGCTTGTTTTTGCGGAGGGCGATGCCGAATTCATTGAACAGGTGTTTGTGGTCCAGGTCAAAGGCCGCGTTCAGTTCCACAAGCTGATTGAATACGCTGCGTGATTTTTCCAGGTCTTGCCGTTCCAGATAGACCAGCCCGAGGCCGAACATGGCGCGGACATTGGTTTCGTCTACGTCGAGGGCCTTGGTGTATTCCATTTCTGCGGAAAGCGGTTCGCAGTTCTGCCGGTGTCTGTCGCCTTTGGCCACGGTTCTGGTCAGCCCCTGTATGGCCGGTTCAACGCGCGTATTGTGGATTTCGACTTCAGGTGTGTAGTCGGCCAGCAGCGTTTCCGAGTCGATAATCTTTTCTTCGCCCGTGGGAACGAATTGAGGGTTGATCTTTCGTACCCCGAATTCGTCCACGTCCTGCTGTTCCACGTACCAAAGGTATTTTGTCTGTTGTTTGCGGGCCGTTGTGCCGGTTCCGACTTTCATTTCCTGGACAGTGGAAAAGACACACCGGAGCGGTTCATCCGGGTTGTCTAGTCCCGTACATCCACCTGTTTGGGCCTGTCTGGATTTTATTTGCATGCTTCCCATATATAAAGCTCGATTGTATTCGGCTTTTTGAAGTGGTGTTTTTCTCTACAGAGCGTAAGCATAAAATATCCGTCTGAATGAGTCTTTTATAATACAGCGTCTGGACAATCTCGCAACAATTCTTACATTTCCCACGGCGGTGCAATCGTTGCCAGTCCATGCCTTTTCAGATATGGAGACCGTCTGCCGGGGCGTATCCGGTATAAATAATCAAGGATCGGAGCACATCATGCCCATATTCGAATACAAGTGTAATGACTGCGGCCACGAATTCGAGGAACTCGTTTTTGACCGGGACGAATGTCCGGCCTGCCCCAAATGCTCATCGGAAAAAACCGGCAAGCTCATGAGCGCGGTTCGCGCCAAGGTGGGCGGTTTCCGTCCCGATACCGGCGGCGATGACAGCGGCGGCATTCAGTCCTCGCCTTCTTCCGCCTCTTCCGGCTGTGCCGGTTGTTCGGGTGGCGATTGCTCCAGTTGCGGTTCCTAAATTTACATATCAGCGAAAGGTTTTCTCATGAAAAAACTCGTCATTGCCACACGCGGCAGCGCCTTGGCTCTTTGGCAGGCCAATCACATCAAGGACTGCCTTGAAAGCGAACACCCCGGCCTTGTCGTGGAGTTGCTCAAGATCAAGACCAAGGGCGACAAGATTCTCGATGTTCCTCTTGCCAAGGTTGGCGGGAAAGGGCTTTTTGTCAAGGAAATCGAAGAGGCGCTTCTTGATGGTCGCGCCCAGCTCGCGGTCCATTCCATGAAGGATGTGCCCACCGAACTCCCGGAAGGGCTTGAAGTCGGCATCATCCCCGAGCGTGAGGCTCCTACCGATTCCCTGCTGTCAGTGAAATACGACGGACTCAAGGAGCTGCCTGAAGGGGCCGTCGTCGGCACATCCAGCCTTCGTCGCCAGTCCCAACTCGCCGCACTTCGCCCGGACCTCAAGATCACATGGCTGCGCGGCAATCTCGATACCCGTGTGCGAAAGCTCATGGACGGCGAATATGACGCCATCGTGGTCGCTACTGCCGGACTCAATCGGCTGGAGCTGTCCGCGCCGAAAATGGAAATTCTCGGCCCGCCGGAATTTCTTCCCGCGGTTGCACAAGGCGCACTGGGGATCGAGTATGACAAGAACAACACTGAGGTCCAGGAGATGCTTCGTTTCCTCGATCATCAGCCCACGAAGTATCAGGTGCTTGCCGAGCGCGGTTTCCTGACCGGGCTGGACGGCGGTTGTCAGGTGCCTATCGCGGCATGGTCCGTGCTTGATGGCGACCGTGTCCACCTGACCGGTTTCGTGGCAGATGTGGACGGCTCCCGTCCCATTCGTCTGGAGGCCGAAGGGCATGTGGATGACGCCTGGGATATCGGCATGAAGCTGGCCGGACAGGTCCTTGACGCCGGTGGCAAGGAGATTCTTGACGAGGTCTATGCACGCGAAACCAAATAGGTTGAACGTGAAATCCGATAATAAGCAGGCAATTGCGCGGCTCCGGGAAATCCCCGGAGTCGGGCCGAGCCTTGCACAAGACCTGCTGCGCCTTGGGTATGAATCCGTGCCGGAACTGGCCGGAGAGGACCCGGAAGTCATGTATGCGCGACTCATGGAGCTGGTCGGTTCTCATGTGGATCGTTGCGTGCTCTATGTTTTTCGATGCGCTGTGTATTACGCTTCAAATACCGGTCACGAGCCGGAAAAACTCAAGTGGTGGAAGTGGAAAGATTAAAAGGAGTTCGCCTTGTGGGCGAGCGCAAATCACGGACTATCAACGGTTCCCTAAAGATTTTCTCATATCGTCCGATAAGAGCGGTAAGAAACATCTTTAATGCTCCATGGAAGGAGGTACGAATCATGGAAGTTGGTGGATTTGAATTACAAAGCTCGACAGTTGCGGAACAGATGAAGAGTATTCGCAAGGTTCGGCTTCAGCGACAGGTTATGGAAAACCCCGAGATGGCACGCCAGCTCGTCAAGGTCGAAGCGACCGGAACCTATAATGCCAAGGGTGACGTTATCCAGGCTGTATCAGGAGACCTCGGTGACGCTTAGCCAATTGGCCGGGAGACACGGCATATCAAAAAAATAGGCCGGACGCGCAAACGTCCGGCCTATTTTTTTGGTGTGATGCGGAATTCCCGTTTCTATTCGGGGGCTGGCTGGTCAAAGTATTCCCTGACGATGCGGTCAATGGTTCCGTCCTTTTGCATTTCGCGGATGGTGCGATCGAATTCGGGGAGAAGCTGTGCGTATGGTGAGGTCTTCCGTATCATGAGATGAAACGGAAGGGCTTGCAGCGTTGCTGCGGTCTGGACGATGCTTTGGCCTGTGTCTGTCTTGTGGATGGCAGGCCACGCTGCTCCGGGCCATTCTATGACGATATCGCCGCGTTTGTGTGCGAGCATGGGCCAGACGTTTGGCAGCTTCGGCGTTTCATATGTCTTGATGCCGTGAGTGCGAATGTGCCTGTCGTTCCATCCGTTGCCTATGTAGGTGATGACCGAGAGGTTCAGTCTCAAGATATCATCAATCGTTTTGATTTGTTCGATTTTCGTTCTTTGGGGATGCTCGGCGTACGTGAAGATGGTGAGTTTCTTCTGGTAGAAGGGCGTCGGATGCGTTTGGGAATACACTAGGCGTTCCGCCGTGGGGACGGTGAGCATGGCGTCAGCCTCGCCATTTTTCACCTGCTCCTGGCACCGGCTCCATGGATAGGCGTGCCAAGTGGCCTTGATCCCCATCCTGTCAAAGGCCTCGGTCACTATTTCATGGAAAAAACCGGTCATCTGACCGTCTGTGCCTCTTTGGTGAAAAGGCCAGAAATCGACATAATGGATGATCATGGGCGGCTGCATGGCAAGCGCCGACTGGCTGCACAGGAGAAAGAGCAGGCAGAATATGGCCGACAGGCCGGGAATGGGCAGCTTTGAAAGGCGCATCGAGAACATCGTATTCCTGAAATGTTATTGCAGGGAGTCAGCTTGATAATTTATTTGTAGAGGCGTCTGTGCCCTTTGACAAGAGTATATGTGGCCTGCGAGAACTATTATAATGTGTTTCAAGATGCTCTTGACATATGCTGTCTGTCTCGGATATGTTGTCCCGCTCATGGACTACGGGCCAGTAGCTCAGTTGGCAGAGCCACCGGCTCATAACCGGTCGGTCCCAGGTTCGAATCCTGGCTGGCCCACCATCTTCCCCCTAACAGGGAGTAATGATTGCGATCATTGAAGACTGGAATACAGATTACCGCATATATCCTGAAGTTTCCCACACAGGCCGCAGGCCGGGTTATTGAAGAGGAAAACGATGCTCCCGAGGGGGAAACCCTACGGGAGCATTCTTTATCCGGAAAAGGGGTGTAACTATATGAAAATTATGGATATTCTGGCGATTTTTCGCAATTTGGCCCCTGAGCGAAATCAAAGCTCGTGGGACAACTCCGGGGTGCAGATCGCAGGCTCGGTGAGCGATGTTTCGCAAGTGGCGGTCTGCCTTGAGCCGACTCCCGACATGCTTGCCCGGTGCCTCGAATGGGGCGCCGGAGCGGTCATTACGCACCACCCGCTGTACATGAAGCCCAAAGGGCTTGGGGCTGAGTCCCCGTTTCTTGACGTGGTGAGGCTGGTTGTGAAGAGCGGTGCGTGGCTGTATGCAGCGCATACGTCTCTGGATACCCGCCCGAACGGCCCCGCCTTCTGGTTGGGGGACAGCTTGAAGCTTGAAAACCGAAAGCTTCTTGAAGTGGAGCATGGGGTTACCCCCATTGAGGTTTCCTTTTATTCCGAGGAGCCGATTTCGCGTGAGACCGCCGACATCTGGGCCAATAATGACGGCATGCATTCGGTGTCGCAGAGCAATACCGGTGAGATTCGGCTCGTGTGCGATGAGAGCGCGTGGGGCGAGATTGCCGGTGGAATAGAATTTTCCATGGGGCGCAAGCCGGTCTTCTATACTCGTCAGTTGACCGGGCCTCGTGATGAAGTCGGTTTTGGCGAGGTGGGCGTGCTGCCGGAGCCGATGCCGTGGAATGACTTCGCCGACCTGCTTGGCGGACTCATTGACCGTGACGCGTTTACCGTGTCCGGTCCCAAGCCTGAAATGGTTGAAAAAGTCGCCTATTGCGGCGGGTCGGGAACGACGCTTGTGGGTCGTGCGGCCCGCGCTGGTGCCGACGTGTTCATTACGGGCGACATGAAATACCACCCCGCCGTGGAAGCGGATGTCTGCGTGGCGGATGTGGGGCATTTTTCACTGGAAGAGGAAATGATGCGGCTTTTTGCCGATGAGCTCGCCGGGGCGCTGGATGGTGCCGAGGTGAAATTCTTCAAGGGCGAGGACCCGTTCAGGTTCCACGTCGTAAACAGGTAACTGATTTATTTCAAATAGATAAAGAGGTGTGCAGATGTACGAGAAACAGATTGAGCAGTTGATCATCCTGCAACAGGTGGATGACGAGATTCTCATCCTGAAGGACGAGATCGAAAAGGCTCCGCTTGAGCTGGCCGATCTTGAAGCGCAGATGAGCAGCTTTGACGAGCGTAAGGTTCAGATCAACGAACGCATGGAACTTCTCAAGGAACAGCAGAAGAAGCTGGACCTTGAGATCGAAGAGGATGCGGGCAAGATCAAGAAGAGCAAGAACAAGCTCATGCTGGTCGGCAACACCAAGGAATATCACGCCATGATGCGCGAGATGGACAGCCTTGAGAAACTCAACCGCATGCGTGAGGATGAGCAGGCCGCCGTCAAGGAAGAGCTGGGCCGTCAGAACGAAGCCACCGCAGCCCTCAAAGAGGATATGAGTGGTGTCAAGGAACAGTATGATGCGCTTAAGGAGACTCTTGAGGTGCGTATGCAGAAGGCCCAGAAGAAGCTTGAATCTCTCGGCCGCAAGCGCAAGAAGGCCTGCAAGGTCGTTCCGCCGCCGATCCTCGGCCGTTACGAGTTCATCCGCGAACGTATGGAAAACCCGGTCATCGTGCCGGTGACCGACGGCGTCTGCCACGGCTGCCACATCATGATTCCGCCGCAGGATTACAACGACCTGCAAAAGGGCCAGCAGATTCTGAGCTGCCCCAACTGCCAGCGGCTGATCCACTGGAAGCCCGCTGAAGTCGAGGACTAAGAACGCTTTTCCTGCGCTTGAATCGAGTGTAGGAGCAACAAGGAAATCGTGCCGCTTGCGGCATACGAACAGGTTTGGAGTCGGACAGACTGTCGCTGCGATCTTTTGATCGGAGAGGAAAGTCCGGGCTCCGCAGGGCAGGACGCTGGGTAACTCCCAGGGGGAGCGATCCCCGTCACGTGCAACAGAGAGTAGACCGCCTCCGGGTTCGTCCCGGCGGTAAGGGTGAAAGGGTGGGGTAAGAGCCCACCGGCTGTCGTGGTGACACGGCAGGCCAGGTGAACTCCGTCCGGAGCAAGACCAAATAGGGTGGCGCCAAGATCGGCCCGATCGTGTCACCGGGTAGGTTGCTTGAGGCGGCTGGTAACAGTCGTCCTAGATGAATGACAGTCGCCCTCGCTTGCGAGGGAACAAGACCCGGCTTATCGACCGGCTCCAAACCTGAATATATTGCGCGCCTCGGGCTTCGGTCCGGGGCGCATCTTGAGGATTCGAATGGATCGACCGCTGAAAAACACATGGGGCATAATCCTTGCCGCCGGTTCAGGCACCCGTCTGGCCGAGGCGTCGGGGGGCGTGCGAAAGCAGTATCTCAAGTACCGTGGCGTGCCGCTTTTCTGGCATTCCGCCCGGACTTTTTCGCGCGTGAGCGGGGTGAAAGGCCTCGTGTTCGTGTTTCCGCCCGAGGATGCCAAGGCCATGGCCAAACAGGTCCGCCAGTTTTTCAGGAGCGAAGATCTCGGTGTGAAATGGGCTGTCTGCGAAGGCGGTGAACGGCGTCAGGATTCCGTTTTCAACGGTCTGCGCGAACTGCCGACCAAGTGTGACGGCGTGCTGGTCCATGACTCGGCCCGTCCGTTTGTTTCCGCCCGCATCATCAACGGTCTTGTCGACGCATTGAATGCAGGTGCTCAGGGTGTCATCCCGGTTATTCCGGTGACTGACACCATCAAGAAAGTCGAAGGAGACACCGTTTCCGCCACGCTGACCCGTTCCGAACTCCGTGCCGTGCAGACGCCGCAGGGGTTTGAGAAAGACTTGCTTGTTCAGGCGCATGAGCGTGCCGAACAGGAAGGCTGGGACGTAACCGACGACGCGAGCATGGTCGAACGGCTGGCCGAGGTTGCGACCATCCCCGGCGAGCAGGCCAACATCAAGATCACCACTCCCGAAGACCTTGCCCGACTGGAAGAGGCCAAGGTCACGGTTCCGTGCGTGGGATGGGGGTATGACGTCCATCGCTTCGGCGGTGAGAATGACCGGCCTCTGGTGCTTGGCGGCGTGCCTGTCCCCGGCTCCCTGACCATTGTCGCGCATTCGGACGGGGATGTCCTGCTGCACGCCTTGACCGACGCGGTACTCGGTACGTTCGGCGGTGGTGACATCGGGACCCATTTTCCGGACACCGATCCCAAATTTTCCGGGGCGAACAGCTCCCTGCTCCTCAAGGAGACGCTTGCTCTGGCCGAAGAAGCCGGGGTGCGTATCGTGCATGCCGACCTGACGGTCATTACCCAGATTCCGAAGCTTTCGCCCCATGCCGCGCAGATTACTAAAAACGTCTGCCGCCTGCTCGGACTGGACGCGCATCAGGTGAATTTCAAGGCCACCACCGAGGAAAAACTCGGTTTCACCGGCGAGAAAAAGGGCATCAAGGCCGTTGCCACGGTTACCGCCCTCAGGGAGATGTAGGCTGTGTCCCGTACGTGGAAATTCCTGCTTTCCTTCGTGATCTTTGCCACGATCTGCTATTTCGGCCTGATCTGGTTCGTGAACAGCGAGGTGGAGAAGGGCTTCAATGAAGCTGTTGCCAACGTGGACGGCCTGAGTGTCAATTACGCTGATCTTGCAGTGGATATTCTCGACCAGACCGTGGTTCTCGAAGGTGTTACCGCGACCCTACCCCTCGGACAGCAGTTTTCCGCTGATACTGTGCGTATCAACGCCTTTGACCAGATGCATTCTGTCCCTCATTTTGTTGCCATGGACGCTTCCGGTCTTACAATGAATGTCAGCCCCGCCAATTTTGGCGATCTGGCTGCCCCGCTGGCGGCCATGGGCCGGACTTCCGTGGCTGGAGACGTGGCTGTCGCGTACAGGTACAATCCCGACAAGCAATCACTCGTCGTGAGCAATCTGGATGTCAGTCTGGATGGGCTTGGCGAGGCAAAGCTCACCGGGACGTTTGATCGCCTTGACCTTGCACAGCTTCGTGTGGAAAAACTCGTCGGGTTACGCCTTGCCGAGATGAACTTGACGGTTGTCAATCGTTCGTTCATGGACCAGGCTGTTGACGGTACGGCGACGCGGATGGGCATTTCCCGCAGTGAGGTGCGTTCCATGTTCTGTGCCGAGCTGGATGCCATGGCGGATTATGCAGGCACTCAGGATAATTCGGTTGCGGAAAACGCCCTGCGCGGACTGAAGCGGTTTGTGGATGATCCCGGTACGGTGACCATATCGGCAAAACCTGCCGAGCCTGTGCCGTTTCTCTATATTTTCATGGGACGTGACTTTTACGAAAATCTTCGGTTGATGAACGTTACCGTGGTAACTGATTCAAGCGACAATATCTAACCAATAGATTGTAAATTCAAAGTATTACAAGCGGAGCTTTCCAATGAGACTTTACAATACGCTTGCTCGCAAAAAGCAGGAATTCACCCCGATCAACGACAACAAGGTCAACATGTACGTCTGCGGTATCACCGCCTATGACCTCTGTCACATCGGCCACGCTCGCTCCAGTGTGGTGTTTGACGTCCTGTACCGTTATCTGCGTCACAAAGGCTACGACGTCACTTTCATCCGCAACTTCACGGACGTGGACGACAAGATCATCAAGCGTGCCAACGAGGTCGGGGAAGAATCCTCCGCCATTGCCGAGAAATTCATCGGTGAGTTCTACGTGGACATGGACCGTCTGGCCGTAATGCGTGCCGATGTCGAGCCAAAGTGTACCGAACATATTTCCGAGATGATCGCTCTTACCGAGCGGCTGATCGAAAAGGATCACGCCTACGCCACGCCGTCCGGCGACGTCTACTTCAAGGTCCGTTCCTTTGACGGGTACGGAAAGCTGTCCGGCCGCAACATCGACGAACTCGAATCCGGCGCACGCATCAATCCCGGCGAAGAAAAGCAGGACCCGCTCGATTTCGCTCTCTGGAAGGGAGCCAAGCCCGGTGAGCCTTCATGGGAATCCCCGTGGGGCAAAGGCCGTCCCGGCTGGCATCTCGAATGCTCGGCCATGAGTGAGAAGTACGCGCCCCTGCCGCTCGATATTCACGGCGGCGGACAGGATCTTTCCTTCCCGCACCATGAAAACGAGATCGCCCAGTCCGAGGCCGCAACCGGCAAACCGTTTGCCAATTTCTGGGTTCACAACGGGTTCGTGCAGATCAACTCCGAGAAGATGTCCAAATCCCTTGGAAACTTCTTCACCATCCGTGACATTCTCGCCCAGTTCCTGCCCGAGACCCTGCGCTATTTCCTGCTGACCATGCATTACCGCAGCCCCCTCGACTTTTCTTTCGACGCTCTGGAAGAAGCCGAAAAAGGCATCAAGCGCGTCTACTCCGCCCTCGCACAGGTCGACGTGGAGCTTGGTAAGTCCAAGTGGAAGAAATCCCCGTTCCCGGAAGAGCTGGTCACCGAACTTGACGAGATCGAAAAGCACTGGGCCGAGGCCATGGAAGACGACATTAACACCGCCGGTGCGCTCGGTCATGTCTTTTCCGCCATCCGTCTTGCCGGACGCATTGCCGAGGACAAGAATCTCCGCAAATCCGAAGGCGGGCGTGATCTCTTCATCCGCATCAAGGAAGACATCAAGGTCTGGGGCACTGTGCTCGGTATCTTCGAGCGCGAGCCTGCCGAATTCCTCACCGAACTGCGTGACAACCGCGCTGCCCGTGCCGGTATCGAACCCGCCAAGGTGCAGGAACTGCTCGACGCCCGCAAGGAAGCCCGCGCAAACAAGGACTTTGAAAAGTCCGATGCCATCCGCGATGAACTCGTCGCCATGAACGTCGAAGTCAAGGACACCCCGCAGGGTGCTACTTGGGACGTTCTGTAGAAGAGAATAAAACCCTCGCCGGGGGGCGTCTCCGACGGCTCAAGAACCCTTCGTGAAGGGTTCTTGAGAATCTCCGAAGCTTTTTGGTTCGCCTTCGGCGTCGGTTGAGTGGGAAGTTTGGATGTGAACGGAAAACCGTGTTTCAATGAAAATGCGCCGGTCAGTTGCAAAAAATGAAAAGCAACAGACCGGCGCATTTTTATTGGAACGGTGCCCACGCCACTAGGGCCTGCGGAAGTAACTTGAAGAATTGTCGTGGTGGCGTGTTTAGCCTTGGATTAAACCTATCTCCTTTTTCTTATCTTAAAAATACCCCCACGTTTTGAGCCGGGAAAAAAGGCTGTGAAAGTACCGTTAAGCAGTACGGACTTACACCCATTTTTCCCGGCTCAAAACGTAATTGGCGCAGCCCGTCGAAGGCGCACCGGAATTCCAAAAGGCCCTCGGCCTTTGGCGAGTCCAGAGCAGCGCTCTGGTCCCCCGGAAGGGGCCACACGGCAGCAGCCACGCGCAGCGGTCCCCGAAGGGCCGCCGAGTCGCCTACATCACCACTTCGATGTCCATTTCCGTAGCGACTTGGCGGATGAATTTCTTGATGTCCTGCTTCTGGTGCGGGCTGTAGCGAAGCATGAGAATGCCCTTGAATTTGTCCGTAACCGTGAAGATGCCGAGATTGTCGTGCGCTTCGAGCAGGAAGCGGAACAGGCCGATGTTTGTCGGCTCGATCCGGACGTAGGTCCGCTCCGATGTCTTGGGCGGCGGCGGACAGATGCGCTGGCGCGGACGGCGGCGCGATGAATTCTTCTTGTTTTTCTTAGAAGCCATGTTCTCGCAGGTAATCCATGGTGATCTTGGATTCTTTTTCGGGCTTGTCGCCGGTGGCGGTCCATGGTGCGACCATGCGTTCGACGTATTTGCCGATGACGTCGGTTTCCATGTTGACGTTTCTGCCGGGGGTCCAGCCGGAGATGGTGGTGGCCTTCTGGGTTTCGGGGATGATGTTCACTTCGAGCCATGTGGGGCCGCAGTCGTTGACTGTCAGGCTGATGCCGTCGAGCGCGACGGAGCCTTTGGGAATGACGTACTTGCCATGCTCGGAGGAGAAGGTGAGGCGGTAGATTTTCGATTCACCGGCAGGACGGACTGCCTCGACGGATGCGAGGGCGTCTACGTGACCGGAGACGATGTGTCCGCCGAAACGGTCGCCCATGGCCATGGCCCGTTCAAGGTTGGCTTTGCTGCCCACTTTGAGTTCACCGAGGCTGGTGACGGACATGGTTTCGCGGGATGCATAGGCCGTGAACCAGTTGTCGCCAAAGGTCTCCACGGTCAGGCAGACGCCGTTGACGGCGATGGATTCGCCGAGTTCGATGTCGGAAAGAGTGAAAAGCGGGGCGATGCGAAAACGTGTTTCCGCGCCCCTGTTGTCGGCGGCTTCAATGCGGCCCATACCCATGACGAGTCCGGTGAACATGGAAAATTCCTCACTTGGTTTGTCGTTGGTGCGGTTGTAACAGGGAGCGGAGCGGGTGTAAATCCGTTGCAGCTACGTCGGATGCAGCCGGAAAGAAGTGAAGGAGCTATTCCGGGCGCAAGGTCAGCATGATGTCGGTGCCGGTGGCTTCCAGCCGGGAGATGCGGAAGTTCACGGCATCGGCCATGGGGACGTCTTCCCGTCCCGAATAGGCAGCCGGGGCAGAGTTGTCGCCGAGCACGCGCGGGGTGACGAAGTGAACAATCTCGTCGGCCAGTCCCTGTTCGATGCAGGTCATGGCGAACTGTCCGCCGCCTTCGCACAGGGTGTAGTGGCATCCGAGTTCGTACCGCAGGCGCTCGAAACCGCTGGAAAGGTTCAGGCAGCCGGACTCTCCGGGCAGGGGCCAGACCCGTGTACCGCGTTTACGTAGTCCGTCGGCAAGGTCGCTTCGGGCGGCGTCTTCGGTTGTCATGAAGATGGTGCGCTCCGGGCGGGATGACAGCAGGGTGAAGTCTTCCGGGTTTTCGGGCAGCCGGGACGTCACGATCACCGCGTAGGGCTGGGTGAAGCCTTCGGGCAGTTTGTCCAGCCGGCAGGTCAGGCTCGGGTTGTCCGCGTGGAATGTACCGCCGCCGATGACCACGGCTCCGACCTGCGAGCGGAGTTCGTGTACCTTGCGGAAGGATTCCGGGCAGGAGACCGGTTCCGGTTTGCGGAAGCGCGAGGCGATCTTGCCGTCAAGCGTGGCAGCCATCTTGATGATGTTGTACGGGGAGTGGGACGTCTGCCAGAGCAGAAAGTCCGCGATGAGGTCCTTGCAGTCCTGTTCCAGAATGCCGGACTCGACGTTGATGCCGTGCTCCACGAGTTTTTCGATCCCACCGGCGGCCACCGGGTTGGGGTCACGGGTGCCGATCACGACGCGTGCTATGTCCGCCTCGATGATCGCCTCGGTGCAGGGCGGCGTCCTGCCGTGATGATTGCACGGCTCCAGAGTGACGTACATGGTCATGCCCTGCGGATTGATGCCTTTATCACGGGCATCGGCAAGGCATTCACGTTCGGCATGCAACTCGCCAACGCGGGTGTGCCATCCTTCGGCGACCACGGTGTCGTTGCTGACGAGTACGGCGCCGACGCACGGATTGGGTGCGGTCGGTCCGCGTCCGCGTCGGGCCAGTTCAATGGCTCGCGCCATGAACTCTTCGTCTCTAGATGAAGTCGCCTTCCATATAGACATAATTCACTCCGGCTTCGTCGAGCATTTCCTCGGAGAGCTCGTCAGGGTAGTTCTCGGAGAAGTAGATGTTCTGCACCTGGCAGTTGATGAGCATCTTGGTGCAGAGGATGCAGGGCTTGGTGGTGCAGTATATGTCGCAGCCCTTGAGGTCGAGGCCGTGTGTGGCGGCCTGTATGATGACGTTCTGTTCGGCGTGCAGGCCGCGGCAGAGTTCGTGGCGTTCCCCTGAGGGGATATTCAGTTTGTCGCGGAGACAGCCGACTTCTTCGCAGTGGGCGATGTTGGTCGGCACGCCGTTGTAGCCGGTGGCGAGGATGCGTTTGTCGTGCACGGCGATGGCACCTACTGCACGGCGGGTGCAGGTGGAGCGCTGCGCCACAAGGTGCGCGATACGCATGAAATATTCTGGCCAAGGGAGTCTGTTGGACATGTGTCTCTCCATATCGGGATATGTTTCCGCCTGCGTTCTGTGCGCGTGACGGAACAATTCCCTAGCATGTCTTCAATTGAAAGGAAACGGTACGGAGCCGCCCCGACCGGGGCGGAAGGCTATATGCCTCAGCCACCGCCGCTGCTGCCGCAGCCTCCGCCCATGGGTGGCATGGGACCGAGATCCGGTGTGCCGCTTTCGGTTTTCACGACTCCCGCGCTCATGAGCTTGGTCACGTTCCTTGATCCGCACTTGGGGCAGGGCGGGGTTTCGTCATGGGAAAAGACGAGTTCCTCGAACTCGTTTTCGCAATCGGCACAGACGTATTCATAAATAGGCATGGTGCGTCCTTTGGTTGATTTCTTTTGTCTATGACAAATGTGGTGTCGTGTCGCGAGATGTCAAGGCGGTTTATCCTTGCACTCTGTGCACGTTTTGTGCAATCTGATGTGCAGCGGTTGGCACAAATATCAATGTCCTGTTTGTGTCTTGAAGTTGTTTCATCTTGTAATCATTGTATAAAAAAGTTTGGCACAGACTGTGCTTTAAACAGGTCAAACTAACACACTTTCCTGATTGCATGAAAAAACAACCTTTGGAGGAAACGACCATGACCAAAGCTGTCACCAAGAAGAACATGATGATTGTCCCGCTGTCCGCGTTGCTGATTCTGGCGCTGAGTTCTTTCGCTTTTGCCTACGGGCAGGGCAAGGGACGTGGCTGTAACGGCGATGGACCGGGCATGCGTGCTGGATACAGCCAGCTTACCCCGGAAAAGCGTGCTGCCGTGGATGCCATCTTCGCCAAGCACAGAGGGGAGATGACCGAACTTCGCAACGCCATGCTGACCAAGCACACCGTGCTGGAAGCCATGGTCAACGACGGCAATTCCAACGAAAAGAAGATCGGTAAGATCGTGAATGAAATGAGCGAACTGCGCGTCAAGATGCAGGAACTTCGCGACAAGACCTTCAGTGAAATTGAGAAGGAAACCGGCCTTGTCATGGGTCGTGGATTCGGTGGCGGTCAATGCGGTGGCTTCGGCCCCGGCGGCCAGTGCGGTTTCGGAGCTGGCCCCCGAGGCGGTGCCGGTTACGGTGACTGCCCCGGTCTCGGCAATGGCCGAGGCATGGGACGAGGCATGGGCCGCGGATTCAACTCGTAAGCAAATTTCCGTTTAACCGGAAAACAGGATAAGACGGGACGGCCTTTCACGGGGAAGGGCCGTCCCGAAACATGAGTATCTAATTAACATGTATCGCGTCAGCGTGTAAAAGGACGGTTGGTGTCTCTTTCCACTCGTGAAAAAATGCAACCGGGAGAAAACTGATGCTTCGCAAAGTCTGTTCCCTTACCAGCTTTCTGTCTTTCGTCATCACGCTCCTTACCAGCGTGATTTTGTACATTGTGCCTCATGGCCGCGTCGCCTACTGGGCCGAATGGCGTTTCTGGGGATTGTCCAAGGAACAGTGGGGTGATGTCCACATCACGGTCGGAACCCTGTTTGTCATCGCGCTCCTGCTGCACCTCTGGCTGAACTGGAAGCCGCTCATGGCCTACATGAAGAACAAGGCGCGTGAGATGGTCGTCATGACGGCTCCCATGATCGTCAGTGTGGTCATCACCCTGTTCGTCGCCGTGGGTACGCTCCTGCACCTGCCGCCCATGCAGCAGTTTCTCGATTTCGGACTTTCCATCAAGGATGACGCCGTAAAGGTCTATGGCAATCCGCCGTACGGTCATGCCGAGCAGAGTTCCCTCACGAAGTTCTGCGGGTATCTCGGTTTTGATGTGAATGACGCTCTGGCCGCGCTCCGGGCGGCAGGGTATCCCGCCGAGATCACGGTGGATACGGAAATTCGCGACATCGCCACTTCCCGTGACGTCAGCCCGCAACAGGTGTATGACGATATCCGCAAGGTGCTTGTAAAGGATCCCTTTGCATCCATGCCGCCGAAGCCGCCGGAAGGCTTGGGCAAGGTCGCCCTCACGGATGTCTGCCGCAGTTTCGGGCTTCCCGTGGACGCTGCGCTTGCGCGGCTTGCCGAAAAGGGGATTGCCGCCACTCCCGATCTGTCCATGAAGGAGATCGCAAACAAGAACGGCATGGTTCCCCGTGATGTTTATTCCGCACTTCGCGGACAATAGGAAAATTGAATGGAAGTCCACTCCTACAGCGGAGAAAAGGGGCCGCTTGTCGCCCTTGTCCTGGCACTCATAGTGCTCGGTCTCGGCAGTCTGTACCTGACATGGCGCTCCATCGCGCATCAGCGTGAGATCGTCGAGGAAAACATGATAATGACCGGCAGTTCCATTCTGCGCGGTGTGGACAGCAATATCTCCCGCATCATGCGTAGTCTGAGCATGAACCCTCAGGCTGCGCCTCTTTTTCCGACCATGGTGGGAGAACTTTTTACAGAGCTTGCACGTTCCGAAGACATAAAATTCATCGCCATGTACGGCGGTGGCGATACGCCGATCATCACTTCCGATGCCGACCGTTCCAAACCGACATTCAGCCTGCCTGAAACCGTGGCTGCGGACCTTGAAGTGGGGCGGGCATGGCATGTCATGGCTGAATTCGAAAAGAATCAGGTACTCATTTCCGGCCTGCGTGTCCGGCCGTCCGTTGCCCGCCTTTCCTTTGGGTCGACCCCGCCACTGCGGCACAAGAGTGTCCGCCCGGATGAGAATCATGTGCCCGAAGCGGAGCGCGGCATGGGCCACGGCATGGGACGAGGTCGGGGGCGCGGCATGGGACCGGGCCATGGCATGGGGCCGGGAAACGATAATCCTCCCATGGATGCGGGGTTGCCGCATGTTTATCTCGTTGTCGGCCTGAACGCCCAGAAGCATATGGCGCAGTTTCGCCAATATCGCAGCGCCGCCATTTACCAGACCGGCTACGTGTTTCTCGCCGCCGTGGTGCTGTGGTCCCTCGTATTCGCCTACCTTCAGCGCCGGGGCGAAGGACGCAAGCTCGACCGGATGGAGCGTTTCCAGAACAAGCTTCTCGACAATATGCCGGATGGCCTCGTGACCCTTGCCGAGGACGGACAGATCATGGCTGCCAACCATTCGGCCAAGAAACTCCTCGCGCCCAAGGATGAGGACGGTATTCCAGAGATCATCGGCTCTAACTGGCGTGACCTCGCGTTCGGTTCCCGTTTCGATGACACGCCTCTCGCCCCGACGGACTGGCAGCAGTTCGATTATCAGGGGCGCAGGCTTGAAATTCTTTCCCTGCCTTTTCAGGAGAGTGATGAAGATGCCGCGCCGGAACTCGGTCAGCGGCTCGTGCTCATTCGTGACCGAACCCAGATTCGGTCCCTTGAGGAGGACCTGAACGAGGCGCAGCGGCTCGCCGCCGTCGGTTCCCTTGCCGCGGGCGTGGCCCATGAAGTGCGTAACCCGCTCAGTTCCCTGCGCGGGTTTGCCCAACTGTTCGCCAACAAGCTCAAGGGCCAGCAGCCGTTGGAACAGTATGCCACCACCATGGTGCAGGAGGCGGACCGCCTCAACCGCGTGGTCACGGACCTTCTCTATCTCGCCAAGCCGCGTCAGCTCGACCCCGTTGCGATTGATCTCGCCGAGCTGGGGGATTCCATCCGCCAACTCATGCGCTTCGATTTCGAGAACAGGCAGACCGAGCCGGTTTTCGATTTCAGGTGCGAAACCGTGATGGCCGATCAGGACGCCCTCAAGCAGGTGCTGCTCAATCTGATTTCCAACAGCCTTGATGCGTTGGGTGCCTGTGACGATTGTCCCACTCCCGGACATATCAGCCTTTCCTCGGTTCGGGCGGACGATGGTGTCTGGATCATCGTGGCTGACGACGGCCCCGGCATGAATCCCGAGATTCGTGACGAGGTGTTCAAGCCGTTTGTTACCGGCAAGAAGACCGGTACAGGACTCGGGCTTGCCATCGTCGACAATATCATGCGGGCACACCGGGGCCGGGTCGCTGTGGATTCCGAACCCGGCGAAGGAACACGAATTCGCCTTTTTTTCCCGGATGTGGAGCAGAAGGGATAGGATGAAACAGGCCGCCCATGGCGGTGTGTTTCATTGAAAAGATTTTTATGAACGACCCGTTGCGGATTGATGCGAACGCAGGCCGTGACGAAATGATACAATGTGCGACCTCTCTTCCGGATTTTCCGAAAGGGCCGCGGAGGCTGAAAATGGACGAAAGAATTGTACTCATAGTTGATGATGAGCCGGGACACCGGATGATGGTCCGGGCTGTTCTGGAAGACGACGGCTGGACCGTGCTTGAAGCGGATTCCGGCGAACGGGCGTTGACGGTTCTGGCTGAAGAGGCCGAATCCGATACCTTCCCGGATGTCGCCATGGTCGACATGAAAATGCCCGGTATGGATGGCATGCAGTTGCTCAAGGAATTGCAGATTCGCAGGCCGGGGCTACCCGTGGTCCTGCTGACGGCGTTCGGCAGCGTGGGCAGCGCAGTGGATGCCATGAAGCGCGGTGCGTTCGACTATCTGACCAAGCCCGCGGACAACGACGAACTCACGGCAGTGATCGGCAAGGCCTACGAGTACCATAAGCTCATCAAGGAAAACGCACGGCTTCGGGCCGAAGTGGACAGCAGCGCCGACTTTATCGGTGCGAGTCCGGGCATTGAGCGGGTGCGTGACCTGATAAGTCAGGCCGGACCGACCGAGGCGACCGTGCTGATTCTCGGACAGTCGGGAACAGGTAAGGAACTGGTGGCCGAGGGGCTGCACCGTGCGAGCAACCGTGCGGACAGGCCGCTGATCAAGGTGAACTGTGCGGCCCTGCCGGATGACCTGCTTGAAAGTGAACTTTTCGGATATGAGAAAGGCGCGTTCACCGGCGCGATAAAGGATAAACCGGGCCGGTTCCAGTTGGCGGACGGCGGCACGCTGTTCCTTGATGAGATAGGTGAAATGCCTGCGGCGTTACAGGCGAAACTGCTGCGCGCGTTGCAGGAAAAGACCGTGGAGCCGCTCGGGTCGGTCAAGACGATCAAGGTGGACACCCGGATCATCGCCGCCACCAACCGCAACCTGAAGGCCGAAGTCGAGGCCGGACGTTTTCGTGAAGACCTTTTCTATCGGCTGGCAGTGCTTGAAATACGCATCCCGCCGCTGTGCGAGCGCAAGGAAGACCTGCCGCTTCTGGTCAGCTTCCTGCTGCGTCGGCTCGGCAACAAGAACAACAAGATTATCCGTACCGTCACTCCCGCGTTTCTCGACGCGCTGTCCGGGTATGACTGGCCCGGTAACGTGCGTGAACTGGAGAATGTGCTGGAACGCGCGTTGATCCTGTCGCGTTCGGATGCGCTCGGTCCCGACCTTCTGCCTCCGCAGGTGACCGGGGCGCGCGAGGCGGCCATAGACATGTCTACCGAGGCGTCCCCGTCGGCCATGAGTACTCCTGCGTCACTCGAAGAGGCGGAGAAGCTCGCCATCATGCGTGCGCTGGAAGAGAACGGCAACCATCGTGAACGCACGGCGGACGCGCTTGGGATCAGCCGCCGAACCTTGCAGTACAAACTGAAAAAGTACGGCCTGACGCGTCGTTAGCGTCTTGAAAGGTTGACAAGATGTCAAACGCTGCCGCATGTTCGGGCAGCGCAGGGAATTTGATATGAGCGAACTGACCATAGAAACATTCATTCTCGGCCCGGACGAGGCCAACTGCTATCTGGTTTCTTCCGGCAGCGATGCCGTGGTCTTTGACGTGGGCGTAGAGCCTGACCGTCTTGTCGCGCGTATCGAGGAATTGGGGTTGACGCTGCGCGGCATCTACGTCACGCATTTTCATCTCGACCATATCGGCGGCGTGCAGCAGGTGCATGAGCATTTCAACGCACCGGTCTTTGCCAGCCCGGAAGACGAGTTTCTCAAGGAACTGTCCATGGAAGCGGGCGGAATCCGCGAACTTGTCGAATATGTGGGCTTTCCGTATTCCCCCCTCGGGCCGGGGCGGCAGACCGTACTCGGCCAGACCATGATGGTGCTTGATACGCCGGGGCACACTCCGGGAAGTCTGTCCTTCTTCTTCCCTTCTGCGGGCTGTGTGTTCGTGGGCGATCTGATCTTCATGATCGCCGTGGGAAATACCCATCTTCCGCGTGCCAGCAGTTCGGCACTGCTCACGTCCATTCGTTCCCGCATTTTCATTTTGCCGGATGATACCCGTATCTATTCCGGGCATGGCCCCATGACCACGGTCATTCATGAGAAGCAGAACAATCCTCATTTCATTTTCTAGGTTTGCGCCTTCTGGTATGAGCGTGCCTCATGTGTGAGCAGTCGTTTTAATGTATAAAACCGCTTTTTCTTCCCGTCTTTTTTTTCTATGGTGGAATTCTGGCTTGCTGACACAACCTCGAACAGGAATGAAATATGGCAGAAGAAACCTCTGTTCCCGAAAGCGAAATCCAGCCTGAAACTCTGGAAGCCGCCCGACAGCTTCTGGTCAGGCGCTTCAAGTTCATCAAGAATCCGGACGATTCCATCCGCAGGCTGGCCACTCTCGGTGCCGAGCATGTGGCCCGCGACATGACGTTGAATCCGAAACGGTATGAGACTCCGGCAGCGCCATCCGGAAAAATCGAAATCGAACCGGTGGACCCGCTCGACGTGTTGCGGAAGGAACACCAGCTTCCGGCACTGCCGCAGGTCTTTCTCGAATTGCAGCAGGCCATCAATGCGAAGAACACTTCGGCAGATGACCTTGCCTCGATCATCAGTCAGGACCCGAGTCTGACCGCTTTTCTTCTGCGTATGGTCAATTCGGCTTTTTACAGTCTGCCCATGCAGATCGACACCATCTCCCGCGCGGTGACCGTGGTCGGGGTCAATCAGCTCTCCACGCTCGCTGTGGGTACGTCTGTCATGAGTCTGTTCAAGGACGTTCCCGCCGACGTGCTCGACATGGAACAGTTCTGGAAACATTCCGTTGGTTGCGGGCTGATTGCCCGACGCCTGTGCCGTATCACCGGAAAGGGTGATCCCGAGCGCGCATTCGTGGCAGGACTTCTGCACGACATAGGGCAGCTTGTCCTGCTTCAGGCCGAGCCGGAACGTGCTGCCGCAGTGCTTGCCCATGCCCGCAGCAAGGATGTGCTCCTGTATGCCGAGGAAAAGAATATGCTCGGTTTCGATCATGCGACCCTCGGCGGCATGCTGTTGCGGAAATGGAATTTCCCCTTTGTGCTTGTCTCTGCCGTGCTTGAGCATCATCAGCCCAAACCGGGGCAGAAGGCAGCCGAACCCGGCCTGGTCCACTGTGCCGAGACCATTGCCACCGGACTCGGTATCGGGTCGAGCGGTGAATATTTCGTGCAGCCGCCGGACAAGGCGGTGTGGGAGAGTATGGAACTGACCCCTGACCGGATCGAGGAAATGATCGAAGATCTCGATGAGGAACTGGAAGAAGCCTTTGCCGTGCTTGTTCAAGGGTAGCCGGAATTGACACATCCCGGTCAAAGCCTTACTTCTCCCGTCAAACGTCCCTAACAAAGGAAATCATCATGCGTGAAAAAGTAGAAGCAGTTCTGGATAAGGTCCGTCCCATGTTGCAGGGCGACGGTGGAGATGTCGAACTCGTCGATATCACTGATAAAGGCGTGGTTCAGGTGCGACTGACCGGTGCCTGCAAAGGATGCCCCATGTCACAGATGACGCTCAAGAACGGCATCGAACGAATCGTTCTCAAAGAGATCCCCGAAGTCAAATCCGTCGAAGCTGTGTAAGGCGAAGAATGCCTCCGGCGGCCAGAGGAAGGGGAGAGGGGAACCCTTTGTAAAGGGTTCCCCTCTCCCCTTCCCCCTGGACCCCCATCCCCTCTCCTCTCCTAAACTTTTTGTATGCGCATTCGCGCGGGCGGAGGAGCTTGATGGGGCAGTGCTATTTCGTCGGATAGTGGCGGATTAAGGCTATAAGTAGAAGATAAATTTTTGTGCTCGCACTCTCTCGCGAAGCGCACCAAAAAGCTTAGGAGATTCTCAAGAACCCTTCACGAAGGGTTCTTGAGCCGCCGGAGGCAATTCTTTTCATCCTCTTCGCGGGCAATCTCAAGGAGAATATCATGGGTAAGATTATATCTCGGTTTGCACCGAGTCCGACAGGGTATCTTCACATCGGCGGTGCCCGGACCGCTTTGTTTTCGTGGCTGCTGGCCCGTGCGTCGGGCGGTGAGTTCCGGTTGCGTGTCGAGGACACGGATAGGGAACGTTCCACGCAGGAAGCCACGGACGCGATCATTGATTCGATGAAATGGCTCGGTCTGGAGCATGACGGCGAGATCGTCTTCCAGTCCACGCGTGCGGACCGCCATAATGAAGTGATCGATCAGTTGATCGAAAGCGGTCACGCCTATTACTGTCAGTGTTCCAAAGAGGACGTTGACGCCATGCGCGAGCAGGCCATGAAGGAAGGCCGCAAGCCCAAGTACGACGGAACGTGCCGCGAAAAGGGGCTGACTTCCGGCGTGGTCCGCTTCAAGACGCCGCAGGACGGCGTGACGGCGTTCAAGGACATGGTGAAAGGGCCGATTGCCGTGGAGAACACGGAGATGGACGACATGATCTTGCGCCGCACGGACGGTTCCCCGACGTACAATCTGGCTGTTGTTGTCGATGACCATGACATGGGCGTGAACCATGTGCTGCGCGGCGACGACCATGTGAACAACACCCCGCGGCAGATTCTGATCTACCGGGCCATGGGCTGGGATGTTCCGGAATTCGGTCATGTGCCCATGATTCTGGGGCCGGACAAAAAGAAGCTTTCCAAGCGTCACGGCGCACTGTCCGTGATGGAATACGAAAAGATGGGCTACCTGCCCGAGGCCGTGTGCAACTATCTGGCGCGGCTCGGCTGGTCGCACGGCGACCAGGAGCTGTTCACCATGGAAGAGATGGTGAAGCTGTTCTCCACGGATCATCTCGGCAATTCCCCGTCCGTGTTCGACCTGACGAAATTCGAGTGGGTGAACGGCCAGTACATGCAGAAGGCCGATCCCGAGGTGCTTGCCGATCTGCTGATGGATTTCCTGACCCGCGAAGTGGGCGAGGAAGAGGCCGCGAACGTGGACCGTATGATGTTCGTGAACGTTGCTCCGCTTTTGCAGCCGCGTGCCAAGTCCATCGTGGACATGCTGGAGCAGTCGCGCCCGTTCATCGTTCCGGCTAACTTCCTGCCGTACGACGAGAAGGCTGTGAAAAAGTTCCTGACCGACGAGACCAAGCCGCTACTTGAGGAAATCGCCGGACGCATCGAGGCGCTGGACGAATTCACCGAGAAGGGCCTTGAGGACGTGCATCGCCAGTTCCTTGAGGACAAGGATATCAAGTTCAAGGTAATTGCACAGCCCATACGCGTGGCGATCATGGGCAAGACGCAGTCTCCGGGCCTGTTCGAGACCATGATGGTTCTCGGCAAGGATGAAACCCTCGCCCGCATGCAACGCGCTGTCGAATTGTAGCCGTAGCCGTACATACAATAAACGAAAAGCCCGCCGGAACCGTTCCGGCGGGCTTTTTTGTGCATGGGGGTGGAGCCGGGACTGAAGTCGGCTCCACCCCGCCACATAAGGGGAGGTGCAATGAAACTGCTATTTCAACTCTTCTTTCATGCTCTGGAATGTATCTTTATCGATTTCGCCTGAGGCGTATCGTTGTTTCAGGATGTCGTCTGCCGAAGAGGACGCGGATGAAGGCGCGGTATCCCTTTTGAGCAGCCGGACGGTGAAATATATGATCAGGCCGATGACAAGGAGCTGGATGATTCCGCCGAAATGAAATCCCATTCCTCCGAACCAGCTCTGGCCGCCGTGCCATAATCCCGGTCCGCCGCACCAACTGGCTGATGTTGTGAGTAGGCTCATGTAATTGTCTCCTGCTTTTCGGATTGATAAGCAGGGAGCGTGCCAAACTATAATATCAATGAATACAGTGTGTTAATAAAAATCAAGATGTGCTGATGTGTGCAGATGTGCAAAGCCCTGCGTGCAATCGGTGTTGTGGATTGCACTTTGGGGGATGCTTTCTTGAAGTTTCCCGGCAGAATTGTGCAGGGTGCCCCTGCTTGATGTTATTTCACCGGCAATTCAATGATGAAGGTCGCTCCGTGCCCGAGAACGGATTCGACCCAGATGGAGCCATTGTGATGGGCGACGATTTCACGGCAGATGGCAAGGCCGAGGCCCGCGCCGTGGGGTTTGTCGCCTGCCGGGTCGTTGTGTCCGATCTGGTGGAAGCGTTCGAAGATGCGTTCCTGTTCTTCGGGGGCGATTCCCGGCCCGGTGTCAGCGACTTCGAAGCGGACGACTTCCGTGAAGGGAGAGTGGACCTTGAGTGTGACGATGCCTTCAGGGGTGAACTTGGCCGCGTTGGTGAGCAGGTTGAGCAGCACCTGAAGTATCTTGTCGCCGTCAATGACGAGGCTGGGCAGGTCGTCGGCAACGTCGCTGACGAGAGAAAGGTCCGGGTTGTTGTCGAACTGTCCGCTGACGGCGTCGATCGCGCGTTTGGCGAGTTCGTCCGGACTGATTTTCTCCTTGCGCCATTCGGTGTAGCCCATTTCTATTTTATTGAGATCCAGAACATCGTTGATGAGCCGGGTCAGACGATCGCCTTCGTGGATCAGGATATTCAGGTTTTCAACGATCTGGGAACCTTTGGTCAGGAGTTTGTGGTCGTCTTTTGCAAGCGGCCAATAGTGTTTGGAGAAATTCTTGAGAATGAGCTTGGAGAAGCCGAGCAGGGACGTGAGTGGCGTGCGAAGCTCATGGGAAACCGACGAGACGAGCGCGGACTTGATTTGATCGAGTTCGGTAAGGCGGAGGTTGGCGCTTTCCAGTTCTTCCTTGGATTGCAGCAGACGTTTTTCCATGTCCTTATGTTCGGTCATGTCGCGCACAAGCCATATGCAGTCCTGTCTTCCATCCGTGTAGTTGATGGGAGATATGCGGGCTTCGAACCAGCGTGTTCCGATGGGAATCGTGAGTTCGTATTCAATGGACTGGACCGTGCCGGTTTCCAGTGTGGTCTGGATTGCCGTGAGAAAATTGTTCGCCAAGTCCTCCGGAAGCTTCTCGTGCAGCAGGGATCCCTTCAGTGCCTTGGCGTCTGCTGCCAGAAGGTTGGTTTGTGAAGTGTATATTTCCAGATAGCGGCCTTCCTTGTCGAGAACGAGCAGAAGGTCCGGCATGGCCTGGATCAATGCGTTGAGCTGCTGCTCGTTGCGGCTGATGGATTCATTGGCGTTTTCAAGTTCCGCTATCTGGCGGGCGATGGAATCCCGCATGTTGGAAAAACTGTCTGCAAGGCGGCCTATTTCGTCCTGACGGTCAATGGATATTTTGACGTCAAGGTTGCCTTTTTGCAGTGCGTCGGCGTTTTTCGTGAGCTTGCTCAGCGGGGCTGTGACGTGTCGGCGGGAGTAGCCGATGATGGCGAGTGAGGTCAGTATGATGCAGAAGGCCGAGCCGAGAATGAACAGGAGGGTTATGCGGATCTTGGCGTCCCGGGCGTTGTTGACTCCGGCTTTGATGTAGACTTGAAAAAAAGGTTCGGCCCCTTCGTATGCGCTCAGCGGGGTAATCGAAATGATGACCGGACGTCCATCCTCGGTCGTTCGGATGAGTTGCTGAGAGTCGTTGTCGGTGAACAGGGAGGCGTCTATGCCGGGGATGTCGGCAATGGATTTATTCACTCGGTCGGGATCGGAAGCGAAGTAGATATGTCCACCTTCTCCGACGATCAGGCCTTCGAGGAATTCATCACCCAGAATATCGGCCATGGCGTCGGTGTCGGCCACGGTTTCATATCTGAGTACGCGGCGATTCATGAGTTCGCCCGGAAGTTGTATGCTCGATTCGAGGTATTCGTCGATCTGGTGTGAAAAGAGTTCTGTGTAGAAAAGGCCCAGCGATGTGAGAACAAGGAATTCCACAAGGAAAACGACAGCGCTGATTTTGAGTATGAGGCTTTTCTTGAAAGAGAACATGTATCAGACTCCAGCCACCAGATTGTTCAGAATTTTCTGTGAAAATACATATGTTTTGTGGTGATGTTCAGTCATGCCGTTGTGACCTTGAACCGCATCGTTTGAACAAAGGATGCCATAACCGACTGAGAAAAGGAATGTATTTCAGGAAGGGGCAGAGCGGAAAAGAAAAAACGAAAAAAGCTGCCGCCGAATATATCGGCGGCAGCGATACGTCAGAGACGAAATGTAAAACCTGAGCTTATGCTTCGGGTTTCTTGCTGGCTACGGGCTTGGTGACAGCACCGTTGCGGATGCAGCGGGTACAGGCTTTGATGCTGACAACCTGACCGGATTCGAGCTGATGGCGAACCTTTTGCAGATTGGGCATGAAGCGGCGTTTTGTCTTGATATGGGAGTGGCTGACGTTGTTGCCCGACTGGGGCCCCTTACCACATATATCGCAAACTTGGGACATGGCGACCTCCTCGCGTATTCTCATTGAAGAGAATAATGTCTTTTTTAAATTTTTTCCGCCACGAAAAAGAGCGATCTCTCGTCAGCGGGAGTGATTCATTACCGAGCCTTTTGGTAAATGGCAAGGGTTTTTTTCTTGACAAGAGAAAAAGTTCCCATATAGAGAGCTTCGGTTGCCCGAGGACCCCTCATGGTTTTCGGCGGAGTATATTATGATTGAATTGTGGATGCCCATAAGTGAAATTCCTGCGGACGGCAGGGAGTACACCTTCGACGATCAGGCCTTGTGGCATGATGGTTGGAAGGAGTTTTCCGTTGCTGTCGAGGCGAGCGAGAATCTTGTCGCGGAAGTGATGATTCTGCCGCAGGGAGATGACGGCGCTTTGGTGCGAGGCACGCTCAAGGGCGCTGTCTCCATGCGGTGCGACCGTTGTACAGCCGATTTCGTGTTCAAGATCGACGAGTCGTTCGACGTGTTCGAGCAGCTCCCGGATGGTGAATACGACGAGGAACCCCGCGTCCGTACGGAAAGCGGTGAGCTTCAGTTGAACATCGGTGCCGTGCTGTGGGAAGAATTCGCTCTGGCTCTGCCGGTCAAGCCCCTGTGTTCCGAGGATTGCAAGGGCATGTGCCCCGGATGTGGCAAGGATCTCAATGAAGGTCCCTGCGAGTGCGACCGGGACGAGGGTGACGAAAGACTTGCGGTTTTCCGCAATTTGAAGATAAAGTAACGGGCTCGGCAGACGGATTTTTCGTTTTCCGTGCTTCGAGCTTATAAGATTACAAATTAAAGAGGTATACATCATGGCAGTTCCCAAAAAGAAAACTTCCAAGTCCCGCAAGGGCATGCGTCGCTCCCACGATCACGTGGCTGTTCCCAACGTCGTTTACTGCGAGTGCGGTGAACCCAATCTTCCTCATCGTGTTTGCGCTGTCTGCGGTTCCTACAAGGGTCGTCAGGTTGTCAGCGGCGACGATGCCTAGCAACGAGACGCAAGCGGCTCCGCGGATTGCCGTGGACGCCATGGGGGGCGATTTCGGCCCCTGCGTTGTCGTGCCCGCTGCGGTGGAAGCCGCACGCGAAGGTATCGACATTGCGCTTGTCGGTGATGAGGCGGCAATAAACGCCGAGCTTTCCCGTCTTGATGTCAAGGGGCTGGACATTCGCGTTGTCCACGCCTCACAGGTCGTTGAAATGGATGACAAACCTTCTGATGCGCTTCGGCGCAAGAAGGATTCGTCTATTCAGGTGGCCTGCCGACTCGTCAAGAAAGGGGAGGCCGATGGCGTGGTTTCCGCAGGCAACTCCGGTGCGAGTGTGGCCTGCGGCATGTTCGTGCTTGGGCGTATCAAGGGCGTTCTGCGTCCTGCGCTTGCGAGCGTGATGCCCACGGAAAAGGAACCGGTCGTCCTTATCGACGTCGGGGCCAACGTGGATTCCAAGCCGCAGCATCTTTTCCAGTTCGGTCTCATGGCGGACGTGCTTGCCAAGTACGTTCTCGGCATGAAGGACCCGTCCGTTGGGCTTTTGTCCATTGGCGAGGAAGAAGGCAAGGGCAACGCGATCGTGCGCGAGGCATTTGATCTGCTTCGGGAATCGAATCTTCGTTTCATCGGCAATGTCGAGGGACGGGATATCTTTACCGGTGATGTGGATATCGTCGTCTGCGACGGTTTCGTGGGCAACGTGGCCCTCAAGCTGTCTGAAGGATTGGCCAAATCCATGAGCCGTATCCTGAAAGTGGAACTCAAGTCGAGCTGGCTGTCCAAACTGGGCACCCTGCTTTCCATTCGTGCTTTCAGGCGATTCAAGAAGGTTGTGGACTACGCCGAATACGGCGGTGCTCCCCTGCTTGGCCTGAAAGGTATCGTTATCGTGAGCCACGGCAAATCCAATGAGTTGGCTATCGTGAATTCCATTCGCGTGGCCGCCACAAGCGTACGTAACAAGGTGCATGAGCATCTGGCCGAAGGGCTGGCCGCTCATAGCGATCTTTTCGGCAAGGCCGAGAAGAATGCCAAGACAGCCGCATAACGTACCGCTCAACAACGCCACATCAAGCCGCCAGTAAGAGAATGCTCAGACAGAAGGCGCGGAAAATCCAGGCTTCGTACATGAATTCATGTCGCGAGGGCTGGATTTGCTGCTTTAAAACACCTGTTTGTTTTTTCAGGACGGCTTGACCCGGCACAACCATTTGCTTACACCACCCACCATGAATACACATTTCATTCTTCGCGGTTTTGGTCGCTACGCCCCCGAGCGTGTCATGACCAACGCCGATCTCGAAAAGATAGTCGATACATCCGATGAGTGGATCACCACCCGAACAGGTATCAAGGAACGTCATATCGCAGCCGACGATCAGGCCGCGTCGGACATGGCATACGAAGCCGCCAAGGTCGCTCTGGCCGATGCGGGCATGGATGCCTCCGAATTGACCCACATCGTCTGTGGAACCTTCACTCCGGACGCCATGGTGCCGTCCACAGCCTGTCGGATTCAGGAGAAATTCGGAATCAAGGGACAGGCCTGTGTGGATATCGCGGCTGCCTGCTCCGGTTTTGTTTACGCTCTGGAGACAGCACGCGGATACATTGCCCTCAACCCGGACAGCAAGGTGCTGGTGGTGACCTCCGAGGTCATCTCACGCCGCATGAACTGGGAAGATCGCACCACCTGTGTCCTCTTCGGCGATGCCGCCGGTGCGGCCATCGTCACTGCGGGCGAGCCCGGTGAAGGGCCGGAGATCAAGGACATCAGGCTTGCCGCCGACGGCAGTCTGGGCGATCTCCTGACCGTTAACGGCGGTGGGTCCCGGTACGCCTACAAGCTTGGCGAAACCGTGGGCGAGGAATTTTTCGTCCAGTTCCAGGGGCGTGAAGTCTTCAAGCATGCCGTACGCAACATGTGCGGAATCTGCGAGACCGTGCTCAAGGACAACGGCATGGTCAAGGCTGATGTGGATGTGCTCATCCCGCATCAGGCCAACTGGCGGATCATCGATGCCGTCGGACGCAAGCTGGAGATTCCGGCGGAGCGCGTATTCTCGAACGTGGATCGTTACGGGAACACATCTGCCGCCTCTGTCCCGGTCGCCCTGTCCGAGGCGCTGGATACCGAGTTCGTCAAGAAGGGCGATACCGTGCTCATTCCCACGTTCGGTGGTGGTTTCACCTGGGCTGCGGCGTTGATACAGTTTTAACATTAAAACATGTGTTTCGTTGCCTTTTTGCCGCAACTGGGCAATAAGCTGTTCAGATACCCTTACGGGCCGGATTTGCAGTCCGTGACGGATTGGTATATTGGGTCCTGACCTTATAGAGAATAATAGAGGTACATGAATGAGTGATCTTTCCCGAGTCGCACTGGTGACCGGCGGTTCCCGCGGCATTGGCCGCAACATTGCCGAGAAGCTGGCTGCCGACGGTTTCGAAGTCTATCTGACATATGTGAGCCGCCCGGAAGAGGCGGACAAAGTCGTGGCTGCCATCGAGGAAAACGGCGGAAAGGCAAAAGCCTTCAAGCTCGATTCCGGTGATCGCGACGCTGTTGCCGCGTTTTTCAAGGACGAGATCAAGGGCAAGGTTTCCCTTGATGTTCTTGTCAACAATGCGGGCATCACCCGTGACGGTCTCATGATGCGTATGAAGGATGACGATTGGGACAAGGTTCTTCAGATCAATCTTACCGGCTGCTTTGTCTTCCTCAAGGAAGCGTCCAAGATCATGGGCAAGCAGCGTGCGGGGCGCATCATCAACATCACCAGCGTGGTGGGGCAGATGGGCAACGCAGGGCAGGCCAATTACAGTTCGGCAAAGGCGGGCCTCATCGGCCTGACCAAGTCCGCAGCGCGGGAATTGGCCGCACGCGGAATCACGGTCAATGCCGTGGCTCCCGGTTTTATCGAGACCGACATGACAGCCGAACTGCCTGAAAAGGTCGTGGCCGCCATGCTCGAACAGATTCCATTAAAATCCCTCGGACAGTCCGAGGATATCGCCGCCGCCGTCTCATTTCTGGCGGGCCCCGGAGCCGGTTACATTACCGGTCAGGTTCTCGGGGTGAACGGCGGAATGTACATGTAATCAAGACACTAAAAAAATCGTTATTGGAGGAAATCATGTCCGACGTAGCCGCAAAAGTTAAAGACATCATCGTGGACCAGCTCGGCGTGAGCGCTGATGAAGTTGTTGAAGGCGCCGCCTTTGTTGAAGACCTGGGTGCCGATTCTCTCGACCTCACCGAACTGATCATGGCCATGGAAGAAGAATTCGACCTGGAGATCGATGACGAGGAAGCTCAGAAGATCGTCAAGGTCAAGGATGCCATTTCTCATATCGAGAAAGCTCAGGCCTAATTTCGGTCTGTCTGAATACGATAATGATGTGAGCGTCTTATGCACGAAGGTGTGAGACGCTCCTTTTTCATTTATACACGTAGGAAATACGGATACTTATTATGAACAGGGTTGTAGTCACAAGCGTCTCTGCCATCACTCCGATCGGTAATGATATCGAGACCAGCTGGCAGAATCTTCTGGCCGGGAAATCCGGCGTTGGCAGGATTACCAGATTCGACGCATCGGATTTCGCCACCCAGATTGCCGGTGAGGTCAAGAATTTTGATCCCACCGACTATATCAACAAGAAAGAAGCCCGCCGCATGGAGACTTTCACCCAGTATGCGGTTGCTTCCACCAAGATGCTCTTTGAATCCGCCGGTTGGACTATCCCGGAATCCGAAAAGGATCGTGCGGGTGTCGTTGTCGGTGTCGGTCTTGGCGGTCTGCAGACCATTGAGGACATGCATACCAAGCTCATGACCAAGGGGCCGGGCCGCATTTCTCCATTCTTCATTCCCATTCTCATCGCCAACATGGCAGCCGGTCAGGTTTCCATTGAGGCCGGTGCCATGGGACCGAACGTCTGTACCACGACCGCATGCGCCTCGGGCACCCACGGTGTCGGCTATGCCTACACCGACATCGCCATGGGCCGTGCCGATGTCATGATCTGCGGCGGTGCCGAATCCACCATCACCAAGCTCGGTGTTGCCGGATTCAACGCCATGCGTGCGCTTTCCACCCGCAATGACGAGCCGGAAAAGGCTTCCCGTCCCTTTGACGCGGACCGTTCCGGATTCATCATGGGCGAGGGCTGCGGTCTGCTGCTTCTGGAATCCCTGGAGCATGCCGAAGCCCGCGGTGCGAATATCCTTGCCGAGGTTGTCGGTTTCGGAGCCTCCGGTGATGCGAGTCACATGACCGCTCCTGCCGAAGACGGTTCCGGTATGGCCTATGCCATGGCCGGTGCCATCCGTGAAGCCAAGGTCGATCCGTCCGAGATCGACCACATCAACGCTCACGGCACCTCCACCAAACTCAACGATCTGTGTGAGACCCGTGCGATCAAGAAGATCTTCGGCGACCACGCATATAATATCAATATCTGCGCCAACAAATCGCAGATCGGGCACCTGCTCGGAGCCGCGGGCGGCGTTGAGGCGGCATTTGCCGTCAAGACCCTGTCCGAAGGCGTCATTCCCGGAACCATCAACCGCGATACGCCGGACCCGGATTGTGATCTGGATGTATGCGTTGACGGACCGCGCAAGAAGCAGGTCAACTATGCGCTGAGTAACTCGTTCGGATTCGGCGGAACCAACGCCTGTGTCCTGTTCAAGCGCTTCGAAGGATAATGAAAAGGGGCCGAACGGCCCCTTTCTTTATATATAAAGCGGATCTCCACCCTGTATGGGAAGGTGGCTGCGTCAGCCCCCGGACGATGGAAGTCGTGCCGATGGGCAGCGTGTGAAGGCCGTTTCTCCTGTCCGGAAGTGGGAAGCCATTCGTATTCACATCCAACACGAGGTGTCATCACCATGGAAGAGCTCTTAATTCAGGATCCGGCAGTAGCCCAGACCATTATCGACGAAGCAGAACGTCAGGTCACCAAACTGGAACTTATCGCCAGTGAGAATTTCGTTTCCACGGCCGTACGTCAGGCTCAGGGGTCCATCCTGACCCACAAGTACGCCGAGGGGTACCCCGGCAAGCGCTGGTACGGCGGTTGCGAAAACGTGGACGTGGTCGAAGACCTCGCCCGTGATCGCGCCAAGGAGCTGTTCGGTGCAGGATATGCCAATGTTCAGCCCCATTCCGGTTCCCAGGCCAACATGGCCGTGTTCTTTGCCTGCTGCAAACCCGGTGACACCGTGCTCGGCATGGACCTGTCCCACGGCGGCCATCTGACCCACGGCAGCCCGGTGAACTTTTCCGGCAAGCTTTTCAACATGGTGCACTACGGCGTGTCCCGCGAGACCCAGACCATTGATTACGATCAGGTCGAAGCGCTCGCCAAGGAACACAAGCCCGCGCTCATCATCGCAGGTGCTTCCGCATACCCGCGTGTCATCGACTTTGCCCGTTTTCGCGCCATTGCCGATGAAGTCGGCGCCAAGCTGATGGTGGACATGGCTCACATCGCCGGTCTCATCGCAGCCGGTGAGCATCCGAGCTGCATCGAGCACGCCCACTACACCACCACCACGACGCACAAGACCCTGCGCGGTCCCCGCGGCGGCATGATTCTCGGTGCCGAAGATCTGGAGCAGGAACTGAACTCCAACATCTTCCCCGGTATTCAGGGCGGCCCGCTCATGCACGTCATCGCTTCCAAGGCCGTGGCCTTTGGCGAGGCGCTGTCTCCGGGATTCGTGGAGTACCAGAGGCAGGTGGTCAAGAACGCCAAGGTGCTCGCCACCAGCCTTCAGGAAGCAGGCCACAAGCTCGTTTCCGGCGGCACGGACAACCACCTCATGCTGGTTGACCTGTCCGAGAGGGACTACACCGGCAAGGACGCACAGATCGCTCTGGACAAGGCCGGTATCACGGTCAACAAGAATACCATTCCGTTCGAGACCAAGTCGCCGTTCCAGACTTCCGGCATCCGTATCGGTACTCCGGCACTGACGACCCGCGGCATGATCGAGGAAGACATGATCGTTGTCGCCGAGGCCATCAACGCCGCACTGGACAACATCAACAACGACAAGGCGCTCAAGGAAATCAGCGCCGAAGTCGAGGAGTTCGCCAGCGAATTCCCGCTGTTTGCCTGGTAGCAGACTGATTCATCAGAAAGTAAGAGGGCGGCCGAAAGGCTGCCCTTTTTTTGCGTCTGCTGTTTTATATCGATTCATGAATGATGGTAGTGATGATGGATATTCTGTCCTCACTAGTCAAATAGGTGTTTGTCTGCTATTATTACACGAATTGAATTGGATATAACTGACTCTATTAAAGGGGTTTTCGGTATTTTTCGTGAAAGCTTTCCGTCGATTTGATCTGGTTGCATTGCTCGCTGCCATATTGTTTCTGTGCTCCCCGGCAAGGGCATGGGACGATTCGCTTGATTCCTACAGGGAAAAGGGTGTCATTATTTCCGCTTCACCCTACTGGAAGCCTTACTCTTTTCTTGGGCAGGATGACGAACTGGAAGGCTTCCTCATTGATTATTGGCGGAAGTGGTCTGAAAAGACAGGGATTTCCGTGCAGTTTCGGCTTGCACCATGGAAGGAAACCATCACTCTGGTCCGGAATGGAGAATGTGATTTTCAGAGCGGTCTCTACAGCAGCGAAGAGCGCAGCCAGTATCTTGATTTTTCTCAATCGATACACCGCTCCAAGGGAGTGCTTGCCATCAAGAAGGGTGAGCCGAAGTCTTGTGAAATCGTGTATTCCGAACCGGTCGGAGTGATTGCCGGAAGTTATGAAGAATCCGCCCTCAAGCTCAAGCATCCGAACACGCAGGCCCGGACGTATGAGACAAACGAAGCCATGCTTCAGGCCTTTGTGAACGGCGAGGTGCATGCCGTTGTGGCCGATCTGCCTACGCTGATGTCGCTTGGTGGAAATCTGGGTATCGCCAATGATATCGAGATATGCGACGTTGTTTATGAGAGGGACTTGCGAGCGGGGCTGCCCAAGGGTAATGCCGCATTGCTTTCCTTGGTAAACGAGGGGCTTTCCCTTATTACCGCGGAAGAGAAGGAACAGATTTCCACGAAGTGGTTTGTCGCTGCACCTTCCGATTCCGGCCTGTTGAGATTGATGGTTTTCGGTGCTTTCATGATTCTTTTGGCCATTGGCGGCGGCATGATCTGGTCGAGCCGGCGTTCATAGTTGTATTTCGAAAGCACCTGTTTTTTCTTTTCCTCTTTTTTTCTCACCATTCCCCGCATCATTTTGACCATTCACCGTATTCCGTCTTGCGCCTTCGGCGCACCGGGTGCTAACTCTCGTCTAAGCTTGGAAAAAGCCAAGGAGATTCAATGCTACTCGGAATAGATGTGGGCGGCACGCACACCGATGGTGTCGCCATTGATCTGGAAGCGGATGCAAAAGTGGTTACTTCGTGCAAAGTGGTTACCCGGCATGACGATTTGCTGTCTTCTGTCACAGAGGCACTGGAAATCATTCTTGCCGAAATCGACAAGTCGTCGGTAACGCAGTTGAACCTGTCCACTACGCTGTCCACCAATGCCATTGTGCAGGGCAAGATCGAGGATGTGGGCGTTATCGTTTCCGCCGGTCCGGGCGTGGACCCGCACAGCTTCATGCCATGCCGCGATTTTCACGTCATCGACGGTTCCATTGACCATCGTGGCAACGAAGTTCGTGCCCTGTCCACGAGGCAACTGACCCGCGCCATTGATTCCTGCCGCGACAACGGTGTGCGGGTCTTTGCGGCGGTGGGCAAATTTTCCACGCGCAATCCGCGCCATGAAAATTTCATCCGCCGGTCCGTGTGCCAGTGCCGGGACGACGAGTCCTGCGAATTCGCCGATTTCGTCACGCTCGGGCATCAGCTCGGTGGGGCGCTCAACTTTCCGCGCCGGGTCGCCACGGCCTATTTCAACTGTGCTGTCTGGCGGCTGTACAATGATTTCGCCTCTGCCGTGGAAAAAGCGCTGGACGAGATGGGGCTGGCCCACGTCAAGGTGAACATCCTCAAGGCGGACGGCGGAACCATGCCCCTGCCGCAGTCCCGCAAGATGCCGGTGCAGTCCATTTTTTCCGGTCCGGCCGCCTCGGTCATGGGCATCATCGCGTTGACCGACATTTTTCATGACTCCGTGATTCTCGACATCGGCGGGACCACCACGGATATCGCCGTGTTCGCGGACGGTGCCCCGCTCATCGAGCGTGAGGGCATTGCCATCGGTTCGCACCCGACATTGGTGACCGCGCTCAAGGTGCATTCCATCGGCATCGGCGGCGACTCGGTCATTTCCGTTGTCGGCGAGGAGGTCCGTGTGGGGCCGAACCGTCTCGGACCGTCCGTGTGTGTGGGCGGGGAGCGGGTGACGCTGACAGACGCCCTCAATTGCGAAGGGGCGTGTGAAGTGGGTGATGTGGACGCCTCCCGCGCAGCCATGGCGGCTTTTGCGGAAAAGCATTCCATGAGTCCTGAGAAACTGGCTTCGGCAGCCGTTGCAGCGGCATCGGATGCCATTCATACGGCCACACGGGACTTGCTCGACGAGATCAATTCCAAGCCGGTGTACACCATTCACGAACTGGTGGAGAACAAGCGGGTGGTGCCCAAGAAGGTCTATTTGATGGGCGGCCCTGCCAAGGCGTTGAAGCGCGACCTGTTTCATCGGTTCCAGCTTTCCACGGAAGTGCCGGAGAACTACGATGTGGCGAACGCCATCGGCGCGGCCCTTACCCGCACCACATGGGAACTGGAGCTGTTCGCGGATACGCAGCGGCACGTCCTGTTCATTCCCTCGCTGTCCTATCGCGAGAATGTCCATACCAGCTACGACCAGAAGGACGCGGAAAAGGACGCCGTGAACCAACTGACCATGCAGCTCGATTCCATGGGAGTTTTCCTTGAACCCGAAGATGCACAGATTACGCACACGTCGAGCTTCAATATGGTCGAGGGCATGAGTCAGGTCGGAAAGAATATCAGAGTCAAGTGCCAGGTCCGCCCCGGCGTTGTCCGAACCACGGGGAGGAGCTAGCCATGCTCAAGGCGAAGAACAATCTCGGCATCATCTTTTTCCCGGCGTTCGACTGGGCCATATCACCGACCCACCCGGAGCGGCAGGAGCGTCTGCTTTACACGCAGGACCAACTGCGCGAGGAAGGCATCTTCGACATCGAGGGCGTGCGCGAATACAAGCCGGATGTGGCGACCACCGAAGATGTGGAGCGTGTGCACTTCTGTTTCCCGGAAGTGAGCAGCGTCACCACCCGGTCGCACATGATTTCGGCGGGCGGGGCCATGAAGGCCGCGGATCTGGTCATGGAAGGGGAGCGCGACTGCGCGTTTGCCATGGTGCGTCCTCCCGGCCATCACGCCATGAAGGTCGTCCACGGTTCACGCGGTTTCTGCAACATCAACATCGAAGCCGTGATGATCGAGCATATCCGCGAAAAGTACGGGCACAAGCGCGTCGCCATCGTGGATACCGATTGCCATCACGGCGACGGCACGCAGGACGTGTACTGGCACGACCCGGACACGCTGTTCATTTCCATCCATCAGGACGGGCGTACCCTGTATCCCGGTTCCGGGTTCCCGCAGGAACTCGGCGGGCCGAACGCCATGGGCCGGACCATCAACATTCCGCTGCCGCCCAACACTTCGGACGAAGGGTTCCTCATGGCCATGGAGCGCGTTGTCATGCCCATCCTTGAGGATTTCAAGCCGGACTTGATCATCAACTCCGCAGGACAGGACAACCACTTCACCGATCCGATCACGAACATGAATTTTTCCGCGCAGGGGTATGCCGCGCTCAACGAGATGCTCAAGCCGGATATCGCGGTGCTTGAAGGCGGCTATTCCATTCAGGGCGCGCTGCCGTATATCAATCTCGGCATCTGTCTTGCCATGGCGGGCGTGGATTATTCCCATGTGCGCGAGCCGAACTACCGTCCCGAGCAGATAAAACAGGATGCGCGGACAACGGAATATATCGAGGAACTGTGCAAACAGCTCCCGAAACTTTATTTCGATCCGCCTGCATTCAAGACGGGGGATGACTCTCGGCAAGGCATGATTTCCGGTGACACATACGTCCGTCATCGTCAGGTGTATTACGATACCGACGGCATCAACGAGGTGCAGCAGGAAACCCTGACCCTGTGCAAAAAGTGCCGCGGCCTGTACAAGGTGGAAACCCGCGCCGATTCCGGTCCGCTCTGCCTCGGACTGGAAATCCCCATCGACGCCTGTCCTGACTGCCGAAGCCGTGGATATCAACTGCTGGAAGACGCACAGCTTAAGGGCGACTACCGCTACATGCAGATGATAAACCGCAAGGACAAGGATTACGTGCGGCACGGGTTCTAGGATGCGGAAGTGCGGCAAAACGACTCGGATGATTTCTGTTCCAAATGATTCGATGCCCTTGGCAGACTTGATCTCGGCCAAGGTTTTTTGAAGTGATTGCGATGTTTGAGACGTGAAATAGTCTGTAAATTGACGTGACTCAGGTTGATTAGACAGTTAATTTGTTGTCTTGGCTAGACCATCAGGAATTGTCAAAAAACCTTTGGCAGGGTGTCGTTAGCGATATTTATAGATGCTTGCCATAGCAGGTATGCCTAATGAGGTTTAATTTCGTATCATACCGACTGGGGTTTTGATTTTACGGCGACGAATCATACACTGCTTTATAATGATTATCAATTTGAAATAATGAAGGCTAAGTTTACTTTACGTAGAAATCGTCCTGCGGTCGTCTTCAAATCAAATTCATATAGAAGTTGTTTTGGGGGCATGAGTGCTGCTATTGCAGGTTTAATGTATCTTAAGGTGTATCATGGCTTTGGGATGTTGAAATTCTTGGGGTAGAGCTGGGGGGTGGAAACGCCCCTGTAAATCTTCATACCATGCGGGAATCGTTTTTGTAATGAAGTTATTGATATGAACACCGTCCGCAAACAAGGGTTTGGCAGTGGGCTTATATACAGAGGGGTAAGCACAAATAGTATTTTTTTTTAAGTATTTAGGCCTATATAAAATTCTTGAAATCAAAATGAACGGAAAGCAAAGAGAAAAATGGTTAACAGCAACCCCAAGGATCATTGCCTTTTTCGCTGAACTATGTTCCCCGGGATTCAATCGACCCCTTACGGGCCTACACTCCGGAATTTCTGACCCTGATCCTGACCATTGAAGGCGTTTCATTTCTCGTCCTGCAAGCTACGCACTGCTTGCCTCATATTTGTACTCTCAAACCGTTTTTATCGAATGACGCGCAATGGGATATTTCAACAAATTGACAGGGGCGTAGCCATTTATGAGCGTAAGTCTGGCTGCCTTGGTCTGCGATGAATGATTCGTTCAGCGTGTTGTGAACAGTGGATTTTTCGTCGCGAAGGAACGCTGTCTTTGAACAGAATCCTAGCCGATAACCCAACAAAAGGCCTCGGAAAACAATTTCCGGGCCTTCTTTGGCGGTGACGTTGTTGGGATGATTTCCCGATGGAACAGCATGAGTAAAACGGGAATATCTCCCATGGTCATTTTGGCGACGCTTTCCGCAGTCGGTCTGGGAGCCGTGCTCCTGTCGTCTGCCACGCTTTTTACCGCGCTGAAGCTGCTCGGCGGTTTGTATCTGGTGTATCTCGGGATAATGGCTTGGAAAGCCCCGCCCATGGCAGGCGGCAGTCCGCAGGGTGCAGTTTTACAGAGAGAACACAAAAGTTTTGTCGCGCTTTTCAGGGAAGGGTTCGGGGTCGGCATCAGCAACCCCAAGGCCATTGCCTTTTTCGCTGCCTTGTTCCCCCAGTTCATCGACCCCTTACGGGCCTACACTCCGCAATTTCTGACCCTGATCCTGACCATTGAAGGCGTTTCATTTATCGTCCTGACAAGCTACGCACTGCTTGCCTCATATCTTGCGCCGTTTTTATCGAATGATCGCGCAATGGGATATTTCAACAAACTGACAGGGGCGGCCTTTATCGCGTTCGGTGTCGCTTTGGTCTGCGATGAATGATTCGTTCAGCGTTTTGTGAACAGTGGATTTTTCGTCGCGAAGGAACGCTGATTTGCATAACCCAACAAAAGGCCCGGAAAACAATTTCCGGGCCTTTTTGGACGTTGTTGGGATGATTTCCCGATGAGCATGAGTAAAACGGGATATCTCCCTATTGTGTTTGGGGCGTCAGTATGTCCTTATAGTGACACATTTTCCCGACATTCCCCGTCGGGACTCCCCCGAAAGGTCCTGAATAACCGCCACAGGGCCTTTCTTCTTTTGTGTGTCAAAGACTCTGATTTTCTAGCTCTCGGCGTCCTCGAACTTCTCGGTGATGATGACGGCATCGTTTTCGTCCGCCTCAAGGTCGAGGGTCTTGGATTTGCCGTGGCAGCTGAAACCGTACGGGCCGTGGGATACGTACCCTGCGGAGAGCGCCTTGGTGTAGGGCATCTGTTCACGCATGTCCGCGTGGTCGATACGGTTGGGAAAGATGATCGGGGTCGGGTCGCCGGAGAAGTCTTCAAAGATGATGTATTTCACGGCAGGCTCCTGTCGCTTGATGGTTTCTGATTCCCTTGAGGATATTTGGTATTTGCCGGGAGATCAACCATTGCCTGAATAAAGTGGACAGGCTACACTGGGCGGGATGAGCGAATACAAGAAAATCGGCGTGTGGCAGACCGCCTTTCTCGGCGATGCCGTCCTGACCCTGCCCCTTTTGCGGGCACTCAAGAACCGCTACCCGGAAGCGGAAATACATTTCTTCGTGCGCGGCGGCGTGGAATCGATCTTTGCGGCCCAGCCCGAGATCACCGAGGTCCACGGATTTGCCAAACGCGGGGCGCAGAAATCGCTGAATGCGGCTGTGCGTCTCGGGTGGGAGATCGGTCAGCAGGGATTCGATCTCTGGATATCCACGCACAAGAGCCTGCGTTCGGCTCTGGTGGCCGGGGCGACCGGCATCAAGAGGCGCATCGGCTACAACGAGCCGTGGTTCAATCGTCTCGCTTACACCGAAACCGTGGACAGGCGGTTCGACGAACTGGAGGAGATTGAGCGTCTGTTTCAGCTTCTTGCGCCGCTCGGCATCACGACTCCCGCCCCCAAGACCGAGCTGGTCGTGGGCGAGGAAGTCCGCATGGATGCGGACCTGTTCTGGCAGGAGCATTGCGGCGACCGCCCCGTGCTCGGCGTGCATCCCGGCTCGACATGGCCCACCAAGTGCTGGCCCGTGGAATATTTCAGCGAGATCGTCGCCCGTGCCGACAAGGCGGGCGCACAGGTGCTTGTTTTTGCCGGACCTGACGAAACCGAAGTGGCGGAGCAGGTGATGCGGGGAGCCGGGGAAACCCGTGCCGTCAATCTCGCCGGGAAACTCTCCCTGCCGCAGCTTGCCGCGTATCTGGGCAGGCTGGATGCCTATCTGACCAACGATTCTGGTCCTATGCATCTGGCGTGGGCACAGGATACCCCGCTGGTCGCCCTGTTCGGTCCCACCGTCCGCAAGCTCGGGTTTTTCCCTCGCGGCGACAATTCCACGGTGCTCGAAGTGCCCCTCGACTGCCGCCCCTGCGGTCTGCATGGGCCGAAAAAGTGCCCCAAGGGCCATCATGACTGCATGCGCCGGTTGACTCCGGACATGGTGTGGGACGCGCTGCGGGTAAAGCTCGGGCTGTAGCAATCGGCGGAATTTCATCTTTTTGTATCACGCTCTTTGCCGGTCAGTGATTTTGGTGTAGTCTTTTCGGCAATATCAGACACACAGAGCCGGGGAGAGGGTATGCTCTGGATTCATCCTGCCATTCAACTGATCGCCACCGTTGCCGGATTCTATGCCGCCTATCTGGGCGGTGAACGGTTTCTGTCGCAGCACGTCGGCCTGCGGACCCAGTTCCTTTGGAAACGCCATGTCCTTTTCGGGCGGATCGCCATGCTGCTGTGGCTGGGCGGCCTGCTGGGCGGCCTGATTATCGCACGGCTGAAATGGCAGGTGAACTTTATTACCGGGGAGCATTATGAAGTCGCATTCGCCATGGTCCCGCTGCTGGTTGTGGGTGTCGTCTCCGGCATTTACATGGACAGGCGGAAGGCCAAGCGGACCGCACTGCCGATTTTGCATGGCGCGTGCAATCTTCTGCTGCTGTTCATGGCTTTTTACCAGATCAAGACGGGCTGGCAGGTCATTCAGAACCTTGTCTTGTAGCGGTGGGTTGCTTGCCTTTTCCCATCTTCGGGGGTATCGCGGGGGCAGTTGTTCACTTTGACCGAGGATTGATCATGTCCAAACCCTGCGTCGGCTGCGGCTGGTGCTGTCTCACCGACCCCTGCATGTTTTCCCACAGGCTGTATGGCTACACCAAGCGGTGCCCTGCGATTCATTGGGACGAGGAACAGAACCGATATATCTGCAAGCTCATGCTCGACCCGGAAAAGGGTGAGGAGGCGCGGTCTTCCCAGCATGAAGGGCAGGGGTGCTATGCGCCGCTCAATTCGTGGCGCGACGACGTGCGCAACAGGGATAATGACTGATCGTAAGTCAGTGCATTAACCAACCATTTTGGGATGCTGAAAAAAGGCCCGGAGACTGATGTCTTCGGGCCTCTTCATGTAAATGGGGGTGATGTTCAAATAACTGTTGACGTGTCAACAAAAGAGGCATAGTCATCGCTTTTTGAATTGTTAACACGTCAACAAATGGATCGAAATATGGATTTCAAGAAACAACGTGCCGCAAGTCTCGGTTATCGTATCGCTCGTCTGTTCAGGATGAATTCCTGTCGGCTTGATCGGTGGCTTGCCGAATTCGGCCTGTGTCACGGGCAGGTGCCGTACCTTATAAGCATTACGGAAAAAAGCGGGCAGACACAGGATGAACTGGCTGCGCAGGTCCATGTTCATCGGGCAGCGACTGCTCGCATTCTCAAGAATATGGAAGCAGCAGGTCTTGTTACACGAAAGGAAAACCCAGAGAATCGACGTCAGAATCTCGTGTTTCCGACAGATAAGTCCTGTGCGCTCATTGGTGATGTGGTCGATGTGTTGGATATTCACAATGAAACGTTGCTCAAGGGTTTTTCCGACGAGGAACGGGAACTGCTGTTTTCGATGATGGATCGTATCCTCGAAAACGCGGAATGGTCTAAAGACGATAAGGGAGGGCCTGATGCTCTCTGCTAATGAACGTACGACCGGACTGTGGGTCATCACCTTCACGCAGTTCGCATTGGTTTTCATGCTGTCCGGCGTGGCGATCGCCGTGCCTGTGCTGGGGCGGGAATTCGGAGCCAGTGCCGCACAGCTCGGGCTTGTCGAGTCAGGATATATCGCGGCTGTGGCCATGCTGCTTTTCCCTGTGACGCGTCTGGCCGACATGATCGGGCGTGCCACGGTCTTTGCCATGGGCGCGGCTCTTTTCAGCACGGTGAGCCTTGTGTTGCCATTGTCCGGGAGCATCGATCATTTCATCATCCTGCGCGTGTTTCAGGGCGGCGGCGGTGCCATGATGGTCTCCACCGGGCTTGCCATTCTGGCGGATCTCTATCCCGGCCCCGGACGGGCACGGGCGCTCGGCATTGCGTCCGCAGGCGTGTATCTCGGGCTGTCCGCCGGTCCGTGGCTGGGCGGCCTGATCGCCACGCATCTCGGCTGGCGCTGGATTTTCTACATCGGGGCCGTTCCCTGTGTCATGTGCCTTTTGCTCACGCTCAAGGTGCTTCCGGTCAGGCCGATCAGGCAGAAATGCCCGCCGTTCGACTGGGGTGGTGCCGTGCTTTGTGCCATCGGCATGACACTGCTGTCTCAGGGCGGGTCGCATTTCCATGACCTGAGCGGCAAGATCATGCTGGGCGTTGGCGTGCTGTCGCTGGCTGCGTTCGTGCTGTGGGAAAGCCATGCCAAGGCTCCGCTTCTGGATATGCGTCTTTTTTGCGGCAATCCTTCCTTTTCGCTGGGCAGTGCGGTGCAGTTCATCAGCTACGCCGCCACGTTCGGGATTACTTTCTTGCTGTCGCTTTACCTTCAGGTGACACAGGGGATGACAGCCAGCGAGGCCGGACTGGTGCTTGTGGCCCAGCCCGTTATGCAGGCGATCTTTTCCCTTGTCAGCGGCAACTGGTGTGAACGCTGGCCCGCGCATCATATCGCCACCCTCGGCATGGGACTGGCTACACTGGGACTGGGCGGAGCCGTTTTTCTCGGCGCGCAAAGTTCCCTGCCGCTCATTATCGTGGTGCTTGTCCTGTGCGGTGCGGGCAGTGCCATTTTCGCCACCGCCAACATGGCTGTCATCATGGGCGCTGTGAGCAAGGAATACTATGGCGTGGCATCGGCAGTGGTCGCCGGAATGCGGACCACCGGCATGACGGTCAGCCTCGTGTTCATCAGCGCGGTGTTCGCCATGATCATCGGTCCGCAGGCCCTGCATGCGGAAAGCTCGTCCTCGTACATAGAAGCCATGCACGTCATATTCATCGCCCTGACGGTGTTCAGCGCCTTGGGCGTGTTCATGTCCGCCCGCGCACGGCGTCGGCTGGCTGACAAGTAGGCACCAACATTGAAAAGGGTATTCCTTTTCAGTTCTGGAAAATAAGAAAGGCCCGGAGGATTCGTCCTCCGGGCCTTCGATTTTGTATCAACGTGAACTATTGTTCCATGAAAGGAATCTGGAGCTGCGTGAGTTTTTCCGACAGTTCAGCTGCTTTCTTTGCTTCGATGAACGACATGATTTCACCGGCCTGACGGCCACGCATGCCTGACAAAACCTTGACGGCCAGATCGGTGTCCATTGTTTGCAGGATTTCAGCGGCCTTCTTGGCCTTGGTGTTGGAGATCATTTCCACGAGCTGCTTGACGCGCTTGTCCTTGATGTTCTTGGCGTCGTCGAGCATCGTCTTGATTTCGGCCTGAATCTTTTCCACCCGTGCGGCTTCGGCGCGGATGCTTGCCTCCATTTCCTGAAGGGTACGCTCACGGATGGCGAGTTCTTCTTCCTTCTTCTTGAGTGCTTTCCATTCCGAGGGGAGGTCCTGTTCCGTGCGTATGTCCTGCGCGGCCTGATCGGCTGTTTCTTCTTCTGTCGCAGCGCGGTTGGCAGCGGAATCAGCCTTGTCCGCAATGGGAGTCGGAGGATCGGCTTTTTCCTCGGCAGCCACGGCAACGCCGGTAACAGCATCGGGAATGACAGCCTGCATGACCTTGAGTGTCACGGAATCGACACTCAGCATGCCGAACACTGCGAGCTTGAAAAGGGCCAGAAAAACGAGACTGAGCAGAACCTTAGAAATTTTCAGATTCGTACCGAAGCGTTGCCATTTCATCGTTTTCCTTCTCTTCGCGGGCGTTTTCTTCTTCATGATGCTTCTTGGCTTGGGTTTCCTTGAGCTTCTCCAAAAGCTTCCTGTCCTTGGAGCGGGCCACGGCCTCCTGTCGGGCTTGATGCAATTTGAGTTCCAATTCGCTCAGCCTGTATTGCTCGCGGGAAATATCCTGCTCCAGAGCGTCCTTGTACTGTCGCCACAGCCACATGTCGTTGGCGCTCTTGTTGGACTCGGCCTGTTTGTCCATGTGCGCGGCGAGACGGTCGCGCAGGCCGCTGACAAGTTCTGCCTGACGGTCATGCTTGGCCTGTGCCGCCGCAAGGGCGGCCTTGGCCTGCTCTTCGAGCTGCCCCCGGTAGTCGAGGACCTTTTCGAGTTTGAAATGGAACGGCTTGGACATATGTATCTAGTGCCACGTTACGGCGAACCGGGCAAGGAACGCTATTTCGCCTTGGCAACGCTCCCGGCCAGACCGCAGTAGCCCTCTTCCTTTTTGTCATCGGCCCAGCGCCACATCATGCACATGGTGGTCTGACACATTTTCATCTTGTCATCATTGGTCTTGAGCAGGGGACAGAACTTGAATTTGGCTTCGCTTTCACTGGTCAGCATGCGGGTACTCCTTGTCGTGAAAAAATAAAACGGCGCGTTGCCTTGTGCAACGCGCCGTCACTTTACCCGTGTTCGGGATTGTTGGCTAGTTCTCGGCTTCCGCCACCGGCGAGGCGCAGAGGTCGAGGAGCGTGTCCATGTTCATCAGGCACTTGAGCTTTTCGAGCGCGAGCACACTCTTGCGGGCGTCGGCGTCAAGTACCTCGTAGTATTTTCCATCCTTGATGACCTTGGCGTACTCTCTCGATTTCAGCTTGGGATTGTCCTTGAACCGGATTTCGAAGTTCTTGGAGTATTCCTTGATAAGCGAATCGATTTCGGGAGTGGAAAGGGTGCGGACGTCCTTGAGGTTGTCTGCGACTTCTTCCGGGGTCAGCGTGGCGGATTCGAGCACTTTCACGAAGCTGCGTGCATAGCGCAGGCTGCCGTCATAAATATGACTGCGTTTGACCACGTTCATGCCAGCCCAACCCGCATTGAGCCATTTGAAGAGAAAGACCGAACTGTTGGGGGCGGCAGCGTCGTTTTCCATGAAAATCTGCACGGAAGCGGATTTGTACATGAAGCTGTCCATCCATCCGATGAGGCCCTTGTTCAGCCCTTCGATGCCGGAATAGAAATATTCCCATTCCTTGTCGTTGAGGATGGCCCCTTTACGGCCCACGTCGGACTTGTCAGCCTGCTCGGAAATGGAGATGGCGACGTTCTTGCCGTTGTACTTGAGCAGGATGATGAGGCGTTTGAGATCGTAGCGGTAGTATGCCTCGGCAAAGGCGTCAGGCGTGTTGACTTCGAATTCCTTTCCGCGCACCAGAACCGGCTGGTCAAGAGTTTCCAATTCATCCCACAGGGGGGTGTCGCGGGTCAGCAGTTCGCTGCCGTCTTTCCAGCCGGACAGTCGCAGGACCGCCGGACAGAGCAGGTAGTTGGGAATTTCCGGGTTGTAGAAGTAGCGCAGAATGGTGCTCAGGTCAGAGGATACGTCCTGTTTGAGGCAGATGCCGTGGCCCTTGAACCGTTTGGCAGGAGCAATGTCCTTGGGGTCCTGTGTGGCGGACACGAAATCGAGCATGGGGCCGATTTTGGAAGTATCGAATGAGGCAGACGTGTTGTTGAGCACCTCGAAAAGGTGGTCCAGTCCGGTCTCCACGTCCTTGGCAAGGGACGCGGGCTTGACGGACAGCTTGACTTCCGGTGCTCCGTCCTCTTCTCCGGCCAGAGCAGGGGAAACGGTCAGGAGGGCCGTACACAAAATGGCGAGAGGCAGCATGTAAATGCCTGTACGCAGCGCATTGTAAAAAAACGATGTTGCTTTCATATGGATTTGGGGTGCTCCTCGCGGTTGGCGGGGGCGGGTTTGTTCTCCTCAGGAGTTTCTTTGTAGTAATCTTATGCAGATTTGGCAAGTGAGGGCATGGATAATATAATACTCTGCAAAAATCTCGTTATTTCGGTTGCTTTTTGTGGAATTCGAGCAGGTCGCCCCGGATCATGGCCTTGGAGCCGAATTTTTTCCTGACCGAATCCACGGCCTGATCAAGTTCGCTGGTCGCCTCCTGTTCCTGCGGGGCTTCCTCGAAAAGGGTGACCTGTCGGGCGCGAGGTTCGAAATTGGATACCCCGACTCCGATAAGCCGGACTGGACGGCGCAGTTCCAGTTGTTCCAGCAGGTCGCAGGCTGTTTCAAAAATGAGGGCCGTGTTGTCGGTGCGCCCTTCCAGACTCTTGCTGCGCGTGATCTGTTTGAAGTCGGCGAACTTCACTTTCAGGGTGATGGTGCGGCCTTTGTAGTCGTGCCGCCGCAGGTCGCCGCCCACCCGTTCGGACTGGGCCAGAAGCCACTTGGTGAGAAGTCCTCGGTCCGCGGTATCTTCATGAAACGTGTTCTCCGCGCTGCAACTCTTTGCGCCGGTCCAGACGATGACGCCGTTGTTGTCGATGCCGCACGCCCTGTCGTGGAGCACGCCCCCCTGTTTGCCGAGCCGCTTCTCCCAGTGGTCCTTGGGCTTTTGCCGGACGTCACCGCAGGTGCGTACGCCGAGGCGTTCAAGGGTTGCCGCCGCTTTTTTGCCCACGCCCGGTATTTTCTTGACTGGCAGCGTATGCAGAAACGTTTCCACTTCATCGTGGCGGATGATGAACATGCCGTCGGGCTTGTTCATGTCCGAGGCGATCTTGGCAAGGAACCGGACCGGGGCCGCGCCCACCGAGCAGGTCAGGCCGGTGACTTCGACCATGCGTTCCCTGATTCGCCGCCCGACTTCGTCGATGGGGCCGAACAGCCGTTCAAGGCCGGTGCCGTCGAGATACGCCTCATCCACACTCGCCTGCTCAACGGTTGGGGAGAATTCCTGAAGCACGCCCATGGCGAGGCGCGAAAGCTCTTTGTACCGCTTCATGCGCCCCGGAATTAGGATGAGTTGCGGGCAGAGTCTTCGGGCCTTGACCACGCTCAATGCCGAGCGCACGCCGAACTTGCGCGCCTCGTAGCTTGCCGTCGAGACCACGCCGCGGTCAGACGAGCCGCCAATGGCAATGGGCTTGCCGCGCAGTTCGGGGTTGTCGAGCTGTTCCACGGACGCGAAAAAGGCGTCCATGTCGATATGCAGAATCCATGGGAGCATGATGGGCATCATAGCGGTCCCGGCGGAATTTGTTAAGCCGTTCTGATGTAAGAAAATGGCTCGATTGGCCTATGCCGTGGTTTTGCTTTCGACCCGGCGCAGTGTCCTCTGCGCGAACCAGAACGAGATTCCGGCAGCGCTCCATACGATGATGGCGATGGAGAACCACAGGGCAATGGTTCCGTAGCCGAGTCCGGTCGTGAACAGAGTGAACAGTGCCCATGGTGCGGCGACCTGTCTGGAAATGCCCATCCAGATGGCGAACATGGGACGCTTCATGCCTTGCAGCATGGAGGTCGAGACAAAGATGATGACATAGCCATACAACGTGAATGCATCAATGCGGAGGTATTCCGCCCCGATGGAAACGACTGCCGGATCTGACGAGAATATCCGCATGAGCGGTTCTGCGAACAGGAATATCGGTATCGAAAGCGGAAGCAGGAGAACCGCGCCGTATTTGAGGCATTTGCGGGCTGTCTCACGGATGCGGTCGATCTTGCCTGCGCCGTAATTCTGTGCCGTGATGGTCAGGGCCGCGACGTTCAGGCCGATAGTGGGCAGCAGCACGATCTGGTCGATGCGGGTGGCAATGCCGTACGCGGCAGATGCCTCGGGGCCGAACTTCGAGACGAACTTGAAGATCACGAAAAAGCCGAGGGCGATGGTCATGAAATTCAGGCTGGCAGGGAAGCCCTGATGTGCGATCTCCGCATAGATCTTCGGGTGTGGAACAAGGTTGCGTCCTGCGTCGGTTTTCAGCAGGCCGGTCCGGCGTGCCCTGACTGCCAGATAGATGCAGCTGATGAGTTGAGCGCAGACCGTTGCCCATGCTACGCCAGCGATGCCCATGGCGGGCAGGCCGAATCCGCCGTAGATGAACCATGGGTCAAGACCTATGTTCAGGATGGCGGACAGGATGAGCACGTTGCGAAAACTCTTGGTGTCTCCCTGCGATTGAAGAATCGCATTGAAGAGAAAAAGGAAGATCGCCGCGAAGTTGCAGGCGAAGATGGGGTTCATGTAGGCGAGGCAGGTGTCGAGATATGGTCCCTGCGCGCCGAGCCAGCCGAACACGGCGGGAGTGAATGTCAGGCCGAACCATGCGAGGAGTGCGCTCAGGATGATGCCGAAACTGAGCATCTGTACTGCCGTGAGCGATGCCTGTTTTTTGTCCCCGGCACCGAGTGCCGATCCCATGAGCGCAGTGGCACCCGTGCCGATGCCGCTGCCGAGGGAGGAGATGATCATGTAGACAGGCAGCGACAGCGCGAGGGCGGCCACGGCTTCGGTGTCGATCTGTCCAGCCCACCACGTATCCACGACATTGAACATGGTGTTGAAGAAGAATCCCACGCTGGCGGGCACGGCAACCTGTCTGATGACTGCCGGTATGGGACGTTTCGTGAGGTCGGTTGTGTCTGACATTTCGGAAGTCTACCAGAAAAGGCTTTTGAAACCGAGGGGGATTTTTCGGGCTTCCCGAGAGGCTGGAGGGCAAAGTTGACGTATGGTTTTTCAGAAGGCTATGCTCTGTAAATGGGAAGAAAACCTGCCAATACCGATGTGCGCTTCTGGCGCGATCCGGACCTTCCGGGTGTGGAGGTGCGTTATTCCAGCTATAATGAAGAGGCCTTCAGAAAGCACAGTCATGCAGCCTATTCCATCGGGCTGATCGAGACCGGCTGGACGTCTTTCTATCTGGAAGGGAATGTTTTTGAGGCCCATGCCGGACAGATTGCATTGATGTGTCCCGGCGAAGTGCATGCCTGTAATCCTGATCTGGATTCAAATATGACCTACCGCATGTTTTATGTGGATTCGTCGTGGCTTGAATCCGTGTCTGGTGAAATATTTGCTTCCGTTTCGGGAATGCCGCGTTTCCCTTCTCCTGTGGTCAGCGATCCTCCCCTTTTTGCGCTTTGGTGCGAATTGCATGAGGCCGTCAAACAAGGGGAAGAGCGTCTTGTGAAGGAGTCCCTCCTGATACAGGCTCTGGGCGAATTGATTTCCCATCATGCCACGAGTGGGGAAGATTCTGTTCCTGCGGAAAATGACAGGTCAGTGCAACTCGTCCGTGAATATCTGGCGGCTCACCTTTCGGAGAAAGTCAGTCTGGACACGTTGGCCGGAGTGGCTCATGTCAGCCGTTATCATCTGCTGCGTAAGTTTCATGGAGAGGTGGGGATGCCTCCCCATGCTTATCAGAATCAGCTTCGGGTCGATTTGGCAAAAGCGTTGCTGGTTCAGGGAGCGCCTGTCAGCAGTGTCGCTGCGGACGCCGGTTTTGCTGATCAAAGTCATTTTTCCCGTGTGTTCAAGCAGTACACCGGGGCAACGCCTCGTCAGTATCAATCTTCAGCGGTTTTCCGCAGCTAGATTTCGCAATTTCATACAATATATCTTTTCCACTTTCGATCACATTGACGCCTGAATGAGTTCAGGAGGAAATATGTCGAAAGTCGGAAAAGCCGGGGTACCTGTCTCGGGCAGGCCGGGTTGCGTTTTTGCAGGGTCGAAGGAAACAGGCAGACTGGTGGCTTTGCTCAGTCTTGCCGGAGCCGTTTTGCTGTGGGGAACCTCCTTCATGGCGACCAAGGCGGCGTTGTCAGCGTTTAGTCCCCTGACCGTGGTGTGGTTGCGTATGACTATGGCTTCATTTCTTGTCCTGCTTATCCGTAAGCGAATCCCCGCACCCATATATGAACCGGGAGACTGGAAGGTTTTGGCTTTTTTGTGCCTGATGCAGCCATGCCTGTATTTCTTGTTGGAAGGATATGCCCTGAGCCTGACTTCGTCTTCGCAGGCAGGAATGATCTCCGCGCTGGTGCCTTTGCTGGTGACAGCCGGGGCATGGGCCGTGCTCAAGGAGCCGGTGTCCCCGACAGGTTTTGCCGGACTTCTCCTGTCCATTGGCGGAGTGGTTTGGTTGTCGCTTGGCGGCGTGGCAGACGAGTCCTCTCCGAATCCTGCGCTGGGGAACCTGCTGGAGGTCGGGGCCATGATTTGTGCGGCCGGGTACATGGTGGTCATGAAACGGCTTTCCGCCCGTTATTCCACATGGTGGCTGACCGGCATGCAGTGTGTGGCCGGAGCGGTTTTCTTTCTCCCGGGCGGGATATTCAGCGCGCCGGATGTTTGGGGAAGTGTTTCGAAGCAGGCTTGGATGGCCGTGGCCTATCTCGGCTTTTTCGTTACTCTGGGGGCTTTCGGGCTGTATAACATGGCCATGACTTTCATGCCTGCCGGTCAGGCTGCGGTCGCCATCAATCTCGTGTCTCCGGTGGCGCTTGCGGCAGGGTGGCTTGTGATGGGAGAGGTTCTGTCCTTTTCTCAGCTGCTTGCCTGCGGAGTAGTCGCATGCGGTGTATGGCTCGGGAATGTTTCGGTATCGTTTCGAAAATCGAGAGGCGTCGAACAGGCATAAGTATCGGCATGGATTGTCTGTGCTCCGATATGGTGAAGACCAAAAAAAAGACCCCGGTTCGGGGTCTTTTTCATTGTATCGAAACGGATCGGCTATTTCAGGCCCAGTTCCTTTTTCAGGTGCTGGAAGTCGATGTTGCCCGCGACCAGTTCCGCGCCCTGCTTGATCTTGATGGCATCGCGCAGTTTGTGGCGGGACAGGATGTCGTCCATCTTCTTGGCGACCGTGAAGGTGTCTTCGCGGACCATGATGATCGGTGTCTCCAGCACTTCGGAGCGGGTGAGGATGATGTCGTTGGGGTAGAGATTGCCGGTCAGGACGAGGCAGGGGCAGTCGCCTTCAAGCGCGACGAGCTGCACGTCGGACCGGTCGCCGCCGACGATGATGGCGGAGTTCTTCTTTTTGCGGAAATGGGTCATGAAGTTTTCCACCTGCATGGTGCCGATGAGGAACGATTCCACGACGCGCTCGCTCTTGTTGTGAGCGGAAATGATCTTGCCGCCGAGACGGTCTGCCAGATCGCCGACCTTGATGGCGCCCATGAGCGGGTCACGCGGGATGACGCCGAGAACCTTGACGCCCTTGCTTTCCAGCGCGGGGCCGAGCATCTGGTTCACTTCGTCCATGAACTGCGGCGGAATGTCGTTGAGGATGACGCCTGCCAGCAGGTCGCCGAGCTGTTCCTTCATGACCATGAGGTAGTCGTATTTCAGCTCTTTCTGGAAGCGGTCGATGATCACGGTCTTGATGCCGAGTTTCTTGACCACGGAGATTGCGTCGGTGTCGCAGTATTTGCCGGAGTACATGGAGCCGGAACCGGCCACGAGGGTGACGTCCTTTGAGTCGGATACGGTCTTGTAGCCTTCGACGATCTTGTCGAGAAGGCCTTCCATCTTGCCGGTGAACGCCTTGACCTTGAAGTCCTGAGTGACCACCACGGGCGTCACGGCTTCGGGGTCTTCGCTCACGCCGAGTACGTCCTGAACGAATGCGGCGTCTTCATCGCCGAGCTTGCCGTCGACTTCCATGGGCATGGCTCCGACCGGCTTCATGTAGCCGACGTTGAAGCCTTCCTTCTGGAGCCGCAGACCCAGGCCCATGACGATCATGTTCTTGCCTGAATATCCGGTAGTCGAGCCGATGTAGAGACCTGCCATGCCGTGTTCCTCCTGAAAATTAGCGGGGGCGAGTATGTCTGAGCCCCATTCTTTATGTCTATATTAGACTGTTAAAAAAGTCCAAGTCCAAACTGCTCAAAGGTGTGCGAGTGCAAGGCACAAGAAAATGACAAGGTCGAAGCATACTTTCTGTACGCGAGGGTTTGTCTTTTTCGCTGAAACGCCGCAATCGTACTCCTTTCAGCAGTTTGATCAGCCGATGGTCAAGCGGAGGTCGGTGACGAATGCGCCTTCCTTGTCCACTAGAACCGGATCCAGTTCCGCTTCCTGAATCTCGGGGAAATCCGATGCCATTTGAGACATGGACAATAAAATATCTTCAATGGCGGCGAGGCTGACCGGTTCCTCGCCGCGCGCGCCGCGCAGGAGCGGGAACGACTTGATCTCGCGTACGATGTCCTGCGCGTCCTGCAATGTCAGCGGGGCGAGCCGGTAACTGATGTCTCCGAGCACTTCGGCGGACGGGCCGCCCAGACTGAACGAAATCAACGGACCGAACTGCGGGTCCTGAATGAACCGGACGACCACGGCGCGGGTCTTGATCGGTCCCATGGTCTGCACCAGACAGCCTTCGATGTAGGCGTCGGGGCGTTTGCGCTGGGTGCGGGTCGTGATGTCGAGCCATGCGTCCCGTACTTCCCTCGGGGTGTGCAGGTTGATGGCCACGCCGTCCACGTCACTGCGATGCTGGATATGCGGGGAGACGATCTTGAGCGCCACGGGATAGCCGAGCTTCTTGGCCGCACGTACGGCTTGATCGCTGGTCCGGACGAGCCGCGTCTCCGGAACCGGGAGTTCGTAGGCGGCGGCAATGTCCATGGCGTCGGAAAAAGGGAGTTCGTTCAAGCCGAGCTTGCGGTTCTTGCGAATGATTTTCTGTGCCTTGCCTTTGTCGCGGCGGAAGCAGACTTCTACCGGATAAGGGCGGTTGAGCCAGCGGTAATGGTCGTGCATGGCTTCAATGGCCCGGACCGCGGGTTCGGGATAGGCATAGCAGGGAATGCCCGCTTTGATCAGCATGTCGCGTCCGGGGCCGATGCGCTGGTCGCCCATGAAACAGGCGAACATGGGTTTGTCGCAGTCTTTTTCCACATCGATGATCGCCTGTGCCGTTTCCACTATTTCCGCGGATGCCGTGGGCGTGAGCAGGGTCAGGATGGAGTGGGTGAACTCGTCCTTGGCAACGGCCTCCAGCGTGGCGCGGTAGCGGTCGGCTCCGGCGTCCCCGATGATGTCGATGGGATTGTAGATGGCGGCGAACGGCGGCAGCTTTTCGGTCAGGGTGGTCAGCGTCTTCTGTGACGGACGGGCGAGATGCAGGCCCGCGTCTTCGCAGGCGTCTGCGGCCAGAATGCCGGGGCCGCCGGAATTGGTGACCACGGTGAGGTTCGGTCCTTGCGGAAGGGGCTGTTCGGAAAACGCCCGTGCAAGGTCGAAAAGGGATTCGAGGTCGTGGACTTGAATGATGCCTGCCTGCCGGAGTGCGGCAGTGGACGCTTCCACGTCGCCCGCCATGGAACCTGTGTGGCTTGACGTGGCCCGAGCACCGGCCTGCGTGGTACCCGCCTTGATCATGATGACGGGTTTCTTCTCGGTGACGATGCGCGCCTTGCGTAGAAATTTTTCGCCGTCGTCGACGCTTTCGAGATAGCCGATGATGACTTTTGTCTGTTTGTCTTCCCCGAGGGCTTCGAGCACGTCCGCTTCTGACAGGCCTGCCTTGTTGCCGAGGCTCAGGAATTTGGAAAAGCCGATTTCCTCACCGTCGGCCCAGTCGAGAATGGCGGAGCAGAGTGCGCCGGACTGGGAGAAGAAGGCGATGGAACCGCTTTGTGGGCGAGCCTGCGCGATGGTGGCGTCAAGGCCGATCTGCGTATTGATGAGACCGAGTGAATTGGGGCCGAGCAGGGTGACTTTTCTGCGGCGTGCCAGTTCGGCCATTTTCATTTCCAGTTCGAAACCGTCGCGGCCGGTTTCACGGAATCCGGCGGTGATGACGCAGATGGCGCTGACCTGCGCCTTGATCAGGTCCTTCATGGCCTGAAGGACTTTTTCGCGCGGGAGCACGATGATGCCGAGGTCCGGTGGCTGGGGCAGGTCCTCGGTGGAAGCAAATGTTTCGAGTTCGAGGATTTTCCCGCCTGCGGGATTGACGGGAAACAATTTCCCCTTGTACCCTGCCTGCATCATGTTGGACATAATGACGTGACCAAGTTTACCCGGATTTCTCGATGCGCCGACAACGGCGATGGAATCGGGACTGAGCAGGGGACGAAGGTTGGCGTTTGAAAGCATAGACCTCAAGGGGGTTGAATGGATACCAATGACCTGCAGAAATGTATCCACCATAGGTTTGAGCAAGTCAAGCTGCTTGAAACGGCTTTGACGCATAGTTCATACGCCAATGAACAGGAGGGCGACGGCGATAATGAGCGCCTCGAATTCCTGGGCGATGCCGTACTGGAGCTATGTATTTCCGAAGAAGGATACAAGCGTTTCCCGTGTGCACCCGAAGGCCAGTTGACGCGAATCCGTTCGGAACTGGTCAAGGAAAAAAGTTTGGCTGGGCTGGCTCATGAGTTGGAGCTGCACAAGTATATCCGGTTGGGCAAGGGGGAGGAATTGCAGGGCGGACGTGAACGCGACGCACTGCTGGCCGATACCTTCGAGGCGGTTATGGGCGCGGTGTTTCTGGATGGCGGCTTTGAAATCGCCAAGGAAACGGTCTTGCGGATTTTCAGCTCCAAGTGGCCGGAAAAGGCCATGCTTCCGGAAGCCAAGGACTACAAGAGCCGGTTGCAGGAAGTGGCGCAGGAAAGGTTTCGTGACCGGCCTGTGTACGTGCTGGCCGGAACAACCGGTCCCGAGCATGAGAAAGTCTTCGAGGTGAAAGCGACTCTGCCCACTGGCAAGGCTTTTCACGGCAGCGGCACAAGCGTCAAACGCGCTGAGCAGGATGCTGCCCGACAGGCTCTGGAATACCTCACCAAATAGACGTTTCCCGAGTGTGCGTCCGCCGCGGTGCGCGGCACTTTTCACGCAGATTGCAAACGACCGGGTACCGCCCGACGGCATATGCCGTCGGGGCGGTTTGTGATCGTCTTCAGTCGTGCCAGTAAGTACCTTATGACTAGCCGCCGATAAGCTGCATGGCCATCCTCGGCAGGGAGTTGGCCTGTGCCAGCATGGCGACAGCGGACTGGGTGAGAATCTGGTTGCGGACGAATTCGGTCATTTCCTGTGCCACGTCGACGTCGGAAATGCGGGATTCGGCAGCTTGCAGGTTCTCGGCCTGGATTTCCAGGTTGGTGATGGTATTTTCCAGGCGGTTCTGCATGGAACCGAGGTTGGCGCGGATCTTATCCTTCGAAATGATGGCCTGATTGATGGCCTCCATCGCGCTCTGTGCAAGAGCCTGAGTCGAGATGCACTTGCCCGCGTTGATGTCTTCCGCAGCGGTGCCGGTCTTGGCGGCTGCGTTGTGCCCAAGACCGAAGGCGGATGCGGTCGAACCCTGGATGGCGATGTAATAGTAGTCTTCCGAACTGTCGTTACCGGTTCCGAAGTGAATCTTCAGGGGGCCGGTCGAATGCAGCCCGCGTCCGTTGTGGGATGCGGACGAGGTGCCGGAAAGATTGCCGTTCAGCAGATGAATTCCGTTGAAGTCGGTTGCGTTGGCAATACGTGTGATCTCCGAGGACATCGCCTGATACTCGGAGTCAATGATCAGTCGCTGGTCGGAGTTGTAGGTACCGGTGGAAGCCTGCATCGCGAGTTCTTTCATTCGGATGAGCTTTTCATCGATGACCTGCAAAGCGCCGTCAGCGGTCTGGATCAGGGAAATTGCGTCGGATGCGTTTCGGATGCCCTGATGCAGGGAGCTTACTTCCGAACGCATGAGTTCGCGAATTGCGAGTCCGGCTGCGTCATCGGCTGCCGTGCCGACACGAAGACCGGATGACAAACGCCTAGTGGAGACGCCGAGGCGGCCATAGTGGTCGCTCAGGTTTCTCTGGGCGTTCATCGCCATGAGGTTATGGTTAATGACTAAAGACATCTGAACCCTCCTTGTTCAATCATCAATTCCATTTGCGCTTTGTTAAGCATTATGTGTGCCAACTGTATTTTGTTAAGTAAAATAAAGAGGGTATGCGTCTAAAAAATGTCTAGAGAGATAGTTTTTGCCGGGGGTTACAGCCGTTTGCGGGGCTGAATCGTCAATGGTTTGTCAGGGCAAATGTGGAAAAATGTGCCTCTTTTCCGGGGTGGTGGAATACTGGAGAAGGAAAAGATGGCCGCTGTCGGCTTCGTTTGTCGCTACGACGACGGGCTGCCCATGGAAAATTCAGTGTCATAACACCTGTGTTCGACTCGTTTTACTGTCACAGGGCGATCAAGAGTCTGGGGGTGGACGATATCCTTTTCTCTCGATGGGCCGTCTTTGACGGTGCATCTCTGTTTTCCAAAGAGAGGTCGCTTTTTCGCGGCTGCGGCGCGGTAATGCTTCTTCCGGTATGGTTTCTCCTGCTTTTCGGCAGACGAAGCAGAGCGGCCCGACAGTGAGTCTCTGTCGGGCCGCCTGGTCTTCGGTGGTCCCACGCGGGTCAGACGCGGGACAGCTTGGAGAAGGAGTCTATCAGTATGGGTTACTTAAGACCTTTATTTAACTAACGCTTCATGGCGATGACTTCGCCCAGCATTGAGTCCGTACTTGTTATTACCTTGGTGTTGGCCTGGAAACCGCGCTGGGTCGTGATCATACGCACGAATTCCGTTGCCATGTCCACGTTGGACAGCTCAAGGGAGTTGCCGTCAACGGTTCCCTTGCCTGCGCTGCCTGCCTGACCGGTGAGGGCCGGACCGGAGTCGCGGGTTTCCTTGAACAGGTTACCACCTTCGCGGCGCAGGCCGTGCTGGTTGGTGAACGTGGCCAGTGTGATGGCGTAGAGTTCGAGCACCTGGCCGTTCGAGTAGTGGCCGGTGAGCACGCCGTCGCGGGAGACGGAAGTATTTTGCAGGATACCTGCGGAGTAGCCGTCCTGGCTCTGGAACAGGGTTGAGGAACCACCCGTGTCGAAGCTCTGGGAAGTGAGCGCGCCGACGGAGGCGTCCTTGAAACCGGGCAGCCAGCCTGCGTTGCTTACCCTGGTCCCAATGGCAGCCGCAGTTCGATTCAGAGAACCTCGGCTGACATCCCAGCCCTTTGTCCATGCACCGCCGCTGCTCGACAGATCCTTGTTGTTCATGCCGAAGCTGAGCTGTATCGGTGTGGCGTTGGCGGCTTCCGCGGTACTCGCGTTCGATTTTCCGAGGAAGTTTGCCGTGAATACGGGCATGCCTCCGGTAGAGAAGTCCGCCAGACTCCAGTTGTTCAGGTTCTTGGGGCCGCCGTAATTGCCGCCGTTGGACTTGAGCGTGTATGCGCTCATGCTTGAAAGAGTACCCGTGGTGAACGTCATTGTTCCGGTCATGAGCAGGCCTGCTGCCTGCGTGAGACCTTGGCCGATATCCGTGAGCTGTCCATCGGCTCCGGAGAGAACGCGTTTGTCTGCTGCCGGGTTGCAGGTGACGATGTATTCCCAGACAGTGTCGCCACCGGCGTTGCTCAGTGTGACCTGATCGAAATACACGGTCAGGTTCTGGGCGGTACCGATGTCGTCATACACCTTCAGAGTGGTGGAGTATGCGTACTGCGTGGAGGCCAGCGGAACATCAGCTGTGCCGTCCCACTGATTCATCAATGCGAAATAGGGATTGGCACCCCAGTTGGCCCGGCTTGTCTGTGACGGGTCAAGGTTGGTGACGATTTCCACCTTGTTGGTCGCCTTGGGCGGCGACTGGAAGTTTTCCATGCGAATATCGGTGGGTGTGCCGATGATTCGGGTCTGGCTCGGATTCGATGCGGAAGAGGTTGCCGTGGTGGAAACGCTGGTAGTGGTCTGTTCCACTTCCCATCCCTGAAGGATGTAGCCGTGGGGGTCGACCAGGTAGCCGTCGTTGTTGAATCGGAAATCACCCGCACGGGTGTAGAATTTGTCTTCCTCGCCCTGCGGGGAGACCATGAAGAACCCGTTGCCTGAAATGGCTATGTCCGTGCTTTCGGTGGAGGTCTCGAAGGAGCCCTGTCCGAAGTCGGAAAAAACTGATGATACGCGAACACCGCGACCGACCTGACCGACGCCGTTGACCGTGGCGTAGTCCTGACTCAGCAGATCCTCGAAATGCATGCGTGAGCCTTTGAACCCGGTGGTGTTGACGTTGGCAAGGTTGTTGCCGATGACCGTCATTCGTTCGGAGTGCACCGTGAGGCCGGTGATGCCCGAATACAATGATGCTCCTAAACCCATGATAACCTCCTAATCTCTTCTCCAAGAGTCCGGCACATGCCGGTGAAAAGTCTGACCTGTGACTATTCTTCTTCTGTTGACTCTTCCGGATCGGTGACGCTTTCCGCGCCCGGATCAACGACTTCCTTGATGTTGGCGAAGCTGATGAAACGACCGTCCTGAAGACGCAGGTACTGGGTGCCGCTTTCGTTGACCACGGCGTCGACCCTTCCTGAAATTTCCGTTTGAATCATGACGGACTTGCCGTCCTTGTCCTGACCGAGGATACCGATGCCGTAGGTGCCGTCGGGCAGCTTGGTTCCGGCTTCGTTCCTGCCGTCCCATTCGTACTGATAGGTGCCGGCTTCCTTGCTGCCGAGTTCCACGGTACGGACAATGGCGCCGTCGTCGTCGTAGATGTTCATCATGATTTTGGAAACAGGTTCACCGAATCCGTAGTAGATGGTGGACGCGTTGCCTTCGTTCATGCTGATCTTGTAACCCTCGGCCTTGACTTCCTTGCCGATGAAGCTGACGGCGGAAAGCATGTCGGTCTGCTGCATGGACGTGCTCAGGCCCTTGATGTTGTTGTTGATGTTGGTCAACTGCTCAAGGCTGGAGAACTGGGCCAACTGCCCGGTCATGTCCTGATCTTCCATCGGACTGAGGGGGTCCTGATGTGTCAGCTGTGCGACCAGAATGGTCAGGAAAGAGTCCTGATCCATGCTGGATTTGTGCTGCGGCGTATTGGAGGCCGCGAGCCGCGACTCCTGTGAGCCGAGAATTTGTCCTGTGCTGTCTACGTAACCCATGATAGACCTCGCTTAAGCGATAACGTACAATCCGTGGTCGGCATGAATTGCCTGCCGAACTCTACTTTGCACGTCCTGGGCCATTTCGGCGTTTTCGCCGCGCATTGCCTTCATGTGATTCCGCATGGCGGTCATGACTTCCCGTTCGCGAGCGAGATTGTGCTCTTCCTGCCCGAACCAGTTTCGGTCTCCCTGACCGCCTGTCATGCCTGTCTGGACTTCCAGCTTTTCAACTTTAAGCCCCTGATTTTCAAGAGAGCTTTTGATCTGGTCTATGTTCTCGGCGATGATCTTTGCCGCGTCCGCGCTTTCTGCCCGGATAACTGCGTTGACTTCCTTGCCGTTCACTTGAAGCATGATGTTCAGCTTGCCGAGATTTTCCGGGGTGAGCTGCACGGTGAGCTGCTTGGTGCCGTTCGACAGGGTCTTTATGAAGGCATCATCGACCTGTCTCATGACCTTGGGGGCGGAAACTTTTTCCCAGTTCTTCCCCGAATCCTTGCTGACGTTCATCGCCTCGGCCAAGCCTGTCTTGATGGTCTGGTCCGTGGTTTTGGCCTTGAAAAGGAGCGGATTGTCAGCTCCCTGTCCGGAGTCGTCCTTCAGCTTGCCGAAAAAGTTGTTCCATGATTCGTCCGTGTCGTTCTCGGCCTGCTGCTCTGCGGCGTCAGGATCGGTTTCGGCTTTCTGGGGAACCGCCTTCTGATCGGTTTTCTTCGCCTGTGCGTCAGTCATGGCGTCCTTGCGGTCACTCACGGCTTCCTTGAAATTTTCCTTGAGGTGGGCTTTGGCATCCTCTTCGCCGACGCGGGGTTTCAGGTCCACGGCTTCCTTGATGTCCTTTGCCGCCGTGGTGTCTTTCACCTTCTTGCCCATGGCTGCGGCAAAGGTCTTGCCTACGGCCATGACGAGCTTCTCGTCCTTTGCGTCCATCTGCGCCATTTCCTGGCGGATCATGGTGAAGGCTTCCTTGACGTCCTTGCCCAAGGTGTTCTGGCCGAACATTTCCTTGAGCTTGGAAGTGAACTCCTTCGAGAAATTCATGGCCGCGGAAAAGGCTTCGACCTCTTCCTTGCGAATCATGAGATTCTTGTTCTGCGGCATGGCGTCGATCTTTGCCTGCAACGCCTGCATGACCTTGTCATGTTCGCCCTTTTCGAGCTGTCCGATGAGCTTGGCCGACTGCTTGGAAGTGAATCCGAACTTGGCAAAGAATGAGTTGAGATCGTCCTTCTGCTGGTCCGTCAACGAGACCTTTTTCATGTCCGACATCTTGTGTGCGACCACGGAAACGAACTGCCCCCAGGTGAGGCCTTCTTCGCTCTCGACCCGTTCTTCCAGTTCGGAGATTTCCTTTTCGGACATGCCGTATTCTTCAAGGTCGTCCCTGACCTCTTCGAATTCTTCCTTGGTCATGCGCTCTTCGCGACCATGCATGGCATCCTCTTCAGGAGTCTCTTCCTTTGGAGGCGCTTCGATGTTTGTCGCGTTGACGTTGCTTTCCTTTTCATTGGAAGCGACTGGTGCGGTGTCGAGCATTTTGTCCTTGGTTTCCACCGGAGACAGTGCAAGTTCTTTCTCGACCTTGCTGGAATGCTGGTCGAACAGATCGGCGAACAACTGCTGCTGTTCGTCCTTCTTGACCGAGGAAATACGTACGGTCTTGAGCTGTTCCTGAGCCTTCTCCAAGGCGATGCCGGGAATATTTTGCATGATTCACTCCTTCGGTCTCCTTTCAATCAAAAGGCGTGCCAAAGTTGAATCGATGTGAATTCAGGTGGTTGCGCTTGTTCTCTGCTAGGAAGAAATCGCCGTTTCAGCTTAAATCGCTTAGCGGCAGGCGTTGATGAGGGCTTCAAGGTGGACCATGGCATCACGCCATGCGTCCCGTGAATAGTCCCCGTTTTCCAGCATCATCTGGATGTAGCCGGTGAAAGGACGGGCCACTGGCGGAGCCGAGGTCCAGAATGATGTGTCGAGCAGGGAACCGGTCTTGATGCCGTGTGTAAACTGACGGCTTGTTTTGGGGATGCAGTCGAGCAGGGCTTCCGCCTTTTCAGGGCAAGACTGTGCAAGTCGTGCCCAGGCCTTTTTAGCTTCGGTATTCTGCCACAGGCCGAATCTGCTGCCGAAGAACCGTTGCCAGAAACGCGAAATGAGGCGTTCGTCATCCGGCGGGGCGTTGTCCAGCCGTTTCATATGATACAGGCCGGTCTCTCCCTTGCCGGTCTGAAAGAGCGTCAGGCCGGGGAGGCGCATCTTGGCGAGTTTGTCCTGCGTGTCGCCCGCTGCCATGCGCGCGGCAAGGGCGGCGATGCGTGCGGGGACGAACGGGTCGTGGCAGTGCAGGCGGCTGCGCGTGCATTGCCAGCACCCTTTGGCACAGTCCATGTCTGCCCTGAGTATGAAATGACCGGGCTGGTACGGGCCGGTTTCCCACGGATTGACGTTGCCCATGGAGAGGTTCAGGCATTTGAGGCCTGTCCACGCTGCCAGATGCATGGGGCCGGTGTCCGGCGTGATGAAGAGGGCGAGTGTCTGTCCCGCGGCACCGAGTTCATCCAGCCCCAGTGTGCCGCACAGATTGAGAACCGGTGCCTTGGACAGTTTGACCACGGCATTGCCCAGCTCCTTTTCCGCAGGGCCGCCAAAGAGAATCGGACGCAGGCCCCGGCTGAGCAGTTCCTGAACCAGTGAGGCCCAGAACGGCTCCGAAGGCCGCTTTGACTTTTCGCTTGCCCCGAGAAACAGACCGATCTTGTTCACGTCGGTCGGCAGGGTGCGCGGCGTGTCGAAACGGGTGGCTGCGATGTCCGCATACGGGATGACGTCCAGTGCGTTGAGTTCGGCCCAGTGGTACCGATTGTACAGGTTGTTTTTGACCAGCGAGGTCCGATAAAGCTGCCAGTCGCCGTGAACGAACCGGTTGCCGTCGGTAGTCTGGACCGGGCCGATTTTTTTGTCTGCCGTGACTTCTCCTGCGAGCAGGGCCGCTTTTTCCTGAATGCTCAGGTTCACGACCAGTTCATAGGAATGCTGTTTGAGGACGGAAGCTCCGGCCCACGGAAAAAAGGTCACGGCAGGGGACAGGGGCATGAGCGGCTTGTAGAAGGTTTCCTCGGCTGCCACGAAAATGGGGTGGCCGGGATATTGCCGCGCGAGCCAGATCATGAGCGGGTAGGACAGGATGAGGTCTCCCATCCGCTGCATCTGAAGTATGAGTATGGGCCGCTTGTCCGCCATCAGTCCTTACCCGAACGTTGCTCTCATGCTTTCCATGAGTGACCGCATGCGGTGGTCGTACGTGTGTTCCGCGAGTATGCGCTTGCGGGCGGCCTGTGCGATGCGCTGCCGTTTTTTCGGTGCGTTGAGATACATGTCCACAAGGCCGGGAATTTCGTCCGGGTGGTTGAAGAACACGATTTCGCTGCCCGGTTCGAACAGGTCTTCCATCTGCCGCCGGTAATCGGTGAGCAGGAACGCGCCGCAACAGGGGACGTCAAATACCCGCTGGTTCACTGCGCCTTTCATTTGTTGGCTGGTACAGTTGAAATTGATGTCGCAGGACGGGTAGAAGTCCGGCAGATCTTCATAATAGGAAAGCTCCTTGTGATACCGCCAGCCGTCGCGTCCCTTGAGCAGTTCCTTCCAGCCCGGATCGCCCACGATGAGCGGGTTGAAATCCAGCGTTCGCAGGACACAGTCCAGCCGGTACATGAGCGTGGCCTGCCATGTGATGAAGGTTTCATAGGCCTGCGTGCGGAAGGTCGATTCCAGTGATTCGAAATCCTCGCGCAGTTCCGGGAAGTTCTTTCTCAGGAAACGGCCCGGGAAATGTTCGTCGGACTCTCCGAAAGCCCGTGCGATCATGATGCTTGATTCGAGAAGCCGTTGCGGCGGATTGGCCGCTTCAAGGCGTTTGAGCGTCTTGAACAGCATGGAATTGCCCACAAAGGATATGGGGGCGCACCATTCTTCCTTCTGCCTGCCGTGGGGCACGAACCGGGTCGGGTCGGCTCCGAGCGGGAGGTGGAAGACGTTGTCAAATCCTTTGGCCTTGAGAGAATCGATGTTGTCCGCGTCCCATGTGAACAAGGCGGTCTTTGCGGGGTGCCGGTCCTGATAGGTGCCGAGGACCAGATGCGGGTTGTCCACGAACCATGAGGCGAACGGCACATCGAATTTGTCGAGCAGGGTGGCCAGGACTCCCTCGTGGTCGACGCCGAGGTGATTGACCGTCAGGACGAAGTCCGGCTTGAAGGTCGTGAGCGCCGTCAGCATCTTGGAAACGAACGTGTCGAGATCCATTTCCTTGGTGTCGAAATTGATCATCAGGTGTTCCGTGTCCAGCCGTTCGCAGGCGGCCTGAAGTTCTCCGACCAGAAAATACTGGTTTGTCAGCAACAGGATGCGCGGGGAGGCGGACCGGAATTTCGGCCATTGATTCTGAGAGGTTTGCATTGTCTTCTCTCTATCGGCAGCAAAGGCTTTTGTCTAGGGAGCGTGAAATAAGTCGGTGTCTCTTTTTACCCTGCGGGTTGTTTCGGCCTACGGCTTCAACTGGCTCAGGATCATTCCCGCCAGCATCAGGCCGCAACCGATAAGTGCCCGGATGGTCAGCACTTCGCCCAGCATCATCCAGCCGCCGATGGCTCCGAACACCGCTTCAAGGCTCAGGATGATGGCCGCGTGTGCGGGCTGTGCATCGCGCTGCGCCACCACTTGCAGGGTGTAGGCGATGCCGACCGACATGAGGCCGCCGTACGCGATGGAAACCGCGCCGCCCTGAAGTCCGACAAGGGTGATGTCTTCGGTCGCCAACGCACCGATGAGGCTGAGGACCGCACAGGTGGCGAACTGAACCGTGGAAAGCTTGACGGCGTCAACCGCATCCATGCCGGGAGACAGTTTGCCGATGAGCAGGACGTGTCCGGCCCAGAACAGAGCGCTGGCGAGAACGAGCAGGTCGCCGAAGGCGATTTCCACACCGGACGTGACGGAAAGGAGATACATGCCGGTCACGGCCAGTGCCGCGCCGACCCATGTGCCCCATCCTGCGCGCTGGGACAGGAAGAGGCCGAGAATCGGGACCAGAACCACATACAGCCCGGTGATGAATCCCGCCTTGCCCGCTGTGGTGGCGGCCAGACCGAACTCTGCGAGCATAGGCCCTGCAAGTCCCGTCTGCTGGAGCGTTGAGCCGAAGAACAGGGCTATGCCGAGCAGTCCGCCGCCGAGGGCGAGGGTTCTTGTGTCGGCTTTTTGCGTAGTCGCCTTGCGCCCCTTTTCCATGCGCATGATGAGCGGGATCAGGGCCAGTGCGCCGAGAGCGAAACGGATTCCGTTGAATGTGAGCGGGCCTACGTGGTCCATGCCCACGCGTTGTGCCACAAAGGCGAAGCCCCAGATGGCGGCGGTGATGAAAAGCAGAATGTCGGCACGAAGAGCGCGGCTGTTCACAGATGAATCTCCTTGAAAATGATCACCTCGTGTACAGCATTTGCTTCCGTTACCGCAAGGGATGAGTGCTCATGCCGCTGATGTCGTCTTACGAATCTTGCGGTGCTTCTTCCTTCAATTGTTCGGCGGCGGCATTGGCCTGTTCGGCGAGCAGCTTGATGAGGTCGAGAAGATACAGTTCCGCTTCTTCCGATCCTTCGCGGGGTGCCCAGTCCGGGATATCCTTGTCCGTATCGTGGTCGTACGGGCCGTCCTTGATTTCGAAAAGCAGGGTATCGGGCTTGAGAGCGATGAAGGTGTGGTAGATGTGCGGAGCCACGTCGATGCCGAAGACTTCCGTCCCCGGCTGGACCAGGGTGTGATTCAGGAGTTTCCCCATTTCGTCGAACTGCACGAACAGCATGGAACCGGAAATGACGAGGATGGTTTCGGTCTTTTCCGGGTTCATGTGGCGGTGCGGCGTGACATAGGTTCCGGGCTGGAGCGCGTTGAACATCTTGTGGACGCCCGCGTCGTGCGATTTGTGGATGCGTTGGAGCATGCGTTTGCGAGGACTTTCCCGCGACATGGTCAGCAGATTGCCCACCATGGTCAGGGTCAGGGGAGTGATGTCGCCCTCGGGCGCGGCCACGGACGTGGGGTAGTCTTTTTTCTCTTCAGTCATTGGTACAGGCTACATGGCGCGCCGGTTTTCGGCAAGAGGCCTGCTTCATTGACACCGCCGCAACGCATTCGTACATTTGGCGTATGTCCAACTATGCCCCTTCCCTGACACATGCCCATGAGGCCTTTTTGACGGACCTTTTCCCCGGTGACGGCTGCGTGATGCGGCCTGAAGAACTGAATGCGTTCTCCACGGATGCAAGCCTTGAACGCGCCATGCCGTGGGCCGTGGTCCGTCCGGAAACGCGTGATCAGGTGGAAAGTCTGCTCCGGTGGGCCGCTGCGGAGCGCGTGCCGATCATCGGACGCGGGCGCGGCACGGGCCGGGTCGGCAATGCGGTTCCCGTATGCGGCGGCGTGGTGGTCTCCATGCTACGCATGAACCGGATACTCGACATTGACGCGGATGATTTCGTGGCCGTGGTCCAGCCCGGAGTCATTACGGCTGACTTGCAGGCCGCATGTGCGGAGAAAAAACTTTTCTACCCGCCCGATCCGGCGAGTGTGCGTATTTCCACCATAGGCGGGAACGTCGCCACTTGCGCCGGGGGGCTGCGGGCCGTGAAATATGGCGTCACGCGGGACTGGGTGCTCGGTGTCGAGGCCGTTCTTCCCGGCGGACGGGTTCTGCGGTCCGGGCGCAGGGCGCACAAGGACGTGGTCGGTCTTGACTTGACGCGGCTGTTCGTCGGTGCCAACGGGCGGCTCGGATTGATGACCGAGTTGACGCTTAAGCTCATACCGCTACCCGAGACATCGGCGTCCGTGCTGGTTGGGTTTTCCGATCTTTCTTCCTCCATGAACGGAGCCGCCGCCGTGTTCCGTGCGGGCGTGCTGCCTTCGGCCTGTGAGTTCATGGACCGGGTGGCGATTCAGGCCGTGCGCCGGATCGCTGATATTCCCCTTGCGGAGAATGCCGAGGGTGCGCTGTTGTTCAAGGTGGACGGCAGCGAGGCGGGCGTGGCCGCGGAAGTTAAGCGGCTTGAAGCCGCATTGAGGCCGCTCGATCCCGCATCCGTGGAAGTCGGTCGCGGTGAGGCGGAAGAGGCGGTCTGGAGCGTGCGCCGATCCATATCCCCTGCGGCGTACAAGATCAGGCCGGACAAGTGTGCTGAAGATATTTCCGTGCCGCGCGGCAGGGTGGCGGAGGCGGTCGAGGCCGCGCACGCCATCGGAAAGGCCCATGATCTGACTGTCTTGTGTTTCGGGCATCTGGGAGACGGCAATATCCATGTCAATATAATGCATGACGCGTCGATTCCCCATGAAGTCGAAGCCGCGCACAAGGCCAAGGACGAAGTGTTTCGACTGGCCGTGCGGCTGGGCGGGACCATATCCGGCGAGCACGGCACCGGCCTGACCAAGGCGTCTTTCGTGCCGGAACAGCTTGATTCGCTCAACGCTGAGATCATGGGAGATGTCCGGCGCGTGTTTGACCCGCACGAGATCATGAATCCGTGCAAGGGGTGGTAACCGTGGCCGGTGACTGCATACTGTGCGGCAAGTGCCTTGAAGTCTGCCCGCTTTTGAACGCCACGGGGCGAGAGGAACTCGGCCCGCGGGCCAAGGCGGACCTGTGTGCCGTGCTGACGGCGGACAAGGAAGCCCTTTCCGAAGCGGATGCCGCGAAGCTGGCCGGACTGTGCCTTGGGTGTCATCGCTGCAAGGCGGTCTGTTCACAGGGTGTGGATGTTCCCGGACTGGTCGCCATGCTCCGGGCGGCGCACCCCGATTTCAGGGCGTGGCTGTGGAAACAGTGGCTCACCCATGCAAGGGAACTCTGGGCGGTGTCCAGTTCCGCGGCAAAGCTCATTCCGAAGAAATTTCAGCCGGAAAAATTCGGCCCGATGCTCAAGATGCTGGCAGGACTCAAGGGCGGTCCGGGACTTGAGCCGTTCCTATCAATCACATCGTTTCCCGATACGTACCGTGGTGAAAAAATGCTGCTGTTCGCCGGGTGCACGGCCAATTACGTGCAGACGCGCTGGCTCATGACGGCCCTGCGCCTGCTTGACGGTCTGGGCGTCGAGGTCCTGTCCGGTGATTTCCAATGCTGTGGCGGCGGTCTGAAAGGGGCGGGGTGTCTTGATGAGGCCCGTGTCATGGCCGAACACAATGTCGCTGTATGGCGTGCTGCCGGAAAGCCGAAGGTCGTCGTTTTCTGCGCGTCATGCCGTTCCTCCCTTGAGGGATATGAAGAGGTGTTTGATTCGTCTGACGAGGCTTTGGAATGGCAAAAAAACATTTTTCCATTATCGGGCGTTGCAAGTGAAATCGGCTTTGTGATATCAGCTAACTGTCCGAAAACGCTGGGATATCATCGTCCGTGCCATGTTGACGCCGCGGACAGTGATTGCCGGCTGCTGCAAAGCGCTCTGAGGGAGCGTCTGGTCGCGGAGACCAAACGCGAGTGCTGCGGATTCGGCGGTGTCATGGGACTCGGCGCGCCGGGGTTGACCGATCAGGTCAATCGACGCTGCTGGGACAGGCTCGGCGGGGCGGAAATCGTCCTGACCGGCTGTTCGGCCTGCGCGTCCCGCCTGTCGGCAACGGCTCCGCAAGGCGTCGGCGTGGGGCATTGGCTTGAGATCATAAGGTAGGAAATATTGTGGTTGAGGAGATTTTCGCCGGAAGGGTGGCCTGATGCCGGATAGGAAGTTGTTCGAAAATGCCGAAGTCACATGGACCGGAATGTGGCGGGATATCGGCGGGGTGCTTGCGGAATCAGCGGGGCTGGTTCGGCGTTTTCCGAAAAAGTATGCCTTGTATGCGTTCATGATGTTTCTGATCGGTAAAAGCTATCACTTCATTCCGTTTCAGAATTTGGAAGGGGCCGTTTTATATACACTGGCAACTGTCGCTTCTTTTGCTTACAGCTTCATCATGCTCGGTTTTTTGGCTGCTGTCGTTGTTCGCGCTACAAACCAGATGCACGGCAGCGATACCGGGCCGGGGCAGGAACTTGTTTTGCGGATGGGAAAGGCCTTGCCGTATGCCGTGGCAGTCTATCTCGTGCCGGCCCATTTTTCCGGTTACCTTACTTGGGGAATGTGTGAATTGGGCCGTCTGTTTACAGGCGGCTCGTTGGGCCTTCCTCTTTTTGAAACGATAGTGTTTCTTGCCCAGCTGCCGCAAATTTTCATTCTGGTCATATTCGGCTTTTGCGTGATCGGAGCCTCGCTCTATACTCCGGTCACCTTTCGGCAGTCATGGGAAATGATGCGGGGTAAATTCTGGCCCATATTCCTGACCTACTTGTTGTGGTGGACGCTCCGTTCCCTTCCCGGCACAGCCCTCGCCCCTTTCGGCATGGATTATCCGAATCTCCTTGATATTTATTTCAATTGGCTCAGCCGTCCATTGCGGGCCATAATCAACGTTTTCTTCTTCATCTCCGCCGCTGTCTGGTACGAAAAACTGCGGGTGTCCGGGGAGTCTGACCAGCCCGCCGGATAAGGGCTTCCGCTTTCCCTTTTGTCGATTCCGCCTTTGTGCTATTGGTTTGCGCTGCCGGGAAATGTGGATTTCACGGGGGTGGCCGTTGACATCGCGCATTCCGAACATATGTAGCAATGCAGTCCCTGTGCAGCGAGAGCTTCGCTGCCCATATTGCAACAGACTCTGTCAGGAGACTCCATATAATGCTCAAGTTTCTTTTTGGTTCCAAGAATGATCGATACCTGAAAAAGCTCAAGCCCGTCATCGCCGAGATCAATGCGCTCGAACCGAAGATGGAAGCTCTTTCCGATTCCGATTTTCCCGAAATGATCGCCAAGTGGCGCGGTCAGGTCGAGAGCGGTGACAAGACCCTCGACGACCTGCTGCCCGAATGCTTCGCCCTTGTGCGTGAGGCGGGCAAGCGCGTGTTCGATCCGCCCATGCGCCACTTTGACGTGCAGCTCATCGGCGGCTACGTGCTGCATCAGGGCAAGATTTCCGAAATGAAAACCGGTGAAGGTAAAACGCTCGTCGCGACCCTGCCTGTGGTGCTCAACGCGCTGTCCGGCAAGGGCGTCCACGTCATCACGGTCAACGATTACCTCGCTTCCCGTGACGCCGAGTGGATGAACCAACTGTATTCCTTCCTCGGCCTGTCCGTGGGCGTCATCGTTCACGGCATTACCGATCAGGAACGGCAGGAAGCCTACAACGCGGACATTACCTACGGAACCAACAACGAGTTCGGATTCGATTACCTGCGCGACAACATGAAGTTCTACAAGGAACAGCTTGTCCAGCGTCCGCTCAACTTCGCCATCGTCGATGAGGTCGACTCCATCCTCATTGATGAAGCCCGTACCCCGCTCATCATTTCCGGTCCCGGCGAGAAATCTTCCGGCCTTTACCGCCGCATCGACGCTATCGTGCCGAATCTCGTCAAGTCCTCACCCATGGACCCCGAAGACAAGGAAGCCGTGCCCGACGGTGATTTCGTGCTCGACGAAAAGACCAAGTCCATCACCCTGACTGACGCGGGTGTGGAAAAGGTCGAAGGCATGCTCGACGTGGACAACCTCTTTGATCCGCAGCACATTGCGTTGCAGCATCACGTCAATCAGGCGGTCAAGGCGCATCACTGCTTCCAGAAGGACGTCGAATACATCGTCAAGGACGATCAGGTCGTGCTCGTTGATGAATTCACCGGACGCCTCATGCCCGGTCGCCGTCTTTCCGACGGTCTGCATCAGGCCATTGAAGCCAAGGAAAACGTCAAGGTCGAGGCCGAGAACCAGACCCTCGCCTCCATTACCTTCCAGAACTATTTCCGCATGTATGACAAGCTCGCGGGCATGACCGGTACTGCCGACACCGAAGCGGTCGAGTTCGGTCAGATTTACAACCTCGAAGTCATCGTCATTCCCACGCACCGGGAAATGATCCGCAAGGATCACCCGGATGCCATCTACAAGACGCAGGAACAGAAATACGAGGCCATCGCCGAGGATATTAAGGACTGCTACCATCGCGGCCAGCCCACGCTCGTCGGTACCGTGTCCATTGAAAAGTCCGAGCATCTTTCCCGGCTGCTCAAGAAAAAGAAGGTCCCGCACGAAGTGCTCAACGCCAAGCAGCATGAGCGCGAGGCCGAGATCGTGCTTGAAGCGGGGCACAAGAAAAAAGTCACCATCGCTACCAACATGGCGGGCCGTGGTACCGACATCAAACTCGGCGAGGGCGTGCGCGAACTCGGCGGCCTGCACATCATCGGCACCGAGCGGCATGAATCCCGCCGTATCGACAACCAGTTGCGCGGTCGTTCCGGTCGTCAGGGCGATCCGGGTTCCTCCCGTTTCTACCTCGCGCTCGACGACGACTTGATGCGCCTGTTCGGTTCCGACCGGTTGCAGGGCATCATGGAAAAGCTCGGCCTTGAAGACGGCATGGCCATCGAGAACAAGATGGTCTCCGGTGCCATTGAAAAATCACAGACCCGCGTCGAAGGGCATCACTTCGAAATACGCAAGCAGCTTCTTGAATACGATGACGTCATGAACCAGCAGCGCGAGGTCATCTACACTCTGCGTCGCGAGCTGATGAAGGCCGAATCCGTGGAGGATATCGCCCGCGAATACGCCATTGACCTGATCGAGGAAATCCTTGAACCCGCCCTCGACATGAAAGACGTGGACAAGGACACCGAAGAGTCCGTCCGTGTCCGTCTCGAGGAAGTGTTCAACTTCGAACGTTTCGAGGCGTGGAACGAGATCGTGCTTCCGAAGCGTGAACAGGCCGAGGAATGGGTGAACGACATCTTCGCTTATCTGCGGACCTCCACCGGCGAACATTATCAGGAAATCCTGCGTTACTTCCTGCTCGATTCCCTTGATCGCAACTGGAAGGAACATCTGCTCAACATGGACCATCTCCGCGACGGCATCGGTCTGCGCGGTTACGGTCAGAAAGACCCGAAGCAGGAATACAAGCGCGAAGGGTTCGAACTCTTCTCCGAGCTTGTCTACACTATCAAGGAAAGCGCTATGCGCGCCTTTTCCCATCTGCGTATCGAAGCCGAGGTCAAGGACGAGGAGTTCCAGCACGAACAGTCCGAAGACCTCGAATACACCGATCACGAGTCCGCACAGGACAAAAAACAGGCTCCGGTCAAGAAAGACCCGAAGATATCCCGCAACGCCCCTTGTCCCTGCGGCTCAGGCAAGAAGTACAAGAAGTGCTGCGGTCAATAAACCGTAATTGATTACGAATGGAAGAAGCGGGTGCCGTCGGGTGCCCGCTTCTTTTTGTTGCGGTGTACGGAGTGGCGGGCGAGAGTGGGGTATGCCTCCGGCGGGCCTACCGGCGGTCCGCTGCGCGGGCTGTTGCCGTGTGGCCCCTTTCAGGGGGACCAGAGCGCTGCTCTGGACTCGCCAAAGGCCGAGGGCCTTTGGAATCCCGGTGCGCCTTCGGCGAGCTGCGCTGCTGCGCCGTTAACGTTTCGGGCCGGGGGAAATGGGTGGACGTTTGTGCGATTTGCCGGGACAAGGACAGCCATTTCCCCCGGCCCGAAACGGGGTGTTTTTTTAGGAGAGAAAAGGCAGAGGCGGGGGGAGGGGCAACAGAAAATCGGGGATATTGGATAGGTGTTAGAGTCAAAGGCTCACCAGATTGTTGACCAAGATTCTATACTTACAACATTGAATTTATTCATAAGTTTCAGTATGTTTCTTCAAGATGTCTGTTCTTTTGATGTCAGCAAGAACTGCACAGAAGCTATCAAACAGATAGCGTGCCGACACAATCTTATCATCAGGGTCATTCACCAATAAATCCTTGTTTTCAATATCCCATCCATCAGGGCTAACATCTGGTGCTAACAACAGGAATTCTTTTGCCTTGCTTTTCCATTTTAGCGGCTGGCATTCTTATTACGGCTAATTCTTTTTTTAGCTTATCCAGATTGTTGCGCACTTTTAATGAGAAGCAATCTTTAGACTGAGTCATTGTTCGTATTATTTCATAAGCACCTAAAATCCAGAACCAAGTAAGACTAGATGCAAATCCCAACCTTGCAAGAACCATGAATAAAATGACTGCGAAAATTTTCCTCAACCTAACCTTCAACAATTTCATTCAGCAGTAGATAACTCAACAAATACAACCTTATCATTAAGGTAGAATGAAAATGCAATAAGAGGTTCCCTTTCAAGGATTTCATCCCAATTCGGTTGGATTGAATACCCAGCGTGGTATCGTAACGATGCTCTTTAGTACATATTTAGCTACCCTCACTTCCCGAATATATACTCAAAAGTCGAGTCCGTCATCTATAGAGCTTTAATCAACTTCTTGCGAATTCCCGGAAACTCCGAGTGAATCAAGCGCCTGCTATAATCGAGCACATGCCCCAATACTATCACACACTTTTTCCCAGTCCAGTCAATTTCCCCCCTTCTCATTTTTTCCCTCATTGGTTTACCACAAATAAAATAGCGGTCGGACTTTTTGCCTAACCTCCTTTTTTTTAGAGAAATTTGGTGGTTGAGCTAGAGGGGGTTGAACCCACGATCTCTTGAATACCTTATAAGTGCCTTTCCCATGATTCATGGCACGCCTTTCCGCGTCCGCACATACCCGCCGAAGGCGCACCAAAAAGCTTAGGAGATTCTCAAGAACCCTTCACGAAGGGTTCTTGAGCCGCCGGAGGCATTCTTCTTCCTTCCCCCCTAGCTCGTGGCTTCGTCTACGCCTGCGTCGGCGAAGGTGGCCATGTTGTTGTACATGTCGGCTGCGCTTCGGACGAGGTACATGGCGCAGGCCGCGCCAGTGCCTTCGCCGAGCCGGAAACCGAGGTCGAGATAGGGTTTCATGCCGAGGGAGTGGACTGCGGCGGCGTGTCCGGGTTCGGCGGAGGCGTGGCTGATGATGCAGTAGTCCTTGACCGCGGGGCAGATTCTGGATGCGGCGGTGTATGCGGCGGTTGAGATGAAGCCGTCCACGCTGACGAGTTGGCGGTTTTTGGCACCGCCGAGGATGAGACCTGCGAGGGTGGCGATTTCAAGGCCGCCGAGTGCTGCGAGGATTTCGACGGGATCGCCGGATTCCACGGCATCCTTGTTGGCGGCGAGGCCTTTGCGGATGACGTCAGCCTTGTTGACGACGCCGCCCTTGTCGAGTCCTGTGCCGGGGCCGGTGATGGCTTCGGGGGCAAGGCCGAGATAGGCGCTGTAAAGCGCGGTGGACGGGGTGGTGTTGGAAATGCCCATGTCGCCTGTGCCGAGTACCTTGACGCCGTCGTCGTGGGCGCGGTCGGCAAGGGAGATGCCGAGGAGCAGGGCCTTGAGGCATTGCTCGCGGGTCATGGCAGGGCCTTTGGCGAGGTTGGCGGTTCCGGGGGCGATCTTTTCTTGAATCAGGTTGGGATGCTCGTCGTATCCACCACCGCAGGAACCTGCGTCCACCACGTAAAGCTGTGCGCCTGCGGTCTTGGCGAGTACGTTGATACCTGCGCCGTTGTTGAGGAAGTTGAGAATCATCTGGCGGGTGACTTCCTGCGGGAAGATGGATACGCCTTCGTCGTTGACGCCGTGATCGCCCGCTACGGTGTAAATACGCATGGGATCGGCAGCCGGTGCGCCTTCCTGAATGAGATACATCTGGAGCGCGAGTTCCTCAAGGCGGCCGAGGCTGCCCTGCGGCTTGGTCAGGTTGTCGAGATGGGCCTGTGCGGTTGCGGCCAGAGAGCGGTCAACAGGGGTAATGGCCGCGACAGCGGCGTCGAACTGATTCTGCATGTATATCCTCGTTGCTTGTTTGGTTTGTGGTGTGTCCGGCAGAGATACACGCTTGGTATTTGGGTGTAAACTGCGGGCCTGTGCCAAAGTTGAATCCATGGGGTTTCCATGGTATTTCGTCCAAGGCGCTTGTGCCGTAATTTCAAATGGTTTGGGGTCGGGATGGAAAAGGAAATCTGCATTGTGCAGGCGAACTGTCAGGGCGAGCCGCTTCTTGAGAGGCTGTCTGCCAGCCCGGAGTTCGCGGCGAGGTACGACTGTCGGCTGTTCACCAATTATGTCAGGGAACCGATCCCGGATGAGTTGATGGAGCAGTGTTCGCTGTTTCTGTATCAGTACCTTAATCCGGACTGGGGCGAGTTCGCATCGGAGAGCCTGCTGCGGAAACTGCCGGACAGTGCCCGGTCACTGTGTCTGCCGAACATGTTTTTCAAGGGATACTGGCCGTTCTGGAGCGGTGAACAGGGGTTCGACTATCGGTGTACCCATCTTGACGAGACTATAGCTCTCGGGTTGCCGCCGGAAGAAACCATATTGTTGTTCCTCCGTTCCGATGTCACGAAGCGGGGGTTGTCTGACCGTATGGAGGCTTCCATCCGGCAGGAGCGTGAACGGGAGAAACACACCCCGGTCAAATACGTTGATTTCATTGTTGCAAATTACGGCAAGCAGCGGCTGTTCAATACCGTGAACCACCCCGGCTCAACGCTCATGAACATCGCAGCGCGGGGCGTGTTGGAACAACTCGGTCTGCAACCGGCTGATGAAGCGGTATTGGAGGCGATGGGCGATCCTTTCCCGGAATTCGAGCAGCCGATCAATCCGAAAGTGGCGCAGGCCAACGGCTGGGATTTTGCCGGTCCTGATACCTTGTATGAGGTGTATGGAAGGAAGCTGAATTTCGCCCGGTACATCGCCAATTACGTCATTGCCAAACAGCAGGGCATAACGGATTTCATCGGCTTTCTTCAGGGTGACCAGATAGCGATCTAATTTCGGGAACAGTACGGAATATGAAAAGTCCCCCGCCGAGAATCTCGGCGGGGGACTTTCATTTTGTATTGGTACCCTCTATTTCGACTTGGCGAGGGGCCAGACTTCATCAACTTTCTCGATGGTCTTGATGGTGATGCGTTTGCGAAGCTCTTCGGGAATCTCGGCCAGATCCTTTTTGTTCTGGGCCGGGATGAGTACCTTTTTCATGCCCCGGGAGACGGCTGCGAGGATTTTCTCCTTGATGCCGCCTACGGGCAGGACGCGTCCGCGCAGGCTGATTTCACCGGTCATGGCGATGTCCGGGCTGATGGGGGTGTCCGTGAGCGCGGAGATGAGCGCGGTGACCAGCGTGACGCCTGCGGACGGGCCGTCCTTGGGCGTGGCTCCAGCGGGAACGTGGACGTGAATGTCGAGTTTCTCGCTGAATTTCGGGTCGATGCCGTACTTGTCTGCACGGGCACGGGCGATGGACAGGGCGGCCTGAGCCGATTCCTTCATGACATCGCCGAGCTTGCCGGTGAGGGTGAGTTTCCCTTTACCTGGCATGGTCGTGACTTCGATGTGCAGAATTTCACCGCCCACAGGAGTCCATGCGAGGCCGACGGCCACGCCGGGGGGCAGGGTGGTTTCCTTTTCATCGTCAAGGAAGTGCGGCGGTCCCAGAAGCGTATAGAGGTTCTTGGCAGTGACCTTGAACGGTCCCTTTTCGCCTTCGGCTTTCTTGCGCGCCATCTTGCGGCAGAGGGTGCCGATCTCGCGTTCCACGTTGCGGAGTCCGGCTTCGCGGGTGTATTCGCGCACGACCTTGGAGACGAGCTTGTCGCTGATGACCAGTTCGTCCTTCTTGAGACCGTTTTCAGTGGTTTGGCGCGGAATGATGTAGCGCCGGGTGATGACGGTTTTTTCCTGCTCGGTGTAACCGGGAATGCGGATGATCTCCATGCGGTCGCGGAGCGGGCCGGGAATGGAGTCGAGCATGTTGGCGGTGCAGATGAACATGACTTTCGACAGGTCGAAGGGCACGTTCAGGTAGTAGTCGGTGAACGAGAAGTTCTGTTCCGGGTCGAGCACTTCGAGAAGCGCGGACGAGGGGTCGCCACGGAAATCCGAGCCGAGCTTGTCGATCTCGTCGAGCATGATGACCGGGTTGCGGGTCCCGCACTGCTTGATGGCCTGAATGATGCGACCCGGCATGGCGCCGATGTAGGTGCGGCGGTGGCCCCGGATTTCAGCCTCGTCGCGCATGCCGCCCAGCGACATGCGGTGGAACTTGCGTCCCAGTGAACGGGCGATGGACCGGCCCAGCGAGGTCTTGCCCACGCCGGGAGGGCCTGCGAAACAGAGGATGGGGCCTTTCATCTTCGGGTTGAGCTTGCGGACGCTCAGGTATTCGAGGATGCGTTCCTTGACCTTTTCCAGATCATAGTGGTCCTCGTTGAGTATTGTTTCGGCTTTCTTGATGTCGAGCCTGTCGCGGGAGAGCTTCTTCCACGGCAGTTCGATCATCCAGTCGAGATAGGTGCGGATGACCGTGGCTTCGCTGGATTCCGCATGCATGGATTCAAGTCGGCGCAACTGCTTGTAGGTCTCCTTCATGACCTCCTTGGGCATGCCGGACTTGGTGATGCCGTCGCGCAGTTCCTCCATCTCTTCGCTTTCGTCGGCGTCGTCGCCGAGTTCGCGTTTGATGGCCTTGAGCTGTTCGCGCAGGTAGAAGTCGCGCTGGGCCTTGTCCATGCCTTCCTTGGCCATGGTCTGGATCTTGTTCTGCATGGATGCCACTTCCACTTCCTTGAGCAACTGGCTGTTGACCAGTTCAAGGCGTTCCATGGGATCGTGGCATTCGAGAATCTTCTGGGCGGCACTGACCTTCATTCGCAGGTTGGATGCGATGAGGTCGGCGAGACGGCCCGGTTCGCTGACGTTGTTGAGCACGCTCATGATGTCCTGCGAGGAGATGCCGCGCAGGGAAAGGATGCGCTCGGACTGCTCGCGGGAGGAGCGGACCAGCGCTTCCTGCTCGCTGGTCAGGGGCGGGGTTTCCGGCTCCATGAGCGGTTCGAGTTCCGCGATGTGATACGGATCGTTGGACGTGAAGCGCGTGACCTTGGCGCGGGCAAGACCTTGCACGAGCACCTTGAGGCGTCCGTCGGGCATCTTGAGCATTCGCATGATCATGCCCACGGTGCCGGTCATGTAGAGTTCGTCCGGATCGGGGTCTTCCACGGATTCGTCTTTCTGGGTGAGAATGAGGATGTAGCGGTCTCCGGACAGGGCTGCGTCAACGGCCTGTACGGATTTTTCGCGTCCCACGAACAGAGGCAGGATCATGTAGTTGAACACGACGATGTCGCGCACGGCGAGAACCGGCAGCACCTGCGGGATGTCCGTGGGGCTTGCGCCGGGGAGTTCCTCGCCTTCACCGAACATGCCCGCCGCACCGGGGGCACCGGTGAGCGCCTCGATGATGTCTGGCAGCCCTTCGTCGCTGCCCGGAGCGTCCGGCTGGCGCTTAGGTTGTTTCTTTTCCTGTATTTCCGGTTTTTTTCTCCGGATTTTCGCCGGTTTGATCGGCGATTTATTCTTCTTTTTACTCAAGGTGTCATCCTTTGATTTATGTGAAAATGACGTCTGCTACCCCTAATAAGTCGTCATTTCGGCTTGGCAAGCTATTATTTTATGTAAAAAACGGGTTTTAATAACGGGCTTTGAACCCCTCGAAAATCTCGTCCGGGTCCGTGAAGTCCGTTGTGACGTCGCTCACTCGGGCGAGGGGCGGTCCGTCATACAGGCATGCGCGGTACTCTTCCAACTGGACGGTGCTTCCCTGTGCCGTGATTTCGACACAACCGTCGGTGCGGTTGCGAACCCATCCCGCGAGACCCATTTCGCGGGCTGTTTCCGCAGCCCATGCACGATACCAGACGCCCTGAACCTTGCCGTGAACGATGCAATGCATTTCCTTCATGTGGCGGGCCTCCGTGAGTTGGTTTCTAGTGTTAGAGCCGTCCGTGGTCGTTGAAGCTGTAATAGTCGTGGTCCGTGACGACGATGTGGTCCAGCACCCGGATGTCGAGACCTGTGGCGGTTTCCCGGATGCGGTCAGTGAGCATGATGTCCTCCATGGACGGGGACGGGTCGCCTCCGGGGTGGTTGTGGGCGAGGATGATGCTCGCGGCCTCGAGCCGAAGGGCGGCGGCCATGATTTCGCGGGGGAAAACCGGGGTGGCGTCAACCGTCCCCTTGCTGACCTGTTCCCATGCGATGACCCTGTTCTTCGTGTCCAGAAACGCCACCCAGAACTCTTCCGTTCCCTTGTTGCCGATACGTGCCATCGCTGCCTTTGCGACTTCCGTCGGATCGGACAGGGGGGTCTTGCTGCGGGTGGACGCTTCGCCCACGCGTGCAAAGACTTCCTGCATGAGCGTCCACTGGGCAAGAACCGACGGGCCGATGCCCTTGACGTCGGAAAGCCGGTCCGGACGTGCCATTATCGCGTCTTTCAATGAACCGAACCGCTCAATGAGTTCCTTGGCGAGCGGTTTCGTATCCCGGCGGGGGATCACCAGAGCCAGCGCGAGTTCGAGTATTTCGTAGTCGGCAAGGCTGCGGCTGTCCCGAGCCAGCTTCTCCTTGAGGCGCTGGCGGTGGCCGAGATAATGGGGCTTCCTGGTTTCCTTCATATCGGGGGAGTCAAGTTTTTGGGTATTATTTGAGCGAGTTTATAACGTGAAAATCAATAGCGGCGGGCCTGCTGCTTCGGTTGGAACAGGTCAATGAGTCCGGCGATGAGGATGTCCATGACTTCTTCATATTTGCGCGCGCCGGTCTTGATGGAGAATTCCGCGTCCAGCGCGAGGTCGATCATGCGGGCGACACCCTGCCTGCCGAGGCGTTTGGCAATAGGGGTTTTCCGCTTGATGACATAGGGGTTGCCCTTAACCTTTTCCCCACTCACGATCTGGCCGTACATGCGGGCCTGACTGGCGAGGAAACCGATGAGGTTGAACAGCATCTGATCCTTGGAACTCTTGGAGTGGTCGTCGATGACCCGTTTCCAGACAGCGGCTTCGGCACCCGGTTTCCCAAGGGCGTCCATGAGGTCGAAAAAGGCCATCTCGCCGGTGTTGGGGATCAGGTCCACATGATCGCGGGTGACGGTTTTTGCGTCGCCTGCGGCCAGTTCCATCTTGCCGAGTTCAAGGCGTGCGGCCACGGCATCCGTGGGCAGGGCCATGATAAGGGCGCGATCGGCCCCCCGTTCGAACGTGATGCCGTTTTGTGCGGCCCAGTCGCGGACAAACGCGCCGAGGGTGTTCTGGTCAAGCCCCGGAGACTCCCATATCCAGTTTTCCTTTTTCGCCTTTTTGAACAGGTTGCGGCGGGCCAGCGTGGCCGGGACCGGCGCTTTTTTGGTCTTCCATTGGCCTTCAAGGCAGAAGATCGGGAATATCTCGTTGGACAGCCCTTTAACCCCGGCATCGAGCTTGTCCCACTGCTCGGCCTTGAGCGCATGGGCGCGGCGGACAATGAGCGCCTTGGGCTGCGGGAACAGGCTCTTTATAGTCAGGTCTGTCCAGAATGTTGCCGGTAACGGGTCGTCGTCATCGCCCCAGAAGGTTTTTGTTTCCCACTCCTGCTGGCCGGATGCGCCAAGCCGTTCGTCAATGTGAGATTTGATGAGCTGCGGGTCGGGGCAGACGAGGAAAAGATATTTCGGACGGTTCATGGGGTACGGGCCTGCCTAGTAGTTCTGTGACATTCTGTCGGCGAGTCGGCGGATGCCGAGCAGGGTGACTTCCTTGTCGGCTTCGGCTTCCTGTCCGGAGAAAAACGGCCAGCTCTGGCTGATGGAACCGGAATTCCAGAGTACGGAGCCATCGGTCGCGGATTTTATTTCCGCGGAAAAGACGAAGTTGGCCGATGATTGCAGGGTCTGGTCCTTTTCGCCGGACACGGTGGTCGGGCGGTAGAATTTTTCGATGTTGATGGTGATGAGTGCGTCTGCCTGTGAGCGGCTGTCCACCCATTTGACGATTCCCCGGCGGGTGAGCTCGTCCCGCAGTATCCTTCTGATGCGAGGCTCCAGCCATGAGATGGTGGTCGGGTTTTTCACTTCGGCGATGGCGAGAGTGCGGTCCTGTTCGGAAAGGACGGATTGGCCCTGTTCCCCGAAACCATAGCCGCAGGCCGCGAGCAGCAGGGGAAGTGTCAGCAGTATATATCGAAAATATTTCATCCAGTTCTCCGGGTCGGGGTGATTCTGGCGGAAAAGGATACGTGGAAACCCCGCAAAGGTCTACCGGCAGACTGAGGTTGTCGGAACTTTGGGGGAGGCTGTCATAATTCCCATGAGTTTTTTCTCGTTTTCCCTAAAGCAAACAGTAAATGCCGCCGATAGCATTCATGACGAGCTGAAATATTGACAGCTCGTCGAGATGGAAATTCAGGGTTGGGAGACCCTTCAAATCCCGCAGGAATGCGGGGAGGGAGATTCGGGATATGGCCATGGACGGCGATATACTTTTCTCGGTAATCACCCCCTCCACCGGCAACAGGCCCAAGGCCTTGCAAATGGCGGTTCGATCTGTCGAGCAGGCGGCCCGGTTTGCCGGACTGGAAACGGGACAGCTGGAAATTCTCATCGGCTTCGACGGCGTCAAGGGGAAATGTCCCGAGTGCGCGTATCCGGTGCGCTGTTTCAATCTGCCCAGTGACAACGACTGGGGGAACGGCATTCGCAATACGCTGCTCAAGATCGCAAGCGGTGAGAAACTGATTTTCCTTGACGACGACAATGTCATCAAGCCGTACACCCTTCGGAATTATCTCAAGCATTTCGATGCGGAAATGGTCATCGGGCGTATTGATACGCAGTTGGCCTTTGACAAGCCGTTTCTGCCGGTATCCGATTCCGGTTCGCTTGTGAGGCCCGGAAACATAGACCCGCTGTGCCTGTGCGTGTCCCGCCGTCTGGTGGTGGACCGTTGCGGCGGGTGGAGACACTGCGGCAGGTACGAAGCCGACTATCTCAATATCTTTGACTGGTACCGCAGGACGCACAGCGTCACGGTGACTGAAGAGGTCGTGGGCGTCTATGATGCAGGGCGCAGTCTGGATAACAGCGCGTTGTCCCGACGTCAGATGAATCTTCTGGACCGTCTGGCCAATGAACGTTCCGTGAAGGTGGCCGACCTTGGCAGACCGGTTCCGGGTGGAATTGACGCAGTCAGGCTGTAGCTCCTTTTTCAAGATCACTTTCTGCCGGTTCGGGGTGTTGCGCCTTGAACCGGCATTTTGCGTCATTGGATGTTGATGTAATATATAATTTCATAGTGCCCGTGTTTTCTGCATTCTTCGTGATGACACCCCGTTGCCTTCGGTTGCCGGTTGAAAATCTGTATCAAGACGGACAGGAGCAGCATGACAATTGACCATACCATTATCATCGGGTTGGCCGTATTCGTTTCCGCGGTTCTGCTCGGCATCTCCCTGATTCTGATAACGCGCCTCCGGCGTCAGCTTGATACCGCGCACAAGCTGATATCCCAGTTGACGGCTGCGGATGAATTGACCGGACTCCCCGGACGACGGCAGTTCTTTGAAAGCTTTGACGGTGAGATCGACCGCGCGAGCCGATACGGCAGTGAATTGTCTCTGCTGGTTGTGGACATAGACCACTTCAGCCGGGTCAACGATACCTATGGGCACCGTTCGGGCGACAGGGTGCTGAAAGAGGTGGCCCGCCTGCTGTCGGCCAACGTGCGGACATCGGACACCGTGGCGCGGTACGGTGGTGAGGAGTTTGTCGTTCTGCTGCCGTCGACCGGTGCGGATGAGGCGCGTCAGGCCGCGGAAAAACTGCGGGTGGTGGTGGAGGTCAACGACATGACGCTTGAAGGGCCGAAGATCAATGTGACCATCAGCGTCGGCATCGCGGACTTTAAGTCCGTGTGGGATCGTGACGGCAACCCCCGGGATGACATGATCCGTGCTGCCGGACGGGCGCTGACTGCTGCCAAGGAAGCCGGACGCAATCGCGTCAGAGTTCATGAGGGAAGCGGGGAGAAACAATTCTCCCTGATCTGATTTTCTCCCTTGCTTTCGGCTCTTGAGTGACTATTTTCTTCCGGATGAAAAACGAGCGCTGTGATGGTCTTGGGGCTGTTTTGTCGTATTTGACTGATTTTTCAGCCGTTTTATGCGAAAATTTTCTCCTTTCCCACCGACAGCTTTTGCGATAAGAAATTTGGTTCCCCATGGTCTGGGGCAGGCTTTGTCCTGCGCGGCTTTTTCGGGGCTAAAGAACAACGAGGTAATGCGAACATGGCACTGTGCACGATTGAAGAAGCCATTGAGGATATCCGCCAAGGCAAAATGGTCATCATGGTGGACGACGAGGACCGCGAGAACGAAGGCGATCTCGTCTGCGCCGCCGAAGCGGTCACCCCTGAACTCATCAATTTCATGGCGACCCATGGCCGCGGGCTGATCTGCCTGCCCATGAGCAATGAAATGGCCGATGATCTTGGTCTTGAACTCATGACCAAGAAAAACGAGTCCGGGTTCGGCACCAATTTCACTCTCTCCATTGAGGCGCGTGAAGGCGTAACCACCGGTATCTCGGCCGCAGACCGCGCCACCACGGTGCTGGCTGCTGTCGCCGACGGCGCTTCGCCCGAGTCCATTGTCACGCCGGGGCATATCTTCCCCCTGCGCGCCAAGGACGGCGGCGTTCTGGTTCGTGCCGGACAGACCGAGGGCGGCACCGACATCGCCCGTCTTGCCGGCTTCAAGCCTGCTGCGGTCATCTGCGAAATCATGAACGAGGACGGCACCATGGCCCGCATGCCCGACCTCGAAATCTATGCCGAAAAGCACGATCTCAAGATCTGCTCCGTGGCTGACCTCATTGCCTACCGCATGAAGTTCGGTGGCAACTCCATCGAAAAGGTGGGCGAAGCCGATCTGCCGACCCGCTGGGGTGAGTTCAAGAGCGCGGCTTTTCATTCTGAAGCCGACGGCAAGACCCATATCGCGCTGTACATGGGTGACATTCACCCCGACGACCCGACTCTGGTCCGCGTGCACTCCGAGTGCCTGACCGGCGACGTGTTCGGTTCCCTGCGTTGTGACTGCGGCCCCCAGTTGCAGGATGCCATGTGCATGATCCGCAACGAAGGCAAGGGCGTGCTCGTCTACATGCGACAGGAAGGCCGCGGTATCGGGCTGGGCAACAAGATCAAGGCGTATCACCTTCAGGATCTGGGGTATGATACGGTCGAGGCCAACGTGAAGCTCGGTTTCCCGCCGGATCTTCGCGAGTACGGCACCGGCGCACAGATTCTGGTGGCGCTCGGCGTTTCCAAGATGAAACTCATGACCAACAATCCCAAGAAGATGGTCGGTCTGGAAGGATATGGTCTGGAAGTGGTTGAACGCATTCCCATCGAGGTGGGTGCTTGCGAACTCAACCTCAAGTACCTCAAAACCAAGCGGGACAAGATGGAGCACATGCTCCACATGGACGATGAAGACAAGGCATAGCGCCTGCCGGATGGCCGGAAAGTCCGTGATATTGACTTTTTCGGCTATCTGGTCACATAGTACACAGCATATTTACATATAAAAGGGAGAAACACCCATGGCCCTGAAAACAATCGAAGGACAGCTGAATGCCAAAGGCCTCAAGGTGGCCATCGTGGCTGCCCGTTTCAACGATTTCATCGTTGACCGCCTGATCTCCGGCGCTGTCGATTATCTCACCCGCCACGGCGGCAGTGAGGAAGACCTGACCCTGGTGCGCCTGCCCGGTGCTTTTGAAATGCCCATCGCCGCCCAGAAGCTCGCCAAGTCCGGCGAGTATGACGGCATCGTGGTTCTCGGCGCGGTCATCCGTGGCGCGACCCCGCATTTCGATTACGTTTGCAACGAGTGCGCCAAGGGCGTGGCTCAGACCAGCATGGAAACCGGTGTCCCCATGGGCTTCGGACTGCTGACTTGTGATTCTCTGGATCAGGCCATTGAGCGTGCCGGTTCCAAGGCTGGCAACAAGGGTGTTGAAGCCGCTTCCGCGCTGCTTGAGACCATCCGCGTCCTGGAGCAGCTGTAACTTTCATGGCAGGTAAGAAAAAGGGCAACAGGCCCGGCATCCGCAGGGTGGGACGCACCCTTGCTTTTCAGGTGCTTTACTCCACGCATTTTCGTGAAGCAGAGAATCCCGCAGACATGGAAACCCTGTTTGCATCCAATCCTCTGGTTCAGGAACAGGAGTCCGAGACGGCCGTCGACTTCGCGCGTACCCTCATCATGGGGGTGGACGCCAAGATCGCCGAACTGGACAAGGCTATCGAGGAAAATTCCCAGCACTGGAAGATCGAGCGTATCGCCAACGTCGAACTCTCCATCCTCCGGCTGTCGCTTTACGAAATGCTGTACACTGACATTCCGGTCCGGGCTGCCATCAACGAGGCCATTGAGCTATCCAAGACCTTCGGTGACGAAAAGTCCCGGGGGTTTGTCAATGGTATCCTCGACGGTGTGGCCAAAAGCCGGAAAAAATAACCAGAAGAACATTTTACGGCTGTCCGTTTTCGGACCGGGGACTCTGTTTCCCGGTCTGATGAGGGGCAGCCTTTCACAAGGATGAGACCATGGCCTTAGGCAAGTACGAACCGGAGAAAATTGAAAAGAAATGGCAGCAGATCTGGAATGAATCCGGCTGCTTCGAGGTCGAAGTGGACCATGACAAGCCGAAATACTACGTGCTTGAAATGTTCCCGTATCCCTCAGGCAAGATCCATATGGGCCATGTGCGAAACTACTCCATCGGCGATGTTGTGGCGCGCTTCAAGTCCATGCAGGGTTTCAACGTACTGCATCCCATGGGATGGGATGCTTTCGGGCTGCCCGCGGAAAACGCGGCGATCAAGAATGAGACCCATCCTGCCACATGGACTGTCCAGAATATCAGCGAGATGCGCGAGCAGTTGCAGCGTCTCGGCTATTCCTACGACTGGCGGCGTGAAATCGCGACCTGCCGCCCTGAATACTATCAGTGGGAACAGAAATTTTTCCTGAAATTCCTGGAAAAGGGGCTTGCCTACCGCAAGAACTCTCCCCAGAACTGGTGCCCCAGCTGCAACACCGTGCTTGCCAACGAGCAGGTCGAGGAAGGGCTGTGCTGGCGCTGTGATTCCGAGGTCGAGCAGAAAGACATGGAACAGTGGTTCCTGCGTATCACCGACTACGCCGACGAGCTGCTCAAGGATCTCGACATGCTGGACGGCGGTTGGCCCGAGCGCGTGCTGACCATGCAGCGCAACTGGATCGGCAAGAGCTACGGTGCGGAACTGACTTTCCAGGTCAAGGACATGGACGAGACCATCACGGTTTTCACCACCCGTCCCGACACCCTGTTCGGTGCGACCTTCATGTCCGTGGCCGCCGAGCATCCCATGGTGGAAAAGCTCATCGCCGATGTCGACAACAAGGCCGAGATTGAAGAGTTCGTCGCCAATATCAGGAACATGGACCGCATCAAACGCGGTGCCGACGATCTTGAGAAGGAAGGCATCTTCACCGGCAAGTACTGCATCAACCCGGTCAACGGCGAGGAAGTACCCATCTTTGTCGCCAACTTCGTGCTCATGGGCTACGGTACCGGCGCTGTCATGGCGGTTCCGGCTCACGATCAGCGCGATTTCGAATTTGCCCGCAAGTACGATCTGTCGCTCAAGACGGTCATCAATCCCCCGGCTCTGCATGAAGAGGGCAAGGTCCTTGCCGAGTCCGAGATGGAAGAAGCATACACGGCTCCCGGTATTCTCGTGAATTCCGGTGATTTCGACGGCATGGAAAACGAGGCCGCCAAAAAGGCCATTGTCGAACACCTCGACAAGTCCGGTCTCGGTGAAATGGCGGTCAACTACCGTCTGCGTGACTGGAACGTCTCCCGTCAGCGTTTCTGGGGCGCTCCCATTCCGGTCATCTACTGCGACGATTGCGGCGTGGTGCCGGTGCCGGAAGACCAGCTTCCCGTGCTGCTGCCCGAGAACGCGCAGGTCCGCAAGGACGGCAAGTCTCCGCTGCCCGAGATGGAAGAGTTCGTCAACTGCACCTGTCCCAAGTGCGGCAAGGCTGCCCGACGCGAGACCGATACGTTCGACACCTTTTTCGAATCTTCCTGGTACTACCTGCGCTACTGCGATCCCCGCAACGAAGAGCAGGCCCTTGGAAATGAGGAAACCGATTACTGGATGAATGTTGACCAGTATATCGGCGGCATCGAGCACGCCATTCTGCACCTGCTGTATTCCCGATTCTTCACCAAGGCTCTGCGGGATACCGGGTTCATCAAGACGGACGAACCTTTTGCCAACCTGCTGACGCAGGGCATGGTGCTCAAGGACGGCGGCAAGATGTCCAAGTCCAAGGGCAATGTGGTCGATCCCAACGCCATGATCAATGAATACGGCGCGGACGCCACACGTTTGTTCATCCTGTTCGCTTCTCCGCCTGTCAAGGAACTGGAGTGGTCCGATCAGGGGCTGGAAGGCGCATTTCGATTCCTCAGCCGTCTCTGGCGTCTGGTGGAAGGGATGGAAGGACGTCTCGAAGCCGTTGCTCCGACTTCCTTCAATGATCCGCAGGTCGCGGCTGCCAAGAAACTGCGCTTCAAGGAGCACGATACCGTTCGCCGCGTGACCCGCGATATCGAGAACGAATTCCAGTTCAATACCGCCATTGCCGCGGTCATGGAGCTGGTCAACGAGATGTACGGTTTGCGTGATGAGCTGGCAGACGCCGACCCCAAGGCCATGTCTTCCGCCATTGCCACTGCCGTCACCCTGCTGTCCCCGGTCGCCCCGCATATCTGCGAGGAGCTGTGGAACGCCATGGGACACGAGACCAGCCTTACCGCCCAGCCGTGGCCGACCTATGACGAGGCCGCTCTCGTCAAGGACGAGATCACCATGGTCGTGCAGGTCAACGGCAAGATGCGCGGCAAGTTCCAGGCCCCGAACAATGCGCCCAAGGATGCAATGGAAAAGGCCGCTCTGGAGCAGGAAAACGTCGCCAAGTTCCTTGAAGACAAGACTGTCCGAAAGGTAATCGTCGTTCCGAACAAGCTGGTCAATATCGTCGCCAACTAGCGGCGAAGCATAGCCAATAATAATCAGCCCCGGCCTGCAAGCGCAGGCCGGGGCTGATTTTTTTGCCTCCGGCGGCCAGAGGAAAGGGGGAAGAGGGCCCCCCCTTGATTCGCCCCGTCCTGGGGCTCACCCCTTCGGGGCGATGGGAAACCCATCGTCCAAATCCGCTGTCCTGCGGATTTGTGAAAGCGGGGTACTCCCTTCCCCCCTTCCTCTGGACTCCATCCCCCCATCCCTCTCCCCGTAACTATTTGGTACGCTTCGCGGGGGTGGTGGGGTGGAGATAAGATGTGCTGTTTCCTGGAAGTGAGTGCGGAAAAGTCAAATTGAAAAAGGGCTGTATGCAGAATGCATACAGCCCTTTTTCATGGTTTTTTTATAAATGAAGGTCGATTTTTTGTGTTCGCACGAATCCGCGAAGCGCACCAAAAAGCTTTGGAGATTCTCAAGAACCTTTCACCGAAAGGTTCTTGAGCCGTCGGAGACGCCCCGCCGGCGAGGCGGCCCCTGCGGCGAGCAGTTACACAAGTCCGGATAGATCGTAAGTGGTTGTCTTTTCGATCTCCACATCCACGATGGTGCCGATTTCCAGTTCTTCTTCGGGCGGGGCGCTGACATAGGTGACGCCGTCCACTTCCGGGGCCTGAAACCATGTGCGGCCCACGTAGAGCCCCGGCCATTCGGGTGAGGGCTTTTCGATCAGCACGGGCAAAGTCTCTCCCACATATTGGCTGAGGATATCTTCACTGATCCCGCCTTGCTGTTCCATGAGCGCGTCACGGCGGGCGATTTTTATCTCGTCGGGAACCTGATTGTCCATGGCGGCGGCAGGTGTGCCGTCTTCGGGCCAGTAGGGGAAGACGCCGAGATGGTGGAAGCGTGTTTTTTCGGCAAAGCGCATGAGCGTTTCGAAATGTTCGTCGGTCTCACCGGGGTAGCCGACGATGAAGGTGGTGCGAAGGGCGGCTTCGGGAAAGAATTTCCGGACCCGTTCGATGACCCTTTCCGGGTTGCGGGCGAACGGGCGCCCCATGGAGGAGAGCACTTCCGGGTGCGCGTGCTGGAGCGGGATGTCGAAGTAGGGCAGGAACGGTTTGCCGATGTCGCGCAGGAAGGCGAGCAGGTTTTCGGTCAGTCCTGCCGGATAGAGATACATGATGCGGAGCCATTGAAGCGATGACAGTCCGGCCAGCCCTGTGATGAGCTGTTGCAGATTGTCGCCGCTGTCGAGATCCGACCCGTAGGCAGTGGAATCCTGCCCCACCACGATGATTTCCGGCACGGCTTCGGCAAGGTCTGCGGCTTCGGCGACCAGCTCGTCCACGCGCCAGCTTTTGTGCGCCCCTCGAATCGAGGGGATGGTACAGAAACGGCAGTTGTGGGAGCATCCTTCGCTGATCTTGAGGTAGGCAAAGGCCGGGGACGTGGACAGGCGGCGCGGCGTGGTTTCATCGACCGGAGCGGACAGGGCCTTGGCGGCCATGGCGGGCCAGAGTTCGATCTCTTCGGTGTTCAGCCAGAGGTCCACTTCGGGCATTTCGTCCTTGAGGTCCTGCCCGAATCGGCTGACCAGACAGCCCGCCACTGCGATGAGCGGTTTGTGTCCTGTTTCCTCTGCGGCTTCTTCGGCGTCTTGTATGGCATCAAGAATCACGGCAACGGATTCTTCAATGGCGGGTTCGATGAATCCGCAGGTGTTGATGAGCGCGAGATCCGCTTCTGCCACTGAGTCGGTGGCGACCATGCCCGTGCCGAGTGTGCCGAGCAGTCTTTCCGTGTCCACGAGGTTTTTTGGGCAGCCCAGACTGACTGTGTGGACTTTTATAACGGATTCAGTTGCTTGGCTCATGTCATTTCCTTTGAAATGGTTGTCTAAATGTATTAATGTCTAAAGACGACTCTCTCTCGCGTGGTGAGTCAGAGAGTGCAACAAGTACGGACAGGAGGTCAACGTTGGCTGCACAATTCAACGACGACATGCGTTACGTCATCGGTGTGATAGGCGACATACCGGCCCTACTCGCATTCTGGCAGATGTTCAAGGACCAGAGCAACGATCAGGTCCTCAAGGAGATCGGGGTCGTGGCCGCGGCGTTGCCCGGTGAGACGGTTCTGCCTGAGACGCACGACTCCGGCCAGCTTATTCCGACCTATGCCGGATATCGGTCCATGCTTGAGAATCATCCGGAAATCAACATGGTGATCGAGGCCACGGGGCGCACCGCGCTTGTTCACGAATTACGCAACTACCTGCCTGCAAGTGTGACGCTTGTGGAACGTAATGCCGCGAATTTTTTCATCAACCTCCTGACCTCGGACAAAATATGGGTGGCCTGCAAGGTCGATCTTCTTCATACCCAAAATATGCTCAAGACCATCATTGACCAGATGGATCAGGAAATTTTGTTTCTTAATGGGCAGGGAACGATTCTGGATTTGAACAAGACCGCGCTTGACCACGCCGGGAGGTCCAAAAAAGCCCTTGTGGGCATGTCGTATCGTGAGATTTTTTTGGATAGCGGCAAGGCGGAGAACGGGTACGCAAGCGATCCGCTTGCTGAGACCGTCGAAACCCATGCCCCGGCGGAGACCGTGACCAACATGGTCGATGAACATGGCCGCATGCAGTATTATCGGGTGTATACGTTCCCGGTCTTTGATGAGGATGAATCCGTCAATCATGTTGTCGCTCTCAGGCGGAACATCACCCAGCGGACATCCATAGAACAGCGGTTGCAGCAGGCGGAAAAGCTCGCGTCCATCGGCGAACTCTCCACGTACATGGCGCATGAAATCAGGAATCCGCTGTTCACCATCAGCGGCTTTGCCAATTCGCTCATGCGGGTCGAGGGACTGGATGAAAAGGCGCGGGAGAAGCTTTCAATTATTCTCGATGAATCCAGAAGGCTCGATGTGATTTTGAAGAGTCTCATGAATTTCACCCGCCCGACGGAAGCGGAGGTGGCAGAGGTGGACCTCAACGCGCTGGTAAAGGCCACTATGGACGTCATGAGCCTACCCTGCACAAATCAGGGGGTGGAATGTACTGTGGATCTCGATGAATCCGTGGCGCTGGTGCATGCCAATCCCGACCTTATCAAGCAGTGTCTCATCAATCTGGTGAAGAATTCCCTTGAGGCCATGGAAGAGGGTGGCAATCTTTTTGTCACCACCGGCATGAACCGGGATTTTGCCCTGCTTTCGGTTGAAGATACCGGCGTGGGCATTCCGCTTGAAATCCGGGACAAGGTGTTTAGCCCGTTCTTTTCCACCAAGGGAAAGGGTTCGGGACTCGGCCTTGCCCAGACTCACAAGATTCTCGATGAGATCGGCGGCGATATAGAACTCGTCAGCCGTGAGGGTATCGGCACCAAGATCACTTTATATCTGCCGCCCATTCTCGCGGTTGCGGAACCCGAAGAGACCGAGTAACACAGTCCCCCTCGACAAACACACCTGAGGGGGATTTTCTTATGGATACCATCGTGCTCGCCACCAACAACAAAGGCAAGATCAGGGAGCTTTCCGTCATGCTCGAACCGTTCGGCCTGACAGTGAAGCCACTTTCCGATTTCCCCGAGATCGGGGATATACCCGAAACCGGAGATACCTTTCTTGAAAATGCCTTTATCAAGGCGCGTACCGTGGCTGAGATAACCGGCCTTGTCACCGTGGCCGATGATTCAGGCATTGAAATCGATGCGCTTGAAGGACGTCCCGGCGTGTATTCCGCCCGGTATGCAGGTGAGCACTGCGACGATCATGACAACAACGAGAAAATGCTCGCGGAAATGAAGGATGTGCCTGACGAAAAACGCACTGGCCGTTACCGTTGCGTCATGGCTGCGGTCGCTCCCAACGGTACGGAAATCCACACCGACGGAGCCTATGACATCCGTGTCGCTCACGGTTACAAAGGGGCAGGCGGTTTCGGTTACGACGTCATCGTTATTGATCCCGAGCTGGGTTGTCATGTGGCCGAACTCGACAGCGAAGTGAAGAACAAGCGTTCGCATCGCGGCAAGGCCATGCAGAAACTTCTCAAGCTTTGGCCGGATTTCTGGGACAAGGCAAACGCCTAAGGGAGTGTTCCCTGCGGTCTAGGGTCTTGCTGAAAAGCCTTTGAGGTTCTCCTGATATTTTTAACGCGGACGGGCGAAAACGGAAGGGGGATGATATGCTCAGGATGTTTGTTGGTATTCCTGTTTCTGACGACTACAAGACCCGGCTTGATTCCATGGTCGAAACGCTAGGCGGGCGGGTGCGTTCACGAGTGCGCTGGACCCGTCCGGGGAATTGGCATGTGTCGTTGCAGTTTCTCGGTTCGGTCGAGGAAGAGGACGTTGCCGATGTCCGGTCGGCATTGCGGGGGATTGATTTTTCATCATTTGTCATGCGTGCCGGTGATATCGGCTGCTTCCCGGATATGCGGAAACCCCGCGTGATGTGGGTCGGCATGGATGAGGGAAACGACGAATGCGCGCGACTTTCCGAGGCGGTGAAGGATGCCATGGAACCGTTCGGCTTCAAACGGGGGACGCAACCGTTTCAGGCGCACCTGACCCTTGGGCGCGTGAAGCGGTCGGAGCCTGACGATTTTGCCTCGGTGCTCGGGAATGTCTCGCAGGAATGGCCAGAACTCGGGGTGGACAGATTCATCCTCTGGAAAAGTGACCTGACCCCGGACGGCCCGGTTTATACTGTAGTGGAAGAATTCCCTTTGGGAGCAGAGAACGCGTAGATAATGGAAATGGCACGTATCAGACTCTCACTTGCCTATGACGGCACTGATTTTTCCGGCTGGCAGTTGCAGCCGCGTGACCGGACCGTGCAGGGCGAACTGGAAGCCGCGCTCGGCGAGATTCTCGGCAAAGCTCCCCGCGTACATGGCTCCGGGCGGACCGATGCCGGGGTGCATGCCATGGGACAGGTCTGCCATTTCGACTGTGCGGCTGACCGGGCGTCCATTCCATGGCGGCGGGCGTTGAATGCGCTGCTTCCAAAAGACGTGCGGGTTCTGGAATGTGCCGTTGTTTCGGAAGACTTTCACTCCCGGTATTCGGCTGCTGCCAAGACATACGAATACGTGCTGTGGCATGAACGGGAATTCTGCCTGCCGCAACGCCGCCGGTTTACGTGGAATTGCGGTCCGGTGGATTTCGAAGCCATGGATGCCGCTGCACGAATTTTCATGGGGAAGCATGATTTTGCGGCTTTCCAGAATGTGGGGACGCCGGTGAAAACCACGGTGCGGACGATTACGGATATTTCACGGCACCCCGGTCCCACGGAATTCGAAACGTCCTGGCGGTTCAGCGCGGACGGTTTCCTGAAACAGATGGTCCGCAACCTGATGGGATGTCTGGTGGCCTGCGGGCGCGGGAAGCTGTCGCCGCAGGAAGCTGCCGCCATTCTTGAAGGCGCGGATCGCAGTGTCGCTCCGGCCACGGCCCCGCCGCAGGGGTTGTCGCTTCTTTCCGTGGCGTATCCCGATTTTGATTGATTTTTCATTTCCAGCGCTTGAGTCACCGCTGTCCTTTTCTGGGGAAGGTTGAGTAAAGCCGTATTCGCCAATGAGTAAAAAAACGCCCGGTCTGTGAAAAGACCGGGCGTTTTTTGCGTTATGTGTCTCCCTCGCAACAATGCATGAAATATAATTGTTGTAAAACAATTCATCCCATATGCTTTCGTCAATGTGGAGTGGGCGTTGAGGTTTTTTTATCGGGGGGGAACATGAATTACAAGAATTTGAGTTTGAGAAATAAGATTCTTTTACCTGTTAATCTGGTGGTCGTCATTGTCCTGACTGCAATGTTGACCATCCTTGTATCGAAAGTGCAGACGATTTCCGAAAACGGCGCGTTTCAGACGGCGGAAGAAGTCGCTTACCGTTACGGCTCGGAAGCCAAGGGGCGGCTTGATTACCAGATGGGCGTTGCGCGGTCGCTTGCCGAGTCGGTCGGCGGGTTGATGGAGTCCGGCGATCTCCCCTCACGGGAAGTGTTCATCAAGATGGTCAAGACGATTCAGAAATCCAATCCCGGTCTGGACGGTGTCTGGTTCGGCATCAAGCCCGGTTCATTTGACGGCCGTGATGCCGAGTATAAAGGCATGGCCGGCATGGATGAGGCAACCGGAGCGTTTACGCCGTATTGGAATGTGCGCGTTTCCGAAGTTTCCCAGCTGGGTGACCCGTTTACTGATAAGCCGGGGAATGCATATTTCCAGATTCCCTTGAAAACCGGCCGGGAATACATGACGGAGCCGACCATTTATCAGTTGCAGGGACAGGATGTCATGCTCGTCAGTGCCAGTGCGCCCATCCGGGTCAATGGACAGATCGTGGGTGTGGCTGGCTGTGACATGAGCATGGCCGATCTTGCGAAGATCACTGACGGCGTCAGGCTTTTCGGCACCGGGTATGCGACCATTGCGACTGATACGGGATTTTTGGTGACCCATCCGCAGAAGGATCTTGTCGGCAAGAATCTCAATGATGTGGTTGCCCGCGATTATGCTGACGAAATCAGAGGAGCGGCGAAAAACAACCAACCTTACAGCACGGTGCGGATTTCCACCAACACAGGTGAAGAAGTGTATATGATGACCGTGCCTTTCGCGATCGGCAATTCGGGCATCAACTGGACCATCTCCGTGGCTGCGCCTCTCAGCGTTATCTTGGCCGAGTCGAAAACCATCCTGTATCTTTCCATCGGCCTCGGGCTTGCAGCCCTGTTGGTTCTCGGACTGATCGTCTTTTTCCTCGCGCGGGTTATCGTTGCGCCGGTACAGACCGGTGCGGCCTTTGCGGGTGAGGTGGCACAGGGTAATCTGACTGCCACCATTGATATCGATCAGAAAGATGAGATCGGCATGCTGGCAGCGAATCTTCGCAACATGGGCCAAAAGCTGCTGGCTGTCGTGGGCGACGTCCGGGCCACCGTTTCCAATGTGAACAATGGCGCGCAGGAGTTGTCGTCCACTGCCGAATCTTTGGCGCAGGGTTCCACGGAACAGGCGGCCAACGTGGAAGAGGTCTCATCCTCCATGGAGCAGATGGTTTCCAACATCAGCCAGAATGCCGAGAATGCGCGTGAAACCGAGAAGATAGCGCTTCAGTCCGCGGCAAACGCAGAAAAGGGCGGGGCTGCGGTTGCCAAGACCGTGGATGCCATGCGTGAAATCGCCGAGAAGATATCCATTGTCGAGGAAATAGCGCGGCAGACCAACCTGCTGGCTCTCAACGCCGCCATTGAAGCGGCCCGTGCGGGTGAACACGGCAAGGGCTTTGCCGTTGTCGCGGCAGAAGTCCGCAAGTTGGCCGAACGTTCTGGTGGAGCCGCTGCCGAGATCAGCGAGCTTTCCGCATCCAGCGTGGCCGTGGCCGAAGAAGCAGGCGAAATGCTCGGCCAGATGACGCCGGACATCAAGCACACCGCGGAATTGATTCAGGAAATATCCGCAGCCAGCGACGAGCAGCAGGCCGGTGCCGAATCCGTGAATCAGGCCATCCACCAACTGGATCAGGTCATCCAGCAGACGGCAGCCGCTTCCGAAGAGATGTCTTCCACCGCACAGCAGTTGACGTCGCAGGCCGCACACTTGAACAGCACAGTGGCCTTCTTCAACATCGGCGCGGCTGGCGGTGTTCCGGTATCGCGAGTCGTTGCGAAACGGCCTCAGCCTCAGGCGCTTGCTCAGGCTCCGGCCAAGGCTCGACCGGCTGCCCCGGCTCCGGCAGCCGCACCTGTCGCCCCGAGCGGCAAGGGGCTTGATATCGACATGAGCGACGACGAGTTCGAAAAGTTCTAGAAAGCCAAAAATGAAAAAGGCCGGACTTTGTGAGAAGTCCGGCCTTTTTTTATGTGCTCTGTTTCAGAGACGGTTGTTTCGTCATCCTTTTGCTTTTGGCTGAGCTTGACTGTTTGCAATTCAGTGAATAGCCCTTGCTGTCAACGAAATTTCAGTCAAGACTGTTTGGATAGTTTTTTATGAATTTTTTGGAGGATATTATGAAGCGCATACCACTACATATAGAAATTAGCGAAGAGAATCCCGCGTATCTGTGGGCTAAAAAACAATCTGATTCCGTCAATGCCATGGGGCATATAGGAACACATCTTGACTGCTATACCAAAGTCCCCGTCGATAATGCATACAAACTGGATGTTGCCGTTTTTGACTGTCGAAATTTGATGCCCGTGGCAAAGGATTTTGATCAGCACCCTCTTCAGGGCAAGGCCGTTCTTTTATTTACGGACACCCTGAATACAAAGGGATATGGCGGGACTGACTACGGAGCGGCAAATACATTTTTTACGCAGGACGCGTTGGATGCGCTGCTCCGACAAAGCCCTGCTTTTATCCTCATAGATGGGTGCGGCATTGGCAATCATGGAGAGGAACACCAACGGTTTGACAAGCAATGCGAGATGAATGGATGTTTTGTGATTGAAAATGTTCTGCTTACTGAGGATGTAGTCCGTACCGTAAAAAAAATTGACATACGAATAGATTTGGAAACGCCTTCCACGGGTAAACGGTGCGATGTATTCGCTCTTTGCGGTCAATAGGAAACTGAAAATTGTGTCTTTGCAGCGTTAGTCGGAAGAGGGCGCTGCTACCCCAACCACTTCACCCACAGCTTGCGGGTTCTCGGTCCGTCGAATTCGCAGAAGTAGATTTTCTGCCATGTGCCGAGCTGGATGTTGCCGCCTTCGACGATGACCATCTGTTCGCAGCCGAACAGGCTGGATTTGATGTGCGCGTCCGAGTTGCCTTCGGCGTGGTGGTAGTCTCCGGTGTGCGGCACGAGTTTCCGCATGTTCACGAGGATGTCGCGCACCACGTCCGGGTCCGCGCCTTCGTTGATGGTCACCGCTCCGGTTGTGTGCGGGCAGTAGAGCAGAAGCGCGCCGTCGGACCAGCCGTTTTCATTGATGAGGCCGCGCACCGCGCCGGTGATGTCGAGCATTTCTTCATGGTCGTGTGTGCGGATCTGCAAGGTCTCCATGGCGTCCTCCTGCCGTTTGTCTTTTATTTTCGATACATGTGCTTGAAATTGTCGTCGTAGAGCAGTGATTTTGCCGTGCCTGCGTCTTCCGTGCCCTGTCCCGGCAGGATCAGGAACACGGTCTGGCGTGTGAAGTCGTTTTCACGGGCGGTTTCGGCGAGATGCCCGAGGTCCGTGGCGACCACCTTCTCTTGCGGCCAGCCCACGCGGTATGCTTCCATGACCAGTGTGGAGGGGGCGAGGCCGCCTGCCAGCAGTTCGGACTGGATGCCTTCGGGATCGCCCGCGGACAGGTAGATGCACATGGCGGAGCCGTGCGCGGCGAGATCGCGCAGGTGCTCGTCGTCCGGCACCGGCGTTTTCCCGGCAAGGCGGGTGAAAATGAGCGTCTGGGTCACTTCCGGCACGGTGAAGGAACGGCATGATGCAGCGGCTGCGGCGAACCCGGCGGTGACGCCCGGTACCACTTCGTATGCAACACCGTCGCGGTCAAGCAATTCCATCTGTTCCCGGATCGCGCCGTACAGGGACGGATCGCCGGTGTGGACGCGGGCGACCATGCCGCCATCGCGGATGGTTTCCATCATCACGGCATGGGTTTCTTCGAGATTGAGCGGGGCGGAATCTTCCACGCGGGCACCGTCTTTGGCGCATTGGACGATGGCTTTCGGGACCAGTGAACCGGCGTATAGCACGAGGTCCGCCTCGCGGATGAGGCGCTGTCCCTTGACCGTGACCAGTTCCGGGTCGCCCGGACCGGCTCCGATGAAATACACTTTGCCCATTACAGAACCTTGTTCAGGAATGCCGGATTGTCGCGCAGGCCGTTGACAGCGATGAGCGCGCAGGCTTCGGCATCGGAACCGGCATGGTGATGATCCAGCTCGATGCCGAGATATTCACAGACCGACGGCAGTTTGTTGGACCTCAGTTCCCATGTCTTGCGGGAGAGCTGCACCGTGCACAGGAACGGTTGCTCCGGGGCGTCCCAGCCCGATTCCTTGCAGCAGGTATGCAGCACGGATTTATCGAACGGTGCGTTGTGGGCCACGATGAAGTCTGCGTCCTTGAACAGCGGTTCCAGTTCCGGCCACAGGTCGCCGAATGTCGGTTCGTCACAGACATCTTCCCAGTGCAGGCCGTGGACACGGACGCAGAACGGATTGAATTTTTTTCGGGGCGGACGGATGAGCCGGTAATCCCGGTCCACGATTTCCCCTTTGTCCACCACCACGATGCCTACGGCGCAGGCGGAATCACGTTTGGGGTCGGCGGTCTCGAAATCAATGGCTACGAATCGGGTGTCTTCTATGGTTAAAGGCATGAATATCCTTGTCGTTTTTTATGAAAGGCGGCTTATGGCTTTTCGGCCCACAGTATGAAGACCGGGTTCTGGGCCTTGAAGCGCAGGTCGCCGGCCAGTGAATCCGTGGCAGATGCCTGCAACTGCGTCACGCCGAAATGCCAGCCGATGGATTGGAAATGGGCCTTGGCGGTGTGCAGGGTGTCGAGCAGGATGCAATGCGCCACGATGCGGCCGCGCTGTTTGAGGCGGTCGCATGCCAGTTTGAGTAGGGAGGTGTCCTCGTTGGACGGCCCGCCCAGTCCTCCGCCGATAAAGACGCGGTCCGGTTCCGGGAGGTCGAGAAGGCAGTCGGGCATTACTCCGAAAACGGTTTCCACCAGCCATGCGCCGGTGCGACGGATGTTTTCGCGAATCATGGCGGCACGCGTCTTGTGGCGTTCCACGGCAAAGACCCGGCCCCGTCGAGCCAGATGGGAGGCCTCGATGGAAACGGAACCGCAGCCCGCTCCGAGGTCCCAGACCGTGGAGGACGGCTCCACATTCAGGTGCGCCAGTCCTGCGGCACGCACAGGCAGTTTGGTTATGAGATTTTTCTGGTGCAGGTAGAAATGGTCCGGAATGCCGAGTGTCAACTGGATTTCCGGCGGATACTGCCTTTCCAGAATGACGAGGTTGAGGTCCGAGAATTCCATACCCCAGGTTTCGGGCAGGGCCAGCGGTCGGATTTTTTCATCGGGCGTCCCAAGATCTTCAAGCACGGTCATGGAGAAACAGTCGGCACCGCGTTCAAGCAGGGCACGCGCCACTTCCGCAGGAGTGTTGGTCGCATCGGTAAACACGGCGATGAGATCGGCGCGGACCAGTGCCGCATAGAGCGGCGAAAAATCCGTGCGTCCGTGCAGGGAGACAAAGTCCATTTTTTGCCACGGTAGACCCAGCCGTGAGGCCGCCACCTGCATGGTGGACGTGCTCGGTTCGAAAATCAGGTTTTCCCGACCCAGTTCTTCGGTCAGTCGCTTGCCGATGCCGAAGAAGAGCGGGTCGCCGTCCGCGAGAATGACGACTTTTTTCTTTTTGAATGCCGTGTCTTCAATTTTCTTGAAGATCGGTCCGAGCGGGCCGGAAATAGGAAGTTTTTCGGCATCGGTGTGGAGCAGGCTGTCCGGGCAGGAAGCGAGCAGACGTTTCCCGCCGACAACCATGTCGGCGTTGGCGAGAGCGTCTTTGGCAAAGGGGGTGATATCAAGTGAACCGGGTGCCAGCCCGATGACCTGAACGGGTTCCATGTTCGGCATGGCAGGTAATGTAAACAAAAGAGGCGTCGGGGGAAAGGGGAATCGGAGAGAGATATGAGATCGCATATTGTTTTCCCAAATCCGAAAATATGGTATGGGTCGTGGAAGCTTGAAAATGGGTTGTTTATTACACGATTTCAGCAAGGAGGATGCATGCAGTTCTTTCTCGATACGGCCAATCTCGACCAGATGCTCGAAGTAAAGGAACTTGGGTTGCTCGACGGCGTGACAACCAATCCCACGTTGATGTCCCGTGAGGGGGGCGATTGGCGGAAACAGGCAGAAAAAATATGTGCTTTGGTAGATGGGCCAGTCAGTCTTGAAGTCATTGCCACGACGTATGAGGAGATGGTCAAGGAGGCCAAGGATCTTGTTTCATTCGGTGAGAATGTAGTGATCAAGGTTCCCATGATTGCCGAAGGACTCAAGACGCTGCGGGAGTTGCGGGAACGCGGCATCAAGACGAATGTGACGCTGGTGTTTTCTCCGGCGCAGGCCCTGCTCGCGGCGAAATTGGGTGCGACGTACGTCTCTCCTTTTGTGGGGCGGCTTGACGGCTTGACGCACAGCGGCATGGAAGGCGTGGATCAGATGCGGACCATTTTTGACAACTACGGGTTCGAGACCAAAATTCTTGTCGCCAGCGTGCGGCACCCCATGCATGTTCTGGAATCCGGGTTGATCGGGGCGGATGTCATTACATTACCATATGCGACGATCATGCAGTTGATGAAGCATCCGCTCACGGATAACGGTCTGGCTGCGTTTTTGGCGGATTGGGAGGCGTTTCAGGGGGAGTAGTTTTTTTGGGAGGAAGAAAAAGGAAGGGCCGCCTGAAGAAGGGCGGCCTTTCTTATGGGATGAAAGATAAAATGCAAAAGCAAAAAGCGAAAAGCGAAAGGCCAAAATCCAGTCGCTGACGCTCCTTCCGTGTCCTGCGCGGACGGCGGTACTTTTTGATTCGCCACGTCCTGTGGCTCACCCCTGCGAGGCGTTGCGGAGGACCGCCACGTCCAAATCCGCTGTCCTGCGGATTTGTGGCTGAGCCGCCCCAAGAAAGTACCAAAGAAACGCGGCCTTTTCTTGATTTACCCGCCAAGTCCTCACCGCCGAGAATCTGATCTGATCGGGGCGGCTCCACTCCATGAAAAGCGTAGTCCCTGCCATTCCGGTCAGTACGGGATTATGTGGGTTCATACATATTCTACAACCAAAGTCGCCTTCCCCGATCAGTCAGCTTCTAAGGCTTGTGAGGTTTAATTGGCTCATTCGGGGTTACTTCGGATGGCAAGGGAGATAAGAGGGCAAGTGCAGCAATGAACCAAGGTCTCGTCATTCAATGTTTCCCTGCTTGCCTTTCATGTTTGTTCACACGAAGACCAACACTAGCCCTCATCTTCGAAGCCTAGAAGCTGACAAAACGGAAGCCGTGGCTCTTCGAATCCGGAGCCGTCCCCGGCGACTGGATTCGGGAGCGGCCCGGTTTGATCAGATTCTTGGCTTCGAAGATACTAGGCGGTGAAGTTACGAACAAAAGCAGTTTCTTTCGTTCTTTCTTTTCTGCTTTGGAAAAAGAAAGAACCCCGCCGGGAGGGCATGGAAGGAGCGAAAGCGACTGGATTTATGCTTTTTCGTCTTTTGCCTTTTCTATCTTTGGGAAGAAAGAATCAAATCTCCCTGCACACTGAGAAACCCCTCAATTACGGAAGCCATGTCCTTTCCCGCCTGATACATCAGCCAGTGGTCGGCCCCCTTGAACCGGGTGAGCCATGCTCCTTCAATGAGACTGACTGTTGCCATGGCCTGCTCAGGCGGCGTAATCCGGTCATCCTGTCCCACAATGACGAGTGTTTCCTTGTTCAGCGTGGCGAGTCGTTCCCTTGTTCCGGGCCAGTTGACCAAGGCTTTGTATTGTCGACCAATAACCTCGGCTGATGGTGTAATGGAGGTCGAGGGGAGGCGTGAGTAAATATCGGGGTGCAGCTCTTTCCATGCGTCGGGAAACAGTCGCGCCACAAATTCCTTGTGACTCAGCGCACCATGCCATCCAACGCGGCTTTGACCGGGGCCGAGTCCACGGCTGTCCCGTAGAGAATCATTTTGCCCACCCTGTCCGGATACGCGAGCGCCATTTCCTGAGCGATGATCGACCCCATGGACCATCCCATGACATCGGCGCGGTCAATTCCGATTGCCTTTAGCAGTTCAGCGGCGTCCGAGGCCATCAGCTTCATGGTCAAAGGCGTGCCGTCGATGGTCGAATGTCCCATGCCGCGGTTATCGATAGAGGATGACTGTCCTTTGCAGCGCCAACTCGCTCACCATGGCCGGGTCCCATACGTCCATGGTTCCTGCGTATCCCATGATCAACAAGAGGGGAGGGCCGTTGCCTAGAATGCGATATCCGAGGTGTACGCCGTTCACTTCGGCTGCTTGCAGCGGGGCATCCTGCTGCCTTTGGTGGACGGCACAGCCGCAGGAGACAAAGAGAATCAGGCCACAGAGAAAAAGTGAAAACCGCCCATGCATGCGAAGACTCCTTGCATTATGAAGATTGCATCTTCCTGAATGTCACAGAGAAGTGCATGAGGCAAGCCGGTGCCGGAAAGAACCGGGGCGTATGGTGTTGGTGAAAGGAGAGGGGGGCTTGGCGTTTCTTTTTTTTCAACGAAAAAAGCCCACACAATCGTGCAGGCTATTTTTGATTTTTCCCATCAAGGGCCGCCCGGATCGCTCTGTGCGATCCGGGCGTAAAAAGGTCAGCTCCTGACCGGAGGCTACACGTAGTCACCCCGGTTGAACTTGAACCGCTCGGCGGTGGTCATGGCATCCAGTTCATCGACAATGGACTTGAGGCCGGGTGCGAGATCGGTCTGGCCGTTCTTGAGCGCATCGACGTCAGCCGCGATTTCATCAAGCGTCCCGTAAGCGGACTTGAGTCCTGATTCCGGGCCTGCGAGTGCTGCGGCATAGTTGTCCCATTTGTCGAGGATGGACTCCACCTGACCTGTCACAGCGGTGTCGTCAGCGTCGATACGCTGTACGGGAGCCGTGGCCTGGGCGCCAATCAGGGGATTCACAATCGGCGGAGGGGCAATGCCCTGTGCGGCTGCGGGCGCTGTGCCCTTGGCCACTTCCTGATTGAGAAAATCCCCGAAGGCCGGTCCTTGCGTTTTTGCCTTGTTCTTCCGTTGCGTTTGCTCCGGTTGAACGCCCTCGATCTGATCTGGACGGATCTTCATGGTTCCTACTCCTATCCAGTGGTTTGCCTTAATTCAGCAAGAACCCTGCCAAACTGTAACGTTCAACAATATGCCGAAAAGATTGATTTTTTTGTTCCGAAGCCCCCGGAAAAAAATGCCGATGCGACGTGCTGGCCGATCTGAAGCATGGATACATGATAATGTAGAAAAAAAAAGTTGTCTATGGACCAAGGCTCTGGCATTCTTTAGATAGGATAATCCGTTTATTATGCGTCCAGAAATTTCGAAATCATGTGAAATTGGGCGATGAATCCGGTGAAACCGGAACAAAGGAGGAGTCATGGCCGATATCAAGAAGGTTTTGTGCGCGGTTGATTTTTCAGAATACAGCCCCATGGTGGCTGATTATGCAAACATGGTGGCAGGGTGCGCCGGTGCGGATGTGCTCGTGGTATATGTCGCCCCATCCTTGAGCCAGTACGTCGGCTTCCATGTGCCGCCGAGTTCCATTGAAAGTTTTGTCGGCGAGATCGTGACCGGGGCCGAAGACACCATGAACGAATTCGTCAAGGACAATTTCAAGAATCTCAACGTGACCGGAAAGGTCGTGACCGGCTATCCGGCCGAGGAAATCCTTGCCATTGCCAAGGCCGAGGGCTGCGACATGATCGTCATGGGAACCCATGGACGCAAGGGCATTGACCGCATCCTGTTCGGCTCGGTGGCCGAAAAGGTGGTCAAGTCGTCGCCCGCTCCGGTTCTCACGGTTCGCCCCAGCTAGCGGCCTGCCAGAGTTTCCCTTTACTGGGGAAAGCAAACATTATAGAAGAACGGTTTCGGCCGTTCTTCTTTTTTGGCCTTTTGGATCAGCATCATATCATGGGGAGAGGGAAAATGAGAGAGTTCAGCGTCCGTCCGGCAATCATGGATTTCGATCCGTACACACCGGGCCTGACCATCGAACAGATACAGGAGCGTTATGGCCTGTCGTCGGTCATCAAGCTCGCGAGCAACGAGAATCCGCTCGGTGTTTCGCCGATCGTGCAGAAAGTTATTTCCCGGAATGCGGAACGCGCCTTCCGTTATCCTGAAAACCATTCCCCCCGGTTGGTCAAAGAGATTGCCCGTCATGTAGAAGTCCCTGAGGAATCCATCCTTGTGGGCAACGGTTCCGATGAAATCATCGACATGCTGTTCCGCATGAAGGCCCGTCCCGGCGACAACGTGGTCTGTTACGAGCACTGTTTTTCCATGTACCGCATGTGTGCCAAGCTTTCGGGCGTGGAATACCGAGAGGTGGAGCGGGGCGACAACTTCGAGCTGCCGCTGGACAGGCTGGCCGAAGCCGCTGACGAACGGACCGCCATGGTGTTCGTCACCAGTCCGGACAATCCCACGGGGCAGGCTGCCAGCGTGGAAGATCTGTCCGTGCTTGCGGGAGTCCTCCCGGAAGACTGCCTGCTGGTTGTGGACGAGGCGTACATTGACTTTGTCTGGCCGCCGGAATCCTATACCCCTGTGCAGGCATACGATAAATTTGAAAATCTGGTCGTGCTGCGGACATTTTCCAAAGCCTACGGCCTTGCCGGGTTGCGGGTCGGATACGGTATCCTGCCGCCGCAGCTTGCCAGATACATGAAAAACGCACGCATCCCGTTCACGGTCAATCTGCTTGCCGAGGATGCCGCTGTGGCCGCGCTCAATGATGACACCTTCTACAACCAGACATTGGAACTGGTCATGCGCGGTCGTGAGTACATGCTTGAAGAGTTGCCCAAGATCGGCTGCAAGGTGTGGCCCAGTCAGGCGAATTTCGTCATGTTCGAACCGCCCAAGCCCGCGCAGGCCGTGTTCAAGGCCTTGCTGAAGAAAGGCATTATCGTGCGTCCGCTCGCCAGTTTCGGACTGGGCAAGTGCATTCGCGTGAACATGGGAACGGATGCGGAAAACCGGAAATTCATTGAAACGCTCGGAGAGGTGCTTGGTGGGTAAGTTGCTGATTGTCACCATTGACGGTCCGGCCGGTGTGGGAAAATCCACCATGGCGAAACGACTCGCCCGTGAGCTGGGTATTCCCTATCTTGATACCGGGGCCATGTTCCGCTCCGTGGCGTGGAAACTCGGTGAAGGGTCATGGGAATGGGATGAGGACAAACTGAAGTCCGAACTGGCTTCTTTCGAATACACTCTGTCCGGCATCGGCGAAGAATCGATACTCTCCCTGAACGGTACCCCCATCGGCAATGAAGTCCGCACCGAAGAGGTCGGCATGTGGGCGTCCAACATGGCAACCCTGCCGGTCGTCCGTTCGTTTCTGAAAGAAGCGCAGCAGAGCCTTGGCGCACGGTTTTCCCTTGTGGCCGAAGGGCGTGACATGGGAACCGTCATTTTTCCTGAAGCACCCCGCAAATTCTTTCTTGATGCCTCTGTCGAGGAGCGTGCCGCGCGTCGTTTTCATCAGCTTGAGCAGATGGGCAAGCCCGCTGATCTTGAAGAACTCAAGGAGCAGATCGCCAAACGCGATCATCAGGACCGCAATCGTGCCGTCGCTCCGCTCAAAGCCGCAGATGACGCGGTGACCATCGACACCACCGAACTCGACAAGGAACAGGTGTTTGCCACCCTGGTGCAGGAAATGCAGAAGTAAGCCTGAGGCGTTTTCGTGGCTTTCGTGCCTGCGGAAAAGTCAGCCAGCTTATGTAGCAAAAACCGTCATATTGATGTGAACAGGCCCCATGAAATACTCTAGAGTATTTCATGGGGCCTGATTTTATTGGGATTAGCGCGTGACAGGATACGCTTGGCGGAATTAGCCGGCAATCACCCTGTCTCCCCCCTGCGACTTGGCCATGTACATTGCCTTGTCCGCTCGGGCCGTGATCGAGGCAAGATCGTCGCCGTTTTCGTATTGGGCAGCACCGCAACTGAGGGAGATGATTGTTTCCTGTGCCGAGTGGGTGACGGCTGTCCTGATGCGGTCGGCGAGAGTTTTTGCGTTTTCCGCATCGCCGTCCATGAGCACGATGAATTCATCGCCGCCCCAGCGAGCCAGAAAATCGGCAGGCCGGATGCTGTTGTCGATGGATGACGCGATGGACTTGAGAATTTTGTCGCCTTCGAGGTGTCCGTAGATGTCGTTGACCTTCTTGAACCCGTCGAGGTCGATGACGATGATCGAGAACAGATTGCCGTAGCGGTCCGCCTTGTATGCAGCGAGATGGAAGCGTTCCTCAAAGGCCCTGCGGTTGGCGATGCCGGTGAGCGGATCTGTTTTCGCCATGCGTTCAAGACGCGACTGGAAATGGTTGATGGTCAGTACGCACAGGAAAATGATGAGCAGGGATGCGGTAAAGCCGACGCCGAGGGTGCGGTAAAGGTTGTTTCGAGCCGTGGAAAGCGCTTTTTCTTCGTCCTGTTCTACGATGAGATGCCATTCGAATTCCGGCAGATAGCTCGCCGAGAGCAGGATGGTTTTCCCGTCCGCCTGATATTCGAGGCTGACGGGCTTTTCATGAGGCTTAAGGATGGTTTTTGCCAAACCTTTTATACCCTCGGTTTCATCAAGGTATTGCTTGCCGATGAGGTCCTTGTTCGGATGAACCTGCATCAGGCCGTCCTGATCCACAAGATATACGGAGCGGCCATATTCCTTGCGGGCTTGATTGAGCATGTCGATGGCCTTGTCCATGTTGACCCCGACGCCGGTAACACCGAGCAGGCGGCCGCGCTCGTCTTCAATCCGGCAGTTGATGAAGATGGTCAGTTGGTGGCCTTTGGCCTGATTGGTATCCACCATGATGTCGTGCGAGGCCTTGGAGTAGACGAAACTGTAGTACCACACGTCATGCGGGTCGCGCGGATTGACTTTTTTCAGCGGACCGTCCTGATAATAATAAATGTCTGTGAGGGACGAGACGAAAAATGTGGAGATGAACCCGTATTTGGAATTGATGGCACTCATGTAGCGGGAAAGTGCGTGGATATCCTTTTCGCCGCGCATCACCCAGTCTTTGAGGAATGTGTCGTTGGCCATTGATGAGGCTACGAGCGACGGCACCATCATGGTGGCGTGGATTTCCGAATAGATGTTCTTGCCGGTCAGCGGGAGCGAGGATTGGAGCAACTCCTCGCGCACGGCGTCACGCGTCACCGTGTAGTTGATGAGACTGGTCGCAAGGAAAGAGGACAGGAGAATCAGGGACAGGACTGCGAGCAGTTTCGTTTTGATCGTCATGCTACATCTCGTCGGAGTCGAGGATGATGGTTACCGGTCCCCAGTTGGTGAAGTCGAGAAACATTTCCTCGCCGAACTCGCCGGTTGCGACTTGACCGGGCGCGGCGGAACGCACGTCAGCCACCAGCCTGTCGAACAGAGGGGCGGCTATGTCGGGCGGGCATGAACCGGAAAATGACGGGCGGCGTCCTTTTTTGCAGTCCGCATACAGCGTGAACTGCGAGACGAGCAGGATGTCTCCGGAGATGTCACAGAGCGAGTTGTTGAGCTTGTCGTCATCGTCCGTGAAGATACGCAGATTGAGTACCTTGTCGATCATCTTTTTCCAGACGGGCGCGGTTGCAAGATCGGCGGTGTCGCTTTTGCCGAATCCGACAAGGGCGAGCAGGCCGGTGCCGATCTCGCCGACAACGGTGTCGTTCACGGTGACTTTCGCGTCGGTGACGCGTTGAAGGACTATTCGCATGAAATTATCCGAGGCGGGTTTCGATGATGGCGCTGGTCGGTTCCGTGGGCTGCTGCATGGCCTCGCGGTGGCAGCCTCGGCTCAGGGCGGCGAAGAGGAAGAATCCCACGAACGCGAGAAAAGCGATACCGCTCAGGATGCGCTTGGGATTGGAACGGGAATCCTTCGGGATGAGCAGGCTCGTCATGATCTTCCCGTAGGACATGCCGTTGATTTCGCCCCGCTTCTCTTTCTTTTTTTCAGCCATGTCTATTCTTCCCAGTAGGTCGCCTTGGACGATTCCTTTTCCGAAACAGAGACTTCGGCAAGGGTGACGTTCTCGGGCATGTTGTCCTTCAATTCCTTATATATGAACATGGCGATGTTCTCGGAAGATGGGTTGATCTCGACAAAGCACTCGACTTCATTGAGATGCCTGTGGTCGAGCTTTTCCAGCACATCCTTGGTGCGGCGCTTGATGTCCTTGAAGTCGACGAGATATTGGACTCTTTCGTCCAGCTTCGTCCCTTCGACCACCACTTCGACGCCGAAGTTGTGGCCGTGCATGTTTTCGCATTTGCCGCCGTAGTTACGCAGTTGATGCGATGCTGAAAAATCCTGAGTTATCGTGAGGCGCCATTTACCGGGCATAGTTATTTCTCCGAACCTTAATATTTATCTTTGTCCTTGTACTCGTGGGGGCGGCGGTCGCCTTCCTGAAATTCTTCCACAGGGTACTTGCGCTCATTTTTCTCGCATTTTTCATGGGCCGCGGCAACCAGATCAATACCGAGTTCCCCGGAAAGGCGGGTGAGATAAATGAGACAGTCGGCCAGTTCTTCGGCCACGGCCTCTTTTTTCTTCCCTTCGACTTTCCAGCTTTCATCGCGGGTCAGCCACATGAAATGCTCCACCAGTTCGCCCACTTCCACGGTCAACGCCATGGCAAGATTCTTGGGAGACTGGTGTTTCTGCCAATGCCGGTCTTCAACGAATTTTCGGTGCCGGTCATCGAGTTGTTTCAAAGAATCCATTTTGTATCTCTCGTATCTATTACTATGAATTATAAGTGAGGCAGGGCGTTTCGATTGTTAGCATTACTCGTGAAGCGCAACAAAAAGCTTTGGAGATTCCTAAGAACCTTTCACGAAAGGTTCTTAGGCCGCCGGAGGCATTCTTCCTACTCCTACTCCTGCGAGGCCTTGTGCCTGAGGGCGTCGCCGTTTTGCCATTTCTCCACGTCTTTCCAGAAATCGCGGCTCGGGAAGATGTGCCAGTTGTTTCCGAGCTTGAGATTGACCACGGAATCCTTGGTGATGACGCCGAGATTGACTGCGGTCTTGCCGGGATATCGCTGGAGAATCGCCTTGAGCGCGTTGAGGTGGTTGTCCTCGGCGTGCTTTTCACCGACCCAGAGGGACACGGGCTTGTCCGAGCCTTGGACCGCGTCGGCGAGAAAGACCACTTTGTCGGCGAGTATTTTCGCTGACTTGGGCGCGTCCTCGTGGCCCGGTTCCTCGCGGATGTCGATTTTGCCCTGGATGAACAGCGGGCGGTCGGCGTCGATGAGTTCCTTGGCGTCGGCATAGGTGTTGGGCAGCATGGTGATTTCACCGGACGTGGTCAGGTCTTCGGCGGTGCAGAAGGCCATGGGGTCGCCCTTGCGGGTGATGAACTGCTTGTAGTCCGGGATGATGACAGCCACGCGGACCTCGGTGCCGTTGGGAATGGTTTTGCATTCCTCAAGGGTGGAGGTCCGCAGGCGGGACATGTCGTGCCGATAGGCGAGCAGCGGGTGCCCGGACAGGAAGAAGCCGATGACTTCCTTTTCAAGGGCGAGTTTTTCGCGGTCGTCGAATTCCTCGCAGGACGAGCAGGTGGGCGTGATGGCCTCGGATTTGTCCCCGCCGTTGCCCAGCATGTCGAGCATGTTGAGCATGCCCGAGTCTTTTTCCTTGGCCTTTTTCTGGCCGATGGCGACCGCTTTTTCGAGGTCTTCGAGCAGCGCGGCGCGGGGACAGTCGAAACAGTCGAGCGCGCCCGCCTTGATGAGTGATTCGAGGACGCGCTTGGTCACGCGACGCAGGTTCACTCGTTCGCAGAAATCGAAGATGTCTTTGAACGGACCGTTCTCGTTGCGCTCGGCCACGATTTCGTCAATGGCCTCTTCGCCGACGTTCTTGATGGCGGCCATGGCGAAGAGAATGTCGCCGTCGAGCACCGAGAACCGCGCCTGCCCCGCGTTGATGTTGGGCTGCTTGACCGTGATGTCCATATCGCGGCAGGCGTTGATGTACATGATGATTTTTTCGGTGTTGTTCATTTCCGTGGACATCAGGGCGGCCATGAACTCAACCGGGAAATGCGTCTTGAGATAGGCCGTATGATAGGAAATGAGCGCGTAGGCGGCGGAGTGTGACTTGTTGAAGCCGTATGCCGCGAACTTCTCCATGGTGTCGAAGATTTCGTTGGCGATCTTGTCGTCGATCTTGTTTTCGCGCGAGCCTTCAAGGAAACGGGAACGCTGCTTCGCCATTTCCTCGGCGATCTTCTTACCCATGGCACGGCGCAGCAGGTCACCTTCACCGAGCGAGTAGTTGGCGATGGTCATGGCGGTCGCCATAACCTGCTCCTGATAGACCATGACGCCGTAGGTCGGCTTGAGGGTTTCCTCCAGCGACGGGTGCGGATAGGAGACTTCGATTTCGCCGTGCTTACGCATGATGAATTCATCGACCATGCTGACGCCCTGGGAACCGATCATGCCCAGCGGGCCGGGACGGTAGAGGGCGAGCATTGCGACGATGTCTTCAAAACAGTCGGGGCGCAGCATGCGGAGATATTTACGCATGCCGGATGATTCGAACTGAAAGACGCCGTCGGTGTCGCCCCGTGCCAGAGTGGAGTAGGTGTCCGGGTCGTCCAGAGAGAGCGTGTCGAGATCCGGCGCCCGTTTGCCCTGTTCGGCGATGATGTCGATGCAGTCCTCGATGACCGTCATGGTTCTCAGACCCAGGAAGTCGAACTTGATGAGGCCGACTTTTTCGACCTTTTTCATGTCGAACTGGGTCACGATTTCCCCCTTCTTCCCTTTGTAGAGAGGAAGGTATTCGGTCATGGGCTTGTCCGAGATGACCACGCCCGCTGCGTGGGTGGACGCATGGCGGCACAGCCCTTCAAGACGGGTGGAAATATCGATGAGTTTTTCGACTTTGGGGTCGGTGGCGACCATGTCGTCGAGTTCAACCACGCCCTTGACCGCGTTGGGCACGTTGATCTTGGCCTTTTCCACGCCGAGCAGCTTCGCCATGACACCGGGATCGTCCGGGATGAGCTTGGCGATCCTGTCCGTCTCACCGAAGGTCATGCCCAGCGCGCGGCCAACGTCCTTGATGACCGCTTTGGTCTTCATGGTCCCGAAAGTGGTGATCTGCGCCACGCGGTCATGACCGTACTTTTCGGCGCAATACTTCACGACCTCCAGACGGCGGCGTTCGCAGAAGTCCACGTCGATATCAGGCATGGAGACACGTTCCACGTTGAGGAAACGTTCGAACAGCAGATCATACGGGAGCGGGTCGAGGTTGGTGATCTTGAGCGACCAGGCCACAATGGAGCCGGCTGCGGAACCACGGCCCGGACCGACCGGAATGCGATGGTCCTTGGCCCAGTTGATGAAGTCCTGCACGATGAGGAAGTAGGCCGGGAAGCCCATCTCCGTGATGACGCCGAGTTCGTAATCGAGCCGTTTCCAGTAGACTTCCTCGTCCACATCATACGTGATCTGGTTCAACCGTTTTTCCAGACCGGCGCGGCAGAGCTTCTCAAATTCCTCGTCAAGGTCGGAGACGCCTTCCGACAGCTCGTATTCCGGGAAATAATAGTTGCCCAGCTCGATTTCGAGATTGCACATCTCCGCGATCTTCTGGGTGTTGGCAATGGCCTCGGGCACGTGGGCGAACGCCTGCTCCATTTCTTCGGGCGTCTTGAAATAGAGCTCCTTCGTGTCCATGCGGAACCGTTTTTCCGCGTCCACGGTGGTCTGCGTCTGGATGCAGAGCAGGGTGTCGTGCGCTTCGTAGTCCTCCGCAGTGAGGTAGTGGCAGTCGTTGGTAGCGACCATGGGCAGGCCGGTCTTTTCGGCGCACTGGATGAGCAGGTCGTTGAGCCGTACCTGTTTGCCGATGCCGTTATCCTGCAATTCGAGATAGAAATTGCCCGGGAAGATGGACTCATAGGTTTTTGCCATCTCCACGCCCGCATCCAGCCCTTCATTCATGAGCACGCGCGGCACTTCGCCCGCGAGACATGCGGACAGGGCGACAAGCCCTTCGGAATACTTGTTCAGCAGATATTTGCTGACACGCGGCTTGTAGTAAAAGCCTTCAAGGTACCCTTTCGAGACGATCTTGATAAGGTTCTTGTAGCCGAGCTGGTTCTTGGCGAGCAGGACAAGGTGGTAGCCGCCGCCTTTTTCCTTTTTCAGGTGTGCGCCTTCGTCGTCGATGTCACCGGGGGCCACGTAGACCTCACAGCCGATGATTGGCTTGATGCCCATTTCCATGGCAGCCATGTAGAAAACGACGGCACCGTACATGGAGCCGTGATCGGTGATGGCCACGGCGGGCATGCCGAGATCCTTGGTGCGTGAAAGCAGGTCCTTGATGCGAATGGCACCGTCGAGCAGACTGTACTCGGTGTGGACGTGAAGATGAACGAATTCGGCCACGGGGCTCCTCTTTGAAATGCGGTGAAAAACAGGACCTCAATCTATACTGGATAAAGGCAGTCAATGGAAGGCGTGCAGTGGGCTTCCTTGATATTTGCATGTAATTATCCGGTATTATTGAGTATTGGTTGGTTTTCGTGGTGGAATAGGGAGATTCCCCCATTGACCCAGGTGAGTTGTCGGCATACATGGTGGCGATGGCCTGTTTAATGCTGGTCATGAAAGAGGGAATTATGTCCTGTGATACAATACAAGTGGATGAAAAGGCCGTTCTGGATATACTTCAGTCCAGAAATGTCAGTACTTTTTTCCAGCCAGTCGTTTCCATTTCAACGAAATCCATTGTTGGTTTCGAAGCCTTTTCCCGTGGGGGAGGCGGAGATGTCTGCATCATTGATCCGCAGTTGTTGTTTCACGATGCTCTGACGCCGAACACCAAGGTCGAAGTGGATCGCCTGTGCCGCGAAAAGGCATTGCGGCAGTTCAAGCCGATTTTCAGTAACCACGAGGATATGCTGCTGTTTCTTAATGTTAATTCGGAAATCCTGCCTTATGTGGAGGTCGGGGCCGAAGTGCTGAAGAATCAGGTGGCTGGTTTTGATATCGATTTCAGCAGCGTTGTTATCGAGTGCAATCTCAAGCAGGCAGAAGGGGAAGCTTTCGAGGCGTTTGCCCAGATGTATATGGACTTCGGATTTAAACTGAGTCTGGAAAACTGTTCCGTAGGAGATCCGTTCAGCCTGACGCTGCCACGTCTCAAGCCGGATTTCGTCAAGATCGATTCCTCGTTTTTCTCTGATGGACAGCAAAAGGAATACTCGCCCAAGCTCCTTGAAGCCCTGATCGATATTGCGGACCGGGCCGGTGCCGTGGTTATCGCACAGGGGGTGGAAACCGAAGAAGAGTCCATTCGCCTGCTGACCGCCGGGGTGCATTTGCAGCAGGGATACTATTATACCAAGGATGAAGGGGCCAAGACCAAGGACCCTGCGAAAATGTTTTTCGACAAGATCGTAGGCTCTTATGAAAAGTACAAGCAAGAGAAGCGGGCGCTGGTTCAAAACCGAAAGAACCGTTTCAGCACCACTTTCCAGAATGTGGCATCCATTTGTTCAAAATTCGCCAGTTTGCCGGAAGGACGTTTCGAGGAAGCATGCAAGACCTTGGTGCACAACGTTCAGGACGTCGTTTCCATGTTCGTGCTGAACAGTGCGGGTGTTCAGGTGACGGCTCGTTATCATGTTCGTACCCAGAGAGGCACAGCCAGTTCCAAGGTAATCGGAACCGCCAAGGGCGTGGATCATTCCATGCAGGATTACGTCCTGTATCTGGATATGGGGTATGAGAAGTTCGTGACCCGTCCGTTCCTGTCTCATTATGCCGACGTCGAGACCTGCATCATCAGTCGACCTCTCTACAACAGTGAAGGCCAGCGGTTCATTGTCTGCATTGAACTGCCGTACCCGGGCAGTTGACAAAAATCCTTGAAAAAGGTCCATTCGTCAGGTGGAATCCTTAGGCGACATCTCTAATTATCTTTGGCATAGGCTGCCGCTCATCCTGCTTTTTACGGGCGGGTATCTTGTGTATCAGTTGATGGCCGCGACCCGGCTGACGGATGCCTTTGTCATGTGGACATTGCGGAAAAGCCGGGGGAGCGTGACCGCTCTTGTTCTGTACATCATCGGTGCGGCGGCGGCTCTTTCATCCTTTATTCCCAATACGATTACGGTGCTGACCCTCCTGCCCATGCTCAAGCGGCTGGATCAGGATTT